>CAWGQH010000007.1:0-244323 GCA_963824735.1 uncultured Chloroflexia bacterium
CCTGCAGCAGCGTCGTGCCGCCGCCGGCGACGAGACCTTCCTCGACGGCCGCGCGGGTCGTCGACAGGGCATCCTCGATGCGGTGCTTCTTCTCCTTCAGCTCGACCTCGGTGGCCGCGCCGACCTTGATGACCGCGACGCCACCGGACAGCTTGGCAAGACGCTCCTGGAGCTTCTCGCGGTCGTAGTCCGAGGTGGTCTCCTCGATCTGGGCCTTGATCTGGCCCATGCGGCCCTTGATCGCGTCCGCCGTGCCGCCGCCGTCGACGATCGTCGTGTCGTCCTTGGTCGAGACGACGCGACGGGCCGAACCGAAGTCCTCGGCCGTGACCGAGTCGAGCTTGCGCCCGATCTCCTCGCTGATGACGGTGCCGCCGGTCAGGACGGCGATGTCGCGGAGCATCTCCTTGCGGCGGTCGCCGAAGCCCGGGGCCTTGACGGCCAGGACCTGGATCGTGCCGCGGAGCTTGTTCACGACGAGCGTGGCGAGCGCCTCACCGTCGACGTCCTCGGCGATGATGAGGATCGGCTTGCCGAGCTGCACGCCTTTCTCGAGGGCCGGGAGCATGTCCGGGACGCTCGAGATCTTCTTGTCGGTGATCAGGAGGAGCGGGTTCTCGAGGACCGTCTCCATCCGATCGGGATTGGTCACGAAGTACGCCGAGATGTAGCCCCGGTCGAACTGCATGCCCTCGGTGTATTCCTTCTCGAGGCCGAGACTCTGGCCCTCCTCGACGGTGATGACGCCGTCCTTGCCGACCTTGTCCATCACCTCGGCGATGACCTCGCCGACCTCGGGATCCGCCGCGCTGATTGCCGCGACGGCGGCGATCTGCTCGCGGTTGTCAACGGGGCGAGACTGCTTCGCAATCTCGTCGACGACCGCCTCGACGGCCTTCTCGATCCCGCGCTTGACGACCATCGGGTTCGCCCCGGCGGTCACGACGCGGAGGCCCTCGGCGACCATCGCCTGGCCGAGCACGACGGCCGTCGTGGTGCCGTCACCGGCGACGTCGTCGGTCTTGGTGGCGACCTCCTTGAGGAGCTGGGCGCCCATGTTCTCGAACGGGTCCTCGAGCTCGATGTCGCGAGCGATCGTGACGCCGTCATTGGTGATCGTCGGCGACCCGAACTTCTTGTCGAGCACGACGTTGCGGCCCTTCGGGCCAATGGTGACGCGAACCGCGTCGGCGAGGCGGTCGATGCCCCGCTTGAGCGATCGACGAGCGGTCTCGTCGAAGACAAGCTGCTTAGCCAATTCGGTGTGTCCTCCAGGATCGGTAGTGGGTCGGGTTGCGCTGGATCGAAACCGACCTAGTCGGTCACGACCGCGAGGATGTCCTTCTGGCTGACGATGAGCAGTTCCTCCTCGTCGACCTTGAACTCGGTCCCCGCGTACTTGGCGTAAAGGACCTTCTGGCCGACTTCGACGTCGATCGGCTGGCGCTTTCCCTCGTTGTCGAAGGCGCCGGGACCGACCGCGAGGATCTGGCCCTCCTGGGGCTTCTCCTTGGCGGTATCGGGCAGAACGATGCCGCTCTTCGTCATTTCCTCACGCGGGGTCGGCTTGATGACCACGCGGTCGCCGAGCGGGCGAAGCTTGGTCGAAGCAGCAGTGGCAGTCGCCAACGGTGCATTCCTCCTTGACGGCACTGGCCGGCCGTCCGGCATCGACATTGAAACGAGCGCTTGGTCGCGACGCGCCGCCCGGGTGGGTGTCCCCTGGGGAGCGACGGGTCAGCGGACTTCGCGGCTCGCTGGCACTCTCATGTCGAGAGTGCTAACACCTTAACGAACCCGGTGGTCCGCTGTCAACCCGAATCGGGACTGAGACTCGATCAGGCTCGAATACCAACCGCTGCAATCGTGCGGGCGGCACGACAGCGTTTTCGCGTTCTGAAGCCAGGATCTTGGCGTTGCGACCACGGGGGCTGGTAATCGAGCCTATCCAATTCGCGAGGGCGGCGGCCCATCACCCCGACGCGGCAGTTGTCGCGGTCCGGCTTGCCGCCGGCATCAGCTCGCGCTCGGCGAAGCGCAGGAAGCCCGCCTGGTCCGGTCCGATCTGATGGAAGTACACGTTGTCGAAACCGGCCTTCTCGAACGCGCGGAGCTGCTCAAGCACCGGCTCGGGGTCGGGGCCGCACGGGATCACCTCGGCCAGGGCCTCCGGCGTCACCATCTGCGCGAGCTGCTCGAAATGAGCCGGTACCGGCAGCTCCTGGCTCGCCTCCCCGCGGATCGCCGCCGTTGGCCAGATCTTGTGCGCCGTACGGACCGCCTCGTCCCGCGACTCGGCCCAGCACAACGTCACTTGGCCGTACATCGGTTTGCCGCTGCCGCCGCCGTTCCGGAAGCCGTCCACGAGCTCCTGCTCCGGCCCCGTCGCGATCAGCCCGTCGCCGATCCGCCCGGCCACATCGGCGGCGCGTGGCCCGCCGGCTGCCACGTGGATCGGCGGCAGCGGATCCGGGACGTCGTAGATCCGCGCGTTCTCGACGGTGTAGAAGACGCCCTGGTGGCTGGCCTGATCCCCCTGCCACAGGAGGCGGATGATGTCGACGGCCTCCTCGAGCATCTCGGCACGAACCTCGTGCTCGGGCCACTTGTCGCCGAAGATGTGCTCGTTGAGGTTCTCACCGGTGCCGACGCCGAGGAAGAACCGGCCCGGCATCATGCAGCCCACCGTGGCTGCGGCCTGGGCAATGATCGCCGGGTGGGTGCGGATCATCGGGCACGTAACGCCGGTGCCCACCTCCAGCGTCGAGGTCGCACCTGCGATCCCTCCGAGGATCGACCAGACGAACGGGCTGTGGCCCTGTGCGTCGATCCACGGGTGGTAGTGGTCCGAGATCAGCGCGAACTCGAAGCCGGCCTCCTCCGCGGCGCGGGCGTTCTCGACAAGTTGTCGCGGCTCGTGTTCCTCGCTCGAGAGCGCATATCCGATCCGTGCCATGGCGTCACCGGTCCTTCCTGGTCTCGCCGCGTGCGCGGCGCTGCTTGTTCACGAGGCGGGCAGCGAGCTCGGCGGCCTTGCGCGGGCTGCGGCCGCGGGCGAGGTAGGACGCCTTCACCCGCTCGAACTGGCGCTCCTCGCGTTCGGTCCACCCGGTCGGCATGGGCTGACCCTACGGAAGGTCGCGCCGATGGCGCCGTTCGCGGAAGCAGGTCCGGTATTGCAGGTGCGTGGCACGTGGCGGTGCCGGCTCCCGGGGGTGGTGGGCGCTTACGCCCGAGCGCGCGACCTCGGGAACGTGCGGTCGTACGCGGCGACCAGAAAATCGCCCAGGAGCTCGGGGTCCGCTCCCCGGGCTTCGGCGGCCCAGCCAGCGGTCACCCGCACCCACTCCGGCTCGTTGCGCGAGCGGGGCGCGCCGGGAGGAGCAAGGAACGGCGAATCGGTCTCGACGAGCAGCCGGTCGACGGGCACCAGCGCGGCGACCTCGCGTGAGGTCTCCTCGCCCTGGCGAAACGCGAGGCCCGAGAAGCTGATCGCCAGCCCGAGGTCGAGGACGGCGCGGGCATAGTCCAGCGGCCCGGAAAACGAATGGATGACGGCCGGCGGCCGCTCCCCGAAGGCCGCGGCCCACGCTCCGCTACCAACTCCGGCCGCCCGCAGCTCATCCAGCAGTGCGTCCTGGCCGTCCCGCCTGCCAGCGGCCGAGCGGCAGTGCAGGATCGCCGGCTTGCCGGTCTCGAGCGCAAGCGCCAGGTTGCGCCGCAGATTCGTCAGCTGGTCCGGGATGGGCGAGAAGACCCGGTCGTAGTCGAGACCCGTCTCGCCGATTGCAACCACGGACGAGTCGCTCGCCGCGCGGGCGATGCCAGCCCAGCCCGCGTCATCAACCTTCGAAGCGTCGTGCGGGTGCACGCCCACGGACGCATCGAGCCACGGATGCGCCTCGGCGAGCTCGAGTGCGCGGTCGCACGATCGGGCATTCCAGCCCGGCACGAGAATCCGCTCGAGCCCGGCCGCCTGCGCCCGCGCCAGGACGTCGTCGACGTCCGCCTCGAAGCGGTCCGCATTGAGGTGGCAATGGCTGTCGACGAGCGGCACGCCTCCTATCGTGGCGGCTCGTCGCGGCGTCTGCTCAGCCGGGGAGGTTCTGCCAGAGCCCGATCTCGTTGCCTTCCGAGTCGTTGACCGCTGCGAAGCGTCCCTGGCCGGGGACATCGGTCGGGGGCGTCACGACGCTGCCACCGTTCGCCTCGGCCGCGGCCACCGCGTCCTCGAGCGACGCCACGTTGATATATGCCCGGATCACCGTGCCGACGCTTTCGCCGCGCGTGCCAAGGCCGCCTCCAGCGGTCTCGGACGTCCGGAAGAGCCAGTAGTCCGGGAAGCCTTCCATCGTGTCGAACTCCCAGCCGGCCACCGCGGAATAGAACCGCTTCGCGCGCTCGAGGTCGTCGGCGGGGAATTCGATGTGGGTGATGTCGCCTGGCATCGATCGTCCTCCTCGTGGGAATGCGGGTCGTCCCCTACCCTACCGACGATCAGCCAATGGCGGAATCGACAGCCTCACCCTCGAGGCGGGGGAAGAGTGGCTCGGCGGCGCCGACCCGGCCGGCCTCAGCGGAATGGGCGCCCCAGCGCAGCTCATCGAGCAGCGGCGGTCCGCCATTGCCGTCCTCGCCGTACGGATAGGCATAGCCCAGCTGCGCCAGGACGCGCGGCGCTGCATCGGGCATGAACGGGGCGACGGCAAGACCCACGAGCCGGGACGCTTCGACAAGGTCGCCGAGCACCCCGCGCAATGTGGCTGCGGCGGCGTCGTCCCCGGCCTTGGCTGCCTTGCTGAGGTCCCACGGCTTCGTGCTGTCGACGTGCCGGTTTGCGGCCTCGACGAGCGACCACAGTGCGGCGAGGGCATCGTGCAGGAGGTTTGCCTCGAGTCGTTCGCGGTAGGTCCGGAGCGCATTGGCTGCGACGCCCTCCAGCGACCCGCCCGCCGGTGCCGGCCGCTCGCCGCCGAGATACCGATTCACCATCGAGACGGTCCGGTTCACGAGGTTGCCGAAATCGTTGGCGAGGTCGGCGTTGTAGCGGCGGATGAACGAGTCCCAACTTACCTCGGCGTCCTTGTCGAACGGGACCTCGCGCAGCACGACGTATCGCGCACCGTCCTGGCCGAACGCGGCCACGAAGTCGTTCGGGTCGTAGAAGTTGCCGCGGCTCTTCGACATTCGCTCGCCACCGGCGGCGAGAAGCCAGCCGTGGACCCACACCTTGCGTGGCGCCTCGAGCCCGGCGCTCCACAGCATTGCCGGCCAGAAGATCGTGTGGAACCGCGCGATGTCCTTGCCGATGATGTGGAGGTCGGCCGGCCACCACCGCTCGAATGCCTCGGTGTCATCGGGGAACCCGGCGCCGGTGATGTAGTTGATCAGCGCGTCGTACCAGACGTAGATCTTGCCCGCCTCCGGGTCCCACGAGCCGTCCTCGCGCAGTGACGTCTCACCGTTCTCGGCGATCGGGAACGGGATCCCCCAGTCGCCGGGCGTGCGCTCGCGGCTGATCGAGAAGTCCTCGAGACCCTGCCGGATGAAACCCGAGCATCTCGTTGCGCCGATATTCGGGCTCGACGAACTCGGGATGCTCGGCGAAATGGCGCTCCAGCCGCTCCTGGTAGGCCGACAGGCGGAAGAACCAGTTGCGCTCGGTGAGCCACTGGAGGGGCACGCCCGGGTGGTTCGGGCAGATCGTCCCCTCGGCCGTCTCGAGGACGTCGCTCGCGTTGCGAAAGCCCTCGTTCGGGCAGTACCAGCCCTCGTACGTGCCGAGGTAGATGTCGCCGTTGGCGTAGGCCCGCCGGACCATCTCCTGGGCAGCCCGGACGTGGTCGGGATCGGTCGTCCGGATGAAGCGGTCCGGGCTGATCCCGAGAGCCGCTTCGGCGGACACGAACAGGTCGACCTTCTCGTCGACGAACGCACGCGGGCTGCGGCCCTCGTCGAGCGCGCTCTGGGCGATGTTGATCGAGTGCTCGTCCGTTCCCGTGAGAAAGCGCGTCGGCACGCCCTTCATGCGATACCAGCGCGCGATCGCGTCCGCGGCGATCACCTCGTACAGCGTGTGCAGGCCCGGCTGGTTGTTCGCGTAGGCGATGGAGGTCGTCAGGTAGTAGCGGTCGGCCATGCGGGCAGATCCTCGGACTCGGGAGCGTCGGCGCACCCGTGAGGTGCGCGATCGGGCATCAGGCGGCGGTCCGCCTCAGCGGTCGGTCACGACCGCTCGGAGCGGCGCCGCCCGGGCATCGCCACGTGGCTCCCGATGCGGTCCATAGCCCGATGATGGACGAGCCGTCCGACCGGGTCAACCGGGCCGCCTTCGAGCCGCGCCACGCTCAGTGGCGGAAGTGGCGCACCCCAGTGAGCAGCATCGTGGCGCCTACCCGGTTCGCCGCTTCGACGACCTCGGTGTCGCGCATCGAGCCGCCGGGCTGGACGAACGCGGTCACGCCGGCAGCGAGGCAGACCTCGACCCCGTCGGGGAACGGGTAGAAGGCGTCGGACGCGCAGACGGCACGAGCCGTGCTGGCGTGGCCGAGCACGGCGTGGGCCTTCTCGACTGCCTGCCGCGCGGCATCCACCCGGCTCGTCTGGCCCGAGCCGATCCCGATCAGCCGCCGCTCGCGGACGAGGACGATGGCGTTCGATGTGACGCCGCGGACGATCCGCCAGGCGAGGTCGAGGTCGAGATGCTCGCCGTCCGACGGCGCACGTTGCGTGGCCAGCTGCCAGACCGAGGCGTCGTCGGCAAGCGTGTCGGGCGCGGTGACGAGCACGGCGCCCCCGGCGGTCCGGATCGCGCCGAGCGGGTCGGGATGGACGTGCTGGCCGGCGAGCGGTCCGTCGTCCGCCAGGGCCGGGTCGACGAGGACCCGCAGGTTCGGTTTCGTGGCCAGCACCTCGCGCGCGGCATCATCGAACCCGGGGGCGATCACGATCTCGAGGAAGATCGACACGAGCGCCTCGGCGACGGGCCGGTCGACCGGGCGCGTCAGGGCGACCACACCGCCGAACGCCGAGACCGGGTCCGCTTCGAGGGCTGCGTGCCACGCCTCGAGCAGCGTCGGTCGCTCGGCGGCGCCACACGGGTTCGTGTGCTTGACGATCGCCACGCCCGGTCCGCGGAGCGCGCGGCCGAGCGCGTCGGCAGCCGAGGCATCGAGGACGTTGTTGAACGACAGCGTCTTGCCCTGGAGCGGCGCTGCGTCCGAGGCGAACGGGCCGTCCGGCGGCACGGAAGCCGGGCGCTGATAGCGCGCGGCCGGCTGGTGCGGGTTCTCCCCGTAGCGGAGCGTCTCGACCTTCTCCAGGGCGATCGTGATCGTCGGCGGATACGGGTCGCTGGCGCCGGGCAGACCTGGCTCGTCGGGCAGCTCGATGCCGGCCGCAGCCATGCGCGGCGGCAGCTCGGCGGCGATCCGCGCGTCGTACGCGGCCGTGTGGCGGAAGGCGTCCGCGGCGAATGCCGAGCGCAGGCCCAGCGAGATCCCGCCGGATTGCAGCGCCTCCAGCACCTGCCCGTAGCGCGCCGGGTCGGTGACGATCGCGACGTTGGCGTGGTTCTTCGCCGCCGCTCGCACCATCGACGGGCCGCCGATGTCGATCTCCTCGACGAGTGCGTCGAGCGCGATCCCGGGTCGCGCAGCAGCCTCCGCGAACGGATAGAGGTTCACGACGACGAGCTCGAACGGCGCGATGCCCGCTTCGACCAGCTGGCGGCGATGGTCAGGGAGGCGCCGGTCCGCCAGGAGGCCGCCGTGCACGCGCGGGTGAAGCGTCTTGATCCGGCCGTCGAGCATCTCCGGGAACCCGGTCACGGCCGCAACGTCGGTGACGGGCAGGCCCCCGTCGCGCAGTGCCCGTGCCGTACCGCCGGTGGACACGAGCTCGAACCCGAACTGGACGAGACCCGACGCGAACGGGAGGAGGCCGCTCTTGTCCGACACCGACAGCAGGGCGCGGCGCGGAGCCGGCATGGCCGCGTCGGCCAGCTCGGCGTCGAGGCGCACGCGACGGCCGTCCACGCTGAGCGCCCCGGCGACGAACTGCGCGACGACCCGGGGAAGGAGCTGGTGCTCGGCGGCTCTGATGCGTTCATGCAGCGCGGCCTCGTCATCGCCCGCAAGGACCGGCACCGGCACCTGGGCCACGATCGGGCCGCCGTCGAGCGTGTCGTCGACGAGGTGGACCGTGCAACCGGTGACCGCGACCCCGTGCGCCAGCGCGTCCCGCACCGCGTGGGCGCCGGGGAAGGCGGGCAGGAGCGACGGATGCGTGTTGAGGATGCGGCCGGGGAACGCGGCGAGGACCTTCGGTCCGATCAGCCGCATGTAGCCGGCGAGCACGACCGCATCCGGTGCGGCGGCTTCGAGCGTCTCGGCAAGCGCGGCGTCCTCGCCGCCCGGGACGAGCGCCGTGTCGATCCCCTGCTCTGCCGCCCAGGTCAGCGCGGCGCAGTCGCGATCCGTGAAGACGAGACAGATCTCGGCCCCGAGTGCACCGCGCTCCGCCGCAGCAGCGAGGGCGCGCAGGTTCGAGCCACTCCCGGACACCCCGATCGCGATCCCGCCGCTCATCCGGGGCGCTCCAGCGGCCCCTCCGCGTACCGGCCGCCAAGCTCGTCGACAGGGGCGACCTCGCCGATCGGGCGTGCGTCGAACCCTTCCGCTCCGAACGCAGCGAGGGCGGCCGGCACGGCGTCCGGAGCCACGATCGCGACCATCCCGATCCCGCCGTTGAAGGTCGCCCGAAGCTCGTCGTCCTCGATCCCGCCCAGCGCACCGAACAGCCGCATCACCGACGGCATCGGCCAACGGCCCGGATCGATTCGCGCCCCGAGGCCGGCCGGCAGTGCCCGCGGCACGTTGCCCGAGAGGCCGCCGCCGGTGATGTGGGCCAGCCCGCGGAGGTCGTGCCCGCCTGCCAGCAGGCGCCGGCGTGCCGCGAGCACGCCCCTGGCATAGATCCTGGTCGGCGTGAGGAGCACCTCGCCCAGGGTGGCGAGCTCATGCCCGGGTTCCACGACCAGCAGCGCGTCCCGATCCGCGTCGCCGAGCGACCGCCGGAGCTGCTCCTGGTACGGCCGCCCGAGGTCGAGATCCCACCGCGCGATCAGCGAGCGCACGAGCGAGTAGCCGTTGGCGTGGAGACCGGAGGCGGCCAGTCCGAGGATCGCGTCACCGGCACGGACCGCGCTCCCGTCGATCAGCGCCTCGCGCTCCACGACCCCGATGCACGACCCGGCCAGGTCGAACGCGTCCTCGGGCATGAGCCCCGGGTGCTCGGCAGTCTCGCCGCCGATGAGGGTGCAGCCGGCCTCCCGACAACCGGCCGCCACCGACCCGACGAGCTCCGCCACGCCGATCGGATCGAGGCGGCCGACCGCCACGTAGTCGAGGAACGCGATGGGCTCGGCGCCCGAGCACACGACGTCGTCGGCACACATCGCCACGAGGTCGATCCCGATCGTGTCGTAGCGACGGAGCGCCACGGCGATCGCGCTCTTCGTGCCGACGCCATCGGTCGACCCGACCAGGACCGGCTCGCGATACCCGGGCGGGATCGTGAAGGTGCCGCCGAACCCGCCGAGACCGCCGGGGCCGCGACCTGCGTCGTCGCCCCCGTGCGTCGACGCGACGGCGTCGCGCATCAGCTCGACGGCCCGCTCCCCGGCTGCCACGTCCACGCCCGCCGAGCGGTATGCGTCACGCACGGCCGCTGACCGTCAGCCCTTCCTCGAGCACGAACTTGCGGGCGGCCACGTCGTACGGCACGGGCTCCGGATAGCGGCCGTCGAAGCAGGCGAAGCAGAACCGCTCGTAGGGCAGCTCGAGGGCCGCCAGGACGCCCTGGATCGACAGGTAGCCGAGCGAATCCGCCCCGACGAACTCGCGGATCTCCTCCTCGGTGTGGGTCGAGGCGATGAGCTCGGTCTCGATCTGCGTGTCGATGCCGTAGAAGCAGGGGTGGTAGATCGGCGGGGCCGAGATCCGCAGATGGACCTCGCGCGCGCCCGCCTTCCGCAGGAGCGCCACGATCTGCTTGGTCGTGGTGCCGCGCACGATCGAATCGTCGACCACCGTGAGACGCCGCCCACGCACGACCTCCCGCAGCGGGTTCAGCTTGATCGTCACGCCCCGCTGGCGCATCGTCTGCGACGGCTGGATGAATGTTCGCCCGGTGTAGCGGTTGCGGACCAGCCCTTCGCGGTACGGGATCCCGGCACCCTCCGCGAATCCCGCGGCCGCCGGGGCCCCCGTGTCGGGGACGGGCATCACCATGTCGGTGTCAGCCGGGTGTTCGATGGCCAGCTGGAGGCCCATGCGGCGGCGTACCTCGTACAGGTTGCGGCCCTCCATGTACGTGTCGGGCCGGGCGAAGTAGATGAGCTCGAACACGCACAGGGCAGGTGTCGGTTCGGCGAAGCGCACGAAGCGCGGGGCCACTCCGGGTTCGAGCACCACGAGCTCACCGGGCTCGATGTCGCGCACGTATTCGGCGCCGACGATGTCGAGCGCGGCCGTTTCCGAGGCAAGGCACCAACCGGTCGACGCGTCGTCACCGGCCCACAGCCCGCTCGAGGTCTCCGCACTCGGGAGGCGCCCGAGCACGAGGGGCCGGAAGCCGAACGGATCGCGCACGCCGATGACCCGCCGCTCGTCGAGGACGACGAGGGTGTACGCCCCGCGGACGCGGGGCAGGACGCGCTGCAGGGCATCGACCGTGTCCGCGGCCGGTTCGTCGGCGAGGAGCGCGGTCAGCAGCTCGGTGTCGGTCGAGGCCGGCAGCCGCGCCCGGCCACCGTGCAGCTGGTCGAGCAGCTGGCGGGTGTTGACGAGGTTGCCGTTGTGGCCGATCGCGATCGCCCGTCGCGGCCCGAGGCGGAACGTCGGCTGGGCGTTCTCCCACACGGTCGAGCCCGTGGTCGAGTAGCGGCAGTGGGCGATCGCGAGGCGCCCGCGGAGGCTTGGCAGGCGCCGCTCGTCGAGCACGGAGCTGATCATCCCGAGGTCCTTGTAGAGCATCAGCTGCTCGCCGTCGCTCACGGCCAGCCCGGCCGACTCCTGGCCGCGGTGCTGGAGCGCGAACAGGCCGAGCGCGGCGACGTTCGCGGCCTCGGTCGGCTCACCGGCCGGCAGCACCGCCCCGAACACGCCGCACATCAGGAGTGCGCCTCCGACGCCCAGCCGAGGGCGCGTTCGAGGCCGTGGTCCCACGCGTGGCGCAGGTCGGCGACCGCTACGTCCAGCTCGTCGGCGACGTCACCACCGCGCTCCTCGGCTGCGCCCGTGGCGCCGGCGCCGGCCAGCCGGATCACGACGCGCGAACCGCCGACCGTGCCGATCGTCTCGACCGGGAGGCCGTGCTGGCGGGCCAGGAGCTCCAGCGCCGGGGCGTGGCGCGGGCGAGTCGTCAACACGACGCGCGAGGGGCTCTCGCCGAACATCTCGACGGCCGGCGAGTTGGCGACCGGCAGCCGGACGCGGGCCCCGAGCCCGCTCCAGATCGCGCACTCCGCGAGCGACACGGCCAACCCACCAGCGGACACGTCCTGTGCCGACGCGACCAGTCCACGCGCGACGGCTTCGCGGACGAACGCCTGGAGCGCCGCCTCGCGCGCCAGGTCGAGCGAGGGTGGGTCGTCTTCGGCAGCGGCACCGGCGAGCCGCGCGTACTCGCTGCCTGCAAGGCCAGGACCACTCTCCCCCGCGAGGACGATCGAATCGCCTTCCGCCGCGAAGGCCGGGCCGACGAGCGTCGCGATGTCGTCGAGCAGCCCGACCACGCCGATCTCGGGCGTGGGGGCGATCGAGCCGCCCGGGGATTCGTTGTAGAGCGAGACGTTGCCGCCCGTGACCGGCAGGCCGAGCGCCCGGCAGGCGTCGGCCAGCCCGCGCACCCCCTCCCCGAGCTGCCAGAACGCCTCGGGTCGGGTGGGGTCGCCGTAGTTCAGGCAGTTAGTGACACCGAGCGGGCGCGCCCCGGTGATCGAGACGTTGCGGGTGGCCTCGGCCACGCTCAGCGCTGCGCCGAGCCACGGGTCGATGGCCCCGACCGCCTGGTTGGCGTCGGTCGTCGCGACGAGTGCCTTGCTCGTGCCGCGCACGCGCAGCACCGCCGCACCGTTGCCGGGACCGGTGACCGTGTCCGCGCCAACCGTCGAGTCGTACTGCTCGAAGACCGCCCGTCGCGAGGCGAGGTTCGGCGAGCCGACCAGCGCCAGCAGGACCGCCCCGGGGTCCATGCCGCGCTCCGGCAGTCGGTCGCTGATCACTGCCGGGGCTCCCGGCGCCGGCGCCGCACGCCGATGGGCCGGCGGCGCGGCAAGGCGGTGGTGGACGATGGCGTCGCTGGTGAGGGCCGCCGCGGGCATGCGGGCGATCTCCCGGCCGCCTTCGACCACGGTGATGTCGCCGTCGTCCGTCACCTGCCCGATCACGGCGACCGGCAGGCCCCATCGGACGCAGACCTCGCGCACACCGTCCCAACGTTCGGGCCGCACGATGGCGAGCATGCGCTCCTGCGATTCGGAGATCAGGACCTCGAATGCCTCGAGATCGGGCTCGCGCCGTGGCACGGCGTCGAGGTCGATGTTGATCCCGGTGCCCGCCCGGTCCGCGGTCTCCGCCGTCGCGCAGGTGATGCCGCCCGCGCCGAGGTCCTGGAGGCCCTCCACCAGGCCGCGCTCGATGAGCTCGAGGGAGGCCTCGATCAGGAGCTTCTCCGCGAAGGGGTCGCCCACCTGAACGGATGGTCTCTTGGACGGGTCGTCATGCGAGAAGGTCGCGGAAGCAAGCACGGACGCCCCGCCGATCCCGTCGCGCCCGGTCGTGGATCCGAACAGCACGGCGAGATTGCCCGGGCCAGGCGCCGCGGCCCGCGTGAGGCGCCGCTCCTCGAGCAGCCCGATCGCCATGACGTTGACGAGCGGATTGCCCTGGTACGACTCGTCGAACACGAGCTCCCCACCGATCGTCGGCACGCCAACGCAGTTGCCGTAGCCGCCCACGCCGCGGACCACGCCGTCGACCAGGTGACGGGTGCGCGCGGAGCCCGGGTCACCGAAGCGCAGCGCGTCGAGCACGGCGATCGGGCGGGCGCCCATCGTGAAGATGTCGCGGAGGATCCCCCCGACACCGGTCGCCGCGCCCTGGTACGGCTCGACCGCGCTCGGGTGGTTGTGTGATTCGATCTTGAACGCGACCGCCAGGCCGTCGCCGATGGAGACCACGCCCGCATTCTCGCCCGGGCCTGCGACGACGCCGGCACCCGTCGTCGGCAGGGTCGACAGGAGGGGCTTCGAGCTCTTGTACGAGCAGTGCTCGCTCCACATGACGCTGAACATCGCGAGCTCGACGTCATTCGGCTCGCGGCCGCCCAGGCGGTCGCGGATCGCCTCGAGCTCGTCGTCCGTCAGCCCGAGCCGGCGATGAGGGCGCTCGGCCACGGCCGTCACGCCGCCCCGACCTCGACCGGCCGGCCGCCACCCCTCATCCGCGCAGCGGCACTCTCGACCAGCGAGCGGAGGATCCCGACGCCGTCCTCCGAGCCGAGGACCGCCTCGCTCGCCCGCTCCGGATGGGGCATCAGCCCGCAGACGTTGCCGCGCGCGTTGAGCACGCCCGCGATCGCCCGCAGCGAGCCGTTCGGGTTGGCCACGCTGTCATCGCCGCTCGCGGCTGCGCCGTCGGCCCCGACGTAGCGGAAGAGGACCTGTCCGTCGCGTTCGAGCGCGTCGAGCGTCGCGTCGTCGGCGTAGTAGCAGCCCTCACCGTGGGCGATCGGCATGCGCAGCGGCCGCCGCTCGCCGATCGCGTGCGTGAACGGCGTGTCGAGCCGCTCGGGACTGATCGTCACGTCGCGCCCCAGGAACCGCAGCGACCGGTTGCGCAGGAGCGCCCCGGGCACGAGCCCGGCCTCGGCGAGCACCTGGAAGCCGTTGCAGATCCCCAGGACGAGGCCGCCCTCGTCGGCGAAGGCCGCCACGGAACGCATCACGGGGCTGAACCGTGCGATCACCCCGGCGCGCAGGTAGTCGCCGTACGCGAACCCGCCGGGCAGGACCACCGCATCGACCCCGTCGAGCGACGCCTGCTCGTGCCACAGCTCGACCGGCTCCGCGCCGGCCACCGTCAGGCCGCGGAGCGTGTCCCGATCGCAGTTCGAACCCGGGAACACCACGACACCGACGCGAACGCTCATACGGGCGCCCCCTCGATCTGCTCGACGGCGTACGCCTCGATGAGCGGGTTCGACAGCAGCTCCGATGCCAGTCGCTCGACCACCGCCCGCGCAGCGGCTGCGTCGTCGGCTTCGACAGTCAGTTCGACGCGGCGTCCCACCCGGACAGCGGACACGCCCTCGATGCCGAGGTGACCCAGGCTGCCCTCGACGGCCCGCCCCTGCGGGTCGAGGATGCCGGGCTTCGGGGTGACATTGACGGCGAAGCGATGGCTGCTCATCGGGCGATGACGTCCTCCTCGAGATAGCGCGCGAAACTGGCGCCGGTGATCCGCTCGAACGCCTCGACGTAGCGCGCCCGGGTCCCCTCGACGACGTCCTCGGGGAGGTCCGGGCCCGGCGGCCGCTTGTCCCAGCCGCGCGCCTCGAGCCAGTCACGCACGAACTGCTTGTCGTAGCTGGCCTGGGCACGCCCCGGCTCGTACGTCGCCGCGTCCCAGAACCGCGAGGAGTCCGGCGTGAGCGCCTCGTCGACGAGGATCGGCTCGTCCTCGCCGGACACGAATCCGAACTCGAACTTCGTGTCCGCGAGCAGGATCCCGGCGCGCGCCGCGACCGCCGAACCATAGCGATACAAGCGCACGGCCTGGTCGCGGATCGCCTCGGCAACCGGGCCCGCGACCGCCGCAGGCAGCCATGCGACCGCGGCGAGGTGATCGACCATGTCGTCGAACGAGATGTTGATGTCGTGCGCGCCGCCCTCCTCCTTGGTCGCCGGCGTGAAGATCGGCTCGGGCAGGCGGTCGCTCTCGCGGAGCCCCGCTGGGAGCGCCACGCCACAGACGGTGCCGGTCTCGCGGTATTCCTTCCAGCCCGAGCCCGCGAGGTAGCCACGGACCACGGCTTCGACCGGCACGACGTCCGCCCGCCGGCAGACCATCGACCGTCCGCGGAGCGCCTCGATGGGGCCGACCGCCCCGGCCTCGCCCGGGTCGGTGCCGAGCAGGTGGTTCGGGATGATCGACGCCGTCTCGGCGAACCAGAACCGCGACAGCGCGGTCAACACGCGGCCCTTGTCCGGGATCGGGGTCGGCAGCACGACATCGAACGCCGAGAGGCGGTCCGAGGCCACGAGCAGCAGACGGTCGGCATCGAGCGCGTAGAGGTCGCGGACCTTGCCGGAGCGGACGAAGCGGTCAGCGGCGAGCATCGGCCAATCCCTCGCGCCCGACGGACGCCTCCAGCACGTCGAGCCGCGCGATGACCTCGGGGACGTGGCGCAGGAACGCCGCGTCGTCGAAGCACGCGTCGAGTTGTTCCAGGCTGACCTTGCGGGCGACGACCGGCTCCACGGCGAGCAGGTCGCGCAGCGGCCGGCGCTCGTCCGCGGCCCGCAGCGAGGCGCGCTGGACGATGGCGTACGCCTCCTCGCGCGGGAGCCCGCCTTCCTCGACGAGGAGGCTCAGGACGCGGGACGAGGCGTGCAGGCCGAGACCGCGTTCGATGTTCTCGCGCATGCGCTCCGAACGGACGGCGAGTCCCTCGACGAGGCCGGTCATGCGGACGAGCATGTAGTCGAGGAGCGTCGTCGAATCCGGCAGCACGACCCGCTCCGCCGAGCTGTGGCTGATGTCACGTTCGTGCCACAGCGGCTGGTTTTCGAGCGCGGTCTGGGCGTACCCGCGCAGGAGCCGGGCGAGGCCGGCGATCCGCTCGGACAGGATCGGATTGCGCTTGTGCGGCATCGCCGACGAGCCCTTCTGGCCGGAGCGGAACGGCTCCTGGACCTCGCCGATCTCGGTGTGCTGCAGGTTCCGGATCTCGGTGGCGAAGCGCTCGAGTGACCCGCCGAGCACCGCGATCGCGGTGAGCAGCGCCGCGTGCCGGTCGCGCTGGACGATCTGGGTGCTGACCGGGTCCGCGTGGAGCCCGAGCGCAGCGAGGACCTCGGCTTCGAGATCCGGCGCAAGGTGGCTGTACGTCCCGACCGGGCCCGAGATCTTGCCGGTGGCCACGTCGTCGATCGCGCTGGCCAGCCGGCGCCGGCCACGATCGAGCTCGAACGCCCAGCCCGCGACCTTCAGACCGAACGTGGTGGGCTCGGCGTGGACCGAGTGGGTGCGGCCCATCATGATCGTCATCGCCTCCGCACGGGCGCGCGTCACGAGCACGGCCAGGAGCTGGTCGCAGTCGTCGAGCAGGCGCTGCCCCGCGGCCCGCAGCTGGAGCGCAAGCGCGGTGTCCACGACGTCACTGCTGGTCAGGCCGAGGTGGAGGAAGCGGCCCTCGGGCCCGACCGACTCGGCGACCTGCGACACGAACGCGACCACGTCGTGGTCGGTCTGACGCTCGATCTCGGCGATCCGCTTGAGGTCGATCCGGGCGCCTGCTTCGATCGCGACGAGGGCGTCGGCCGGGACCTGGCCGCGAGCGACCTGCGCACGGACGACCGCCAGCTCGACCTCGAGCATTCGCTCGAAGCGGGCTGACTCGGACCAGATCGCGGCCATCTCGGGCAACGTGTAACGCGGGATCACCGGGCGCCCCCGACGGCTACCGGCTCGACGGGGTCGGCGCCGATGTCGTGGCGGCGCTGCATGCCGGGCCACGAGATGGCATCGGCTGCCCGTTCGGCCGCGTTCCGGGCGGCTTCGACGTCGGGCCCCCGGCCGACGACCGTCAGCACGCGTCCGCCGGCCGTGTGCCAGGCACCACGCTCGTCGCGTCTCGTGCCGGCGTGGAACACGAGCGCGTCCGCAGGTGGGGCCCCGTTCAGGCCTTCGATCTCGTCGCCCTTGCGGGGCGTTTCGGGGTATCCCGCCACCGCCAGCACCACTCCCACGGCAGCGTCACGCGTGAACGGCAGTCGCCCGTTTGGGGCCACCGCGACCTCAGCCGCGCCAAGGGCGCCTCGCGCCGCCGCGAGCAGGAGCGGCCCGAGCGCGGTGGCGAGCCGCGGCACGAGCACCTGCGTCTCGGGGTCGCCGAATCTTGCGTTGCACTCGAGGAGCACCGGCCCGGCCCGGGTGAGCATCAGGCCTGCGTAGAGCGCGCCCACGAACGGGGATCCGCGACGGGTCAGCTCGGAGAGGATCGGGCGGTGGATCGACGAAACGAGCTCGGGGATGGCCTCGTCGGGCAGGTCGGCAAGCGGGCTGAACGCGCCCATGCCACCGGTGTTCGGACCGCGGTCACCGTCGGCAAGCCGCTTGTGGTCGCGGGCAAGTGACAGCGCGAGGGCATGGCTGCCGTCGCACAGCGCGATCAGCGACGCTTCCTCGCCCTCGAGGCGCTCCTCCACCACCACGCGGACGCCGCCCGCGTCCTCCGCTGGCCCGTCGTCGTCGGCAAAGAGCGCGTCGAGCGCCACATCCGCCTCCCAGGCGTTCGAGCAGACCGTCACGCCCTTCCCCGCCGCGAGGCCGTCGGCCTTGACCACGACGCCGTCGCCGCGTGCTGCGAGCTCGTGCGCGTACGCGCGCGCGGGCGCGAGCGTTTCGAACGCCCGGCCTTCGGCGATCCGGACGCCGGCCGCGCGGGCGATCTCCCGGCAGAACGCCTTGCTCGATTCGATCCGGGCGGCCGCCGCCGTCGGTCCGAACGTCGGCACACCGGCCGCGAGCAGTGCGTCCGCCACACCTGCCGCCAGCGGCGCCTCCGGGCCGATCACCGCAAGCTCGACCGCCTCGCGCCGCGCCAGCTCGACCAGCGCCACACCGTCGAGCGGATCGATCCCCTGGACGACCCGAACGCGCGGCTCGGCCGCGATCCCGGCGCTGCCCGGCGCGACGATCACCTCGTTGACACCCGGTTCGGCGGCGAGCTTCCAGGCGAGCGCGTGCTCGCGCCCGCCGCCGCCCACGACCAGCACCCGGGTCGGCATCACCAGCCGGCTGCTCACGCGACGATCCCCGGGCGGTTGCGCATCGGGCGCCAGGCGCGTTCGATCGTCTGGGTGCGCTCCGGCCCGACCGACACGAGCACGATCGGCACGCGCGCGTACTCCTCGATTGCGGTCACGTAGCGTCGAGCGTTCTCGGGCAGGTCGGCCAGCGAGCGTACCGCTGCGATCGATTCGCTCCAGCCAGGAAACTGCGCGTAGACCGGCTTCGCGCGCGAGAGCGCCTCGCCGCTCGACGGCCACGTCTCGACCCGCTTCCCGTCGATCTCATAGGCGACGCACACGCACAGCGTATCGATCCCCGACAGGATGTCGATCTTGTTGAGCATGATCGAGCTGACACTGTTGACCGCGACCGCGTAGCGCAGCGGCACGGCGTCGAACCAGCCGATCCGCCGCGGCCGGCCGGTGACCGTTCCGTACTCGTGCCCACGCTCGGCGATCCCCTTGCCGGTCGCATCATCGAGCTCGGTCGGGTACGGGCCGGAGCCCACGCGCGTCGAGTACGCCTTCACGACGCCGATGACCTCGTCCACCTGGAGCGGACCGATCCCGCCGCCCGTGCACGCCCCGCCGGCGACCGGGTTCGAGCTCGTGACATACGGGTAGCTGCCGTGGTCGAGGTCGAGCAGCGTGCCCTGGGCGCCCTCGAGCAGCACGTGCTCGCCCCGCGCGAGCGCGCCCTGGACCAGCCACGTCGTGTCGTCGAGGTGATCCCGGAGCCGCGCGCCCCACGCGAGGGCCTGCTCGACGAGCGGCTCGACCTCGAACTCGTCGCGCCCGAGCGAGCGGAGCAGGACGTTCTTGTCGGGCAGGAGCTTCGTCAAACGGTCGGTGAGGACCGCGCGGTCGAGCAGGTCCTCCATCCGCAGGCCCAGCCGCCACGCCCGGTCGCCGTACGCCGGACCGATCCCGCGGCCGGTCGTGCCCACCTTCGCGTCGGCGAGCCGGGCCTCGTTCGCCTGGTCGAGCGCCAGGTGGTACGGCATGATCACGTGCGCGCTGCGGCTGACCCGTACCCGGCCCACGTCGATTCCGCGTTCGGTGAGCGTGTCGAGCTCGTCGATCAGGGTCACCGGGTTGACCACGACCCCGTTCCCGATCACCGAGGTGATGTGCGGGTAGAGCACGCCCGACGGCGTCAGGCGGAGCTTGAACACCTCGTCGCCGCGGACGACGGTGTGACCGGCGTTGTCGCCGCCCTGGTAGCGCACGACCATCGCGACCTGCTCGGCGAGGAAGTCAGTCGTCTTGCCCTTGCCCTCGTCGCCCCATTGGAGCCCGACGATCACGGTCGCCGGCATCAGGACGCGATCAAAGGTAACGAACGGCCAGATGGCGTGCGCCCAACGAAAAAGCCCCCGGCCACATGGGCGGGGAGCTGGATAGACGTCTCCCGAGTCGTCCCACCGATTGCTCGGGGGATCGCTGCGGTCTGGCTGCAGGACCGCCTCACGGGACGGTCGATGCGCCTCGAAGCGCGATGCCTGGACCCTCCAAATCGCTGACCCGGGGCGAGCCCGAAGACAGGCCGGAGTATACCAGCGGCGAACCGCCGGAAAGGCACCCGCGGGCGTACCCTCGGGCGGCGGCAGGACTTCGGACGGGGCCCGTTGGTACCAATACCCCCTGCTCCACGGGGGGCCCGACCGATAGCCTCGTTCTCGTGATGCGTCTCTTGGCGCTCCTCGGTGTCGGCGCTGGTGCCGTCGCCGTGGGATTGATGGTCGTCGTGCCCTCGGCGGCCTATGCCGAACTCAACGGGGGCGTACGGCTCATCGTCAGCGCGGTCGCGACGGCGATGATCGGCGTCTCGCTGACGGCCTTCGCGCTGTGGGGCTATTTCCGCTTTCGGTTCGCGGCCCTCGTGAAGGCTGCGGAGGCGATCGCCAAGGGCGACTACTCGCTCAGCGTCCCGGTCCACGGCACCGGCCTCGAAGCCCGCCTCGCGCGTGCGATCAATTCGATCGGCGAGGCCCTCACGGACAGCGCACGCCCAGGCAACCGTCGACCGTCTCACGGGCATCGCGAACCGCCCGGCGCTGCTGGCGGCAGCTCTTCAGCGAGGTCGAACGGGCCAACCGGTACGAGCGCCCGTTGTCCGTCGCCTTCGTCGACATCGACCACTTCAAGGCCGTCAACGACATCGTACGGTCACGCTGCCGGCGACGAGGTGCTCCGCGGGGTCGCCGAGAAGATCCGCGACAACCTGCGCGCGACCGACCAGGTCGGCCGCTACGGCGGCGAGGAGTTCATGCTGATCCTGACCGAGACCGAGGTCGAGGATGGCGCGCTCCTCACTGAGAAGCTGCGCACGCTGATCGAACGCACGAAGTTTCCCGTCGTGGGCAACCCTGACCTGACGGTCACGATCTCGATCGGCCTGGCCGGCGGGTTCGGGCACTCACTCCGGGTCGAGCCGCTCGTGCGTGACGCGGACGCGGCGATGTACTCGGCCAAGGCGCTCGGCCGCAACCAGACGTACATCTTCGCCGAACCCGACGACGACGCCCGTGTGCCCCGCGCGCCGATCTCGAGCGATGGCCGTGCAGCCGCCTTCGAGGTCGGACGGATTGCCCGCGAGGCTGCCACCAACGCGCTCACGTCCGCCGTCGCGCCGCTGCCCCACTATCGCGGCCAGCCATCGGCGCTCATCGCCACGATCGTCGTCGCGATGGCCCGTCAGCTCGACCTCTCCGAGTCCGAGATCGACCGGCTCAAGATCGCGGCGCTGCTCCACGACGTCGGCAAGGTCGCCGTCCCCGAGGACATCCTCGAGAAGCCATCGGCGCTCACGTCGGCTGAGTGGCGGACGGTCGTCCAGCACCCGCGGATCGGCCAGGTGATCCTCGAGCAGGCGGCGGCGCTCAAGGACTCCGTGCCGATCATCCTCCACCACCACGAGCGGTTCGCCGGCCACGGCTACCCGTACGGATTGCGCGGGTCGGAGATCCCGATGGGTGCGCGGATCGTGGCCATCGCGGACGCCTACGACGCGATGGTCAACGATCGACCGTACAAGCGCGCGATGAGCCACGCGGACGCCGTCGAGGAGCTGCGCGGCAACGCAGGCACGCAGTTCGACCCGGAGCTCGTCACGATCTTCTGCGACCTGTTCGCCTCGCTCGCGCCCGAGCCGGACCAGACGATCCTCGCCATCAACGCAATGCATTCTCACCGCCGGGTTCCCGCACAGCTGGTCGCCGCCGACGGTATGGCCCCCGCCGTCTCCGGTCCACGCGTCGCACGCCACGACCGGGCGGCGACCGGCAGCGGGATGACCGACGCCACGGCACGCCCACCGAAGCCCGCTCGGGGCCAGATCCGGAGCGCGGGCGATCCAGGCCGGCAGGGGCCAGGTCCGTCGGCGATCCGCGAGGAGACCTCGACGGCTGCAGCGGAGGCCCAGGGCAGGATGGAGCTGACGGATACCGCGTCAGGTCCACCGCCACAAACCTCTGACGTCTCGGGCAGTTCGACCTCCGACCGCCCGCGAGGCATCGTCTCGGGCTGACGTCACCTGCCGCCGGTTGCCCAAATGTCCCACGTGCCTGCCGGGAGGCGGTAGCCGGATCGTTCCGGCGGTCGGCGAACGCACCGCCGAAGGCCCAGAGCCCCAGCGAGGCGTCTACGGACTTGCGCAACCGGGCCACCCCCAACCACCGCCGGCGTCGAAATGGATCGAAAGGGGACGACACTGCAGTGCGAGAAACGAGTCGAAGTCCTTTCCCTCGATCTCGCCCCATTCCGGGATTGGTATCACCCACTGGCCGTCGGTTGGCAGGTGGAAGGTCACCCTGGTAGTCGATGGTCCGGCCGGGACCGACGCCGGTTGCACCGCACCCGCGATCTTGTTGCCTCCCGGAAGCGCACCGCCCACCGCGCGGACAACGATGAACTCCACGGGGTGCGCGGAGCTGTTCCGAACCTCCGCCGGCATCGGGTAGGTCCCGGCCGGCACGGGCGGCTCGACCAGCGCGCATGCGGCGGCCAGGATCGACAACGCGAAGCCGAGGGTGACGGACCGCAGCACGGCGTCATCCTCGCATGCCGATGAGCGTCCGCGCGATGAAGGTCCGCGCGGGGCCGCCCGTGGCACCTCTCGCTGAGTTGATCGCCGGTGAAGGCAGCGATACGTGACCGTGCAGGGCCGCCTGCTAGCGTCGCGTCGCCCGCCGGCAATCAGCCGGCCCCGCCGAACCGCCGACCCGCCCCGGGTGGGCCCCTGTGGGGCCGGCCGCCAGCTGGCAGCCCGCCGCGTTCCCGCCGGAACACGCAGGGTCGTGACCGGTGCCACCGGCCGACCGGGAAGGAGATACGGACCGTGAACAAGGTCTTCCTCACGGGTCGCCTCACGCGCGATCCCGAGATGCGGAGCCTGGCCAGCGGCAAGAACGTCACAACGTTCACCGTGGCCACGAACGAATTCATCGGGCACGGGAAGGAAAAGGCCGAGTACCACCCCGTCGTGACCTGGGACCGCCTCGCCGAGATCGCCGGCACCTATCTCGGCAAGGGCCAGCAGGTCGCGATCGAGGGCCGGCTCCAGACGCGCTCGTGGGACGACGATCGCGGTGTGCGCCACTGGAAGACCGAGGTCGTGGCGGGGCACGTCGAGATGCTCTCGGGCCGGCGCAAGAAGGACTACGAGGCGCAGCAGGCCGCCGAGGCCCTCGCCGCGCAGGCCGAGGCGTACGGCGAAGCGCCGCCGTCGGAGCCGATCCCTGCCGATGCGCCTGGCTCGGAGGATGACGACGCGGTGGACGAAGAAGCCGCCTGACGCCGAACGATCCCGTGGCGGCGGCGGGTCCCCCTCCCCGTCGCCGCCGCTTCAGACCGGCTGCTGGAACTCGAAGAAGGACACCGCGAGGATCGCGTAGACGATGATCAGCAGCGCCCCCTCGAGCCAGTTCGACTCGCCGTCGAGCGCGATCAGGGCGGAGATGCCCACGGCCGCCGCGACGGCGGCGACCTCGAGCGGCGTAAAGACGAGGTCCATGGGCTGGCCGATCAGCACGCCGATGAGCACCAGGATCGGGGCGACGAACAGCGCCACCTGCAGGCTCGAGCCGTACGCCACGGCCATCGCGAATTCCATCTTGTTCTTGTAGGCGAGCTGGACGGCGACGAGGTGCTCGGCAAGGTTGCCGATCGTCGGGATCAGCACGACGCCGACGAAGAACTCGGACAGGCCGAACTGCTCGATGAAGCCCTCGATCGAACCGACCAGGGTCTCGGACAGCACCGCGAGCAGCGCCGCCGATGCGACCAGCACCGTGACCGCCGCGCCGGCCGTCCAGGCAGGCCCGGCGTGTCCCTCGGGCTCGCCATGGCCGCCGAGGGTCAGGCTCGGGTTCGTGAACGAGTACGCCAGCGACAGGCCGTAGCCGATGATCAGGGCGACCGAGACCAGGACGGACTCCTCGGTGACCGTCCCCTGCCCTGAACCGCTGGTGAATGCGAAGACCGCGGGCACGAACAGGCCGACAAGAGCGACGACGAGCAATGCGGCGTTGGAGCTGGCGATCTGCCGGCTGAATGTCTGCGTGCCGTGGCGCAGCCCGCCGACCAGCACGCTGGCGCCGAGCACGAGCAGCAGGTTGCCGATGATCGAGCCGGTGAGCGACGCCTTCACCACCTCGATGAGGCCGGCCTGCAGCGCGAAGAAGGCGATGATCAGCTCGGCGATGTTGCCGAAGGTCGCGTTGAGGATGCCGCCGACCTGCGGACCGGTCAGCGACCCAAGGCGCTCGGTGGAGAGGCCGACGGTCCAGGCCAGCCCGAGGATGCCGGTCGCCGAGACCACGAACAGGACGGTGTCGTCGACAGACACGACGAAGCGCAACACGATCGTGACGAAACTCACCGCGAGCGTGCCGAGCAGGAAGATCCGTGCCGCCGGCGACAACGGTCCGAGGATGGGCAGGCCGCCGGTTCGGGCAGAGGCGGTCACGGGCGCATCGTAGCGGCCACCGACAAGGGCCGGCTGTCAGTCGGGCGACGCCCCGTAAAGGACGCGTCGCGGCAGGCCGGTCGCCGCCGCCACCCGTCGCGCGGCATCGGACCGCGCCAGCCCGTCGGCGACGAGCCGTTCGACCTCCGCACGGGCCGCGTCCATGGCCGCCTCGCTGTCGGCTTCGTTGGCCGCCGGCCGCGCGCCCAGCCAGGCTCCGACGACGAGCACGAACTCACCGCGCGCCGGGATCGCGCCGCTCCCGGCCGCCTCCGCGAGCTCGCCGAGCGCGCCCCGGTAGACCGTCTCGTGAAGCTTCGTCAGCTCCCGGCACACCGCGGCGGGCCGCTCGGGGCCGCACACGTTGGCGAGATCACGGAGCGTGCCCGCCACCCGGTTCGGGGCCTCGAAGATGATCGCGCCCCGCTCGTCGGCGGCAATGCGGGCAAGTCGCTCCCGCCGTTCGCGTCCGGAGCGTTGCAGGAACCCTTCGAACGTCCAGTGCGGGCCCGCGACGCCCGATACGGCCACGGCCGTGACCACGGCCGACGGACCCGGCAGCGCGACGACCGTGCCCCCTTCCCCGGCCCACGCCGTCACGAGCTCGCCGCCCGGATCGCTCACGACCGGCGTGCCCGCGTCGCTGACGAGGGCGAGATCTGCTCCACCACGCAGGTGCTCGAGGAGGGATGCCGTGCGGCCCGGCCCGCTCTTCGCGTGGAAGCTGGTCAGCCGGACATCGATCCCGTGGCGGTCCAGCAGACGCCGCGTCAGCCGCGTGTCCTCGGCCGCGATCAGCGGCACGGCCCGCAGCACCTCGAGCGCTCGAAGCGTGACGTCCGCGAGGTTCCCGATCGGCGTCGCGACGACGTACAGGGTCCCGCCGGCAGGGCCGGCGGTCGGCATCTCTGTCCGCCCCGTCATCCCCTCGCCGATCCGGGCCGGCGGCGCGGGTACAGGTAGTCGATCCCGCTCGTGCGCGGTCCGAGCTTCGCGATCGGCGGCACCTGCCGCTTGAACTCGGACGAGGCCACCATCCGGTCGACCCGTTCCACGGTCGCCCGGTCGAACCCGAGCGCCTCCAGCTCCTCGATCGAGCGGCGCTTGTCGATGCGCCAGAACAGGAGCCGGTCGAGCATCGGGTAGCTGAAGCCGCCTTCGCTCTCGTCGGTCTGGCCGGGCCACAGGTCGGCCGACGGGGCCTTGCGGATGATCGAGGTCGGCACGCCCATCGCGGCGGCCAGCTGGCGGACCTGGCTCTTGTACAGGTCGCCGATCGGATTGAAGGCCGAGGCGTTGTCGCCAAAGATCGTGGTGTAGCCGATCAGCCCCTCGGTCTTGTTGCCGGTGCCGACGACGAGCCCTCCCCAGGTGACCGAGCGGTCGTAGATGACGCTCATCCGCATCCGGGCGGCGAAGTTGCCACGCCGCACGGCGCTCGCCTCGAGGCCCTCAGGGCCGGCTGCGCCCGGCGCACCGCCGTCGACGACCGAAGTACCCGTCGACCATCGCCGTGATCTCGACCAGTTCCGACGCGCAGCCAAGCGCCTGGACGACCTCCTCGGCGTCCGATCGGGATGCCGGCGACGACGTCCGGTATGGCATCAGCACGCACAGCAGCTTGTCCGCGCCGATCGCGGACGCCACGAGGTACGCGACCAGCGCCGAGTCGATGCCGCCGGACAGCGCCGAGGACCGCCCGCTCGAAGCCGGCCTGGCGGAGCTGCCCCCGAATGAAGCCCTCGATGACCCGCTGGGCGACCGCGGTGTCGATCGCGAGCTCCTGCGGGAGCTCGAACAGCGCGCTGCTGGCGCCGGTGCCGTCGCCGCTGATCGTCATCGCTCGATCGGCGTCGTCAGCGGGGCGAGCGTCGCCACGTCGAGCCCAGGCTCGGCGCCGGGCTCCGCAGTGAGATCGGGCGTGCCCAGACCGGCCCGCTCGTCGACGATCCGCTGCAGCTCGCGGACATGCAGCTCGGGCCGCTCGTCGCGGAGCAACGGCAGGGCGATGCGCTCCCGGCGGACGTCGCCGAGCGACACGTCGATCGTGAACAGGCCCTCGTCGTAGAGCGGCGCGGAGAGCAAGGCCTCCCCGGTCGGCCCGATCACCTCGGAGCCGCCCCAGAACGAGATCGACTCGTCGACGCCGACCCGGTTGCAGAACACCACGAATGACGTCGTGAGCTGCGCATACGTCCGCATCATCGTCCGCCATGACGTCGCGGTCCCGAGCCCGACCTCGTTCGTCGACGCCAGGTCGCGGCCCGGGGACGACGACACGTTGATGAGGATCTGCGCGCCGTCGAGCGCGAGCAGCTGCGGGACCGCGAGGTGCCAGAAGTCCTCGCACACGGCGAGCCCGATCCCGACGCCGAGCTCCGACGGCACGGCCCGCAGCAGGTCGCCCGCGGCGAAGAAGCGGCGCTCGTCGAACAGCCCGTAGGTCGGCAGGAACAGCTTGCGGTGGACGTGGCGGACCGTGCCGTCCTCGACGAGCACGGCCGCGATGAACAGGCGGTGGTCCGCCGACTCTTCCACGAACGAGAACACCGTCGATACGCCACGGGTTTCGTCAACCAGCGAGGCCAGGCGCGGGTCGTCGAGCCGCATCGCCACCTCGGCGGCAAGGTCCTGCAGCAGGTACCCGGTCAGCCCCAGCTCCGGGAACACGATCAGGTTCGCGCCGGCCGCCCGCGCCTCGGCCAGGACCGCGCGGTGGCGGTCGAGGTTGTCCTCGAGCGCGCCGAGCGTGGGCGCAAGCTGTGCGAGCGCGATTCGGACCCGCTGCATGATCCGGAGGATACGCGACCGCCATGTGCTAGGCTTCCGGCGCAATCGCCCGCAACGGCGTGTGGCCGTGCGTGGAGGAGCCCGTGAACCGCAGGGGAGGCTGCACGCGGGCCGCGGGCGCAGTGGAGGAATGTGCGCATGTCACGAGCACCCAGGAGCTGGTCGCCCCGGCTCGTCGCCGTGGTGGCGAGCATGGCGATCGTCGTCGCAGCGTGTTCAGGCGCGACGACAAGTCCGTCCGCCGCGACGCCGAGCGAGGCGCCGTCGAGCGAGGCGCCGTCGAGCGAGGCGCCGTCGAGCGGCGCGCCTGCCAGCGCCGATCCCAATTTCACGGGCATGGCCTACCCCGAGACGGGCGAGGCCCCGTGCGGGACGGCGGACTACACCGGGTCGATGAAGAAGATCACCGCGATCGACTCGCAGACCGTCGAGTTCCAGCTGTGCGCGCCGGACCCGGCGTTCCTTCCGAAGATCGCGTTCCAGGTCTTCGGCATCTGGGACTCCGACTACCTCGCCGCGCACGCGGCGGACAAGTCGTACCTGACGCAGCCGGTCGGCACCGGACCGTACATGGTCACCGAGTGGACCGCCGGGCAGCGGCTCGTCTACGAGGCCAACCCCAACTATTGGGATGCAGAGAACGCGGCGAAGACGCCCGGCCTCGAGTTCCGCTGGAGCGCCGAGGCCGCGCAGCGGCTGATCGAGCTGAATTCGGGCAACGTCGATGGCATGGACAACCCTGGCACCGACGACATCGCCACGATCCAGGGCGACAGCGCGCTCAAGTTCAACGTTCGCGAGCCGCTCAACACGTCCTTCATCGGGTTCAACACCACGGTCGCGCCGTGGGGGAACGAGAAGATCCGCCAGGCGATCGCCCAGGGCATCGACCGGCAGCGGATCGTCGACAACTTCTATCCGGAAGGGTCCGAGGTCGCGTCGCACTTCACGCCCTGCAACGTGCCATTCGGCTGTGAAGGCGATCCGACATGGGACTTCAATCTCGACGCAGCGAAGGCATTGCTCGCCGAGGGCATGGCCGAGGAAGGCATCGACGAGATCTCGACCACGATCCAGTTCCGTGATGCCGTTCGCGGCTACGTTCCGGATCCCCCGCAGATCGCGACCGAGATCGCCTCCCAGCTCGAGACGAACCTGGGCATGAACGTCGAGCTCGAGCTGCTGGAGTCGGGCGCAATGATCGACGGGTTCAATGCAGGAACGCTCGACGGCCTCATCATGCTCGGGTGGGGAGCCGACTATCCGGATCCGACGAACTTCCTCGACTACCACTTCGGTGCGGGATCGGGCGTGAAGTTCGGTGAGCCGTTCGACGACATCGCAGCGGCTCTCCAGACCGGTGCCACGACACTCGACGAAGGAGCCCGCGCGGCCGCCTACGCCGAGGCCAACAACCTCATCAAGCAGCACGTGCCGGCGATCTCGATGATCCACGGCGCGTCGGGCACCGCCTTCAAGGCGGACGTGACCGGCTCGCACGCTTCTCCGCTGAGCAACGAGGTCTTCTCGGTCATGCAGGCCGCAGACCGCCCCTCGCTCGTGTGGATCCAGAACGCCGAGCCGCTCGGCCTGTACTGCGCCGACGAGACCGACGGTGAGTCGCTCCGCGCCTGTGAGCAGGTGAACGAGGCGCTCTACTCGTACGAGATCGGCGGCACCGGTGCCGAGCCGCATCTCGCCAAAGAGTGCGTTCCCAACGAGGACGCATCGACCTGGACCTGCACGTTGCAGGACGGCGTCCAGTTCAGCGACGGCGCGGCCCTCGACGCAAACGACGTCGTGGTCAGCTATGCCGCTCAGTGGGATACCCAGCATCCGCTCCACATCGGACGGACCGGTCAGTTCGCCTACTGGCCCGGCCTGTGGGGTGGCTTCCTCAACCCGCCGGCAAGCTGAGCGTTCGGGCTCCAGCGACCTGAGAACGGGGCGTCCCACGGGCGCCCCGTTCGCCTATCCTCACCGCACTCGACGATCCCTTCCGCGGAACTTCCACCGACGTGACCCAGTTCATCCTGCGCCGTCTGCTGGTGACGATCCCGGTCCTGCTCGGGATCGTGTTCTTCGTGTTCGCGCTGGCGCGGATCATCCCGGGCGACCCGTGCCGTGCCGTCCTCGGCGAGCGCGCGACCGACGAGGTCTGTGACGCCTTCATCGCGCGCACCGGCCTGGACCAACCGATCCCGGCCCAGTTCGTGATCTATCTCGGACAGCTGGCGCAGGGCGACCTCGGCGACTCCATCAAGCATTCGCGACCCGTGACCGAGTTGCTCGTAGAACGGCTGCCGACGACGATCGAGCTGACGATCCTCGCGCTGACCTTTGCGATCGTGGTCGGGGTCCCGCTCGGCATGATCTCTGCTGTCCGGCGTAACTCGGCCGCCGACGTGGGCACGATGGTATTCGCCAACATCGGCGTCTCGGTGCCGGTGTTCGTCCTCGGCCTCCTGCTGGCGTTCACGTTCGCGATCATCCTCAAGGACACCCCGTTCGCGCTCCCCCCGTCGGGCCGGCTCAGTTCGGGCGTCACGGTCGTTCCGCTGGCGGTGGCCTGGGGGCTCCAGGACCTGTCGGGCGTGCCGCGCGGCATCCTCGACTTCCTGTCCGGCATGTACCTGTTCAGCACGCTCATCACGTTGCAGTTCGGCGCGTGGACGGACGCGTTCCGTCACCTCATCCTGCCGGCAATTGCGCTCGGGACGATCCCCCTCGCGATCATCGCTCGCATCACCCGCTCGAGCCTGCTCGAAGTGCTCGGCCACGACTATGTCCGGACGGCGCGCGCCAAGGGCCTGATCGAGCGCTCCGTCGTCCTCCGGCACGGCGCCCGCAACGCCCTGCTCCCGATCGTGACCGTGATCGGGCTCCAGCTGGGGCTGCTGCTGTCCGGGGCGGTCCTGACCGAGACCGTCTTCAACCTGTCCGGTGCCGGCAAGACGATGTACGAGGCGATCACCGGCCGTGACTACGTGGTGATCCAGGGCCTGACGCTCGTCATCGCGGTCATCTACGTGACGGTCAACCTCGTCGTGGACATCCTGTACGGCGTCCTCGACCCACGGGTGCGCCTCCAGTGACCACCGCGCCGACAACCGCTCCCCTCGTCGAGGCCGTCGATACCGCGCGCCCCGCCAGCCTGTGGCGCGACACGCTCGGCGGCGTCCTCCGTCAGCGCTCGGCGCTCATCGGCCTGACCATCCTCGGGATCCTCGTGTTCGTGGCCGTGTTCGCGCCGCTCATCGCGACCCACGACCCTGACCAGGTCCTCCTCGGCGTGGAGGAGGGCGTGCGCAAGCGCGCCGCGCCGTGCATCCACCTGCTCGGCTGCCCGGCCGAGGAGCCGCAGCACATCTTCGGCACCGATGGGAACTTCCGGGACGTCTTCAGCCGCGTCGTGTTCGGCACGCGGACGTCGCTGCCCATCGGCCTTGCCGCCGTCGGCTTCGCGATCGTCATCGGCACCGTCATCGGCGCGGTCGCGGGCTACGCCTCGGGCGGGGCGGACAACGTGCTGATGCGGGCCATGGACGTGATCCTCGCCTTCCCCTCCCTGCTGCTTGCGATCGCGATCGTGATCTCGCTCGGCACCAGCTATACCAACGCACTGTTGGCCATCGCGATCGTATCGATCCCGATCTATGCCCGGATCGTGCGCGCGTCGGTCATCTCGGCCAAGGAGAACGACTACGTGACCGCGTCACGCGCTCTCGGCGAATCGTCGTACGGGATCCTCACCCGGCGCATCATGCCGAACGCGGTCACGCCACTCGTCGTCCAGGGCACGCTCGGGATCGGCACCGCGGTCCTCGAGATCGCCGCGCTGTCGTTCGTCGGGGCTGCGCCCATCGGCGCCCCGGAGTGGGGATCGATGATCGCGCTCGAGCGCAACCAGCTGTTCACGGCGCCGCACATCATCCTGGCACCGGGCATCGCGATCACCCTCACGGTGCTCGCCTTCAACCTTCTCGGCGACGGGCTGCGCGACGCGCTCGACCCGCGCCTGAACCGATGACCGACGAACGCGAGGGCGGCCCGCCGGACATCGAGACGGCGCCCGACTTCGAGGCGGTCGAGACACTTGGAGCCCGCCTCGACGAGACCATCGTCGAAGAGCTCGTCCCGGCTGCGCAGCGGCGCCCGAAACGGGAGCGCGGCGAGCGTCCGCTGCTCGAGATCCGCGGACTGCGCACGTCGTTCCACACCCGCGAGGGCACCGTCCGCGCCGTCGACGGGATCGACTTCAGCGTGGACCGCGGCGAGATCATGGGCCTCGTCGGCGAGTCCGGCTGCGGCAAGAGCGTGACGAGCCTGTCGATCATGCGCCTGGTCGCCCAGTCGGGGCGGATCGAGGGTGGCGAGATCCTGTTCGACGGCCAGGACCTGCTCAAGATCTCGCCGGACGCAATGCGCCACATCCGCGGCGAGCGGATCTCGATGATCTTCCAGCAGCCGACCTCGTCGCTGAACCCCGTGTGGGACGTCGGGACGCAGATCGAGGAGGTCCTGCGCATCCATCGTGGAATGAAGGGCAAGGCCGCCGAGGCCCGGGCCATCGACCTGCTGCGAATGGTCGGCATTCCGGACCCGAAGCGGCGCCTGAAGTCCTATCCGCACGAGATGTCCGGCGGGATGGCGCAGCGGATCATGATCGCGATGGCGCTCGCCTGCGAGCCGGAACTGCTGATCGCCGACGAGCCCACGACCGCGCTCGACGTGACGATCCAGGCCCAGATCCTCGACCTCATGCGCAACCTGCGCGATGAGACCGGCACCGCGATCATCCTGATCACCCACGACCTCGGCGTCGTCGCCGAGATGTGCGACCGGGTCGCAGTGATGTACGCCGGCGAGATCGTCGAGCAGACCGACGTCGTGACGCTGTTCCGCGAGCCCCTGCATCCCTATACCCGCGGTCTCATCGGATCGATCCCCGTCGTCGGCGACCTCCGCGAGGAGCTGTCGGTGATCCCCGGAAACGTGCCGAACCTGATCGACCTGCCCGCGGGCTGCCGCTTCGCCCCGCGCTGCCTGGCCCGGATCGAGGAGGGCATCGACAACGCGTTCGACGAGCACCCGTCCCTGCTGCCGGTTCGCGCCGGCCACGACGTGCGCTGCTGGATCTACCACGACGCCGGCGGCGAGGCGCGACCGCGGCCCGCGGTCGCAGCGGTCGGGGGCGAGGCGTGAGCGCCCCGGCCACCGTCCCGCTCGTCGAGGTGCGCAACCTGGTCAAGCATTTCCCGGTGAAGGGCGGGGTCCTGCAACGGACGGTCGCCTACGTCCAGGCCGTCGACGACGTGAGCTTCGACATCCGCCGCGGCGAGACGCTCGGGCTCGTCGGCGAGTCCGGCTGTGGCAAGACGACGGTCGGGCGGCTGCTGCTCCGCCTCATCGACCCCACCGCGGGCACGATCCGCTTCGACGGCGAGGACATCACCCAGATCAAGGGCGCCGACCTCAAGCGCTACCGGCGCCGGATGCAGATCATCTTCCAGGACCCGTACGCGAGCCTCGACCCGCGGACGCCGATCGCCGACAGCATCGGCGAGGGACTGCGGGTCCACGGTCTCGGCGATGCCCGCGAGCGCGGCCGGAAGGTCGCGCGGATGATGGACCTCGTCGGCCTCCAGACGTACCACGCCCGGCGCTACCCGCACGAGTTCTCGGGCGGCCAGCGACAGCGGATCGGGATCGCCCGGGCACTGGTCCTCGAGCCCGACCTCGTGGTCTGTGACGAGCCCGTCTCCGCCCTCGACGTGTCGATCCAGGCGCAGGTGCTGAACCTGCTGCGCGACCTGCAGGGCGAGCTGGGGCTGACGTACCTGTTCGTCGCCCACAACATGGGCGTGGTGGAGCACATCAGCGACCGCGTGGCGGTGATGTACCTGGGCAAGGTCATGGAAGTGGCCGACCGCCGCGAGATGTTCCGCGACCCGGAGCATCCCTACACGCAGGCGCTGATGTCGGCGATCCCGGTCCCGAACCCGGAGCTCCGCCGCAAGCGGGTCATCCTCCGTGGCGACGTCCCGAGTCCGGTCAACCCGCCGGGCGGCTGTCGCTTCCATCCGCGCTGCCAGCTGCGCCAGGCGCTCGGCGATCCGGAGATCTGCGCGACGCAGGAGCCGCCGCTCATCGCCCTGGGCGATGTCGCGCACGGCCTGGAGCACGACTGTGCGTGCCACTTCCGCGGCCCGGGCGCTGCTGCGGCGATGGAGGCGGCCGGAATCCGGCCCGAGGAGCAAGCCGCTGCGGGTTGATCAGTGCGGGGGTGGCGTCGTCCCGTCCGGGCCGGGGCCCTGGTCCGTGCCACCGGCAGCACCGCCGTCGGTGTCCGTTCCGTCGGTGGCGTCGACGACGTCGCTCACCTTGAGCGCCTCGGCCAGGCTGGTCTCCTCGACCGCAACGGTCTGTGCCTCGGAGTCGATGCCGCCGTCCTCGGGACGGATCGAGCGGAGGGCGGCTTCAGGCGTCCCGCGACGCACGGGCGAGTGGTCGATGTGGCCGACCCCGACGTCCGTCTCGAGCGCCTTGGCCGCGAAGTGGCAGGCAGCCCCGTGGTCGGGACCGAGCTCGTACAGCGGCGGATCGACAGTCGTGCACTCTTCCGGCTTGCCCAGACGCTCGTACAGCCAGCAACGGGTGTGGAACCGGCAGCCGGATGGCGGGTTGACCGGGCTGGGCACGTCACCCTGGAGCACCACGCGCTTGCGCCGCCGCTCCGACTCGGGGTCGGGCACGGGCACCGCCGACAGCAGGGCGCGCGTGTACGGGTGGCCGGGCCTCGCGTACATGACGTCCGGCGGCCCGAGCTCGACGATCTTGCCGAGGTACATCACCGCGACGCGGTCGCTGATGTGCTTCACGACCGACAGGTCGTGGGCGATGAACAGGTACGTCAGCCCGAGCTGCTTCCGCAGGTCGGTCAGCAGGTTGAGCACCTGCGCCTGGATCGACACGTCGAGCGCCGAGATCGGCTCGTCGCAGACGATGAACTCCGGCTCGACGGCAAGGGCACGCGCGACACCGATGCGCTGGCGCTGGCCGCCCGAGAACTCGTGCGGGTAGCGGGACACGTACTGCGGGTCGAGCCCGACGATGCGCAGCAGGTCCGCGATGCGCTCGCGGCGCTGATGGCCCTTGGCCAGGTTGTGCGTTTCGATCGGCTCCGCGATCGTGGAGCCGACCGTCATCCGCGGGTCGAGCGATCCGTACGGGTCCTGGAAGATGATCTGCATCCGGCGGCGCATCTTGCGCAGCGCCTCCGGCTTGAGCTTGCCGAGCTCGATGCCGTCGAAGGTGACAGTCCCCTCGGTTGGATCGCGCAGGCGGATCAATGCCCGCCCGGTCGTGCTCTTGCCGCAGCCGGACTCCCCGACCAGCCCGAGCGTCTCACCGCGGCGGATCTCGAAGTCGATGCCGTCGACCGCCTTGACGGTCCCGATCTCGGTCTGGAAGATGCCCGACCGGATAGGAAAATGGACCTTGAGGCCCCGAACCTGGATCAGGTCGCGGTGCTCGGTCGCCTCGGGTTCGGCAGCGGGGGCCAGCGCGGTCATGATGGGATCCACCCGTCGGCTTCGGTCGCCCAGCAGCGCGCGAGGTGGCCCGCGGTCTCGCGCTCGGTCAGCATCGGCTCCTGCTCGCGGCACTTGTCGCGGGCGAACCGGCAGCGCGGTTCGAAGCGACACGCATCGGGCGGACGGATCAACAGCGGCGGCAGGCCCTCGATCGTTCGGAGCCGGTCGCCGCGAACGTCGTCCAGGCGCGGGAGCGAGTCGAGCAGGCCCCACGCGTAGGGATGGCGCGGCACCTCGAACAGCTCGTCGACGGTGCCCGTCTCGACGATCCGGCCGGCGTACATGACGTTGACCCGGTCGCACATCCCGGCGGCGATGCCGAGGTCGTGGGTGATGAGCAGCACGGCCGTGTGGAACTCGTCCGACAGAACCTGGATCAGCTCGAGGATCTGGGCCTGGATCGTGACGTCGAGCGCTGTCGTCGGCTCGTCGGCGAGGATCAGCTTCGGGTCGCACGACAGCGCGATCGCGATCATCACGCGCTGGCGCATGCCGCCCGAGAACTGGTGCGGGTAGTCGTTCAGGCGGTCCTTCGCCCGCGGGATGCCGACCTTGCCGAGCAGCTCGACGACGCGATCCTGGGAGGCCTTGGCGGGGATGCCCATGTGCTGCTTGATCGCCTCGCCGATCTGGTAGCCGATCGTCAAGGTCGGGTTGAGGCTCGTGAGCGGGTCCTGGAAGATGAACCCGATCTCCTTGCCGCGCAGCTGGCGCATGTCGTCGTCGCCCAGGTTGAGGACGTCGATGCCGTCGAAGACGATCTCGCCGGACACGATCCGCCCCGGCGGGTCGGGGACGAGCCGTGCGACCGACAGGGCGGACACGCTCTTGCCGCACCCGGACTCGCCGACGAGCCCGAGGGTCTCGCCGTAGCCGAGCTCGAAGCTCACGTCGTCGACCGCCTGGACGACGCCGTCGGCCGTGAAGAAGTGCGTCGACAGCCCCTTCACCGTGAGCAGCTTGTCGACCTTCGGCCGCTTGTCGAGGCTTGCCTTCTGCGGGGTCACGACCTTTCGCGCTTCCGCCGGCGAGACCTCGACGATGGTCGGGGCAGTTGCCCCCCGCTGGTCGTCCGGAAGCACCACCTACTGCTTCCCCTTCAACTTCGGGTCGAGGGCGTCACGAAGGCCGTCCCCGAGGAAGGTGAAGCTGGCAAGCGCAGCAGCGATGCAGAGTGCCGGGAACAGGACGAGGTGCGGTTCGGAGCGGATGTACTTGTAGCCGTCGTTGATCAGGCTGCCCCACGACGCGCGCGGCGGCTGGATGCCGATGCCGATGTAGGACAGCGTCGCCTCGGCGAGGATCGCGCCGGGGATGCCCAGCGTGACCGCGACGATGATCGGGCCGACGCCGTTCGGCAGCAGGTGCTTCGTCACGATCTTGCGGTCCTTCACGCCGATCGCGCGGGCGGCCTCGACGAACTCCGTCTCCTTGAGCGACAGCAGCTGGCCGCGGACGAGCCGCGACACGGTCACCCACGACGTCAGGCCGATGGCCACGAAGATCATCAGCAGGCCGTCGAGCGCTCGCCCGAACGCGGTCTCGCGGAACACGACGGACAGCAGGATGATGAACAGCAGGTCGGGGAACGCGTAGATGATGTCCGTGAAGCGCATCAGCAGGTTGTCGAGCCTCCCGCTGAACCAGCCGGCGAGCGCACCGATCGGCACGCCGATCACCAGGATCACGAACTGGACGACGAGCGCGACGCTGACGCTGATCCGCGCCCCGTCGAGGAGACGGCTGAAGAGGTCACGGCCGAGCTGGTCGGTGCCGAGCGGATGGCCCGGTGAGCCCGGCGGGAGCGGGCCGCCACCGCCTGCGACCACCGCCTCGAGGTCCTGGTAGGCGTACGGCCAGGGCGCAAGGAACGGGCCGAAGACCCCCAGGAACAGCAGGAGGATCACCATGACCAGGCCGACCACGGCCAGGCGGTTCTTGCGCAGGCGCCCGAACGCGTCGCTCCACAGCCCCGCCGAGCGACGCTCCTGGACGACCTGGCCGGGCAGTGGGCGGGTAACAGTCGCCATCAGTCCGGCCTCCTAGCTGTAGCGGATTCGTGGGTCGATGTAGGCGTAGAGGATGTCCACGACCACGTTGAGGAACGCCACGGCGAAGGCGTACAGCATGGTCATCGCCATGAGCAGGCTGTAGTCGCGGGTGGAGATCGCGTTCAGGTAGAACTGGCCCATCCCCGGGATGTTGAACACGCGCTCGATGATGAACGAGCCAGTGACGAGGAAGGCCAGCGTCGGCCCGAGGATCGTCACCACCGGGATCAGCGCGTTGCGGATCATGTGCCGGGTGACCACCGAATTGTTCCGCAACCCCTTGCTGTGCGCGGTGCGGATGTAGTCCTTGCGCGTCACCTCCAGCATGGAGGCTCGCGTGTAGCGCGCGATCACCGCGATCGGGAAGCCCGCCAGCGCGATGGTGGGAAGCACCCAGTATTCGGGGCCTTTCCAGCCGCCGGTCGGGAACCAACCTAATTGGACGCTGAAGACGATGATCAGCATGATCGCGATGATGAAGCTGGGCGTGGCGATGCCGATGATGGCGACGGTCGTGGTCAGGTAGTCGGGCCACCGGTTGTGGCCGAGCGCGGCAAGGATGCCGAGCGGGATCCCGACGAGGATCGACAGCCCGAACGCCATGATGCCGAGCTGGAACGTGATCCAGAACCCGTCGGCGACGATCTCGTTGACGGAGCGGTCCTGGTAGCGGTACGACGGCCCGAGGTTCCCGGTGACGAACCCGCCGGCCCAGGCGAGGTACTGCTCGTAGATCGGCTTGTCCAGTCCGTACTGCGCGTTCAGGCGCGCTTCGACGGCGTCCGGGAGCGCCTTCTCGCGGGCCCACGGCCCCCCTGGCACGGCGTGCATGAGGCCGAAGGTGATGACTGAAACCGCGAACAGGACCGGGATGATCCACAGGAGACGACGTGTGAGGTAACTGATCACGGCGCTTCTCGCAGTCGTTCAGCGGTTGATGAGGGTGGCCTCGGTGGGCCGGGCCGAGACCCGGCCCACCGAGGTGTCCGTCCGGTGGACGGATTATGCTGCTAGCGCTCGAGCATCTGGATGGACTCGTAGAAGTGTTCGCCGGGGACCTGAGAGTCCATCGGCGTGGTCAGCAGGTTGCCGACGTACGGGCGGACCAGCTGCGAGTTGACGCCGTACCGCAGGAAGAGCGCCGCGGCGTCGTCGGCGAGGATCTTGTTGGCCTGCTCGTAGAGCGCAGCCTGCGCGTCCGGGTCCTGCTCCGCGGCAGCCTGAGCGATCAGCTCGTCGACTGCCGGGTTGCAGTACTGCTCGTCGTTGTTGCCGCCACCGCAGGTGAACAGGCCAGCGATCTGGTTGTTCGGAGTGCGGGTAGTCGGCGCCCCAGCCGTTGCGCGCGAGGTCGTACTCGCCGGCCGTCCGCTGGGTCAGGAAGACGCCGAACTCGCTGCCGATCTGGTCGGTCTTGAGCCCGAACGCCTCTTCCCACGCCTGGGCGAGGAAGGCGACGCGCGGCTCGTGACCGGCTCCGGTGTTGAAGCCGAAGCGGAGCGGCGGGATGTCGGCGGCGCTGGCATAGCCGAGTTCCTGGAGGGCGAGTGGCCATGCTCTCCTGTGCCGCGGCGGGGTCGTACGGATAGGGGAAGTAGTCGGGGGTCGCACCCGGCAGGCCGGGCATGAGCATGGTGCCGGCCTCGAGGCCGGTGTTCGCGAAGGTCGCGAGCTTGAAGGCTGTCCTTGTCGATCGCCTGCGTCAGCGCCTTGCGGAAGTTGGCGTTCGTGGTCGGGCAGGCCTTCGGGTCCTGGCAGCGCGCGAGCGTGCCCTCACCCGACGGGTCGGTCCCGTTGTTGTAGTTGTAGTAGGTGATGGCTGAGGGCCGGCGGCTCCGAGTACTCGGGGCCCAGGACCGGGTCGGCCTTGACGCGCTCGATGTCCTCCGACGGGACCGGCAGCAGCATGTCGATCTCGCCGGCCTCGTAGGCCGCCATGGCCTGCGCGGGCTCGGGCGACATCGACATGTGGATCTCGGTGAGGGTCGGCTTCGTCTCGCCGTACCAGTTCGGGTTCGGCGTCAGCACGATCTCGCTGTTGTGGTTCCACGTCTCCAGCTGGAACGGGCCCGAGCTGACGTAGTTGCCGGCCTCGAAGTGCATCCGGCGAGTTGATCCATTCCTCCTGGACCGGCACCGTGACCCACAGCGTCATCGCGCTGAGGAAGTAGGTCGCCGGGGTGTTGAGGTGGACGATGAACGTCTTGTCGTCCGGGGCCTCGACGCCGAGGGTTGTCGAGCAGCGGCATCGATCTCGGCGTCCGAGCGGCAGGTTCTGCGGGGTCCATCCCGAGCAGCTCGGGGGCGCCCTCGACCTCGGCCATGACGTACGAATACGGGGCCGCGGTGCGCGGGTCGACGAGGCGCTTCCAGCCGTACACGAGGTCGCCGGCGACGATCGGGTCGCCGTTGCTGTACTGCGCGTCCTTCAGGGTGAAGGTCAGCGTCTTGGCGTCCTCGGAGATCTCCCACGACTCGGCAAGTGCCGGGACGGCTTCGAGCGTCTCGGGGTCGATGTAGACGAGCGGCCGATGCAGGGCTCGCAGCACGGTGAGCGAGTTGGAGTCCTGCGCCTTGTTGGGGTCGAGTGTCGGCGGCTCGCCGGCGATGTCGACGTTGAGGATCTGCTCAGCGGCGAGGGTGCCGGTGTTGGCAGTGGGGCCCGCACCGGCTGATCCGGCGGGCGATGCTCCTGGCTCCTGGCTTTGCGGCGCGGATAGTCGCCGTCGTACCGCCGCACGCTGCCGCGACGATCGCGAGCGCTGCGACGAGCCCAAGGAGGCGTTTCTGTGACATGCACTGGTCCCTTTCAAAGTTCCCGTCGTCGCGGTCTCCCTTGCCGAGACGTCCGGTGCTCTCGGACACGCCGGCGCCGCCTTCTGCGGCTCCCCGACGTGTTCGACCGGCCTTGGCGACGCTCGATCCTCCCATCGATTGCCGCTGTGCGCGGAAGTAACCCGCGGTCTCCAAAGGGCCGCGGGCCTCAAGAATGCGGCGATGATGCACGCGGTGCCGTCACCCGTCAAATCCGGGCCCAACCGGACTGACCGTCAGTCCGGGCACGGCATCTGCCGTCCGGTCATCCCCCTCCAGCGCAGGTTCGGCTGGCGTGCCGCCGTGGCCTCGTCGAGCCGCCGGACGGGCGCCGTGTGGGGCGCCTCGCGGACGACGTCCGGCGAGGATTCGGCCTCGGCCGCGATCGCGATCAACGCCTCGGCGAACGCGTCCAGCGTCTCCAGGCTCTCGGTCTCGGTGGGCTCGATCAGCATCGCCTCCTCGACGATCAACGGGAAATAGATCGTCGGCGGGTGGAAGCCGTAGTCGATGAGCCGCTTCGCGATGTCGAGCGTGCGGACGCCGGTGCGCTTCTTCAGCGATGCCGCCGACGCGACGAACTCGTGCTTGCATGGGCGGCCGCCATGGGGCAGGTCGTACGCGCCCGACACGCGGTGCCTGAGGTAGTTCGCGGCCAGGACCGCATCGTCGCTGACCTCGCGGAGCCCCGAGCCGCCGTGGGCGCGGATATAGGCATACGCGCGCACGAGCACGCCGGTGTTGCCGACGTAGCTGCGCAGCCGGCCGATCGACGTCGGTCGTTCGCCGGGGCGTTCCAGCCGGAACGTGCCGTCGTCGGCCCGCAGGACGCGTGGCGTCGGCAGGTACGGCAGGAGCGTTTCCCCGACGCCGACGGGCCCGGCACCCGGCCCACCGCCGCCATGCGGCGTCGAGAACGTCTTGTGCACGTTGAAGTGCATCACGTCGAAGCCCGCCTCACCGGGCTTGAAGCGGCCGAGGATCGCGTTGAGGTTGGCGCCGTCCATGTAGGCGAGCGCACCCACCTCGTGGACCGCCTCGAGCAGCTCGCCGATGCGCGTCTCGAACAGGCCGAGCGTCGAGGGGTTCGTGATCATCACCGCGGCCGTTCGTGGACCGAGGGCCGCGCGGAACGCGTCGACGTCCACGCCGCCGTCCGCGGCCGACGGGATCGTGATCGTCCGGTAGCCGGCCATCGATGCCGTGGCGGGGTTCGTGCCATGGCTGGAATCCGGCACGAGCACATCGGTCCGCTCGGTGTCGCCGCGGGCCAGGTGATGGGCGCGGATCATGAGGATCCCGGTCAGCTCGCCCTGCGCTCCGGCCGCCGGCTGGAGCGACACCGCGCGCATCCCGCTGATCGCCATCAGCGCCTGTTCGAGCTCCCACAGGAGCTGCAGCGTGCCCTGCGCCGCTTCGTCGGGAGCCATCGGATGGAGGCTTGCGAAGCCCGGCAGGCGGGCCGCCCACTCATTAAGTTTCGGATTGAATTTCATCGTGCACGAGCCGAGCGGATAGAACCCCGTGTCCACCGCGAAGTTGAGCTGCGACAGGTTGACGTAGTGGCGCACGACCTCGGGCTCGTTGAGCTCGGGCAGCGCGGGCGGGGTGTCGCGCAGGGCGTCCGCGGGCAGGCGGTCGAGCGCGTCCTTCGGCGGATGCGGGATCTTCCCGTTGCCACGGCCCGGCCGCGACCGCTCGAACAGGGTCGGCTGGAGCTTCGGGCCGACGACGCTCATCGGGCCGCGCCGGCCAGCTCGGGTCGGCGGTCGCTGCCACCGGCGAGCTCGTCACCGAGGGCTGCGGCGAACCGGGCGATGTCGTCGCCGGTGGTCAGCTCGGTGGCGCACACGAGGAGCGCTTCGGCGACCGCAGGGTCGTCGGGTTCGGCATCGGCGAGGGCGAGCCCGGCAAGGATCCCGCGGTCGAGGAGACGGCGGTGGACCGCCCGTGCATCCGGAATCCGCACGGCGAACTCGTTGAGGTACGGGCCCGGGTGGAGGCGCGGCGCGCCGACCGCGTCGAGTGCTGCCGCGAGCTCCGCCGCGCGCGCGGCCCCGGTCGCCGCGACGTCCCGCAGGCCATGCGGGCCGATCGTCGCAAGGTAGATCGACGCCGCAAGCGCGAGCAGCGCCTGGTTCGTGCAGATGTTGCTTGCCGCCTTGTCGCGGCGGATATCCTGCTCGCGCGCGCGCATTGTCATGACGAAGGCGCGCTGGCCGTCGAGGTCCGTCGTCATGCCGACGAGCCGGCCGGGGATCTGGCGGACGAGGGCCTCGGTCGAGGCGAGGATGCCGAGGTACGGCCCGCCGTACTGCGGCGGGATGCCGAGTGGCTGCCCCTCACCGGCCGCGATGTCCGCGCCGTACGCACCGGGCGGCTGGAGGACCGCCAGCGAGACCGGTTCGATCACCGACACGAAGAGCGCGCCGGCGGCATGTGCCAGCTCGCCGATCTCGGTGACCGGCTCGAGCAGTCCGTAGAAGTTCGGGTGGGCCGCGATGACGCCGGCGACCGGGCGCTCGGGGTCCGCGAGGAGCGCCTCGAGCGCCGCGAGATCGGTCGTGCCGGCGACGTCGCCGGCCGCAACGACGGGAATCTCCTCGAGCTCCAGCCCGCCGCGGAAGTACGTCTCGATCGTTGCCCGCACGTGCGGATGCACGGCGTGCGACACCAGCACCCGCTCGCGCCGGGTCTGGCGGCAGGTCATCAGCGCAGCCTCGGCCGTCGCGGCCGCACCGTCGTAGTGCGAGGCGGACACCACGTCGAGCCCGACCAGCTCAGCGATCAGCGACTCGTACTCGTAGATGCTCTGGAGCGTCCCCTGGCTGACTTCCGGCTGGTACGGCGTGTAGGCCGTGTACCACTCGCCGCGGAGCAGCAGCTGGTCGACCGCGGGCGGCGACCAGTGACGGTAGACGCCCGCGCCGAGGAACGACACGAGGTCGGTCCGGTTCTTGGCAGCCAGCGCCTGGAGGCGAGCCGCGAGCTGGAGCTCGGGCTCCGGTCCGGGGAGGTCGATGCCCGCGGCGCGGAGCTCGGCCGGGATGTCCGCGAACAACGCGTCCACCGACGCGACGCCGAGCGCCGCCAGCATCCGTTCCCGGTCGCCGTCGGTATGCGGTCCGTACGGCATCGCCGTCAGCCCTCCGCGATCAGCGCGTCGTAGGCGTCAGGTGCGAGCAGCTCCTCGAGCTGGTCGGGGTTGGCGACCCGCACGCGGAGCATCCAGCCCGCGCCGTAGGGATCGCTGTTCACGAGCTCCGGATTGCCCGTCAGCTCGTCGTTGGCACCGGTCACGTCCCCGCCGACCGGGGCGAACAGGTCGCTCACCGCCTTGACCGACTCGACGACACCGAAGGTCGCGAACTGGTCGAGCGCCGTCCCGGTGGCCGGCAGTTCGACGAAGACGATGTCGCCGAGCTGGCTGGCGGCGTACTCGGTGATGCCGATCGTCGCTTCGTCGCCCTCGACGCGGACCCATTCGTGGTCCTTCGTGTAGCGGAGATCGGTGGGCACCATCGACGAGGCTCCTCCGTTGCTCGCGACCGATTAGCGAATGTATCCCCGGGCTGCCGGCACGGAAATCTCCGAGCGCTGAGGCGACGCTGCGCTAGCCATCAGCGCGAGGATTTGTAGAAGGGCAGCGGGACGACCCGGGCCGGGACCCGCTGATCGCGGATCTCGACCTCGACTATCGTACCCGGCTCGGCATCGCCGGGAGCGACGTAGGCCATCGCGATCGGGCTCCCGATCGTCGGCGAATGCGTTCCGCTGGTGACCACCCCGGTCCGCCGCTCCCCGGCGTAGACCGGGTACCCGTGGCGGGCGATCCCCCGCCCTTCCACGACCAGCCCGACGAGCGTGCGGGTCGGCGCGGCGGCCGCGGCGCGCTCGAACGCCGTCCGGCCCACGAAATCATCCGGCTTGGCCAGCTTCACGACGCGACCGAGACCCGCCTCGAACGGGTTCGTCGACAGGTCGAGCTCGTTGCCGTAGAGCGGCATGCCGGCCTCGAGCCGCAGCGTGTCTCGGGCGCCGAGCCCCACCGGCAGCCCGCCCGCTCCCTCGACGGCCGGCATCAGGACATCCCACAGCTCGGTGGCGCGGTCCCAGTCGACGAAGACCTCGAACCCGTCCTCACCCGTGTAGCCGGTCCGGGCAACGAGGGCCTCGATCCCCGCGACGTGCCCTTCCGCGATCCCGTAGTAGCGCAGCGCGCCCAGGTCCACGTCCGTGTGCGGCGCAAGGATGTCCACCGAACGCGGGCCCTGGATCGCGATCAGGGCCGTCGCCAGCGTGCGGTCGTCGAGGACCGCCTTGAAACCAGCCAGCCGCTCGGCGAGCGCGTCCGAAACGACGAGCGAGTTCGACGCGTTGGCAACGACGAGAAAGCGTGCCTCGCCGAGGCGGTAGACGATGAGGTCGTCGAGGATGCCGCCGTCGGGCGAGGCGATCATCGAGTACTGGGCGCGTCCGTCCTTGAGCGCGGGCGGATCGCTGACGAGCGCGTACGCGAGCGCCTCGCCGGCCTCGGGCCCTTCGACAAAGAGCTCGCCCATGTGCGACAGGTCGAACAGGCCTGCCCGCTCGCGGACCGCGCGGTGCTCCTCGAGGATGCCGCGGTACTGGACCGGCATGAGCCAGCCACCGAACTCGATCAGCCGCGCGCCAAGCTGTGCATGTCGGTCGGCAAGCGGCGTCTGCTGGATCGTCGCGTCCACGTTGGCGTTCATGCCTCCGCCTCGGCCGGCGCCGGGACGACCGCATCAAGGGCCAGGGTCGCGGCCGCCTTGGCCACCAGCGCCCGCTCCGTCTCGAACGTGAGCAGGCTGCTCGCCTCGTCGAACCCGACCCAGCGGACCTCCGCAAACTCGTGGTCGTGCCCGGCGAGGTCGCCGCCGGTCGGCTCCATCAGGAAGTAGTGGACGGTCTTGTGGATGCGTGTCCCGCCGAGGACGAACCAGTACTCGATCGAATCGAGCGGGGCCGTGATCCTGACCTCCAGGCCGGTCTCCTCGGCAACCTCGCGGAGCGCCGTCTGCTCGGTGGTCTCACCGGCGTTCGGGGTGCCCTTCGGGAGTGTCCAGGTTCGGCCGTCCCGCTCCCGACGACGGCAGCCCGCAACGAACTGGGGGTTCGATCCGTGATACCGGATCACGACGCCGCCAGCAGACGTTGCCGTCGCGTTCCTCAGGCGTGCCACGGCGCCGAAGCGGCGCTGGAGCGGCGTGCCGCCCCGGTGCGCCCGGAGCGAGGCCAATGCATCGTGACTTGCGGCCGCGGTCGGCCGCTCATGGAACGCTGCGGAACGGCGGGGCGGATCGCACGCCAGCTCGCCCGCATCCTGACAAGCGGCCCGAGATCGGCCCGGCGAAGGACGGTGGCGCGGCCTTCGGACGCGCGGAACGTGCCGGTCACGCGGAGGCCCAGCCGCCGCTCCCGGGTGCGCGCCGAGGGTCGGACGAATCGGGCAGCCGGCCGGGCCGCGTACTTGGCGGCAATGCTGTGCTCCATTGCCAGCAATGGTAGCGGTTCACTCGACCGATGCAAGTGACGAGCGCAGGGTCGCAGCGCCTGCCGGTGTCAGCGCGCCACGCTCCTCGGCAAGTCTGATCTCGCGTTCGGCTGCAGCGCGGTACAGCGGGACGACGCCTGGCGCATGGGCCTCGAGCGCGGCCAGGTGGGCCCGCAGCGTGCCGTCGTCGCCGCGCGTGATCGGCCCCGTCAGGGCGGCGCGGATGCCGAGCGCACGGGCGTTCCCGAGCGTGCCCTCGATCAACGGCCCATAGACCGCCAACGCTCCGGCCTCGTCCAGGCCGGCCACCCGGCCGAGCTCGGCGATCGCGTCGAGGAGTGCGACGAACCCGCCCGCCGCGAGGACCGCGGCGGCGTGGTAGGCGGGCTTCGAGCCCGGCGCGAGCCGGACGGCACGCGCGCCAATCCGTTCTGCCATCTCGGCCAGCAGCGCCAGCAGCTGATCGTCGCCTTCGATGGCCACGGTCGCCCCGTGGAGTGCAGCGACTGCCCGCTCGATGTCGGCGAAGGCGACCAACGGGTGGAACGACCCGACCTGGGTTCCGGCGGCCTGCGCCGGCTCGAGGACCTCGGCGCCGAGCGCCCCACTGGTGTGGATCATCGCCTGGCCGCCGTACATCCGGATCGTGCGTGCAAGGGGCGCGAGGGCGTCGTCGGGGACCGCCACGATGATGAGCTCGACCTCCTCGACCAGGGCCTGGGCGTCGAGGAACACCCGCTCGACGGTCACGATGCCCCGGAAGCGCTCGCGCCGGCCGGCGTCGCGGCTGGCGACGGCGTGGATCGGCCAGCCGGCCCGGGACAGCGCCACGCCAAGCGCTGTCCCCACGGCCCCCGCGCCGACGATCCCGGTGACCGGCGGCTGACCGGCCTCGGCATGGACGTGCGGATGGGCGTGATCGCTCGGATGGACGAGGTCGCCGTGACGGTGGGTGCCGGGCGGCGTCGGGTCGAGCTCGATGCCGGCCGCCTCGAGCGCCGCGGCGGTTTCGCGTCGTTCCTCGGCGCGCTGGCGGTCCTCCTCGGCGGCATGCTTCGCGTCGCGCTCGGGGTCGTCGCCGGGCAGGTCGCCGAACGGTCGCATGGGGATCGAGTCTAGCGGCTGCTATACTCGCCCTCGATCTCGACCCGGGACGGGCGCACCCGTCCGGCGCCGACTTGGCCCGCGCATTGCGCGGTTGACGAAGGAGGCGTGCTCGATGGTATCCCGGCAACCCACGGTCGATCCCCTTGGCGCTCGCGCCACGCTGCAGGTCGGTGACGACCGTTTTGCGTACTTCCGCCTGGACGCCGTGGGCGACCGGCTGGACGTGGCCCGCGCGCCGGTCACCCTCAAGATCCTCCTCGAGAACCTGCTCCGCCATGCCGGCGGCGGGATCGTCCGCGGCGAGGACGTCGAGACGCTGGCGGCGTGGCGGCCCGGCGCAACGGCCGAGGCCGAGATCCCGTTCATGCCCTCCCGGGTGATCCTCCAGGATTTCACCGGCGTGCCCGCGATCGTCGACCTGGCCGTCATGCGCGACGCCATGGCCGACCTCGGCGGCGACCCGTCGCTCGTCAACCCGCTGGTCCCGGCGGATCTCGTCATCGACCACTCCGTCCAGGTCGACATGTTCGGCAACGACCGGGCGTTCGCCTTCAACGTCGAGCGCGAGTACGAGCGGAACGGCGAGCGTTACCAGCTGCTGCGCTGGGCGCAGACCGCGTTCCGGGACCTGCGCGTCGTCCCGCCCGGGACCGGCATCGTCCACCAGGTGAACCTCGAGTTCCTCGCGACGGTCATTGACGACCGCGAGGGCGTCGCGTTCCCCGACACGCTGGTCGGCACGGACTCGCATACCACGATGGTCAACGGCCTCGGCGTCCTCGGCTACGGCGTCGGCGGCATCGAGGCCGAGGCCGTCCTGCTCGGCCAGCCGCTCTACCAGCCGATGCCACGGATCGTCGGGGTGCGCCTCCACGGCGAGCTGCCGCGAGGCTCGACCGCGACCGACCTGGTCCTCGTCGTCACCGAGATGCTGCGCTCCCACGGCGTCGTCGGGGCATTCGTCGAGTTCGCCGGCGACGGGCTGGCCGGGGTCACCCTCGCCGACCGGGCGACGATCAGCAACATGAGCCCCGAATTCGGGGCGACCGCCACCCTCTTCCCGATCGACGACGAGACGCTGGCCTACCTCCGCCTGACCGGACGGGCCGATGCCCGCGTTGCGCTGGTGGAGCACTACGCGAAGGCGCAGGGCCTGTGGCGCGTTCCCGGCGCCGACCCGGTGTTCGACGAGCTCCTCGAGCTCGACCTCGCGTCAGTCGTGCCATCGGTGGCCGGTCCGCGGCGTCCCCAGGACCGCGTCCCGCTGGATGCGCTGCGCGAGAACTTCCGGTCGAACTTCCCGGACGGCCTCGAGGCCCGACCGCCAGTGCGCGACGCGCCGCGCAGCGGCGATGCGGTCGAGGAAGCCTCGGATGCGTCGTTCCCCGCCAGCGACCCGACGGCGCTCTCGGTAGACGACCCGCACGCGACCCCGGCACCGGCCGTGCCCGTCGGCGTGCCTGACGACAGCCGCGAGTACCTGCCGATCGAGGTCGACGTCCCCGGGGGACGGGCGACGATCCGCACGGGCTCGGTGGCGATCGCCGCCATCACCTCGTGCACCAACACGTCCAACCCGACCGTGATGATCGGGGCGGGCCTGCTCGCCCGAAACGCGGTGGCACGCGGACTGCGCGTCGAGCCGACCGTCAAGACGTCGCTGGCGCCGGGCTCCAAGGCGGTCACCGGGTATCTCGAGGCGGCAGGCTTGATGACGCCGCTCGAGCAGCTCGGATTCGCCCTTGCGGGCTACGGCTGCACGACGTGCATCGGCAACTCCGGCCCGCTCGACGCTCCGATCGCGGCCGCCGTCGAAGAGCACGACCTCGTCGTTGCGGCCGTGCTGTCGGGGAATCGCAACTTCGAGGGCCGGATCCATCCCCTCGCGCGCGCGAGCTACCTGGCCTCGCCGCCGCTGGTCGTCGCCTTCGCGCTCGCCGGCCGCGTCGACGTCGACCTGACGAGCGAGCCGCTCGGCCACGCCTTGGACGGCACGGCCGTGTTCCTTGCCGACATCTGGCCGTCGCTGGAGGAGATCCGCGAGGTCATCGGTTCGGCCATCGACCCCGAGCTGTTCCGGCGCACGTACGCGGTCGTGTTCGAGGGCGACGATCGCTGGCGGGCGCTGCCGATCCCGGCGGGCGACCGCTACGCATGGGACCCCGCTTCGTCGTACATCGCCAAGCCGCCGTTCTTCGACGGCCTCGCGTTCGAGGCCGCCCCGGTCGCGGACATCGAGGGTGCCCGCGCGCTGGCGGTGCTCGGCGACTCGGTCACGACCGACCACATCTCGCCGGCGGGTTCGATCGCCCCCTGGTCCCCCGCCGGCCAGTGGCTGCAGGACCGCGGCGTCGGACCCCTCGAGTTCAACTCGTATGGAGCGCGGCGCGGCCACCACGAGGTGATGATGCGCGGCACGTTCGGCAACATCCGGCTGCGCAACCGGCTTGTCGAGGGCAAGGAGGGGCCGTACACGGTGCATCTCCCCTCTGGCGACGAAGGGTTCATCTACGACACCGCGATGCGCTACATGGCGGAAGGGGTCCCGCTCGTCCTGCTCGTCGGCCGGGAGTACGGCTCCGGATCGTCGCGTGACTGGGCCGCCAAGGGCACGGCGCTGCTCGGGATCCGTGCGGTGATCGCGGAGAGCTACGAGCGGATCCACCGTTCGAACCTCGTCGGCATGGGCGTCCTGCCGCTCCAGTTCAAGCCGGGCGACAGTGCGTCCTCACTGGGCCTGACCGGCCGCGAGACATTCTCGATCGAGGGGCTCGCCGAGCGGCTTGCGCCGCGCGCCTCCGTTGCGGTGCGCGTCACGGATGAGGCCGGTCGCGAACGCCGCTTCGAGGCGATCGCGCGGCTGGATGGCCCGATCGAGGTCGACTACTACCGCCAGGGCGGGATCCTGCCGGCCGTCCTCCGCCGCCTGGCCCGCCCCGACGCGTAGCCCGATTCCTGGCTCGCCTGCTCGATCGGTGCCAGATATCAGCCCACGCAATCAAAGGCAGGATCATGCGCCCTGGTTTGTCGCCAGGTATCAGCCCGGGTGGTATCTGGCAATCAACTGGCGTGCGCAACGCCCGAATCGTTCGGTTTGCGGCGGCCGAACGTGCCTTTCATTACCCCGGCTGATCTTTGGCAGTCATCACGGCCGGACGGCCGCAACGCAGCCATCAGCGTCCAGACGTTCGGCGCCGGGCACGAGGAAGCCCCGGGGGAGGACCGGGGCTTCGTCGCGGAGGAGGAGTCCGGGATCGGGCATGTCACATGCGACGATCTGTCACTTTGACGACGGATTGGCGGCCTTCGTGACGCGTGTCAGGAAACTCCTCGGAACTAAAGGTGCTCGGGGTGCTCCGGCTGCATCGTCGTGCCGCAGCAACATGTGAATGCCCGCATGTTTGGCATCTTCGCCGGGTCACCGTGGTGCTTGATCATGATTTCGCAGCCACAGGTCGGGCACACGAAATCCTCACCGTCGCGCATCTCAAGGGCTGTGGTTCCGCCTGACTGGCGTTGCTGGTCCATCTCGACCTCCGTCGGGCCGGGTGTGTGTCGAAGGTCCCGGCCGACCCGACGCTAGCGCCGACTTCGCTCCCGCGTTTCCGTGGCGCCTCGGCGGTCGACTTGCACTTCGATTGCAGCGCGCGGACAGGCCTGAAACGGGTCCGGGAAGGAGGTGGGTGGTGGGCGATACTGGATTCGAACCAGTGACCTTCCGGATGTGAACCGGACGCTCTAACCGGACTGAGCCAATCGCCCCGGGGCCCGGATCATACCCGCAGGCCCGGCCAGCGGGCAACGAGGGTCTCGGGCTCGAGGCCGTCCACGACGACCAGCTTCCTGCGGCTCGAGGCGCCGGCGACGATGCGCACGTCGCGCCGCGCGACGCCAAGCTCCTCGGCCAGCAGTCGGACCAGGGCGTTGTTCGCGGCGCCCTCCACGGCCGGTGCCGTGACCCGCGCGCGCAGCTCGCCCTCGACGACACCGTCGACGTGGTCTCCTCCGGCACGCGGCGTGAGGCGAACGGCGAATCGACTCTCGCTTCCGGTCACAACGACTGGACGGCGCGCATCAGGGTCCCGAGCACCAGCAGGACGATGATCGCGCTCAAGTCGAACGTGCCGTTCTGGGGAAGGAACCGGCGGACCGGTGCGAGGATCGGCTCGGTGGCCTGGACGAGGAACCGGGACACCTGGTTGCTGCGTCTAGGGTCGAACCACGACATCAGGACGCGACCGAGGATGAGCAGCCAGAGCCCCACGAGCAGGATCGACAGGAAGTTCCGGACGAACACTTCGACCACGATTCGATTGTAGCGTGGAGGGCCGGAACGCCCGGTCGACGGCTTCCCCGGCGCGCGCCCACCTTAGTGCTCGTGGGGACGCTCCCCGAACAGCGCACGGCCCACCCGCACGATCGTTGCGCCCTCCTCGACGGCGATCGGGTAGTCGTCGCTCATGCCCATCGACAGCTCCGGTCCGAGCCCGGACCACGCGGCGCGCAGGGTGCGGCTCAACTCGCGCAGACTCGCGAAGGTGCGGCGTGCCTCCTCGGGGTTGGCACCCTCGCGCCCGATCGTCATGAGACCCCGGACGTCGAGCCGACCCAGGCCTGCGAGCCCGTCGACGGCCCCCGCCAGCTCGTCCGGCCGGAAGCCCGACTTGGCCGCGTCGAGGTCCACGTTCACCTGGAGGAGGACCGGAACGCGTTCCATGCCGAGCTCCCCGGCCAACCGGTCGAGGCGCGTCGCGAGCCCGACCGAGTCCACCGTCTGGATCATCGCGAAGGCCTCCAGCGCCCGGCGCGCCTTGTTGGACTGCAGCGGCCCGATGAGGTGCCAGCCGGCGCCGGCCACCTCGGGGATCTTCGCGAGGGCCTCCTGGACCCGGTTCTCGCCGAACAGGCCGAAACCCGCATCGACGGCATGGCGCAGCCGCGTCGCCGGCACGGTCTTGGTGACCGCGACGAGCGTCACCGTCTCCGGATGGCGCCCGCCCCGCGCGCACGCATCGGCGATGCGCTCGAGGACGTGCGCGTGCGCGGCACGGAGCGCCTCGACCTCGTCTGATGTCACCGAGTTGTGGCGCCGGCCCTTGCCGGCACGGTTACTTGCGGCGCAGGAACGACGGGATCTCCAGGTCGTCGGCGTCGTACGCGCTCGGTCGCTTGACCGGGACCGGCACGCCGACGCTGCGATCGGCACGCGCCCCGGCCGTCGCGAACTCGGTGTCCTGGCGGGCCGCCACGTCGTCGCCGTCGGCCGACTCCTCGCGCTGCCGCTGGAGCTCCTCGAGGAAGTCGCGCTCGCGCGGCGCCCGGCTCGACGAAGAGCCGTTCTCCGTCGCCTGGCCCGACTCGTAGCGCGACGACTGGCGGCGCTTGCCACCGTCGAAGCCGGTCGCGATGACCGTGATCATGACCTCCTCGCCGAGCCGGTCGTTGAAGCTCGTGCCGAAGATGATGTTCGCCTCCGGGTCGGCCGCCGACTGGATCTCCTCGGCTGCCTCGGTCACCTCGTGGAGGGCGAGGTTCGACGAGCCGGTGATGTTGAAGAGGATGCCCTGGGCGCCGGCGATGTCGACCTCGAGCAGCGGGCTCGCGATCGCCTGGCGGGCCGCCTCGACCGCGCGGTTCTCGCCGCTCGCGCGGCCGATCCCCATGAGCGCCGAACCTGCGTCCTTCATGATCGCGCGGACGTCGGCGAAGTCGAGGTTGATGAGTCCGGGCATCGTGATGATGTCGCTGATCCCCTGGACACCCTGCCGGAGGACGTCGTCGACGACCTTGAAGGCGTCGAGGATCGAGGTGTCCTTCTGGACGACGTCCTTGAGCCGGTCGTTCGGGACCGTGATCAGGGTGTCGACCTGGGCCTTCAGCTCCTCTGCCGCACGCTCGGCGACGAGCTTGCGCTTGTTGCCCTCGAAACTGAACGGCTTGGTCACCACGCCGATCGTGAGCGCGCCCTGCTGCTTCGCAAGCTGGGCCACGATCGGGGCGCCGCCGGACCCGGTACCGCCACCGAGCCCCGCCGTGATGAAGACCATGTCGGAGTCGGCCAGCGCCTGGGCGATCTTCTCGGAGTCTTCTTCCGCGGCACGCTGGCCGACGGACGAATCGCCCCCGGCCCCGAGGCCCCTCGTGATCTTGTCGCCGATCCGGATCTTGTGCGGCGCGTCCGACTGGAGGAGCGCCTGGGCATCCGTGTTACAGGCAATGAACTCGACGCCCATCATCTCGGCGCGGATCATCCGGTTGACGGCGTTGGTCCCGCCTCCCCCGACTCCGATGACCCTGATGAGTGCGAAATTCTCGGAATCGGAACGCAGCGGCATGGCCTCTCCTCCGGCAGCCCTCGAGGGCCAGGTACGGCGGTACGACGACGGTGCCGGACCTGGCCGCGGGCTCCCGGCACGCCCTGGTCCGTGATGGCCGCGAGTATACCCCTCGGCCGCCGGTCGCGCGGCTTGTCCGGGACGTCCGCCGATAGTCCTGTTCGCCGGGCTCAGCCGGTGGTGTCGCGACGCACCGTCGGGCACATGCTCCGTCGTCCTGATGGTGTCCGTGCGGTTGCAACCGGTGACGTTCGGAGCGGAGCGGGGCGGCAACGGTGCGCCAGGGCACTAGGGCACATGCCGCATGGACACCCGCCCGTCACGTTCGGATACTGCCGAAAGTACCAGCGTCACCAGCGTACTTCCGGAGGGTTCGTGCCTCGTTCGATCCGTCACCTGCTCGCCGCCGCGCTCGCCGTTGCGGCACTCACGGTGACCGTTCTGCCCGCGCTCGCCGCGGACCAGCCGATCCTGAGCGGCACGGTCGTCGACGCGGCCGGCCAGCCGTTTCCCGTCGCGGACGGGACCCTGACGATGACCGCTCCGGATGGTGGCGGGATCTACGGCGCGCAGGTGTCGGTGGGTGGCGACGGATCGTTCGAGGTCGAAGTCATGCCGTGGGGCACGGACGCGACCCCGGCCGAGGTGACGATCAACATCACCGGCGTGGTCGGCGATACCGAGGTCAACGCCACCGGCTGCACCGACCAGTTCGCATCCGTCGCCGAGTCAACGTTCCAGGTTGCCCTGGAGAGCGGCGAGCCGGAGCCGGTCGTCGTGGTCGCCGAGGAGCGGCTGATCGGAACGGTGTGCGGCGAGGGCAGCTCCCCGGAGACCACCCTTCCGCCGAGCGAGGTCCAGCCGGCCGAGGCGCCCGCGAGCGAGGCACCGGCCGTGGTGGCGCCGGCTGTGGTGGCGCCGGTCACGCCGGGCCCGACCCAGGCGCTCGAGGTGGTCGAGCCAGTCGCGCCCGCCGCCGACAGCGGCGCGCCCGTCTGGCTGGTTGGCCTCATCGCCGCCGGGGCCATCGCCCTCATCGCGCTCGCCGCGTCGCGAGGCCTCTCCCGCCGCTCGCGCGCCTGAGCCTGCCGGCTCAGCCGGACACGAGGCTCAGACGGACCGTCCGCGTCGCGTTGTCCGCGTTCGGATCGAGCAGGCAGATCGACTGCCACGTCCCGAGCGCCATCCGCCCGCCGACCACCGGCACCGTGATCGTCGGCGCGGCCAGCAGCGGGACGAGGTGGTCGGCGCCGTGCCCGGGCGACCCGTGGCGGTGGCGGTAGGCCCGGTCGTCGCGCGGGAGCAGCCGATCGAGGACGTCGACGAGGTCGTCGTCGGAGCCTGACCCGGTCTCCATGATCACGAGACCGGCGGTGGCGTGCGGGACGAACACGTTGAGCAGGCCGTCTCCGGCGCCTGCCACGAACTCCGCGCACTCCCGGGTGATGTCGAAGACGCCCCGACGGCGCCCAGTGGTGATCGTGAGTTCCGTGCTCTTCATACGTCAATCGGGAAGTGCTCGTCGTGGCGGCCCTCGGCGACCTCGGTGGCGGCCGCGGAGATCGCTTCGGCAACCGGCCGCTCGAGGAGGCCGAGCTCCGCATTCGTCTCGGCAGTGGCCTGCTTGATCTGCGGCGAGCGCCCGCAGGAAGCGGCGCGGGAAGCGCTGGCCGCGGGTGCGGGGCGTGTCGCTCACGGAGTCGATGCTACTCGCGCTCGATTGTCGCCGTTTCCCGCGGTTACCAACCCCCGTGGTCCTGGCGTCGAACCGAGCCGGATTCCGGCGCGGATATCACCCGGGGTGGTGGTATCCCCCAATTCACGCCCTCAGGGCCGCCTCGTTCCCACGTAACACTGCCCGGGTTGTTAATCGCGACAAGCCACGAGCGCGGCCTGGTGGCCGCGCCGAGTATCGTGGGGACCCTGCCTGTGGCCCGGGAGACCACAGATTCGAGCGATCGGGACGCGACTGGGCCCCCTGCGAGCTCGCTGCGGCGATCACATTGCCCGGCAGGCAACACGTGAGCGCCAAACGGGCCGACAGTTGCTGTTCACGCCGAATTCGTGGTCAGGCAGGCCACACCGCGCGACCCCTACGGGAAGATGCTGCGGAGCGCGTCCCGGATCCGGCCCAGCCCGCCACCGACCGGGGTCGACTCGTAGCGCGTCGGCTCGCCGGCGGCGAGGGACGCGGCGCCCCACTCGAGCAGCCCGATGCCGGTGCTGTACGACGGCGTCATCAGCGTATCGACCAGCCCGCCGATCCCCGACGGCGACGCGACCCGAACCGGCATCTGGAGCACGTCCCGCCCCAGCTCGGCCGCACCGGACAGCTGGGCCGCCCCGCCGGTCAGGATGACGCCCGCGGGGAGCATCCCGACACCGGCCGCGCGCATCTCGTTGCGCAGCAGCTCGAACGTCTCGCGCATCCGCGCCTCGATGATCTGGCAGACCTCGAGCCGGCTCACGGTTCGCCCCGCGTCCTCGCCCAGCACCGAGACGCTGATCTCGTCGTCATCGCCCACGGCCCGCAGGTCGCACGTGCCATGGCGGACCTTGAGCTCCTCGGCCACCTGCAGGCTCGTCTTGAGGCCGATCGCCACGTCGTTGGTCACGTTGTTCCCGCCGACCGGGAGCACGCGCGTGTGGAACGGCGAGCCCTCCTGGAACAGCGCGAGGTCGATCGTGCCGGCACCCATGTCGGCGACGGCGACGCCGAGCTCCTTCTCGGTCTCGGTCAGCACCGCCTCGGCCGAGGCGAGTGAATTCGCGACGAGCTCGTCGATCTTGACGCCGGCCGCCTGCACGCACTTGGTGAGGTTCTGCACGGCGGTTGCCGACGCCGTGACGATGTGCGTCTCGACCTCGAGCCGCAGCGCGCTCATGCCGAGCGGGTCCTTGACCCCCTCCTGACCGTCGACGGTGAAGCCGCGCCGCTCGACGTGGAGGACGTCGCGATTGTTCGGGATGTTGACCGCGCGGGCGACCTCGATCGCGCGGCTGATGTCCTCGCGCGTGACCTCGCGGTGATGGGCCGTGACCGCGACCTGGCCCTGCGAGTTGAGGCTCTCGACGTGCTGCCCCCCGACGCCGACGAACGCGCGGTCGATCTTCCAGCCCGACAGCCGCTCGGCACGCTCGACCGAATTGGCGATTGAACGGACGGTCTGATCGATGTTGATGACGACGCCCTTCTTCAGCCCCGAAGCGGGCACGGTCCCGTGGCCCATGATCGTCAGCCGCCCGTCGCGGCTGACCTCGCCGATGAGGGCGCACACCTTGCTGGTGCCGACGTCGATGCCGACGAGGACCGCTTCTCGTTCCACCGTGTCGTCCGTCTCCGATCCGCTTGGGTGCCTAGAGGAAGTGGCGCCGGATGATGGCCACGTTGTTGAAGATGCGCAGGCCGAACGTGATCAATGCCACGAGGTACAGGTCGAGACCGAGGCGATCGCCGATGAACGTGAGGATGACCGCGGTGATCGCGTTGACCAGGAACCCGCTGATGAAGATGCGATTGTCGTAGACCCCGTCGAGCTCCGCACGAACCGCGCCGAGGACCGAGTCGAGAGCGGCAAGGATCGCCACCGCCGAGTAGCGGCTGAACTCGAAGCTGACGTTGACGTTGAGGACGAGGCCTGCGAGGACGCCCACCAGGAGCCCCAGCAGGGGTAGCAACACGTGCGGCTCGTCCTCCCTCGGTTCGTGCGCCCAAGGCTACCCGACCGGATCGGACCGCAGCAACTTCGTGCGCTGCGCGTCCATCCGGTCTGCGGTCATTCGGGCTTCGGCGTCGGCGACGGGCTCGGGCGCGCGACGTAGGTCCCGTCGTGCTCGTCGGCCAGCACGATCGACGCGATCGATGCCTCGCGGCCCTCGAGCAGACGACCGAGCAGGCGCACCTGGCCGGGAATGATGTCCGGCCGCCGGAGGCTCGGCGTGTAGAAGCCGAAGATCGCGGTCCAGCCCTCCGGCTGCGCCCGCAGCTCGTAGCCGTGGTCGTCGGTGACCACAACCGCGAGCTTGCGCGCGGCGCTCCCGACCTGGATGGGGCTCAGCGACGCCAGGCGCGTGGCCGCGTCCACGTCGACCGGGTCGAGGCGGGTGCCCGTCCCGAGCGACGCCGAGCCTGCGCGCTCGTCGACGACCGACGGCAGCAGCGCCGCTTCGGGCGGTGCATCGTCGCCCAGCCGTCCGACGATCAACCCGTCGCGGTCGACGAGATAGCGCTGCGAGCCGACGTTCCAGACGAGCACCGGCTGGCGCTCCTGGAGCATGACGGTGACCGTCCCGGGCAACCCGAGACCGATCCGCGCGTCGGCCACGGTGGGCAGTTGCCGCAGCGACGCGGCCAGCGGCGCGGTCGACAGCCGGAACAGGTTCTCGCCGCGCGCCTGCTCGATGATCCCCTGCACGGCGTCCGGGTCGGTGTACGTCGCGCCCTCGATGCGCAGCTCGTCGAACTCGAAGGCGGGCGAGGCCGCCACGCCGTAGATCGCAAACGCCGACAGGAGCATCGCGAGGGCCGCGCCTGCGCGGACGGGCGTGAGGCCGGCCGAGGCGCGCTTGACGGGCTTGGTTCGGCGCATCGTCGCGGCGGCCGCCGGCCTGCTCGGCGGGCGCGCCCGCATGCGGCCGGTCATCGTGGCAGGTCGGCCGGGCCGAGGCGCCGCCGCACGCGGGACGCATGGCGCTCGACGGCGAGCTCCACGATCCGTTCGCAGATGTCGGCGAACGTGTAGCCGCCCTCCGCGGGCATCGTCGGAAAGAGGCTGATCGGGGTGAACCCCGGGATCGTGTTGATCTCCGAAAGGTACAGGCGTTCGCCGGCGAGCAGGAAGTCGATCCGGGCGAAGCCTTCCGCGCCGATCGCGCGGTAGGCGTCCCGCGAGATCTTGTGCATCACGGCGCGCTGCGCGTCGGTCACCTCGGCACGCGTCGCGGTCTCCGACAGGCCCGGGCGGTACTTCGCGTCGTAGTCGTAGAACTCGTGGCCCGACACGATCTCGCCCGGTCCGTACAGCTCCAGCCGCCCCGGGTCGTTGCCGATCACCGAGACCTCGAGATCGCGGGCCCCCGCGATGTACAGCTCGACCAGGGCGAGCGTGTCGTAGCGGAACGCGAGGTCGAGCCCGGCCGCCTGCTCCCCCGCGTCGTGGGCGAGCGTCATCCCGACCGAGCTGCCGAGCCGTGCCGGCTTGACCATCAGGCGCGCGTCGCCGCTACCCGCGGCGAAGGCCGCGAGCTCCGCGAGCACCGCGTCGCGGGCCGTCGTCCAGCGCTCGGCGCGGACCTCGATCCAGTCCACGACCGGCAGGCCGATCCCGCGGCACATGCGCTTGAAGAGCGCCTTGTCCATGCCGATCGCCGATGCCGCCACGCCCGATCCGGTGTAGGCGAGATCGGCCGCCTCGAGCAGCGCCTGGACCGTGCCGTCCTCGCCGAACGGCCCGTGGAGCCCGATCACGACGATCGGCGCGGGGCTCGCCGCCGCCAGCCGGTCGATCGCGGGACCGAGCTCGTGCGGTCCATCGGCCTCGAGCGCCGTGGGATCGTCGTAGTCGCGCTGCGGGCGGCTCCCGCGGACATGATCGGCCGGCAGCCACCACCAGCGGCCGTCGAGATCGAGGAGAACCTGCGTCACGGTGTGACCGCGCTCGCGGAGGGCGTCCGCGATCGCGGTGCCCGACACGATCGACACGTCATGCTCGGCGGATGGCCCGCCGATGAGCACCGTGATCGGCTGGCTGATCGTCATCGGGCGTCCTCGCCGGCCCAGCCGGACCAGTCCCCGACGAACTCGATCTCGGGTTGGAGGTCGATGCCCGACCGGTCGCGCACGACCGCGCGAACATGCTCGGCGAGGCGCCGCACGTCGGCCGCGCTGCCCTTCCGGTCGTTCACGATGAAGTTGGCGTGCTTCTCGGAGACCGTCGCCCCGCCGATCTGGAGGCCCTTGAGCCCGGCCTCATCGATCAGCCGCCCCGCCGAGGTTCCGTCCGGGTTGCGGAAGACGCTGCCCGCCGAGGGGATGCCGAGCGGCTGGTGCGCCTGCCGCCAGCGGCGGATCTCGTCCAGCCGCGCCTTGATCGTGTCCGCATCGGCGGACGCGAGAACGGAACGTCGCCTCGAGCACGATCTCCGGCGGCGACCCCTCGGGAACGTGCTTGAAGCGGCTGTCGCGGTAGGCCAGGGCCAGGTCGTCCGCGGCCAGCAGCGCTTCGCCACCACCGGCGTCGAGGACGCGCGCCGATTCGAGCACGGTCGCGACGTCGGATTCGTGTGCGCCGGCGTTGGCCCACACCGCCCCGCCGACGGTGCCCGGGATGGCCAGACCGAATTCAAGGCCGGTCAGGCCGCCGCGCTGGGTCTCGGTGGCGGCCCGCGCCATCGGGACGCCGGACTCGGCCACGTACCGCTCGCCGTCGACCCGCGACCCTTCGGCGCGGTTCTGGATGACGAGCCCGCGGACGCCGGCGTCCGCGATCACGACGTCGCTCCCACGTCCGAGGACGAGGTGCGCGATCCCGCGGGACCGGGCGAAGCGGACGAGGGCGCGCAGCTCGAAGGCGTTGTGGGCCGTGGCGAACAGGTCGGCCGGCCCGCCCACCCGCATCGTCGTGAACCGCGCGAGCGGCTCGTCGCGCGACGTCTTGACACCGATCCGGCGCTGGATGTCGGTGCCGCTCGCGACCGGGTCGAACGCCGCCGTGTCCGCGGTCACGCGGCCTTTCCCCGCGACAGGCGTTCGATCGTTTCGGCGTCCGGCAGTGGCCGCCGCTCCGCGACCGCCAGGACGAGGCGCGCGACCGCGACCGCGGCTGCGGGGCGACCCAGCGCCCGGGCCGCGGCTGACATCTCGAGGTGCGCGGACGCGTCCTCGAGCAGCGTGGCGACGTCGAGCAGCGCCGCGGCATCGAATGCCTCGTCCTCGATCACGCGCGCGGCCCCGGCTTCCACGAGCTCCCGGGCGTTCGCCCGCTGGTGGCCGCCGGCGTGCGGGTACGGGACGACGACCAGCGGCAGGCCGAAGGCGGTCGCCTCGGCCAGCGTCGACGAGCCGGCCCGTCCGACCACGAGGTCCGCCGCGGCCAGGGCCGCCAGCATCTCCTCGCGCAGGAACGGGTACGGCCGGTAGCGTCCACGCATTGCCTCCGGGAGGGCCTCGCGGCCGGCCAGCGCGGCGGCGTACCCGTCGGTGCCGGCAACGTGGATCACGACCGCCCGCTCGACGAGCCGCGGGAGGGCCCCGCTGACCGCGGCGTTGAACCGCCGGACGGCCTGCGAGCCGCCGAAGATCAGCATGACCCGCTCGCCGGCCGGGACCTCGAGCCGGACCCGGGCGGCCTCGCGGTCGATCGCCTGCGACGTCGCGGATCGGGGTGCCGGTGACGAAGCACGGCCGATCGCCGATCGCCGAGGCCAGCGCACGGCAGGTTGCCTCGAACGACACCGCGACCACGTCGGCGAGCCGCGCGGTCAGGCGCACCGCCCGACCCGGGATGACGTTGCCGTCCCAGAGGACGACCGGGATGCGCAGCGGGGCGGCGGCCATCAGGACCGGGACGGCGACGTAGCCGCCGGTCGTGAAGATCGCGGCCGGCCGCTCACGGGCCAGGATGGCCGCGGCCTGCGGGACCGATGCGGCGAGGCGCAACGGGTCCGCGACCGTGTGCACGCTCCGGTCGACGCTGCGCAGCGAGCGCAGCACAAGGCGGTGCAGCGGGATGCCGGCCGGGGGCACGAGCGTCGCCTCGAGCCCACGCCGGCCGCCGATCCAGCTGAGCTCGGCGGGGCCCCCGTCCCGGACCTCAGCCGCGCGGAGCGACCGGGCGACGGCGAGCGCCGGGTAGATGTGCCCGCCCGTACCCCCGCCCGCGATCAGCAGTCGCATCGTCGTTCCAGGTTCCCTTCGTGACGGTCTCGCGGGAGACCGACAGCAGGATGCCGACGGCCGCGAAACTGATGATGAGCGACGAGCCACCCGCGCTGATGAACGGCAGCGTGATCCCGGTGATCGGGACCAGGGTGACGACGACGCCGATGTTGATGAACGCCTGCAGGCACAGCCAGCCGGTGATCCCGGCAGCCAGCAAGGCCCCGAAGGTGTCCGGCGCAGCGAGCGCGGTGCGCGTGCCAGCGTAGGCCAGGACGAGGAACAGCACGATGACCGTGCCGGCACCGATGAAGCCGAACTCCTGGCCGACCACCGCAAAGATGAAGTCGTTGAACGCGTTCGGTACGAACACCCGGCTGTCGCCGAGACCGGTCCCGGTCAGCCCGCCCACGCCGAGCGCCAGCAGTCCCTGCACGGTGTGGAAGCCGGCGCCGAGGGCGTCGCTCCACGGCTCGAGCCAGGTCCGGATGCGCTCCATCTGGTAGCCGCGCAGGCCCACCAGGACCGCCGCCGTCAGCCCACCGGCGGCGAGCACCCCGAGGTGCGCCAGGTTGGCACCTGCGATAAAGAACATGGTGAAGACGGTCAAGGTGATGACGATGGTCGTGCCGAGGTCGGGCTCCTTGAACACCAGCGCGATCACCGGCACGACGATGATCAGGAACGGGACCGTCCCGCCCCAGAAGGTCCGGACGCGCGTGCCGCGTTTCGCCATCCAGTGGGCGAGATAGATGATCAGCGCGAGCTTCGCGATCTCGGCGGGATGGATCGCCGGCAGCGGGCCAAGGCGCAGCCAGCGTGCCGAGCCGCCGATGACGACGTTGAGTGACGGCACGAAGACGAGCACCAGCAGGACGACCGCGATGACGAAGAACGGCACCGACGCGAGCCGCAGGTAGCGGTAGTCGACGCGCATCATCCCGACCATCGCGAGCAGCCCGAGCAGCGCCCACTGGATCTGGGGGCCCACGATCGCGAACGTGTCGTTGGCGCTCGACAGGTAGCCGCGCATCGCCGACGACGAATAGACCATCAGGATGCCAACCGAGGCGAGGCTGACGACCGCGACGAGGATCGTGTAGTCGGGCTGGTGACGTTCGCGCTGGAGCACGGCGCCGCGGCTCTTCGCCGTCGCCTTTGCGGGCGTGCGGCGTGCCGGCCGGGCCGCTCCCTCCTCGGGGCGCCGTCGGGCAGGGCGCGACAGCGGCGGCGCGAGGTTCATCGGTCCCCTCCTCCTGCGGCGCGGGCTGCGGCCAGGTCGGCCACGGCCTGCTTGAAGGCCCGTCCGCGGGCCGCGTAGTCGTCGAACATGTCGAAGCTCGCCGCGGCCGGGCTGAGGAGCACGGTCGCCGGCCCTCCGGCGTGGTCGCGCAGTGCGTCACGCGCGATCGAATCGGCGCGCCGAACCGCCTCATCGAGCGACCCTGCCCGCTCGGTGCGGCCCAGCCCCGCGTCGCGGAACAGGACCTCGAGCGCGGGGCCGCTCTCGCCGATCAGCACGGCTGCGACGGCCCGCTTCGCGACGACCGGTCCAAGGGACGTCAGATCGATTCCCTTGTCGCGGCCACCGGCGATCAGCACGACTGGTGCCGGAAACGCCTCGAGCGCGGCCGCCACCGCGTCCGGCTGGGTCCCCTGCGAGTCGTTGACGAAGCGCACGCCGTCGACGACGGCGACGGGCTCGAGGCGGTGCTCGACGCCGCTGAAGCCCGCCGCCGCTCGGCGGATCGCGTCGGGCGCGACGCCGAACAGCAGGGCGACCGCAACCGCGGCCAGGGCGTTCGAGACGTTATGGCGGCCCGGCAGCGCGAGCTCATCGAGCGGCAGGATCCGGCTGTCCGGCCCGGTCTCCGCCGGTCCCCCGCCGACAAGCGGCAGCCGCTGCACGTCGGCCGCGACGATCCAGCCGTCGACCACGCCAAGACCACCCGGGCTCGGGCGATCGACGCGATAGAGGACCGCGGGCGCCGTCCCGAGACCTGCGTAGGACGCGACCACCGGGTCGTCGGCATTGAGCACGAGGGCTCCGTCCGGATCGACGAGCTCGGCGAGCCGGCGCTTGACGCGGCGATACGCCTCGAGCGAGCCATGCCGGTCGATGTGGTCCTCGGTCACGTTCGTGTAGGCGGCCACGGTCGTGCCGCGCGACAGCGTGGGGAGCTGGAGCTCCGACAGCTCGTAGACGACCCGATGGTCCGGCGTCAGCTCGGGCAACCGCTCGACGATCGGGACGCCGATGTTGCCGCCGAGAACGGCCGGATGATCCGGATCGGCGGCCAGGAGCGCCGCGGTCAGCGCAGCGGTCGTCGTCTTGCCCTTCGTGCCGGTCACCCCGACCGTCGGCGCGCGGCACAGCCGCAGGAACAGGTCGGGCTCCGAGACGAGGGCGGGCGCCACGGGATCGCCCGCCGCCCGTGCCTCCACCAGCGCCCGGAGCGCCGCCCGAAGGCGGGGCTCCGTCGTCGGGTAGTCCGGGTTGATCGAGGGCGACGTGGTCACGAGCGCCGCATCCGCCCACGTCGCCGCGGGGTCGACCTCCGGACCGAGCGCGAGACGGACGTCGCGGCCCTCGAGCGCGCCGATCGCGTCCGCCAGGTCCTCCGCCGGGCGGCCGTCGTACACGGTCACCCGCGCGCCGGCGTCGGCCAGGAAGCGCGCCAGGGCGATCCCGCTGCGGGCGAACCCGAGCACGGTCACCGGGCGGCCGCGCAGCGCGCCCGCGAGGATCGAGTCCATCGTGAGCGCACCGGGATCGATCGTCCGCTGCTCGGTCATCGCGCTCATACCAGCACGTTGACCGAGGCGAAGAAGAAGGTCAGCCCGAGCAGCGCAGCGAGGATGCCGACGATCCAGAAGCGGATCGTGATCTTTTCCTCGTCCCAGCCACCCAGCTCGAAGTGGTAGTGGATCGGGCTCATCCGGAAGATCCGCTTGCCGCCGCTCACCTTGAAGTAGGCGACCTGGATGATCACCGACAGCGTTTCGACCACGAAGATGATCCCGATCAAGGGCAGGATCAGGATCTGACCGGTGATCAGGGCGGTGACCGCCAGCGTCGACCCGAGGGCCAGCGAGCCGGCGTCGCCCATGAAGATCTGGGCGGGGTGGACGTTGAACCACAGGAAACCGAGCAGCCCGCCGATGATCAGCGCGCACAGCAGGGCGAGGTTGACCTGCTGGGGCACGTTGAACAGCGCAATGAGCATGAAGGCGACGAACGAGAACGCGAGGGTGCCGCCGGCAAGGCCGTCGAGGCCGTCCGTCAGGTTGACGCCGTTCGCCATGGCGACGATCGCGAATGCCGCGAACGCGATGTACAGCCTCGGGTCGATGGGCACGGCGCCCACGAACGGCACCGCGATGGCCGTGATCGCATAGGTCTGCTGGATCTGCCACGCGGCCACGACCGCAACGACGGTCAACCAGATGAGCTTCTGGCGGGCCCGGATCCCCTCTCCGGTCCGCGCGTTCATGTAGTCGTCGATCGCACCGACGCCACCGACGAGGACCAGCGTCGCCAGCGGAGCGTAGGTCGCCGCATCGAGCGGACGGAGGAAGAGATAGATCGCGACGACGACCGCGATGAGCAGGATGCCGCCCATCGTCGGCGTGCCTTCCTTGACGTAATGCGTCTCGGGGCCCTCGGGGTGGACCTGCTTGCCGAAGCCGGCCTCGCGCAGGAGGCGGATATACGGCGCCATCAGGATGACCATGAACGCGAACGCGAGCAGGAGCCCCTGGATGAGCTCGATCATCGGCCCGCAGATCCACCGAGCTCGGCCCGCAGATCGTCGACGAGGAGGTCCAGGGCGATCCCTCGCGACGCCTTGACGAGGACGACGTCGCCGTCGCGGAGCCGAGGGCGCAGGATGTCGAGGGCCGTCTCGCGGTCGTGAGCAAGCAGGACCTTGGCCGGGTCGAGCCCGGCGTCCCTGGCGCCGTCCGCAATCGCGAGCGCCTCGTCACCGACGACGATCAGCAGGTCGGCCACGCCGGCCGCCGCCTCACCGACCTCGAGGTGGCCGGCCACGTGCGCGTCGCCGAGCTCGAGCATCTCGCCGAGCACCGCCACGCGCCGGCCGGGCAGCCCGGCGAGCAGGTCGAGCGCCGCGGTGACCGAGCCGGGCGACGCGTTGTAGCTGTCGTCGACGATGGTCACGCTGCCGGCGCGGACCAGCTGCCCGCGATGCGGCGCCGACCAGCCGTGTGCGAGCCCCTCGGCGATCGTGTCGAGGTCGAGCCCGGCCGCGATCCCGACCGCGGTCGCCGCCAGGGCGTTGTGGACCGCGAGGCGACCGAGCGTCGGGATCGTCACGGGGTGGCGCTCGCCCGCGGCGACAAGCGTGAAGCGCATGCCCGCGAGCCCGGCCGACTCGACCTCCACGGCGCGGACGTCGGCGTCCTCGGCGAAGCCGTAGGTCGCGCTGCGGGCCACCGTCCGCACGTACATCTCGCGGACGATCGGGTCGTCCGCATTGAGGACGGCCGTGCCACCGGGCGGGAGTGCCTCGAGCAGCTCGCCCTTTGCCCGCTCGATCGCGCGCAGGGAGCCGATCCGCGACAGGTGCACGGCCTGGACCGCGGTGACCACGCCGATCGAGGGGCGCCCGATCCGTGCCAGGTCGGCGATCTCGCCGCCGACGTACATGCCCATCTCGAGGACCGCGGCTTCGTGCTCCGGGCCGAGCTTCAACACGGTCAGCGGCAACCCGACTTCGTTGTTCTGGTTGCCCTCGTTCTTGAGCGTCCGGAAGCGCGTCCCGAGAACGGTCGCGATCGCCTCCTTGGCCGACGTCTTGGCGATGCTCCCGGTGACGCCGACGACGAGCGGGTCGAAGCGGGTGCGCCAGCCTGCCGCGACCGCGTGGAGCGCCGCCAGCGCGTCCGCAACGCGGACCACGGTCACATCGCCGAGCGAGGCAAGATCGTCGGGCGGGCGCGTGACGACGAGTGCCGCAGCGCCCCGGGCGACGGCGTCCGACAGGAAGCGATGGCCGTCGGTGCGTTCACCCGGCAGCGCCACGAAGAGCTGTCCGGGCTGGACCGCTCGGGAATCGACCGCTCCCCCGCGGATCGGGCGCTCGGACCGGGCGACCAACCGGCCGCCGGCCAGTCGGACGAGATCGTCCGCGCTGAGGGCGGGCTCCTGGCGCACGCCAGGGTGCGACGGATGGGCGTCGGTCACGGCCCAGAGTGTCGCACAGCGCACGCTCACGGGGCGCTGGGTGCCGGGGTCGCCTGGAGGCTCGCGTCGCGGAGGGTCAGCAGGTCGGGGGTGGTGATCGCCGCGTGGGCGATGCGGCGGAAGAGCGCGAACGACATGACCGGCATCTCGATCTGTCCCACGCGCAGGGTCGTGGGTGTGCCCTCCTCGATCCGGATGGCCACCACCAGGTCCGGGCGGCCCTTCTCGCGTGCCACGTAGCCGACGAACGAGTAGTTGAACTTGTTGTGCTTCCAGGCGCCGCGGCCCTTGTTGGCCTTCGGGTCCCAGATCTGGGCGGTGCCGGTCTTGCCGCCGACCTGATAACCCTGGATCAGCGTCCGGTCGCGGTAGAACGGGACCTCGGTCACCACGTGGTCCATGAGCCGTGTGAGCTGCTTGGACAGCTTCTTCGACAGGACTTCCTCGCCCGTCGAGATCGGGATCTCGCGGTTGCCGATCGCCTTCACGACGTGCGGATGCAACAGCTTCCCGCCATTGACCATCACGCCGAACGCCGTCGCGAGCTGGAGCGGGGTCACCGCCACGCCCTGGCCGAAGCTGCCATTGGCAAGATCGATCTGGCGCCACGGCGCGATCGCCGGATCGCGGACGTAGGCCTCGCCCGACACCTCGCCTGCGACGTCGATCCCGGTCGGCTGGCCGAATCCGAGTCGCGTCCACATCTCGTGGAGCGTCGTCGCGGCCTTCTTCGTGTTCCGCCCGAGACCGAGCGCCACCTTGGCGGCGACAACGTTGCGCGACCAGGCGATTGCGTCCTCGAACGTCAGCCAGCCCATGCCCTGGCGGTTCGCGTTGTCGACCTTCGTGCGGCCCTTGTCGAGCCGCAGCGTGCCGACGTCCTTGATCCGCGTGCCGGGCGTCACGGTGCCCTTCTCGAGGGCAGCAGCCGCAGTCATCATCTTGAACACGGAGCCAGGCTCGTAGACGCCCGAGACGATGGGGTCGATGAACCGCGAGGGTTCGCTGGCGGCGATCGCGCGATAGTCATTGGCGTCGTACGAGGGGTACGTCGCCATGGCATAGATCTCGCCGGTGTACGGGTCGAGCACGACCGCCGAGACATTCTTGGCCTTGTCCGCGATCCACGCGGCGAGCAGCTCCTGCTCGAGCGTGACCTGCAGGCCGGCGTCGATGGTGAGGCGAACGTCGGTCCCGGGCTCCCCGCTCTCGTCGACCTGGGCCGTGTCCTGCAGGACCCGCCCGGTGATGTCGCGCTGGGCGGTCGCGATCCGTGGCTAGCCCGAGAGCGTCGACTGGTAGAACTGCTCGACCCCGTACTGGCCGACGCCCTCGCGATTGACGAACCCGAGCAGATGGGCGGCCAGCGTCGAGTCCGGCCCGCCACCTTCCTGCGGGTACACCCGGACGGGCTCGGGCTCGAGGCTTACATGGGCGATCCGGCCGGCCGAGAGGGCGGCCCGGATCCGCTCCGACGTGGATGGCAGGATGTCATGGGCGACGACGACGTAGGCGCGGTCCTTCGCGGCGAGGTTCGCGCGGAGCGTCACCGCCGCCTCCTCGTCGAGTCGCAGCATCCGGATCAGCTCCGTGGCCGCCTGCTCGCGCTCCACCTCCGTCATCTGGTTCGGGGCGGCGGCCAGCCGGTCGCGGTCCACGGTGCTCGCCAGCGCCACCGTCCCGCTCCGGTCGTAGATCGATCCGCGCCGGCTCGGGGTCTCGAGCCGGACCGTCGTCTGGGCCAGGGCCCGCTCGAGGAGCCAGTCCCGTTCAACGACCTGCCAGAAGGCCAGCCGGCTCACGAGGGCGAGCGAGGCGACGACGAAGACGACGAGGAGGACGAGGAGGCGAATGCGCGAATCGGTACGTCCGAGCATCGGTCGATCGACGCCTCAGCGGCCGGGCAGGACGAGCGGTTCGCCGAGCTGCGTCAGCCCCGCGTCGATCGACAGCTTGCGAATCGCCGGCTCCTGGCCGAGGCGCTCGAGGTCGGAGCGGATCTCCTGCTCCTGGGCGAGCAGTCGGTCACGCTCGGCCTGCAGGCGGTCGATGTCGTAGGTCGTGGCCGACACCCGGACGTCCTGCGCGAGTGAGAAGAACGCCAGCAGGAACGCGACGACGATCCCCCCGAGGACCAGGCTCGTGCGGCTCGCCCGTCGGTTGGCCCGGACCGTGCCACGCATCCGCCGCCGCGGCAGGGCCGGCGCGTCGAGGCGCGGCTGCCGTCGGGGCAGGAGGCTGGAATGGGGGCGTGCGCCCTCGTAGACGGCCATCGGTCAATCGGCCGCGTAATGCAGCCGCGGCAGGCGCGGGTCGAGGAAGGAGAGCGGATCGGCGTGGCCGGTCGAACCCCAGCCTTCCGGATCGTGCTCGAGGTCGGGATGGTGACGACGATCGTGGCGCTCACGCACCTCGTGCTGGCGACGGCCGTATGACTTTCGGCGGCTCGTCTGGTGACGACGGCTCATGGGGCTCCTCCTCCCTGGCTACGCTGCGAGACGCTCGGCTGCGCGCAGGCGCGCGCTGCGGGACCGTGGGTTGGCGGCGACCTCCTCCGCTGTCGGGGTGACGGAACGGCGGGTGACCAGCCGCAGGCGCGGATCCCGGCCGCACACGCAGACCGGGAGCTCGGGCGGGCAGACGCAACCGCGCCGCTCGGCAGCGAAGAAGCGCTTGACGATTCGATCCTCGAGTGAGTGGTAGCTCAGGACGACGAGGCGGCCGCCGGGCCGCAGCAGGTCGACCGCCGCGGCGAGCCCGGTCTCGAGCGCTTCGAGCTCCTCATTGACCGCGATCCGCAGCGCCTGGAAGACGCGTGTCGCGGGATGCGTCCGACGCGGCTTCCGCGGGTTCGGCGGCACGACGCGCTCGATGAGCGCGGCCAGTTCCTCCGCCGTCGCGACCGCTGCGCTGCGCCGGTCGTCGACGATCGCGCGCGCGATCCGGCCGGCCTTCGGTTCCTCGCCGTAGCGACGGAACAGCGCCGTCAGCTCGTCGGCATCGAGGGTCGCGAGCAGCTCGGCGGCGGGAACGCCGCGGCCGGTGTCGAAGCGCATGTCGAGCGGCCCGCCTGCGCGGAACCCGAACCCGCGCTCGGTGTCGGCCAGCTGAAAGCTCGAGAGCCCGAGGTCGAAGAGGCAACCATCGACAGCCTCGAAGCCGGCCTCGGGCGCGACCTCAGCGAGCTCGCGAAAGTTTGCCCGGCGCAGGACCAGGCGGCCGTCGAAACGGGGGCGGAGGCGACCATCGACCCTGGCGATCGCCGCTGCGTCGGCATCGAGGCCGAGCAGGCGGCCGTCAGGGCTGGTCGCCTCCAGGATCCGCTCGGTGTGCCCACCGCCGCCGACCGTGGCATCGATCTGAAGGCTTCCGGAGCGTGGCGCGAGCATCGCAAGGACCTCCTCCGCCAGCACCGGCAGGTGCCCTTCCTTCATCTCTCCTCCACCGCCGTTGGTCGGATCCCGAGCGGACCCTGGAAGCGCATGTGGTGTCCCATCCGCTAGATCCCGAGGCCTTCGAGGGCCTTGGCCAGCGACTGGGGGTCGTCGAGCGCACGGTGGTACGTGTCCCACCGGCTCGGCGCCCAGATCTCGGCGTGGTCGCGCGACCCGACGACGACGGCGTCGCCGTCGAGTCCGGCCGCTTCGCGCAGGAAGGCAGGCACGAGGATCCGCCCCTGGCGGTCGATCTCGGTTTCGACCCCGCCCGCGAAGACGAACCGCTGGAAGAGGCGCGAGTTCTTGTCGGTGATGGGAAGCCCGGCCACCCGCTCCGCGAGCGCCTCCCACCCGGCGCGCGTGTGGATCGCCAGGCAGTCGTCGAGCCAACGGGAGACGAACGCGCCCTCTGCGAGCTGCGCGCGGAACTTCGCCGGGACGGCGATGCGTCCCTTGTCGTCCACCGTGTGCCGGTACTCGCCGGTGAACACCGATCGGATTCCCTCTGCTCGCGGGCGCCTGCGCTGGACGGGTGTGGCGACGCTGTGGGCCGTGGGGAGGGCTCTCCTCGATTCCCCACTTCGCACCACTTCATGCCACTTGACTGCATTGTAGGGGACAGAACGGCCCCGTCAATGGTCGATTTGCACCACGCGGAAGTCCGCTGCGCGAGGTCGGCGAGCGGTTGCTCTGCGCGGTTACCTCGAGGCGCGCTGCGGTTTCGGCATCCGGACCTGGTCGCCGGCGCGGATGTTGGCCGGATTGGTGATCCGCGGGTTCATCTGGAGCACGCGGTCATACGACACCCGGTAGTAGTTCGCGATGCTGACCAGGTTGTTGCCCGGCTCGACCACGTAGATGTAGCAGTTGGAGCGGTTCGGGCAGCGGCGCAGCTCCGGGAACCGGGCCAGGATCGGATTCCCTGCCGGCTTCGCGGTCGCCGTCGGCTCGGGCGTCGGTGTCGGCGTCGGGGTGGGTGTGGGTGTCGGGTGTCGGGGTCGGGTTTGGCGTCGGCGTGGGGTCGGCTGCGTCGGAGTCGGGGTCGGCGTTGGCTCCGGGCCTGAAGTCGGACTGGCTTCGGGCAGCGGGGCTACCGCGATCGTCACGGGGCTCGGGCTCGGGCGATCGACCGCAGCCACCGGTAGCCCGATCCCTCCCCGGGCCACGACGAACGCAACCGACGCCGAGAACGAGGCAACCAGGACGAGCAGCGCGGCAAGGATCGCCGCTGTGACCGGTGGCAGCGGGAGCGAGGATCTGCTGAACACGGGGCGGACAACCGTCAGACGTCGCGGAGCCTCACCGGCGACGAGCGCGCCTCGACGGTAGCGCGGGCAATTGACGTGCCCGCTCGTCAGACAGACAAGCTCCTGCTGGCGGAGCGACTGCGGGATCGCATCGTGCAGGGCCGCGCATCGGTTGAGCGCGTCGGGTGCCTCGATCGGTACCAGCAGCCGGGCGTTGTCTTCGACCGCTCGCAGGAACGGGCAGATGAGCGGGTTCTGCGAGCGCAGCTCGAGCCGCTCCAGCCAGGGATTGGGCGCCGCCATGTCCCCCTCGCCGGCGCGCAACGACGTAATCGCGGCGTCGATTTCGCCTGGCGACGACGTCGCGCTCGGTTCGGAGGGGCTCCCCAAGCCGCTCGTCGGATCTTCTGCATCGACCGGCCGGCTTGTCCGCCGGGGGCTCTGACCAGACCCCGGTTGCTCTGTCACTCACCCTCCGAGCGTGGTCTTCACGTGACCGGCGCGGAGTCTAGTACGTTTACCGGCTTGTCGGAAGGCGATTCCGGATGCTAGTGTCCGGCGCCTGAACTCGAATGGATCGTCCATTCGAGGCCGTCACAAAGGTTTTCGCCCCCGATGGCCCTGCCGCTTCCGGTGATCAATCAGCCGAGCGAGGCGTTTCACCTTGCCCCGCACCGGATCAAGCGCTGCACCTTCCGCCGGCTGATCCACATCGACACGAGCCCGGATCGGGTGTTCGATGTCGAGTGCCTCTATCCCGACCGGCGCGTGCCGATCCCCCTGGGCGATCTCGAGTCGGCCATTCCGATCTGCAACGCCTGCACCGCGCCGCACATCTTCCGCCCCGACGAGGACTGACCCGCCGACGGCGTCCGCCCCGCCGGCGAACGCTCCCCGGCGCCGCTGCGTGCACCAGGCGGCCGTAACGGACAACGAACCGTCATCCGCGGCGTTCCGTTGGCCGAATCGTGCACCACGCGCTCACTACGGCCAACGAAGTGGCAGTCACAGCGCCCTCTGTGGTCATTACGGCCGTGGGATGCAACTTCTGCGTGCAAGTGTCCCGAGCGCCGCTCAGGCGTGCTCAATCCGAGGCGTTGCCGAGTACCGGCCGCGAGCGCATTTCGTTGTGCGTGAGCGGCCGGGCGGAGGCAACAACGAAGGAGTGAGTGCGCATCAGCAGCGCGAAAGTGTCAGCGAGGCCGTCTGTAAGCCGAGTTCTGTCCCACGGCTTTCGCCGCGGGGATGGCCATCCATCTGGGGCCGCCGGTTGCCCGACGGCTCATGCGGCCGACCCGAGGGCTGGGCAGCGCGCCTCTCCCCCGACCGAGGTCGGGTTGCGCCCTCCTATTTGGCCTTGCTCCGGGTAGAGTTTGCCGCGTTTCACTCCGGTCGCCGGCTCGCGCCGCCGATCGGCATCGTCACTGTGGCACTGGTCCTCGCCTCACGGCGGACGGGCGTTACCCGCTACCCTGCGCTGCGGAGCTCGGACTTTCCTCACGCCGTTCCACGGGTTTCCCCGACGTGGCGCGCGACCATCCGACGGCCTCGCTGACGAAGGCGAGTCTACGCGCGTTCTCAGCGCGAGGCGATGAGCTGCACCTCGCCGCCATTGCCGTCGAGGACCAGGTTCCCCTCTGCGTCGACCGTGAACGAGTTCGCCCCGACGAGCGCACGCATGAACTGCGTCTCGATCGCGCCGACATCACCCTCGCACAGGCGCAGCGTCGAGCTGACCGATCCGACGTCGATCGTCGCCTGGTCCAATGTGAGATTGGCGCTGAACGTGTTGCAGCCGCTGTCGCCGCGGATGCGGCCCTTGCCAAACGAGACCGTCGGCGGGTTTGCCCCGTACGTGGGGGCCCCCGCAATCTCCACCACCCGCCACTTCGTCCCCTCGAGGTTCGGCGGTTGCGTGGCCGCGACCCCGGACGAACACGCGGCGACGGTCAGGCCGGCGGCGAGCGCCAGCACCGCCGGTCGAGCCCGGTTGATCATCGCGTCCTGCCCCTCGACTTCCCGGTGTTGATCGGCCCGCGCGCACGCTCACGCGAACGCCTGCCACCGGCGCCCGAACGTTAGCCCACTTCCCCCGGTCGACGGACCATGACCTTTGGGCCACCGCCATGGGCCCGATCGATTGCCTGATTCGCGAATGCATCCGCCACCGAGTTCTGCGCCCGGGGCACGTGGTTGGCCGTCCAGCGTGCACATTCGGCCAGCCGCTGACGCGCCGCCGTCCACAGCGGGATGAGCTTCGGATCCTTGACCCGCCAGCGGCCGGCGAGCTGCTCAACGATCAGCTTCGAGTCGAGGAGCAGGTGCACCTCCTCGGCCCCGAGCTCCCGGGCGAGGTCGAGCGCACGCACGACGCCGGTGTACTCGGCCACGTTGTTGGTCTGGACGCCGAGGTACTCGGAGATCCACGCGTCCGGTCGCGCAGAGGGGTCGCGCGCATCCGGCCGTCGCAGGTCGTACAGCGCCGCCCCGAGCGAGGCCGGGCCCGGGTTGCCGCGCGCCGCCCCGTCCGTGCGAACCACGAAACCGGTCGCCGACGACCGAGGCTCCGGCGCCTCGAGGTCCGGGAACAGCGTGTCGGTCAGGACCGCCGCCCCGCTGTCAGGCGGAATCTCCGGATCCCGGCTCGCTCGACTCCGGCGAGTGCGGCAGGACGGGCAGCTCCACGCGGACGTTCGGCTCGTCGTTGCCACCGCGCAACAGCCGCCACACGAACTGCGAGCGGGTCGTAGTACCGGTCTGCGACGCGTTCCTTGAGCGGAATGATCGCGTTGTCGGTGATCTTGATGTGCTCCGGGCAGACCTCGGTGCAGCACTTCGTGATGTTGCAGTAGCCGATTCCGCCCGAGTCCTTGAGGTACTGGCGACGATCGGCCTGGTCGATCGGATGCATCTCCAGGCCGGCCGCCCGCACGAGGAACCGGGGGCCCATGAACGGCTCCTCCGTCTCGTGGTTGCGCAGGACGTGGCAGACGTCCTGGCACAGGAAGCACTCGATGCACTTGCGGTACTCCTGGACCCGCTCGATGTCCTGCTGGTGCCAGCGCCAGTCCTCCTGGGGCACGTCGTCGGGCGGCGTGAACGGCTGGATCGTCTCATTGACCCGGTAGTTCCAGGACACGTCGGTCACGAGGTCGCGGATGAGCGGGAAGGCACGCATCGGTTCGACCGTGATCGGCGCTTCGAGATCGAAGTCGGACAGGCGCGTCTTGCAGGTCAGGCTCGGGCGCCCGTCGACCTCGGCGCTGCACGAGCCGCACTTGGCGGCCTTGCAGTTCCAGCGGACGGCGAGGTCGGGCGCCTCGTGTCCCTGGATCCAGTGGAGCGCGTCGAGGACGACCATGCCCTCTTCGGCGGGGACGTCGAACTCGTCGTAGTGGCCTGGCTCGCCAGGACCCCCGCGGAAGACCCGGAAGTGCGCGTCCGCCATCGATCCTCCCTCAGTGCTCGCCCAGGAGCGCGCGCAACTCGTCCGGCATCTGGGGCAATGGTGCCGTCCGGACGTCCATCGTGCCATCGGCGCCCAGCGAGACGACGCAGTTCACGGCGCCCCACCGCTCGTCATCGGTGGCCGGGAAGTCGAGCCGGCTGTGGGCACCGCGGCTCTCCGTCCGGAGCCGTGCGCTGCGCGTTACGGCCTCGGAGATGGTCAGCAGATTGCGCAGCTCGAAGATGAGGTTCCAGCCCGGGTTGTAGGTCCGTCCGCCGGCGACGCACATCGATTCCGAACGTGACCGGAGGACCGCCAGCTCCGCGAGCGCGTCGCCGAGGTCGGCGTCCTCGCGGAAGATGCCGACGAGTCGCTGCATCGTCGATTGCAGGTCGCGCTGGATGGCGTACGGATCCTCGCCGGCGGTCCGCTCCAGGGGTGCCTCGAGCTCGCGCTTGGCGTCCTGGACCTGGACCGGGTCGACGTGCGGCTGCTCGCCGAGCAGGGCGGCGTACGACGCGGCTCCGGCGCCCGTTCGGGCCCCGAACACGAGGAGGTCCGACAGCGAGTTGCCGCCGAGGCGGTTGGCGCCGTGCATCCCGCCCGCGACCTCGCCCGCCGCGTAGAGGCCGGGCAGCGTCGTCGCGCCGGTCTCGGCGTCCACCCGGATGCCACCCATGACGTAGTGCGTCGTCGGCCCGACCTCCATCGGACCCTTCGTGATGTCGACGTCGGCGAGCTCCTTGAACTGCTCGAACATCGACGGCAGCTTGCGCCGAACGTGGTCCGCCGGGAGGTAGCTGATGTCGAGGTACACGCCGCCGTGCGGCGAGCCACGTCCCTCACGGACCTCGGTGTAGATGGCCCTCGAGACGTTGTCCCGGGTGGACAGCTCGGGTGGCCGGCGAGCGTCGGTCTGGCGTCCCTCCGACAGGGCCTTGACCCAGCGCGCCGCCTCCTCGTCGTTCTCGGCGTATTCGGCGCGGCGATCCTCGGGAAGGTACTTCCACATGAAGCGCTCGCCGAGGCTGTTGCGCAGGATCCCGCCTTCGCCGCGAACGGCCTCGGTCACGAGCAGGCCGCGCACGCCGGGCGGCCACACCATGCCGGTCGGGTGGAACTGGACGAATTCCATGTCGATGAGCTCGGCGCCAGCGCGGTAGGCCAACGCCTGGCCGTCGCCGCTGTACTCCCAGGAGTTCGAGGTGATCTCGTACGCCTTGCCGATCCCGCCGGTGGCCAGGACGACGGCCTTCGACGGGAAGACGATCGGCCGGCCGGTCGTCCTCCAGTAGCCGAAGGCGCCGGTCGTCCGCCCGAGGCCGGTCGTGAGATGGGTGATCGTGCACTCCATGTAGACGTCGATGCCCAGGGCGACCACCTGATCCTGGAGCGTGCGGATCATCTCGAGGCCCGTCCGGTCGCCGACGTGCGCCAGCCGCGGGTGGGAGTGGCCGCCGAACGGCCGCTGGAGGATCCGGCCGTCGCGCGTTCGGTCGAAGACCGCTCCCCAGCGCTCCAGCTCGTTGACGCGGGCCGGGGCCTCCTGGGCGTGGAGCTGGGCCATCCGCGGCTCGTTGAGCAGCTTGCCGCCAACCATCGTGTCGCGGAAGTGAACCTGCCAGGAGTCCGCCTCGGCGACGTTCCCCAGGGCCGCGGCGACGCCGCCTTCGGCCATGACCGTGTGCGCCTTGCCGAGCAGCGACTTGCAGACGAGGCCGACGCTCGCGCCGCCTGCGCGAGCTTCGATGGCGGCTCGCAGACCGGCGCCGCCAGCGCCGACCACCAGGACGTCGTATGGATGCGTTTCGGTCGCCGGTCCCGCCATGCTCCCCGCCCTAGAAGTGGATCGCCGGATCGGTGATGACCCCGAGCGCCAGGAGCCGCACGTAGAGGTCGGCCAGCACGACCGAGAAGAAGCTGACCCAGGCCCAACCCATGTGGTTGAGGTTGAGCGTCGTGATCCGCTGCCACACCGAGTGCTGCACTCGTCGGCGACGCGTGCACGAGAAGCAGTCGACCCGGCCGCCGACCAGGTGCCGCAGCGAGTTACACGAAAGCGAGAACAGCGACAGCAGGGCCGCGTTCACGACGAAGATCACGCTGCCAAGGCCCAGTCGCGGTCCGCTCTCGGGGAAGAACGAGAGTGCCGCGTCGACCCACAGGAAGAACAACGGGATGAACGCGAGATACAGGAAGTAACGGTGGAAGTTCTGGAGGATGAACGGGAACGCCGTCTCCATCCGGTAGCCCTTGTGGATCGTCGGCTCACCGACGGCACACCCGGGCGGATCGGCGAAGTAGAACCGGTAGTAGGCCTTGCGGTAGTAGTAGCAGGTCGCCCGGAAGCCCAGCGGGATCCACAGGATCAGCAGACCCGGGCTGATGAACCACGGCAGCCACGCGGGCGCGATCAGCGGCGAGAAGAGGGGCGACAGGTAGCCGTCGACCTCGTACGCCGTCCCGAACAACGGCGTCCACACGATCCCGGAGAAGAAGAGATAACCCGCCAGGATCGTGAACACCGTGCCCTGGCTGATTGGCGCGATCCACCACCGGTCGCGTCGCTTCGTCGACCCGAACCCGATCGCCGCCGTGCCCAGCGCCTTCGGCGGGGGCGGCGAGCCGGGCTCGATGCGTCTCGGAAGCGCGGTCATCGGTTGTTCGTGTCCTCCGCTGTCGGGGCCCCCGGGGTCGTCAGGTGGCGGCGGCGGCGCCCGTCGGTGCGGGTGCGGCGAGCCGCTCGATGATCGCGTCGGCGAACTGGCTCGTGCCGGCGTTCCCGCCCAGATCGTAGGTCACGCTGCGACCCTCGGCGACGACCGCACGCAGGGCCTCCTCCAGCCGGCCCGCGACGTCGGGATGGCCGAGGTGGCGGAGCATCAGCGCCCCCGACAGGATCAGCGCGGTCGGGTTGGCCTTGTTCTGTCCGGCGTATTTCGGCGCGGAGCCGTGGACCGCCTCGAAGACCGCCGCCTCGGTGCCGATGTTGGCACCCGGCGCGACGCCCAGCCCGCCGACGAGGCCGGCCGCAAGGTCGCTGACGATGTCGCCGTACAGGTTCGGGAGCACCAGCACGTCGTACAGCTCCGGCTTCTGGACGAGCTGCATGCACATGTTGTCGACGATGCGGTCCTCGAACTCGATCCGGCCGGCGTAGTCCGCAGCGACGGTCCGGGCGCTCTCGAGGAACAGCCCGTCGGACAGCTTCATGATGTTCGCCTTGTGGACGGCCGTGACCTTGCGCCGGCCGTTGGCGACCGCGTACTCGAACGCGAAGCGAGCGATCCGCTCCGACGCCTCGCGGGTGATGATCTTGATGCTCTCCGCGGCGTCGCGGCCGACGCGGTGCTCGATGCCCGCGTAGAGGTCCTCGGTGTTCTCCCGGACGATGACGAGGTCGATGCCGTCGAAGCGGCTGACAACGCCCTGCATCGAGCGGGCCGGCCGCAGGTTCGCGTAGAGCCCGAGCGCCTGACGGAGCGTGACGTTGACGCTGCGGAAGCCCTCCCCCACCGGGGTCGTGATCGGTCCCTTGATGGCGACCTTGTTGCGCCGGATCGACTCGAGCACTTCGTCCGGGAGCGGCGTGCCGTGGGCGGCAATCGTGGCCTCGCCCGCGTCGACCACCTCCCACTCGAACTCGATGCCGGTCGCGTCCAGAACGCGGCGTGTGGCCTCCGCCAGCTCCGGACCGATGCCGTCGCCGGGGATCAGGGTGACTCGATGGGCCATGCGGCAATTCTAGCCACGCGCCGGGCAGGTCGACGGCCGGCTCGCCGTCAGGGCGAACCGCCGCAGGCGCGAGCGACAGGGGGCGAGTCGCTGCATTCCCTGGACGCCGGCGGTGTCCTTCGGGATTGTCGTCGCCTTCCCCGCCGTCGATCGGCAACAGGTGCGCAACGTCCTCGTCGGTATAGGCCACGATCACCTGCTTCCCGTCCGGGGTGAATTCGTACGACGGCCACTCCTGGCCCCACACCTTGACCGGCCCCAGCGAGTGGCCCGGGCTGCTGCCATCAGCCGGCGCAGTGCCGAGTTCCATGCCGCCGTCGCTTCGGTCGAGCAGGAACAGCAACGTCCTGCCGTCAGCCGAGAAGACCGGAGCAGACATGTCGACCGGCTGGCTCGAGATCAACGGATCGGTCGGCGGCGGGATGACCACGTCCTCGCCAGTGACGACGTTCAGGACGTGGAGCTGCTGCAGCATTCCGTCCCAGCCGGCCGTCCGCTCGCCGGTCGCCGGCTGCCAGGCGCTCTGCTCGAACGAGTCGTAGGCTCGCAGCTCCGGGCTCAGCCGGAGGAAGCCGCGTTCGAGCTGGTCACGGTCGGCGATCGCCGACTCGTAGCCGGGGATCGACGGCAACGCGCCGCTGATGTCAGCGAGTTCGACGTCGACGCGATGGCGCCGGAGCCGGCGCGCCTCATCGATGCAGGCGCGGACGACGCAGGCGGTGGAGCCATGCGTCGAAGCGATCGGGGTCGCGGAGCGTGGGCAGATCACGCCAGGCCCGGACGAGGGCGTTCTGCACCGCGTCCTTGGCCTGTTCGGCGTCCCGGAGGATGAGCCAGGCGGCGGCGTCCAGCCGGGAGATCGCGGCGCCTGCCAGCGCGGCGAAGGCGTCATGATCGCCCTGCCGCGCCCGCTCCACGAGCTCTCGCTGCATGTCAGCCCCTCGGGTGGCGGCGCGACCGATGCGACCGCGCTCATGGAGTATGGCGAGCCCGCGAAGGTTCCGTCTCCGAGGATCGTTCCCAATTCCTCTACCATCGACTCCCCGGCCCGCCCATTCCGGAGTCTGCCCGTTGAAGATCCACGAAGCCGACGCCAAGTCCCTGCTGGTCGCCCAGGGCCTGCCCGTCCCTCCATGGGAGGTCGCGCTGACGCCGACCCAGGCCCGGGCAGCCGCCGTGACGATTCCTCGCCGATCCCGCCAACGCCACCGGCAAGGTGGTGATCAAGGCGCAGGTGCTCGTCGGCGGCCGGGGGAAAGCCGGCGGCGTGAAGCTCGCAGGCTCCGCCGACGAGGCAGAGGACGTCGCCGCCCAGATCCTGGCGCTCGAGATCAAGGGCCTGCCGGTCCGGCGCGTGCTGGTGGGTCCGGCGGCCGAGATCGTCAAGGAGTACTACCTCTCGGTGCTGCTCGATCGCGCGACGAAGCGGCTCATGTTCATCGGGTCCGCGGAGGGCGGCATCGAGATCGAACAGGTCGCCGCCGAACGGCCCGAGGCGATCGTCTACGAGCACGCCGACCCGCTGCTCGGGCTGCCGGACTACGCCGCCCGCGAGCTCGCCTTCAAGATCGGCTTCGGCCCGCACTGGAAGGCCGGCGCGGCGATCGCGAAGGGCCTGCTCAGGACGATGCTGGCCAACGACGCCGACCTCGTCGAGATCAACCCGCTCGCCGTCATCCGCGAGCACGGCGCCCAGGGCATCCCGGTCGAGCGGCTCGTCTGCCTCGACGCCAAGATCACCCTCGACGACTCGGCGCTGACCCGCCACCCGGGTCACGAGGCGCTGCGCGATCTCGACGCCGAGGACCCGACCGACATCGAGGCGCGCCGCTACGACCTGACGTTCATCAAGCTCGACGGCGACATCGGCTGCATGGTCAACGGCGCCGGGCTCGCGATGACGACGATGGACCTCGTGAAGCGCGCCGGCGGCGAGCCCGCCAACTTCCTCGACATCGGCGGTGGCGCCAAGGCCGACCGAGTGGCCGCGGCGATGCGCCTCATCCTCGACGACCCGAGCGTGAAGGCGATCCTCGTCAACATCTTCGGCGGGATCACGCGCGGCGACGAGGTCGCCCGCGGGCTCATCGAGGCGCGCGCCCAGCAGGAGCGCGACGTGCCGATGGTCGTGCGGATCGTCGGCACGAACGCCGAGGAAGCGGCCGAGCTCCTGCAGGCGGCCTCGTTCGTCACCGCGGCATCGCTCGACGAAGCCGCGGCCAAGGCCGTCGCGGCCGCCCGGCAGGTGACGGCGTGAGCATCCTGATCGGTCGCGACACCCGCCTGGTCGTGCAGGGCATCACCGGTCGCGAGGGCGAGTTCCACAGCCGGGCAATGCTCGAGTACGGGACCAACCTCGTCGCCGGGATGACGCCCGGCAAGGGCGGCCAGACGGCGCTCGACGGAGCGGTCCCGGTCTTCAACACCGTCGAGGAGGCGGTCGCCGAGACCGGCGCCAACACGTCGTGCATCTTCGTCCCGGCGGCCGGCGCCCCGGACGCGGTGCTGGAAGCCGTCGCCGCAGGGATCGAGACCGTCTTCTGCATCACCGAGGGCATCCCGGCGCTCGACATGGTGCCGGTGGTCGAGGAGGTCCGCCTGGCCGGGGCGACGCTGATCGGTCCGAACTGCCCGGGCGCCACGTCACCGGGCAGGGCCAAGGTCGGCATCATCCCGGGCTCGATCCACGCGGAGGGCGGCGTCGGCGTGGTGAGCCGCTCGGGAACGCTCACCTACGAGGCCGTCCAGGCGATGACCGACGCGGGGCTCGGCCAGTCGACCTGTGTCGGGATCGGCGGCGACCCGGTGATCGGGACGCAGTTCGTCGACGTGCTGCGGCTGTTCGCCGAGGACCCGGAGACCGAGGCGCATCGTGCTGATCGGCGAGATCGGCGGCGCGGCCGAGGAAGAGGCGGCCGCGTTCGCGGCCGAGCACCTGCGCGGGACGCCGATGGCGGCATTCATCGCCGGCCGAACGGCGCCCGAGGGCAAGCGCATGGGCCACGCCGGCGCGATCGTGTCGGGCGGGAGGGGCACGGCGGCATCCAAGGTCGAGGCGCTCGAGGCGGCCGGGCATCCGCGTCGCAGGCTCCCCCACCGAGCTGCCGGCGCTCCTCCGCGAGGCCGGCTACCGCGCCTGATGATCGACCGCGACGGCCTGCTGTTCCTCAACCGCTACGAGCGCTGGGCCACGACGAAGATCCTCGACGCGGCGACCGGCATCGATGCGGCGGCCTGGTCGAAGCCGAACCTCGTCGGCGAACGCGGCATCGGCGGCATCCTGGTCCACCACCTCGGGGCGTACCAGCGCTGGCGGCACTTCCTGTCGGGAAGCAGTGGAGAGCCCAGGCCAGAGGACGAGCCGCTCCTCGCCGTCGATGAGCTCCGGGCCCGCTGGGTCGCCGAATGGGACTGGGTGGACGCGTGGCTGGGCCGCCTGACCGACGAGCACCTCGGCCAGGAGCACGAAGGCATGACGATGTGGCAGGCGCTGCTCCACGTCTTCAACCACGGCACGCAGCATCGATCCGAGGCCGCGGCGCTGTTGACCGACGCCGGCCGCTCGCCCGGCGACCTCGACCTGATCGACTTTGCCGAAGAACAGGCGAGGCTCGGACGCTGATGGCGGCGCTGATGGACCTCGTGGCCGGCGATGCCCGCGAGATCCTGCTGGTCCTGTCGGTCGACGACACGGCCGCGTTCGGCGACCGGTCTCGCTTCGACGCCCACCTGCCGCTGGGTGCCGGCCTCGATCCGACCTGGCTCGATCTCTTCTGCGAGGCGGCGCGGGCTGTGCGCAACAGCGACGAGCCGCCCAACTTCCTGGACGCGCGCCATGAGCTCGAAGGTCCGCAGGCGCAGGTCGAATACACGGTCGAGTACGTGGATGCCGGCTGGATCGCGGGCGTCGCCCGTCTCCCCGACCGCGATCTCGACGCGATCACCGGGCGCTGGATCGACCTGCTCGAAGAGGACATGGGCGTCCTGTCGGCCGAGGAGAAGCCGTGGATCCGACTCCTCGCGAGCGAGGTCGTCCGCTTCTGCCGGGCGGCGGGGCGTTCGGACGCGGTGTTCTTCGCCTGGTCGTTGTGAGCGCGTGACCGACCCGCGCGATCGTCGTCAGATACGAACCGTGCTCGTGCTCGGCGGACCTCAGTGCGTGTGACGGCCGCTACAAGGCTCCAATCGGCGTGATTTCGTGTCACCGACGACACTCGGTCGTACCTGACCAGATCGACCGCTTCCGGCTCGCCCAACACGATCCGCCGTCGTATCTGGCAAACCGCGGGACTCGGTCAGGAAGGCGCCGGGAACCCCAGCGAGCGCCAGGCCGGGCCGCCCGGCGCCTCGATCAGCTCGACGAGCACGCCATGGCAGGAGCGTGGGTGGATGAACGCGACCGGGACCCTCCGCGCCGCGCCGCGGCGAGGTGTCGATCAGCTCCAGGCCGGAGATTTCGAGGCGAAGCAGCGTCTCGGCGAGGTTCGGGACCTCGAAGCAGACGTGGTGGAAGCCCTCGCCCTTCGATTCGAGGAAGCGCGCCACGCCCGTCGTGTCGTCGGTGGGTTCGACCAGCTCGACCTTCGACTCGCCGACGGCCAGGAATGCGATGCGCACGTGGTCGCTGGGAATGTCCATGACCGTCTCGAGCTCGAGGTGCAGCATGTCGCGCCACAGCGCGAGCGACGCATCGATGGAGCGGACGATCAGCGCGACGTGATGAACCTTGCCGATGTCGCGGACGGCCACCGGGAGGCCGCCGGCGGGCGAAGTCACGGGGTTTCCTCCATGCGGACGCCCCTAGACTAGCCCGCCATGAGCGGCAGGAGCGGCGTCGTCGTGCGAATCCGGCTGCCGCCGGAACTCGAGGAGCTGCGCCAGCGCCACGATCCCATGGCACCGCTCGGGGTACCGGCGCACGTCACCGTGCTGTTTCCGTTCCTGCCGAGCGCCGAGTTGACGCCGGCCGTGCGGCGGCGGATCGCCCACCTGACGCGCAGCGTCCGGCCGTTCGACGTGGGCTTCGAGCGAACCGGGCGGTTCCCGGGTGTGGTCTGGCTGGCGCCCGAACCCGCCGAACCGTTCGTCGCCCTGACCGAGCTCTTCGCCGGCGCGTTCCCGGATTACCCGCCCTACGGTGGCGCTCACGACGAGATCGTCCCGCACCTCACGCTTGGGCTCGGCGCCGAGCGCGTCCTGGGCCGGGTCGCACGGTCGGTCCGCGCGTATCCGCCGTTCCGCGAGCGCATCCGCGCGATCGAGGTCATCGCCGAGAGCGGCACGGATCGCTGGCATCGCCGCTGGCGGATCCCATTGGGGCCGGCGGTCCAGGCGCGCTCGACGGCGCCGCCGGGGCCGCCGCGGACCGTCAGACGGTGATCAGCTCGCGGTGCTCGCCCCACGCCACGCGGAGCCGGTCACTGATCTCGCCGACCGTCGCACGCGCCCGGACCGCGTCGATGATCGCGGGGACCAGGTTGCCATCCCCTGACGCAGTCGCCTCGAGCGCGTCCAGCGCGGTCCGCCAGCCGGCCTCGTCCCGCTCGGCGCGGACCCGCCGCACCCGCTCGACCTGGCGGCGTTCTCCCTCCGGGTCGATCCGCTGGATCGGCGGCGTGGCGGTCGCCTCGTCGCGGTAGCGATTGACGCCGACGACGACCTGGTCACCGGCCTCGACCGCCTGCTGCACGCGATAGGCCGACTCCTGGATCTCGCGTTGCTGGAAGCCACGCTCGATCGCCACGAGCGTGCCGCCCATCGCCTCGATCTCCTCGAGGTAGCTCCACGCTGCGGCTTCGAGCTCGTTCGTGAGCGACTCGACGTACCACGAGCCCGCGAGTGGATCCGGGGTCTCGGTGACGCCCGACTCGAAGGCGAGGATCTGCTGGGTCCGGAGCGCGAGCCGGGCCGCCTCCTCGGTGGGCAGCGCGAGGGCCTCGTCCCGCGAGTTCGTATGGAGGCTCTGCGCGCCGCCGAGGATCGCCGAGAGGGCCTGGACCGTGGTCCGGACGACGTTGTTGTCGACCGACTGCGCGGTCAGGCTCGAGCCGGCGGTCTGGACGTGGAAGCGGCACATCATCGAACGGACGTTCGATGCGCCGAAGCGCTCGCGCATGATCGTGGCCCACAGGCGGCGCGCGGCCCGGAACTTGGCGACCTCCTCGAACAGCTCGCTCCAGGCGGCGAAGAAGAACGACAGGCGTCCGGCGAAGTCGTCGACGTCCAGGCCGCGCTCGACGGCCGCCTCCACGTAGGCGATCGCGTTGGCCATCGTGAAGGCGAGCTCCTGGGCCGCGGTCGCTCCTGCCTCGCGCATGTGGTAGCCGCTGATCGAGATCGTGTTCCAGCGCGGAAGCTCCCGGGCGCAGAACTCGAAGACGTCGGTCACGAGCCGCATCGACTGGCGCGGCGGGTAGATGTACGTCCCGCGGGCGATGTACTCCTTGAGGATGTCGTTCTGGGTCGTGCCGCTGATGCGCTCGCGTGGCACCCCCTGCGCTTCCGCAGCGGCGACATAGAGCGCCAGCAGGATGGGCGCCGTCGAGTTGATCGTCATCGACGTGCTGACCTCGCCGAGCGGCAGCCCGTCGAGGAGCGTGGCCATGTCGTCGAGGCTGTCGATCGGGACGCCGACGCGGCCCACCTCCCCATCCGCCTGCGGCGCGTCGGAGTCGTAGCCCATCTGGGTCGGCAGGTCGAAGGCGACCGACAGGCCGGTCTGGCCCTGCTCGAGGAGATAGCGGAACCGCCGGTTGGTTTCCTCGGCGGTGGCGAACCCGGCGTACTGGCGCATCGTCCACAGCCGGCTGCGGTACATCGTCGGCTGGACACCCCGGGTGAACGGGTACTCGCCGGGCCGACCCAGGTCGCGATCCTCGTCCAGCCCGGCCGTGTCGGCGGGCGTGTACAGGTCGCGGATCTCGATCCCCGACGAGGTCTCGAAGCGCTCGCGCCGCTCCGGCGTCGCGGCCGCGGCCTTCGCCTTGAGGGTCGCCCGCCAGCGGTCGCGGCCCTCATCCGCCCCCTCCCCGACGGGCCGGTTCGGTCGGTCGCTCACGCGAGGACCAGGAGCATGTCGCCGACCTCGATCGTCCGGCCCTCGCCCACGGCCACGCTGGTGACGGTTCCGGGCCGTGGCGCCCGGAGCTCGTTCTGCATCTTCATGGCCTCCACGACGAGGAGCTGCTGACCCGCGACGACCTCGTCCCCGGGCACCACCGAGACCGACACGACACGCCCCGGGATGATCGCACGGACCTCGGTCGGGCCGCCGAGTGCCGCCACCCCGCCGCCGCGGCGCGCCTTTTCGCGGAGGGCAGCCCGCCGCTCGGACTCGACCGCCACGTCGAGGCGCCAGCCGTCCACGAGCAGCTCCCGGCGGCCGCCGGCCCGCACGAAGCGCACGCGTGTCCTGGTGGCGCCTTCGACCAGGACAGCCGCATCCGGAGCCGTCCACTCGAGCCGGGCCTCCGACGAACCCGGCTCGACCACGAGCGGGTCTGCGCCAACGGCGGGGTCGCAACCGGGCGACGAAACGCGGACCGCGTCCGCCGTCATGCCGGCCACCGGTCCATGGCATCGGCTCGCCCGGCCGCGCGCCAACGACCGTCCTCGCCGGGACCGGGCCCGGATGGACCGTGCACCGGTGGGCGCGTGCGCGGGGTTGCCGCGCCCCTCGGCGGCCTCCAGGCCCGCTGCGAGCTTGGCCACGCGGAGGGCGCGCCGGAGTTCAGCCGGTCCGTCGTAGTGCTCGCCCACCCACCCGGTGGACACGGCACCATCCCGGAAGCTCTCGTCCCGGGCGACGAAGCGATGGAACGGCAGGGTCGTCTGGACGCCCCCGATCTCGGTCTCGTCGAGCGCACGGCGGAGGCGGTCGATCGCGGCATCCCGGTCCCCGGCGTGGACCATGAGCTTCGCGATCAGGTTGTCGTACTCGGGCGCGACCCGATCGCCCTGACCGACCCCGCTGTCGACCCGGACCCCCGGCCCGGCCGGCATCGTCCACAGCGTGATCCGGCCCGGCGTCGGGGTGAAGTTGACGGCCGGGTTCTCGGCAGCGATGCGGACCTCGATCGCGTGCCCAGCGGGCTCCGCCGCTCGTTCGGCGGCGACCAGCGCGGCCTCGGACAGCGGCAGTCCGGCAGCCAGCCGGAGCTGTTCCCGGACGAGATCCAGGCCGGTGACCAGCTCGGTCACGCCATGCTCGACCTGGAGGCGCGTGTTGACCTCGAGGAAGGCGAAGCCGCCGTCCGGCCCGCGCAGGAACTCGGCCGTGGCCGCGTTCTGCAGACCGGCCGCCTCGCCGAGGCGGATCGCCATGGCGTGCAACTCCCGCCGCTCCGCCGACGGTCAACCCGGGAGCCGGCGCCTCCTCGACGAGCTTCTGGTGGCGGCGCTGGATGGAGCAGTCGCGCTCGCCGATCGCCACCACGCGGCCGCTGGCATCGCCCAGCAGCTGCACCTCGATGTGGCGCGCCGGCAGGATCTCCCGCTCGAGGTAGACCGCGCCGTCGCCGAACGCCGACGTCGCCTCGGCCGAGCCCGCTGCGAGGGCGGCGGGCAGCTCCTCGGCGATCGCGACCCGACGCATCCCGCGTCCGCCGCCGCCGGCCGCTGCCTTGACCAGCAAGCGGGAAGCCGATCGCTCTCCGCCTCGGCCACGATCGCGGCGACCATCGGTCCGGGTCGCTCGACGGCGAGCCGGCTCGAGCGTGCCCGGGACGACCGGGACGTCCACCGATCGGGCAAGCCGGCGGGCATGCAGCTTGTCCCCCAGCGCGTCGATCGCGTCCGGCGACGGGCCGACGAACACGATCCCCGCCGCCTCGACGGCGCGTGCGAACGCTGCCCGCTCGGCGAGGAACCCGTAGCCGGGGTGGACGGCATCGGCCCCGGCTGGCCAGCGCGGCATCGACGATCCCGTCGATCCGCAGGTAGCTCTCGTTGGGCGCGGGTGGCCCGATGCGGATCGCCACGTCGGCCAGCCGGGTGTGCAACGCCTCGGCATCGGCGTCGCTGTAGATGGCGATCGCCTCGATGCCGAGTTCGTGGCAGGCGCGGATGATGCGCACCGCGATCTCGCCACGGTTTGCGATGAGGACACGACGGAACGGCAGCTCCGGCTCCCCCACTCCGCGGGCCGCGTCTTTGCGCAAAGACGCGACGCCGGCCGGCCTAGAGCGGGATGTTGCCATGCTTCTTTCGGGGGTTGGTGTCGCGCTTGTCGGCCATCGCCTCGAGGGCACGGATCAGTCGCGGCCGCGTTTCCGACGGGCGGATCACGTCGTCGACATAGCCGCGCGCCGCGGCGATGTACGGGTTGGCGAACTGCGCCTCGTAGTCGGCCACGAGCCGCTCGCGTTCCGCCACCGGATCTGGAGGCCGCGGCGATCTCGTCCTTGAAGATGATGCTCACCGCGCCCTCGGCGCCCATGACCGCGATCTCCGCCGACGGCCAGGCGAAGTTCATGTCGCCGCGGATGTGCTTGCTGCTCATGACGTCATACGCGCCGCCGTAGGCCTTGCGCGTGATGACCGTGAGCTTCGGGACGGTCGCCTCGCAGTAGGCGTACAGCAGCTTGGCACCGTGCTTGATGATGCCGCCGTGTTCCTGCCCGACGCCGGGCAGGAAACCCGGGACGTCGACGAACGTGACGAGCGGCACGTTGAAGCAGTCGCACGTCCGGACAAACCGCGCGGCCTTGACCGACGCGTCGATGTCGAGCGCGCCGGCGAGGACCGCCGGCTGTTGCGCGACGATGCCGACGCTCCGACCGCCGAGCCGGGCGAAGCCGACGATGATGTTCGCGGCCCAGCCCGGTTGGATCTCGAGGAACGCGCCGTCATCAACCACCCGCGAGATCACGTCGTGCATGTCGTAGGGCCGGCGCGGATCGTCCGGCACGATCGTGTCGAGGGCGGGGTCCATCCGGTCCACCGGATCCGACGTCGATGCCGACGGCGGATCGCGCGAGGTTGTTCTGCGGGAGGTAGCTCAGAAGCCGGCGCGCTTCATCGAGTGCCGTTCCCTCATCCTCGGCGGCGAGATGCGCGACGCCGGACTTCGTCGTGTGCGTTGTCGCGCCGCCAAGAAACTCCGCGTCCACTTCTTCGTGGGTCACGGTCTTCACGACGTTCGGCCCGGTCACGAACATGTAGCTCGTTCCCTCGACCATGATCGTGAAGTCGGTCATCGCGGGCGAGTACACAGCGCCGCCGGCACACGGACCCATGACGATCGAGAGTTGTGGGATCACGCCCGAGGCGAGGACGTTGCGCAGGAAGATGTCGGCGTAGCCGCCGAGCGAAACGACGCCTTCCTGGATTCGTGCGCCACCGGAATCGTTGAGCCCGATGACCGGCGCGCCAACCTTCATCGCGAGATCCATGATCTTGCAGATCTTTTCGGCGTACGCCTCAGACAGCGATCCGCCGAATACCGTGAAGTCCTGGCTGAACACGAAGACAAGCCGGCCGTCGATCTTCCCGTGTCCGGTGACCACACCATCACCGAGGACGCGCTGCTCCCCGAGACCGAAGTCGCTGGAGCGATGCGTCACCAACGCGTCGAGCTCAACGAATGACCCGGGATCGAGCAACAGCTCGAGCCGCTCACGCGCCGTGAGCTTGCCCATCGCATGCTGGCGTTCGATGCGCGCCGGCCCGCCACCGAGCAGCGCCTCCGCGCGAATGCGCTCAAGGCGGTCGAGCCGCTCCTCGTTCGTTGCCAAGCCGGACCCTCCCGCTGTCCTTGCGCAAAGACGGTCCGCATCATCGCACGCGAGATCGTCCTCACGACCCACAGTCGGGCCGCTGGATATCCACAGATTCGGTGAACAACCGCATTTCCGTGTGGATAACCGGGTGCCCATCCACCGTGGCCCGGGCTAGCATGGGGTTCCGTCAGGATTCTCCCTCACCGCCTGCCCCTGTACCGATTCGAGGTGATGCCCCGGTGTCCAACGTGATCGCGATCGCGAACCAGAAGGGCGGCGTCGGCAAGACGACGACGGCGATCAACCTCGCCGGTGCGCTTGCCGAGGACGGGTACCGCGTCCTGTGCATCGACATGGACCCGCAGGCGAATCTGACTGCGGGACTCGGCATCAACTTGAACACCGTCGAGCGGTCGATGGCCGACGTGCTCACCGACGGCCAATCGACGATCGCGGACATCGTGCTCCCGACCGAGATCGCCGGCATCGACGTCGCGCCGGCCCACATCGACCTCGCGTCCACGGAGGGCGAGTTGTTCACCGCGCTCGGCCGCGAGCAGATCCTGCGCGAAGTACTCGAAGGTCAGACCGACGGCTACGACTACGTCATCATCGACTGCCCGCCGAACCTCGGCCTGCTGACGGTCAACGGCCTGGTTGCAGCGCAGGGCGTGATCATCCCGGTCCAAACGCAGTACTACGCGATGAAGGGCCTCAACAATCTCGTGAAGGTCATCAACGCGATCCGCATGAAGCTCAATCGCGATCTGCGGATCCTCGGGCTGCTGCCGACATTCTTCGACGGTCGCACGAACCTCGCGAAGGACATGCTCGACGAGCTGAGAGTCGTCGGCGACCACCACGTGTTCAATAGCATCGTCCGCCAAACCGTTAAGCTCGGCGAGGCGCCACTCGTCGGGCGCCCGATCACGGCGTACGCAGGATCCAGCGTCGCGGCGCAGACCTACCGCGCACTCGCCCGGGAGGTGATCGACCTTGGCCAGAACTGACTTCCGTGCCGCTGCCGCCCGTCGACTCTCGGAGGAGCGCGAGCTTTCACCGGCGATCTTCAGCCTCCTCTCCCAGGATACAGACGACGCGGAGTGTCGGCGTCCGAATCATCCCGCTCGACAAGATCGAGCCGAACCCCGAGCAGCCGCGCCTCGCGTTCAACGAGGAGACCCTCCTGGAGCTGTCGGCGTCGATCCGCGAACACGGCGTCCTCCAGCCGATCCTCGTCCGGCCGCTCGAAGGGAACCGCTTCCAGCTGATCGCCGGGGAACGGCGCTGGCGCGCGTCGAAGCTCGCCGGCGTCGATTCGATCCCAGCCCTCATCGAGGACATCGACGACGACACCGCGCTCGAGATCGCCATCATCGAGAACCTGCAGCGCGAGGACATCTCACCGCTCGACGAGGCCGCGATGTACGACCGCATGGTTCGCGACCATGGGTACAGCATCCGCAAGCTCGCCGACAAGCTCGGCAAGGACAAGGGCTATCTCGAGAACCGGTTGCGCCTTGCCGACGCGCCCGACGAGATCCGGCAGCTGGTGTCCTTGCGCAAAGACACGCTGTCCCACGCCTACGAGTTGATGAAGGTCGACGACCCCAAGAAGCGCCGACGGCTCGCCGACCAGGTCGCGGCGGGACAGCTGACGCTGATCAAGCTGCGCGAGAAGATCGAGGGTCGCCGGGCGCGGCCGCGGGACCTCAATACCGAAGCCGCCTTCGTCCCCGATGACGCTGCGGACATTGCCGCGGACGGGCCTGACGAGGAGGAATGGACGGCTCCGCAGTCGGAGGTCGAGCTGACCGATGACTCGCTGGTCAACGCCCGCCACCAGCTGGCCGAAGCCATCGAGGACCTGGTCGGCGTCCTTCGGTCGCCGGACCTGGTCGGCTCGCTGCCGGAGACCGACCGGGCCAACCTCGCGAAGTACCTGATGATCAACAAGCTCAAGCTGGAGAATGCGATCGCGATGGTCCGCAGCGCCGACTAGCGCGGATCATCCCGGCGAAGACCGAAGCCGGCGCCGAGCGCGCCGGCTTCGTCGTGCTCAGGGACCAGGCCCGCCCGCTAACCGGCGGCCGTGAGCCCCGCGGCCGCCATGGCGGCAAGCCAGCCGCCGGCGAGCACTGCGACGCCAACCGCCTCGGCCTCCCAGCCGCGCTCCCTGGTCGAGGGTTCGTCCCGCCGGAGGAGCCGCCATCCGGCGAGCGCCACCGTTCCCCCACCCAGCGCGGCGAGTCCCCACGGAACGAGCTGGCCGGCCAGGCCCAGGGTCACAACGGCGAGGACCCACACGACGCCGAGGAGCCCGATGTTCACGAGCGCGGCCCGGTCGCGCCCGAGGCGGATCGCGACCGAGGCGAGGCCCGCCGCGCGGTCCCGCTCCACGTCGACAAGCGCGTTTGCGACCGCGAGGGCCGCTCCGGCGAGCATCGCGGTCGGGAGCAGGACCGCCCAGATCGGTGGCAGCGAACCGGCCGCCCCGAGCCAGCCGTAGGTCGGAAAGAGCGGGATCGCCAGCGCGAACGGGAGCCACGACCAGGCCGTGCCCTTGAACCACAGGTCGTAGCCGTAGCCGAGGCCGAGCAGCACGACCGCGAGTCCCACCGTCGCCCAGCCCGACGGGACCGCCAGGAGCAGCCCGGTCAGCCCGGCCAACAGCGCGATCCACTTCGCCACGACTGGCCGGACCAGCCCCGCCGGGATCGGCTTCCCGGGCTTGCGTCCAGCGTCGCTCGGGGCGTCGACCACGTCGTTGAGGGCGCCCACCGACGCCTGCAGGAGGACCATCGACAGGCCGAGTCGGACGGCCACGACCGCCTCCCCGCCCGCCGCCAGGGCGGCAGCCGCCGCGACGAGCCCGTCGAGCAGCGACGGGAACGGATGCGTCAGGCGGACGTGCCCGAGGACGACGTCGGCGCGGGACGCCACGGGCCTAGCCGGCCCTAGACGTAGACGATCTCCTCGAAGTTCTCGACGAGGTACTCGATCAGCCGTTCCCGGCCGTCCGGGACCTGGGACCGGATGCCGGGCGGGAGCGCGAACAGCGTGACCGCCGGGACCATGAGGCGACCTTTCGCGTCCCGCCCGATCACGGCGGGCGGGCCACCACCGGAAGCGAACACGCGTTCGAAACCTCGTTCGTCCAGTCTGGCCGCCTTGCGGAAGTCCTTGATGACCTTGATCACGCCACGGCGGATCACGACATCGCGCATGAGCTCGGCTGCCCAGGCGTCGATCTGGTCATCGCTCTGCTCGGCGAGCCTCGCGCGGTATTCATTCTTGCTGGTCGACAGCCCGGTCGCTTCCACGGACCCGAGTATGCCAGAGGTCAGCCCTCGACCCCGCCCGGATCCGGCACGGGAGCCAGCGGGATCCGGCCACCGGCAGTCACGGCGAGCGTCGCCTCGCGGGAACCCTCGGGCCATTCGTTGAACAACTCGGTCAGCCAGCGGCCGAAGCGTCCCGGGACCGGGAGCTCCGGTGCGTCGTCGACGAGGCCGTGGAGCGCCTGCCAGGTGGCCCTCGTGGCGGCCTCGACGGCCTCGCGGTTCGGGCGGCCGCTGAGAGGGACCGGCTCCCCCACCTCGACCCGGACCCGCCGGCCGAACGAGAGCCAGCTCGTGCCCCGGATGGCGACCGGCACCAGGGGGACGCCGGACCGCATGGCGAAGAACGCGGCTCCCTCGTTGAGCGGCAGGAGGTCGGCCTCCCGCGCGTGGATGCGACCTTCCGCGGCGATCCCGAGCACGCCGCCCGCCTTGAACACCAGGCTGGTGCGCCGCGTCGCCTCGAGCAGGTCGTTCTTGCCCGGCTTGTACGGGATGGTGGCCCCGCTCCACGACATCAGCCGATTGCGGCCCCCGACGTTCATCTCCTCTTCCTTCGGGCCGAAGAAATACAGCCGGGGCTGGATTGGCAGCACGGCCATCAACATGAACGGATCGATCCAGTTCATGTGGTTGAAGCAGTACACGGCGGGTCCCTTCGGAAGGTTCCGGCGACCGACGAGCTCGATCCGGAACACGGCCCGCATGACGGCCCATGTCGCGGCACGAACGAGCCAGTAGCGCATCGTGCGCCGGACCGGGTGGACGTCCGCTCCCGGCAGCTCTGGACGTTCGGCGTCGCTCACGAAGAGGAGCGGCGCGACCCGGCCCCCGATGCCGTTGGCGCACCTGCGCGGGATGGAAACGGCCGCCCGTCGAGGCCGGCAAAGACGTCGAGCGCGAACTCGGTCACCCGGGCCACGTCGTCGTCGACGCCGCGGAGGAGCTGGCCCTCCACCTGGAAGTTGACGACCGTATGGCCGCCCTGCCGCTCGACGCCCAGCTCGCCGACCTGGACCCGACTCCAGCGGATCAGCTTGCCCGCCGCACGCGGTCCCTCCTGGGGGACCATCACCCGAACGCTGCACAGGACGAGGCCCGTGTCCGCGAGCGCGAGAATCGTGTAGCGGACCGCCGGGTCGTCGCCCCACCCGAACCAGCAGTGCGGATCGGGCTCCGCGCCCAGCCCTACCAGGACGGGCTCGATCGTCGAGACGACCTTGTCCGAGACGGAATCGGCGTGCGGCGCGACGGAGCGCCAGTCGCTGAGGCGCATGCAGGACCCCTCCTGCCGGGCGGATCCCCGGTGCCGCCGAGGCTAGCACACGGGCATCACCGGCCGTGTCACGACGACGACCGGGTCGCCGACCCGGTCGTCGTTAGCGCGTGGGCTCGCGGTGTCAGGCTTCGGCGGTGTTCCGGCTGAAGATCCGCAGCCCGGCGAGGATGACCGCCTCGAGCAGCGTCCAGCCGATCAACGCCACGATCGCGGCCACGTCGAGGACCTGGCCCTCGTCGCCGGTCACGCGGTTCAGGTCGAACATGCCGATGAACGGCTCGACGAAGGGGTCGGTCACGCCGAGGATGAACGACACGATGTCGTTGCCGGGGTTGGCCACGAGCAGCAGCAGGATGATCCGCAGGATCAGCAGCGCCTGCAGGATGCCGAACGCGAACGTGACGATGCGCGAGGCAAGGGTCACGGGCCCTGGGGCTGCGGGCTCGACGATCCGCTCGCTCACGCTCCGTCCCGAGGCCGAAGCAGCCGGGACATACGGATCGGTGGTGCGCGTCTCCACGATCTCCGTTTCTCGTCCGAAATCAGTCATCGGGGGAATACCTCCGCTTCGGTCCACCATGCTGGGGCGAGGCCGTGACCAGCGCGATGCGGGCCGGTCCATGACCGTTGCAAGGACGTGACGTTCGGCCCGTGCCACGGACGGCGGAACGTGTACGCTCGGGCGGTACTGATCGCACGGGGATCGCCTGGCCGATGCACATCAACCGCGGTCTGCTTTCGTGGGGCGTCTTCCTCATCGTGGCCGGGCTGATCCCGCTGGCGCTGCGCGCCGGCTGGCTGTCGGCCTCCCAGATCGCAGGCTGGTGGAACCTCTGGCCGCTGGTCCTGATCGGCATCGGCGTGGGCCTCGTGCTCACGCGCACGCCGTTCGAGGTTCTCGGGAGCGTGCTCGTCGCCGGAACCTTCGGCCTGATGCTCGGGGCCGTGCTGGCGATCGGGATCGCCGGCTTCCCGGGTGGCGTATGCGGCAACGAGCTCGGCTCCACCGCGTACGACGAGCAGACCGGTGCGTTCGATGGTCCCGCAGACGTCGACATCGAGTTCAACTGCGGTCAGCTGGCGGTCACCGGCGCCGATGGTTCGACGTGGACGTTCGCAGGAAGCGGTGACGGCGAGGTCGCGCCCGACGTCGCCGCGGACGGCAGCTCGCTCCGAATTCGCGGTGCCGATCGGTCGTTCGTGCCCGTTTCGAAGGGCGAGAACTGGAACGTCACGCTCCCGCAGGACGTCGCGCTCGGCATCCGCGTCCAGCTCAACGCCGGGGACGCGACGGTCCAGCTCGGCGCCGCCGACGCTCACCGACGTCGACATCCAGGTGAACTTCGGGGCCATCGTCGCGGAACTCGGCGACGCCGCGGCGCTCGAATCCGTCGACGTCCAGACCAACGCCGGCTCGGCGTCGGTGACGCTCCCCGACGTCTCCCTGACCGGCCGCCTGCAGGTGAACGCCGGCTCGCTCGAGATCTGCATGCCGGCCGACGCGGGCGTCCGCATCCAGACCGGGGGCGGCCTCGGCTCGAACAATTTCGGGGATGCCGGGCTGGTCCAGGACGACGACTCGTGGGAGTCGCCGGGCTATGCGGACGCGTCCACCCAGATCGATCTCGAGGCCGAGGCGAACCTGGGGAACATCGCGCTGAACCCGGAGGACGGCTGCGCCCAACAGGCGGACTGAACGCGAATCGGCGCTCCCGGTGTCCCGTACGATGCACGTATGGATGGCCTTCCTCCGCAGGTTGCGATCCTGGCGGCCGCCGGGATCCTCGCCGGGCTTGTGATCCTCTGGCGGGGGTTCGGTGGCTATCGAACGGCATCGCGGATCAGCGACGTCTCCACGTCGCGCATCGTCTCGCTGGCCGCCGGCGAGGTCCGCCTGAGCGGCGTCGTCGAACCGGCCGAGATGCTCCTGACCTCGACGCTGCAGAGCGTCCCCTGCGTCTACTACCGCGCCAGGGTGAAGGACACGAGCGGCGACTCGGACACGACGGTCCACGACGAGGAGCGGGCCACCGGATTCCGCATTCGCGATGCGACCGGCGACGTCCGGGTGTTCCCGCGCAGCGCGCAGTGGGACGTGCCGGCCCGCTTCGACGAACGCGCGTCGCGCAACGACGGGTCGCCAGCCGGTCTCCGCATCCGCACCGGCTCTCCATACCAGCCGGCCGAGCCCGACCGCGAAGCGCTGATCGCCGACCTGCTGACGCCGGACCTGCCGCTCGACGCCGCCTCGCCGTTGTACGGGGCGGATCGCGGCAGCCACCAGTACATCGAGGCGCGCATCGAACCGGGCGACACCGTGACGATCGTCGGGCGGGCGCTGCCGTTCGGGGCGCTCGCTGACCCGTCGGAGGCCGATATCGGGGGTGGCGGGGTCCTGCCCGCCGACGACCCGGAGGTGATGATGAACATCGCCGAGGCGCGCGAAGCCGGGATCCTGCTGACCGACCCGGCGCTCGCCTGGGGCAACGCTGCGATCCCCGGGTTCGGCATCGGCTCGCCCGTCCGCGAGCCGGAGCTCGACCCGTTGGCCCACCGACCGGCGCTGGCAACACCCGACACGGCGTCGCGGATCGCGAGGACGTTCGACATCCCGTCCGAGCAACTCGTGATCGCCGCCGGACCCGGCATGCCGCTCCTGGTGTCGTTCGGTGAACCGGCGGTCGCGGCCGGTCGGTATCGCGATACGTTCGTGATGGGGTTGCTGGGTGCGCTGCTGGCGATCGGCTCGGCGATCGTGCTTGCCTTCAGCCTGACGCCGGGGGTCGGTCCATGAGTCCCGGCGAGGCAGTCGCGCTCTTCTCGATCGGAGTCCTCGTCGTCGTGCTCGCCTTCCTCGCGTTCGAGACCTACAACGCCGTCGTCGCCCTGCGGCTGCGGATCGACAAGGCGTGGGCGAACATCGACGTGGCGCTGAAGCAGCGTCACGACATGCTGCCGGCACTCGTGTCGGCGGTGCGCGGCCTGATGCAGTTCGAGCAGGACGTGCTGGTGGACGTGACGCGCGCCCGCGCCGCCTACTCCCCCACCGAACCGATCCCCGCCCAGGCGGCGGTGTCGGACGCGACGACGTCGGCAGTGCGCTCGCTGTTCGCCGTCGTCGAGCAATACCCGAACATCCAGTCGCAGGGCAACGTCCTCGACCTGCAAGACGAGATCGAGCGGATCGAGGGCCAGATCGCCGACCGCCGCGAGCTCTACAACGACCAGGTCTTCCAGTACAACACGCGGATCGCGCAGGTCCCGGCACTGCTGCTCGCCCCGATCTTCCGCTGGACGCCGCGCGAGTTCTTCATCGCGACGCCCGAGGAGACGGCCCGGCCCGACACGGAGCTCCGGCCGGCGTGACCGACACCGGTCGCGCGGCCAGCCCGGAACCGGTCGAGCGCCAGCTTTGGCTGGCCCGTCACGGGGAAACCGAGTGGTCTCGCAGCGGCCGGCACACGGGCCGCACGGACATGCCCTTGACGGAGACCGGCCGGGAGCAGGCAGTGGCACTCGGCGAGCGGCTCCGCGGACGCTCATTCGGGCTGGTCCTCACGAGTCCCAGGTCGCGGGCCGCCGACACGGCGCGGCTCGCCGGCTTCGGCAACGTCATGGTCGTTGACGAGGACCTCAGCGAGTGGGACTACGGCGACTTCGAGGGACGCAAGACCGACGAGATCCGCGAGAAGTACCCGGACTGGACGATCTGGCGCGGGCCGTGGTCCGGGGGCGAGTCAATCGACCAGGTCGCGGCGCGGGCCGACCGCATCATCCAGCGGGTGGGGACGGTTGACGGCGACGTGCTGATCTTCTCCCACGGCCACCTGCTGCGGGTCCTGGCCGCTCGCTGGCTCGGCCGCGAGCCCGAGGCAGGCGGGATGCTCGCCCTGTCGACGGCGACGATCTCGCTCCTCGGCTGGGAACGCGAGGCCCCGGTGATCGAACGCTGGAACGAGGTCTGCGGCGCATCGACCGAGTAGGCCGAGTTCGCTGCCGGGTCATATATTGACAGATATCGATATATAGCCTAAGCTGATGGGGCGTCCCGCTCACTCGGGAGGCCGGACGTTGGTTGGCATCGAACTCATTAGTGCAGTCGCCGAGGACGTGGCCGTCACGGTCATGCATACGTGGCCATATGTGGTCCTCGGAATCATCAGCGCCGCCATCCTCAAGGTGTACGTCGGCACGGATCGCCTGGCGGCGCTGTTCCGCCGACGGACCGGGGCTGCCGTCAGCGGGTCGGTGGCTGCGGCCGTCGCGACTCCCTTCTGCTCGTGCGGCACGACCGCCGTCGTGCTGTCCATGCTGGCGACCGACGTCCCGTGGGCACCGGTCGTAGCCTTCATGGTGGCTTCACCCCTCACGTCGCCGGATGAGCTGCTCCTGTCAGCCGGGTTCTTCGGCTGGCCGTTCGCCTGGTTCTTCGTGGCGGCCTCCGTCGTCCTTGGATTCGCAGGCGGAGCGGTTGCATTCGCCGCCGAACGCGCGGGTCTGCTCGACCACCAGGCGCGATTCCGCACGGCGGTCGCCGCCCCGGCGCGGGCCCTGCCCGTCGCGGCCGGCGTGGGGCCGGGCGCCGCCCACGTCAGCGAGTTCGCCGACGACGATCGCTGGCGGGTGCGCACGTTCGCCGACCAGGTCCTCACCCTGGGGCCGCGGATGATCGCACTGTTCCTCGGGTTCACGATCGTCGGCTACACGGCCGTCGAACTCATCCCCACGGACTGGCTGACAACGCTGCTCGGTGATTCCGGACCATCCTCGATCGTCTTCGCGGCAACGCTCGGCCTGCCGTTCTACTTCAGCTCGGAGGCGAGCCTGCCGCTGGTGGCGTCGTTCGTGCAGGGAGGCATGAGCGAGGGCGCGGCGATGGCGTTCCTCATCACCGGCGCGGGCACGAGCATCGGCGCCATCTCGGGCGCGCTGCTGATCGCCCGCTGGCGGGTGGTCGCTATCGTCGTCGGCACGCTGTGGGTCGGCGCGGTCGTCCTCGGCTCGATCGCAGCATTCGTCCTGTAGTGTTCCGGAGATGCCCGACCTCGCGTTGCCGCGCCCGCGCGCCGTCCTGTTCGACCTCGACGGCACGCTCGTCGACACCGTGGAAACTCGCATCGAGGCCTGGCTCGAGGCGCTTGCCGCGGCCGGCTTCCCGACGACGCGCGAGCGGCTGGCACCGCTGATCGGGGTCGATGGTCGGCGGCTGGCCCGCGAGATCGCGGCGCTCGCCGGCATAGCGCTCGACGACGAGTCAGCGGATCGGATCGATCGGGACTCCGGCGAGCGGTACGAGGGACTGAACCGGTCGCCGTGGGCACTCCCCGGGGTGCGCGAGCTGGTCGAGACGCTCGACGCTCGCGGGATCGACTGGGCGATCGCCACGTCGAGCCGGAAGGAACAGGTGACTACCTCGGTCGCTGCGCTCGGCCTGATGCAGGAGCCACGCATCGTCGATGCGAGTCACGTCGAGCACGCGAAGCCCGAACCGGATCTCCTGCTCGAGGCGGCCGAACAACTCGGCGTCGAGCCGGGGCATTGCTGGTACGTCGGCGATGCCACCTGGGACATGGTCGCCGCTGTCGCGGCGGGGATGGTCCCGATCGCGGTCACGGCGGGGTCGGTCGTTGACGAGGTGGCGCTTCGCGGCGCCGGGGCGGCGGCCATCGTGGCCGATCTCAGTGAGCTGGTCGACGCCCTGGGTTGACGCCCGCGGGCGTTCGATCAGCTCTTCTTCGACTTCGGCTTGCTCGCCATCTTCTCGAGCTCCTTCTCGCTCATCCCGGTCCGGGTCTTCTTGCCCTCCCGCTTGCGCTGGAGCTCGGCACCCATGAACTTGCGCTGCTTCTCGGTCCTGGCCGGCATGCGGGCCTCCTTCTCCCCTCGGCCTCACGCTCGAACCGGGTACATCGCAAGGGAATAACAATTCGTACTCCTCGCCTAACCGGGTTCGGTCACCTCGAGTCAACGCTAGGCAGCGGCTCGCGACGGCCAATGAGGCAGCCGCCGATGGGAGGAAATGACATCCAGGGCCTCGTGGCGAGGGCGGATGGCCCAAACGCGCCTGACCTAGCTCCCGAGGCCGCTGAAGGTGGGCGATTGGGCGGTTACGACACCCGACGTCGCCGCGCTCGGCGCGGCGTAGGTTCGGAGCAATGCTGCGAGTTCGGCCACTGCCGCCGCGACGTCCGCCTCGGCGCCGTCGTGGTGTCCTTCGACGGTGACGAGCACCTCGGTGGTGTCGGGACCCGACGCGCTCTCGGCTGATTGCCGCCAGCACCAGCGCCGCGCGCTCACCAGGCCGGCGTCGTCGATGAAGATGACCTCGCCCTGGGCCGGGGTCTCGCGGTCACCCGGAGCCGAGGTCCGTGAACGACTCCGTCCCGGCAGCGAAACGCACGGTCGTCCCGCCGGTGACCGTGCGCTGGTCGAACATCGCGACCGGCAGGCCATAGCGGATCGCGACGAGGTTGCCGATGTCGACGAGCGCGTTGATCGACGGGATCGAGCCCTGCTTGGTGAGGCGGCGCAGGAGCGCCTCGGCGGCCGAGCGGTACGCGGTCGGGTCGACGCCGAAGGCACGGAACGCGCGACGCCACGCGGCGAGCGTCGGCAACTCGGAGAGTGGCGTTTCCCCGATCCTGGCCAGGGCCTCCTGCTGCTCCGCCTCGAACGCCGCGACGAGTGCGGCCGGCGACGGGCCGTTCGATACCCCTTCGGCATGGACGACACCACCGGCGACCGAGGGGAAGCGGGCGGCCACGTCGGGGTCGTACGCAAAGCGAACGTTCGGCATGGCACGCGCTAGCCTAGCGGGGTCGTCACCGTGCAGGGCGGAGGGTAGTTCGTGTCGTCCAACCTCGTCGATCTCATCGACCACCCGCCGATCCACGTCTGGGAAGGCGTGATCGCCCGCCGGGTCCAGGGGGAGCGGATCACGCTCGCGGTCGTCGAGCTGGCCCCGAATGCGATCGTGCCCGAGCATCGCCACCCCAACGAGCAGAACGGGATGGTTATCCAGGGACGGGTGCTCTTCCGCTGCGGCGACGAGGAGCGCGAGCTGGGTCCGGGCGGGACGTGGCGGATCCTCGGGGACGTGCCCCACTCGGTCGTCACCGGCCCGGACGGTGCCGTCGTGATCGACGTGTTCACGCCGATCCGCGACGACTGGGACCGCTTCGATGTGCTCGACCAGCCGCCGATCTGGCCGCCGGCTGCGGGCCGCTGATCGCCTGGGGCCTGAGTCGACGCCGAGCGGCTCCTCCGCCCGGGACTCGGGGGGTCGAAGGTCCCGCACGATTGAGGTCGCTCGGCACTAAGGCTTCTGCGGGTTCGGTCCGACGATCGGGGCATGACACGAATCGCCACGCCTCCACCGCCCGCAGCCCGCCGATCGACTCCGCGGGACTGCGCTTACCACAATGAGGAGCATCGAGATGAGCGGACGACTGACCGGCGCGACGACCCTCACCGTCGCCGACATCATGACGCTCGATCCGGTCGTGATCCGCTCCGATGCGCCCCTCGAGGAGGCGGAACGGCTGATGCGCGATCGGCGCATCAGCGGGCTGCCGGTGGTCGATGGCTTCGAGCGGCTGGTCGGCGTCATCAGCCGAACCGACATCCTCGATGACGGCAGCGCGTCGCTGGCGTTCCTCCTGCGGCGACGCCCGACCGGCCTCCGCGTGGGCGAGCTGATGACGTCGCCGGCGGTCACCACAAGCCTCGGCTCGTCGCTCGTCGAGGCCGCCAGGCTCATGCGCGACAACCGCATCCACCGCGTGGTGGCGATCGACGACGACGGGCGGCCCGTGGGCGTTCTTGCGGCGAGCGACTATGTCGCGCTCTACGCTGACGGCTGAACGACCGCCCGACTACTCCCAGCCGAACTCGCTTCGGCGGTGCGATCGATCAAGTCGATCGAGCAATCCGTCCGGGGCGTCTTGGAGGGCGCGGGCCATCTCCCAGACAAGCGCCCGCAGGGTCGCAGAGGTCGTCTCCTGGATCGGGACTGCCAATGCTCCGCGGATCCACTCCCGATCGTTGGTGGCCGGCAGGTCGCACGGGCTGCAGGTCAGCCCGTCGAGCAGGATCTCGTAGAGCGCCTCGGCGACGCGGTCACGCGCATAGGAGGTTGTCAGGAGCCGCTCGATCACCACGATCCTATCGGCGCTTCGCTCGTCGATCATCGCTGCACCTCGAAGTCGGTCACTGACTGTCGGTCACGCTAGCGCCCCGACCTGGACGGTGAGAGGGTGTGATGGCCCGGACTGGACGTGCCACCGGTCACGCAGCGAGGCGGCTCGCTGCAAGCAGCTGGTCACCCGCCGCCCACGCTTCGGGATGCTCGCGCTGAAGCCGACGTTCCTCGGCCTCTGACAGCGCCCACATGGCGGGTTGGTCCAGGCGCCGGAAAATGCTCGCCCGGTAGCGTGCCGTGCAGTCGGCGACGAATGCGGCGTAGCGAGCGAGGGGCTCAGCGGCCGCGACAAGCGCCTCGAAGCCCGGTTCGTAATCGACCGCCACAAGCAGGCGACCGAAGAACGCGCCGAGCCATTCGGCGGGCGGGTCCCACACCTGCGAGTGACCCCCGCGCCGAAGCAGCGGCGCAGGCGACGTGAAGGCTGCGACGACGACGTCCTCTACGGTGTCCGCGACAAGGTTGCCGCCGAACGTGAGGTACTCGTTCGACACCTTGAGCCGGTCCACGACTCGGATGAGTCCCCACGAGAACGGTCGTTCGAGCGGCATCGGCGTCGCGTAGGTGATCGACGCATGGCGCCCGCGGCCCTGCTCGCTCACCCAGAACTCAACGAGCTCCGGGTCGAAATGGCGGAGGGTCGGGACGGCCCGGATCGCCACGAGGAGCCAGGCGGGCCCAGGACAGTCGGGCAGGTCAGGTTCGGCGAGAAAGCCCCAGTTCGCCAGCAGCGCGCTCGCGCTCGCCGGGTCGATCGGCTGTCCCGGAGGGACGATCGCTCGGGAGGGCGGCATCAGCGCACTCCCGGCCGTCCGCGCGCCTCGTCGAGGAGTGGCAGGACGAATCGCTCCTCGCGCTCGACGTGCGCGCGCAGCAGTGCCTCGAGCCCAAACAGGTGACATCGGATCGAAGGTGCATCGCTGCTTCCATGCCCGAACTCGAGCAGATGCGCGTGGTCCTCGGCGACGCGGGCCGTCATCGCCCGGATCTGCTGATGCTCGAATTGGAGGAGACGGGTCGCCCATGGCGTTCCGGCGCGCTCGTCCAGCTCGGGATACAGCCAGTTCTCCTCCCATGCCGCGTGCGGTCGGAGCACGCCATCGACCCATGCCATGACTTCCCGGAGGTCGCGACCGAGGTCCGCGGTCGGGATGCTGCCGACCGAGCAGGCCACGTCGTGGATCCGGTTGAGTCCCGGCACGAGCTCGCGATGCTCGTGCTCCACGAAGGCGCGCTCCGCAGTCCATTCGCTGCTGACCGTCATCGGTCGTCTCCCATACGGATCGGAATCTGATCGCAAGCGTGGTCCCTGGCCCGACGACGACACATCTGCCATTCGATGTGGCCATGCCATGCCGATCGGACCGAACCGCTTCACGAGATGACGGACGCAGTCATCCAGATTGCGTAGACCGCGACGAACACTCCCGCGGTCCCGATGGCGACCGAGGCGATTCGCAGCCGGGCTCCGTCGGACACGACATCGACAAGTGCCGAGCGCATCCCGAGGCAGGCATGGACGATCACGGAGAGGAGCAGCCCGAGCTCGGCCACCAGCGCAAGCGGTTCGCGGAGGTACGCGACGACCGCCTCGTAGTCGCGCAGTCCCCCGGGCGCGAGCAGATGCTGCGCAACGAGGTGGATGCCCAGAAACACGATCAGGAGGGCGCCCGTCAGAGCCTGGATGAGCCACAGTCGCGAGGCGGCCGAGCGGCTTCGCGGTCGCGGTCGGGTTCGAGCGTCGGCCGGCGCGGCGCCGTCCGGAACGAATCCGGGGTATGCCTGGTCGGGTCGACCGAGGAACCGGCGCGCCGGCTGCGGACTGGTCACGTGAGGATCGCCCAGCCCGCGAGGGCGGTCACAGTCGTGGTGGCGCCAAGCACGAGCAGGATGAGCAGCGTGGTGTGGCGCGCTCCGATGCCGAACGTGAGCGCAGCGACGCGGAGTCCGTTGAGCCCGTGGAAGACGACCGCGGCGATGAGCAGCGTGTCGCCGACGAGGAACGGGCGTGATCCGAATAGGCCCAGCAGCCGATCCCAGCCATTCGCCCCATCGAGCAACTGGCTCAGGACGACCATGTGCAGGATGAGGTACAGGATCAGGATGTGGCCGGTCAGCCGGTTCAGCGCGAACGCCAGCCAGCCCGGATCGCGCCAGCGTGGCTCGAGCCAGTACGCGAGCCTGCGGACGAATGACACCCTGAGCGTTGGCAGCTCGCTCGCCGTCATCGGGCCACCCCCGTGGCGACCGGCTCCATCGTCGCGCCATTCGTCGGTCTGCGACCCGTCAGCACCCGGCGACGGAGGTCCATGATGCGGGCTGCCGGATCGACGTCGTCGGGACAGACCGCGCTGCAGGCCCATGCCGACCGGCACTGCCAGATCCCGTGATCCGAGTCGACGAGGTCGAGGATGCGGTCGACGTCCTGGTGGCGCGGCTCCTCCAGCACGCGTTGGGCGGCCGCGAGCACGGCCGGACCGAGGTACTCCGGCGCACCGGACGCGACTGGGCACGCCGAGACGCAGGCGAGGCATTCGAGACAGTCCTCGAAGCGTTCGGCGGCTCCCACGTCGCCATCCGGCGCGCCGTTGGTTGCGCCGGCCGCGAAGCGGATTTCGGCCTCCACGGCGCGGACGTACGGGAACCCAACGACGGCCATCCGGTTGATCTGCTCCGTCGGATCGATCGCCAGGTCGGCGATCAGCGGAACACCCCGCAGGGGCTCGATGGTGAGCACGGCCCGCCCGTCCCAGACGTCGGCGAGCGGGGTGATGCACGGCAGTCGCTCGCGCCCGTCGACGCGAACCGTGCAGGTCCCGCACGATCCGTGATGGCAGGCGTGGCGAAAGGCGAGCGTGGGATCCGATTCGGACCAGGCCCGCTCGATCACGTCGAGGACCGAGTCGGTCGCCCGCTCCACGGGTACTTCGACCTGCTCGTACCCGGCCCGGCTCCGACCCTTCCGGGCCGTCCGCCACAGCCGCAGTCGGAGTCGGTCAGGCATCGTAGTACTGCCGGTACGAGCGGAGCGGAACCTCGCGGGTCCGACACGCCGCGGTGACGCCGAGCTTTGCGCAGACGACGTCGGACGTCGCCTCGGCCATGGCCCGGGCGGTGGTCGTCTTGCCGCCGCTGATCGTGACGAACCCCTCGAGCCCGTCCGCGGCGTGATCGAAGCATTCGAAGGTCCGGGACAGGTCGCGGCCTCCGGAAGCGTCGCCACGTCGGCCGATCAGCGGTCGCGAGGCCGCGAAGACCGCACGCGCGGCCCGATCCCGGACGGCGGGCACGAGCTGGCCACCGCGCTCGAACATCAGGCCGACGTGCTCCCGCGGGATCGTGACACGATCGGGGTCGTCGACCGCCCACGACGACGTCCCGATGACAACCGTCTGGCGCTGTGGCAGCACGATATCGCCGTCGGACGGCTGGTCGAGGCGGTTGACGACGCGGTCGACGAAGCGACCACCCACGGCGACCATGACGCCGGCCGTCGGGACGACCGGGACGTCGACCCCAGCCATCGCCGCCAGCTCACCCGACCACGGGCCGGTTGCGTTCACGATCACGTCCGCCTCCAGCAGGACACGACCCCCCGTTCGCCCATCACGAGCGACGGCGCCCTCGACGGCGTGGCCCCTCATGACGAGCTCCTCGACCTCGACGAAGGGCCGGACCGTGGCCCCGTTCGCGCGCGCCGTGGCGAGGAAGGCCAGGCACAGGTGCCACGGATCGAAGACGCCGTCTGGCACCTCGACGCCGCCCAGCACGTCCCCGGTCAGGGCCGGCTCGAGCGCGCGAACCTCGCTCGTCGTGAGGGTTCGGGTCGGGATCCCGGCGCGTGCGCATGCCTCGAGGAATGGCTCGCGATAAGCGAGTCCGGCATCGTCCACGGCGACGAACAGCCCGCCGTTCAGTTCGAGGACCTCCGGCGCGATCCGCGCCAGGATGTCCCGCTCGACGATGCACTCGGTCGCCAATTCCGGGTCCTTGACCGCGTAACGGGCGCCGGAATGGAGGAGCCCGTGGTTTCGCCCGGTCGTTCCCGAGGCCACCTCGCCGCGCTCGACGACCGTGACGTCGACGCCGCGCAGGCTCAGGTCGTGGGCGATCGCGGCACCGCTCGAACCGGCCCCGATGACGAGCACCTGGTGTGCCGACCGCGGCGCCTGGTACTCCATCATCGCCGTGAGGCCACGACAATCAGGCCGCCTCCGAGGGCGACCAGCGCGAACGGCCACAGGACGTCCCAGTCGACGAGCAAGACCTCGTTCGCTAGCGCGAGGACGCCAATCGCGATGAGGAACACCCCAATCACGAGACCGGCACCCCGAGTCGGTGCCCCAATGCCGGCGGTTGAACCGGCCGTCGGGGCCGTCCCGTCGAGTTGGTCGGGAACCAGGACCGCCGCAATGAGGTACACGAACAGGAGCGGCAGGATTCCCGTGAACACCGCGATCACCACCGCCAGGATGCGCACCGCGGTGACGTCGGAGCCGTAGTACTCCGCGATCCCGCCACACACGCCGGCCAGCACGCGGTTCCTGCGCGAGCGCAGGAAACGGCGCTCTACGGCCGGTGCGCTGGGGGTCTCGGGAGCGTCAGCTGTCTGGTCGAGGCCTGACATGGCGGTCATGGTCGATCACCTCCACTGGTCGACGCGTCGGCGGACGAAGTCCGCGATGGCGCAGCTGGCATGAGCACGGCGCGGCCGAGGACGAGCGCCCCGATACCGATCACCACGACGGGCCACCACGCGGCGATGTCGATGGGGGTCCGGCCCGTCTCGAAGATCGCATTGAAGTACCAGGCGCCGACGAGGAAGAGGACGCCGGCAACCGCCGCGAGGCGCATGCCGGTTCCGGCGATGTCGCGGTGGCCGGTCAGGAGACCGTAGCCGCTGATCCCGATGCCGGCAGCCATCGGAATCAGGGCCCAGGCATACGCCCAGCTCTCCCAGTTCTCGGTGGTCTCCTGGTACAGGAGAAGCAGTCCAACGGTGGTGACGACCGAGCCGGCGACGGCGAAGCCGAGGCCATCGGGCGGCTTCGGCACGAACGCAGCCGCGAGCAACGCGACACCAGGGACGATGACGAACAGCGGCCAGCCGCCGTCATCGACGAGGTTGCCGAGTTCGACGCCGCCCTGGCGTGCCGCCAGCACGAGCCCTCCTGCGATGACGAGGACAACGCCGGCCACGGCACCCCGCTCGCGACCGGTCTCGCGCCTGCGATCCATCGTTGGCTCCTTTCGCGCTGCCGCTGCCCGTTGCGAGGCGAACTGATGCGGGACGCGAACGGCATCAGCGCGATCGTCCCGGAGCACTCGGTCGTCTCCAAGAGCCGAGGGTCGTTCGCGGATGTGCCATCCGGCCCCTCGCCCATCCGTGCTGGCCCAGCCGAGCGGGACCGACGGCCCCCAAGTGGCCGACCAACGGCCCTCGTCCGCGCTCCGCCGCCCTGTCTAGGCTCGGGCCATGGAGACCACCGATGCCATGGAGGTCCTGCGGGCGACGCCGCTCACCCCTGGCCTGGGCCACCCCGAGCGGCGGCGGCTCGCGCGGCTCTGCCACGTGCGGACGGGGGAACCCGGCGACGTCATCCTCCGGGAGGGCAGCCGGACGACCCACCTCGGCATTGTCCGTCTCGAGGCGACCCGCCTCCAGCTCCTCGACGTGTTCGGGCGCGCCGAGGAACCGGCGTGGTAGCCGCGGTCGAGGCAAGTGCGTTCCCCGTCGCGACGACCTCGGCCGGCTCATCGCGCTCCTATGCGAAGGCGGCAAGACGTTCCTCGGGATCGCCGGGGAAGGGTTCGAGCTCGGCGATGTCATCAGCCCGGCGGTCCGACAGGGGCCTGGCCGGTTACCAACGCGCGATCCCGCGGCGGCTCGAGGCGATCGGAGGTGCGACGTGTGGCTGACACAGCCGGCAACGGTCCTTGCCCGGTTCGACAACGAGGTCCTCGTCGAGATCGACGGCCGGAACCGGCTTGTCGCGAACCTGGTCGTTCCCAACTTGCGCGTCGGTGACGAGGTCCTTGTCGGTCTCGGCAACGTCCTCACCCGTATCACCAACGCCGAGGCCGCCGCAGCTCGAGAGCTGATCGACGCGGCCCTCGAAGAGGAGACAGAACCACTGACGACGGACCTGCCGATCAGCAGGAGCCCACGAAGGAACCCCTGACATGCGCGTTCCGCACACGATCGGCTGGGGCATCGCCCTGGCCCTCGCCACCGCCGTCATCAGCGGGTTCTCGGTCTACCTGAACGGACGCGTCGTCAAGCTGTTCGACGATCCGACCCTCCTGGCCGCCGTCCGGAATGGACTCGTCGGGCTGGCACTCGTGGGAATCGCGGTGGGCGCGGGAAACCTGCCGGCGATCCGGCGACATCGAACGCCACGGGCAGCCGAGCAAGTGGCTGACGCTGGGTGCCTGTCGCGTCCTGAAGGCGACCGGGAACCCCGAGGGACTTTGCGCCATGTGACACGCTCGGCCGGGCCGATCGGCAGTGTCCCCGCACGAGCGCGAGGCATATCGTTGCCTTCCGGAGGCTCGACCGATGACTGACACGCCGACTCTCGAACCCGCTCCAGTTCCGCAAACGGCCCCAAGCGCGGTCGTCTGGCTCAACGGACGTCAGGCGATCGTGGTGGCGATGAGTGGCGATGCGCGCGTCTCGACGTGCGAGATCAGCCGTGGGTCGCTACCCGAACCGCTGTACCTGGCCCAAATCGTCCGGGTGATCGGTGACCGCGAGCGAGTGCTTATCCTGGGTCCCAGCTCGGTTCGTCTGGCCCTGGAGCGCGAGTACGTCGCGATGTTCCAGCGGCCCGATCGATTGGTGGACGTGGAGCCCGCTGGGCCTGTCTCCACCGAGGACCTGGTCGATCGCGTTCGAATGCTCGCCGCGTGATTGGCGGTCGATGAAGGCGCGCACATGAGCGGGATGGGATCCGGCTCGTGCTCGTGGCGGGGGTTGCGGCCGGCGCAGCGCGGCGGTCGGGACGTTCCTCAGCGTCGATTGAACTTGCAGGCCGAGCGGCCGAGCGCCGAACGGCACGTGCGAATGCGTCGTTCGGCACTCGCGGCCCCTTGGCGCCCAGCCTAGCGTTCGATCGGAGGTAGCCGATGGCGATCGCCGTCCGGCCGACCTGGTCGGGCATGATCGCACTGGACGCACTTTGAGCCGCTCGACATCGCCGTCGACCGGTGCAAGGGCTGCGGCCTCTGCGTGGACGTCTGCCCCAAGGGCGTTCTCGAACTCGACACTTCGATCGTGAATGCGCTCGGTTATCACCCGGTTGGGCTGACTGACGCCGCGGCCTGCACGAGCTGCGCCCTGTGCGCCCGGATCTGCCCGGACACGGTGTTCGCCGTGTTCGCGCGGCCGAGGTCGAGCTGACATGGCCACCGTCGCGAAGGCACCGAACAACGCTCGTGGCGCGGACGAGATCGTCCGCCCGGTCCTGATGAAGGGCAACGAGGCGATGGCCGAGGCGGCCATCCAGGCCGGCTGCGACGCCTACTTCGGCTACCCGATCACGCCCCAGGCCGAGCTGCTCGAGTGGATGGCCCGGCGGATGCCGGAGCTGGGACGGGTCTTCGTGCAGGCCGAGAGCGAGCTCGGCGCGATCAACATGGCCCTCGGCGCCGCGGCGACCGGTGCGCGGGTCCTCGTGTCGTCGTCGAGCCCCGGCATCAGCCTCATGGCCGAGGGGATGAGCTACCTGGCCGGCTCCGAGCTGCCGATGGTGCTCATCAACGTCATGCGTGGCGGACCCGGGCTCGGCAGCATCGGCCCGTCGCAATCCGACTACTTCCAGGCGACGAAGGGCCATGGCCACGGCGACTACCGCGTGCCCGTGCTGGCGCCGTCGTCGATCGCCGAGGCCGTCGGCTCGTGGCCGACGCCTTCGAGATCGCCGAACGCTACCGGACGCCGGTGATGATCCTCGCCGACGGCGTGATGGGCCAGGCGATGGAGCCGGTCGTCCCCGTCTACCGGATGCCCGCCCGAGAGACCGGGTGGCTGGGAGCTCACCGGGGCCGCCGCTCGACCGCCCCGGGTCGTCCGCTCGCTCCACCTCCGGCCGGAGGACCTCGAGGCGCACAACCGGCGGCTGCAGGCGAAGTTCGCCACGATCGCCGAGCGAGAGGTCCGCTGGGCCGGCGAGCACCTCGAGGACGCCGAGATCGTCATCGTCGCCTACGGGACCGCGGCGCGTGTCGCGCGAACGGCGATCGAACGAGCGCGCGATCAGGGCCTGCGTGCCGGCCTCTTCCGACCGATCAGCCTGTGGCCGTTCCCCGCGAACCGCGCTGTCGACGATCGCTCCCGGGGTGCGGGCCATCGTCGTCGTCGAGATGTCGGCGGGGCAGATGGTCGAGGACGTCCGGTTGGCCGTCGAGGGGCGGACGCCGGTCTTCTTCCACGGCCGGACGGGCGGCATGGTCCCGACGCCGGGCGAGGTCGTCGATGCCCTGCGTCGCGCGTGGGCGCTGACGGCCCCGCGGCCCCGCGGGCGGTGATCGGATGGCGACCATGACAGCTGATCCGAGACGCGTCATCTACCGCCGGCCCGACCTGCTGGCCGACACGTCGACGCACTACTGCCCGGGCTGCGGCCACGGCATCATCCACCGCCTCGTCGCGGAGCTGCTCGACGAGATGCATCTGGGCCCCACGACCATCGGGGTCGCCTCGGTCGGCTGCAGCGTCTTCGCCTACGACTACCTGGCGGTCGACTTCGTCGAGGCGCCGCACGGCCGCGCGCCCGCGGTCGCGACCGGCGTCCGCCGGGTCCGGCCGGACGCCTTCGTCTTCACCTACCAGGGCGACGGCGACCTCGCCGCGATCGGGACGGCCGAGATCGTCCATGCAGCGGCCCGCGGCGAGCGGATCAGCGTGGTCTTCGTCAACAACGGCATCTACGGCATGACCGGCGGCCAGATGGCCCCGACGACGCTGCTCGGCCAGCGGACGACGTCGAGCCCCGGCGGGCGCGAGGCGTCGACAGCCGGCTACCCGATCCCGATCACCGAGATGCTCGCGCTGCTCCCCGGCGTGTCGTACGCCGCCCGAGGCTCGATCGCCGACCCGCAATGGATCGGCCGGACGAAGGCGATGCTGCGACGGGCGTTCGAGGTCCAGCTGACCGGTGGCGGGCTGTCGATCGTCGAGATCCTCTCGACCTGCCCCGTCGGCTGGGGGATGACGCCGACCGAGTCGATGGAGCACCTCGCCCACGACGTCGTCCAGACGTATCCGCTCGGTGTCCTCGTCGACCGGCCGAAGGACCGCAGCGTCCCCGGCAGGGACTGACGATGCAGCACGCGACGATCTTCGGTGGGTTCGGCGGGCAGGGGCTGCTGTTCGCCGGTCACGTCCTCGCCCAGGCCGCGGTCATCGAGGGCCGGACGGTGTCGTGGATGCCGTCCTACGGGCCCGAGATGCGCGGCGGGACGGCATCGTGCACGGTCATCATCGCCGACCACCCGATCGGCTCGCCGATCGTCGACAGCGCCGACAGCGTCGTCGCCCTCAACCCGCCGTCGCTCGCGAAGTTCGAGCCGCTGCTCGTCGCCGGCGGGCTGCTCATCGTCAACACCTCGCTCATCGAGGCGGAGCCCCGACGGACGGATATCGAGGTCGTGGCGCTCCCATGCTCCGAGCTCGCTCGGGCGGCCGGCGACGATCGGTTCGTCAGCGTCGTCGCGCTCGGCGGACTCGTCGGCCGGCGGCCGTTCGTCAGCGCGGACTCCGTACGACAGGCGCTCATCGACGTCGTCGGTACACACAAGCCGGCGTTGATCGAGGCGAACCTTGCGGCGTTCAGCGCCGGCTGCGAGGCTGTAGAGGCGGCAGCGGCTCCGTCGACGGGCCCGCAGAAGCGGCCGTTCGGCCCTACCGGAACCCACGGGGATCGCACATCATAGATCTTGACCCGGAGAGGTCCGATCGCCGAGCCACCGGAGATCGCATCAACGGTCGGCATGCCAGCGACAGCGTCAATGGCAGGGGGGAAGCGATCGCTCCGGGTCGTTCGTGTCCCAGTGACCGCGGGGGACGAAACAGGCTGGATCCGTCGGGATCCCGCTTCTCTTGTGCTTGTGTCGACTGGGCACCTAGCTGCTGACCTCGACCTTTACGCGTTTCGGCTCTACCTCCTCGGTCTTCGGCAGGGTGAGGGTGAGCAGGCCGTCCTTGAAGGATGCCGTCGCTGCCTCCGCCTTGACTGCCGTGGGAACGGCGATGGTCCGGCTGAACGATCCGCGGCTGAGCTCCTTGTGGACGTAGCCGGCCTCGGTCGTCTCCTTCTCCTCCTGGTAGGAGCCGTGGATCGTGACAATGTCGTCGGCGATCGTGACATCGACGTCCTCGGGCTTGACGCCCGGGAGGGCGATCTTGGCGATTACGGCCTCCTGTGTCGTGAACAGATCGAGCGCCGGCGTGGCCTCGCGCTCACTGTCCCACCGCCAGATCGGCTGCAGGAATTGCTCGTCGAACAGCCGCTCCATCACATCTCGAACCGTCACGACATCCGCCAACGGTGAGTGACGACGCATCAGAGTCATCGTGAATCCTCCTGGCTTGCGTCCGACGTGCCACTCCCAGCGCGGCATACGCCCCGGCGCTCTCCGACTGTCGGTCACTCGGACGACGCCGACCAGTGCCGGCCGTCCCGATTGTTGAGGCCCATACGGACGGATCGCGTGAAGGCTTCCGCGATCGTTTGCGTTCATGCCATCCGGCCCCGGAGCTGCGTCCAACGGCCGATGCGCACGCCCGCCATGGCGTCCACGCTGGACGAACGCAGGAGGCGATTGCCATGGATGCACCATCGGTCGGCCGTCCGCACGCGGGACTTCTCCAATGGCTCCGCGAGCACGGGGTGGATCATGAAGTCCACGAGCACACGGAGGTGTTCACAGCCACCAGCACGGCTCGCGCCGAAGGCGTGGACGCTCGACCTTCGCAAAGGTGGTTGGTGTCGCGGCCGATGATGGGCGGAAGGCCCTGTTCGTCGTCGACGCACCGGATCGCGTCGACCTGCACAAGGCACGCGGCGTCCTCGGTGCGCGCGATGTGAGGCTCCTGACGGAAGCGGAGCTGGCGGAGCTGGCGTCGGGATGCGAGGTCGGCGCGATGCCGGCCGTCGGCGCAGTGTTCGGGCTACCGATGTACACCGACTACGCCGTCGGGGATGACGCGGAGATCAGCTTCAACGCGGGTACCCATCGCTACAGCGTCCGCGTCGATCGGGCCGCGTGGGAACGCGCTGCCCACGTCCACTACGCCGATCTCGCGGTCGACGCCGACGACCGCCCGGCCTGGGCCCGCTCATGAAGGAGGTTCAGGCCGTGAGCCACGGGCAACGGACGGGCCACGCGCGCGCGAGCTCACCCTCGTCTGGATCGATGCGCGCGAGGCCATCGTCGTTCGCTGGATCGAAGGGGCACCGGTGTTGGAACGGATCAATCCGACGTCCCGCCGCATCATCGGGCGACGGGACACGTCCGCCACGACCCGGGCGGTTGCCACGGCGGCGGCCCTCCCAAGACGGCTCGTGAGCCGCTCGCCTCGAGCACCTCGCGCGGTTCCTCGACACCGTCGCGGACGTTCTGCCGGACGAGGACGACCTGCTCGTCGTGGGTCCGGGGACCGTGCACGAACACCTCGCCCGCCTGATCCGTGAACGGGACGGTCAGGATCGAGGTGGGCGTGCGATCGCGTCGGAGGCAGCCACGCGCAGCACCCGCGGGCAGCTCGTCGCGCGCCTGCGACGCGCCCGTGGCGAGGAACCCCGACGACGGACACTCGGCGCATACCGCTGGGGCCCGACACCCGCTTCGGTTCCGCCTGGAACGCGGCCGGTCTGGCCGCGAAGGATCTCGGAGAAGCGCGCACCGCGTCCGATCGGCGAACGCCATAAGGGATAGCGCCATGCAAATCCTTGTCGCCACCGACGGATCACCGTCTGCCGGGCTGGGTGTGGATCTCGTCGCCGGCCTCGACCTGCCGGCCGGAACCAGCGTTCGCGCCGTCGAGGCGATCGAGACAGGGTCTGGGTTGTTCGGCGGTCCCTCGCCGTCACTCCTCGTCCAGACCAATCGATCGAGTCGAAGCTTTGGCAGGTCGCGCTCGACTGCGTGGAGCAGGCCCGCGCCCGGCTTGCGCGGCCGGAAGTCGACGTCAGCGCCGAGGTCCTGCGAGGTCGACCGGCCACCGTCATCGTCGACGCGGCCAGGGACTGGCGCGCCGACGTCATCGTGGTCGGAGCCGCGGTCACGGAATGATCGAGTCCATGCTCCTCGGGTCGGTCTCGGCGGAGGTGATTGACCACGCACCCGTCCCCGTGCTCGTGTGCGCGGCACGCCGTCGGCCGGATCGTTCTCGCCTGGGATCGATCGGGCTGCGCCACGCCGCGGCCGATCTTCTTCGAGCGTGGCCGATCTTCGCCCGGTCTTCCGTCCGCGTCGTGAGCGTCGCCGACCTAGAGGTGCCGTGGTGGACGGGCTTCCCGGCGCCCGGATCGCCCGAGACGCTATCGCTGTCCCTGGAGGCCGCGGACGCGTCGCGCCGCACCCACGACGCCCTCGCCAGGGAGATGACCGATGAGATGCGTGCGGCCGGTCTCGAAGCCGTCGCTGAGCGGCGCAACGGGGACGCCGCCACGGAGATCATCGACGCCGCTGGGGAAGCCATGGCGGACGTGATCGTGCTCGGCACGCACGGCCGCACGGGCCTCGCGCGGCTCGTCCTTGGAAGCGTCGCGCGGAACGTCCTTCACCACGCCGCCTGCTCCGTTCTGATCACGCGCGCGCCCGCCGGAAGCAACTGAGAGGCGCGAAGGCGACAGGCCGACGGCCCGGCACGCATCTCCCCGACCGGGACGCGCCCTTCCGGCCCGCCTGTCGATGTCAAATGGCACTTTCGGTCTGCCGGGTGGCTTGCTCAGAGTGGAGGTCGGCGGCGCGTCTGCCGCGTTCGCGCAAGAGGAGGTCGCATGAATCCCAGACGAGTCGTCATCATGGGCGCCGCGGGTCGCGACTTCCATGACTTCAACGTCGTCTTCCGGACGACCCGACGTCGAGGTCGTCGCGTTCACGGCGACGCAGATCCCGGGCATCGCCGATCGGCGCTACCCGCCGGAGCTGGCCGGCCCGCGTACCGCGACGGGATCCCGATCCGTCCCGAGGCGGAGCTCGAGGCGATCATCCGGACGAGCACGTCGACGCGGTCGTGTTCGCCTACAGCGACGTCAGCCACGAGACCGTGATGCACGCGGCATCGCGCGTCGCTCGCGGCCGGCGCCGACTTCAGCTGCTCGGGCCCGAGCGGACGATGCTCGAGCCGAAGGCCGGTCGTGGCGGTCGGCGCGACCCGGACCGGGGCCGGCAAGAGCCAGACGACCCGCTATCTCGCCGCGCTGCTCGCCGAGCGGGGCTGACGCCGGTCGTCATCCGGCATCCGATGCCCTACGGCGACCTGGCCGCGCAGCGCGTCCAGCGATATCGCGACCTACGAGGACCTCGAGCGCTTCCAGACGACGATCGAGGAGCGCGAGGAGTACGAGCCGCATCTCGACGCCGGGCGGTCGTCTACGCCGGCGTCGACTACGAGGCGATCCTGCGCGCGGCCGAGATGGAGGCCGACGTCATCCTGTGGGACGGCGGCAACAACGACTTCCCCTTCTATCGCCCGGACCTGAACATCGTCGTCGCCGATCCGCTTCGGCCGGGTGACGAGCGTCGCTTCCACCCGGCGAAGCCAACGTGCGGATGGCGGACGTCGTGATCATCAACAAGGTCGACTCGGCCGGCCGGCGGCAGATGACGTCGTCGGCGAGCGATCAAGGAGTTCAACCCGGAGGCCCAGATTTGACCGCCCGCTCGGACCTGACGCTCGAGGGTACGCCGATCGTGGTCGGCGCGTCGTCGTCGTCGAGGACGGACCGACCCTCACCCATGGCGGCATGCGTACGGCGCCGGGGTCGTCGCCGCCCGTCGCTTCGGGGCGGCCCGGTCGTCGAACCCGACCGGCGCCGTCGGCTCGCTCCCGCGACGTGCTACGCGGTATCCGGCGCTCGAACCGCTCGTGCCCGCCATGGGCGACGGCGCCGCTCGGGTCGGAGACCTCGAGGCGACCCTCCACGCGGTGGGACGCGGACCTCGTCCTCAGGGCTACGCCGATCGACCTGACGCGCCTGCTCGACCTGAACAAGCCGATCGCCCGCGTCCGCTACAGGGCCTGGTCCAGGTCGGCGGCACGCCGCTGGCTGAGAAATCATCGAGCCGATCGTCCACTGGCCGGTGCCGCCGCGCCCGTGGGAGCGTGAATGCCATGACCACCTTCGATCGCCGCGCTGCCGCCAACGACGGCGTCGGCACCCCGCCATCTGCTTACCCTCGACGGGCTCGGTCCCGGCGGGGTGAGACCCTTGCTCGATCTGACTCGCCGGCTCAAGCAGGATTCCGGAGGCCTTCCGGAACCGCCTCGCGGGCGGTCGATTGGGATGATCTTCGACAAGCCATCGACCCGGACTCTAGTAAGCTGGAGTCGGCGGCGTGGATGCTCGGGATGTTGCCGATCGTCCTCCGTCCGGACAACTCCAGTTCGGGCGCGGCGAGTCGATCGGGGACACGGCCCGGGCGCTGTCCCTGTATCTCGACGCGATCACGGTCCGGACCTTCGCCCAGACGTCAGTCGAGGAACTCGCGGCGGCGGCCTCGATCCCGGTCATCAACGCCCTGACGCACGAGCACCACCCCTGTCAGGCGCTGGCCGACGCCATGACCCTCGAGGAGGAGTTCGGCACGTACGCCGACATCCAGGTCGCGTTCATCGGCGATGGCGACAACGTTGCCCACTCGCTGATCGAGGCAGCCGGGCTGGCCGGCTTCGAGCTGCGGGTCGCCACGCCGCCGGGGTACGAGCCGTCAGATGCGATCGTCGCAAAGGCCCGAATGCGCGGGCTCGTGACCGGCGGCTCGATCATCCTGACCGGCGATCCACAGGAGGCTGTGTCAGGCGTCGAGGCGGTCTACGCTGACGTCTGGACGTCGATGGGCCAGGAGGCCGAGGTCGACGCCCGCGGGGAAGCGTTCCGCGGCTTCACGGTCGATGCCAGCCTCATGAGCCTCGCCTCGAAGGCGGCGATCTTCCTCCACTGCCTTCCGGCGCACCGCGGTGAGGAGGTCACGGACGACGTCATCGATGGCGCGGCGTCGAGGGTCTGGCGCCAGGCCGGGAACCGCCTGCACACTGAGACCGCGCTGCTGTATGCCGTCCTCACCGGGGACTTCTCGGGAGCGCGGCTCGAATGACCCGCGTTGTCGTCGCCCTCGGCGGCAATGCCCTCATCCACCGCGGCGAGGAGGGGTCGACGGCTGTCCAACGGCAGAACCTCCTCGGAGCCGCCCGAGCGCTCGGCCAGCTCGTGGCTTCGGGTCACGAGCTCGTGCTGACCCACGGCAATGGCCCGCAGGTCGGCTACCTGGCGATCGAGGCCGACGCCGCTCGGGACCTCGTACACCGCCGCCGCTCGACGTGCTCGTCGCCAATCGCAGGGCCAGATCGGGTATCTGCTGGCGCAGGCGCTGACGGCCCAGCTAGCGCTGGATGGGCGGCCGCGCCCGGTCGCGCCGCTCCTGACCCGGACGGTCGTCGACCCCGAAGATCCCGCGTTCGCCACGCCGTCGAAGCCGGTCGGCCCGATGTACGAGGAAACGGTCGCGCGATCGCTGGTCTCCGAGCATGGGTGGACGATCGCGCGGGACGGGACCGGCTGGCGCCGGGTGGTCCCGTCGCCGAGCCCGCTCGAGATTGTCGAAGCGACCACGTGCGTGCTCTCGTCGCCGCAGGCGTGATCGTCATCGCGTCGGGTGGCGGCGGCATCCCGGTCAGTCGCGTGGCGGACGGCGTCTACGTCGGCGTGGAGGCCGTCGTGGACAAGGATCTCGCGGCGGTCGTGCTCGCCCAGGCCGTCGATGCCGACGCCCTGCTCCTCCTGACCGACGTCGACACCGTGCACGTCAGCTGGGGTTTGCCGGATAGCGTCAGGATCCGACGACTCACGCTTGCCGGTGCGACCGACGGCGTAGCGGACGGCACCTTCGCCGCAGGGTCGATGGGCCCCAAGGTGACGGCGGCGTCCGAGTTCGTCCAGCGGACCGGGGGATACCGCCGCCATCGGAGCACTCGGCGAGGCGCTGGCGGTCCTCGAGGGTCGGGCCGGCACCCGGCTCGTCCGTACGGTTGACGTGGACGCGACCGAGATGAGGATCGGACCGAGGCGACGCTCGGGTCCGGCGGGAACGTCAGGAGGCACAATCATCACGAGGCGAGGCTAGGCCCGGGAGCCAGCCACGCCCATTGCCCCCGCGCCGACCTCCCGATCGGCGCGTACTCGAACGACCGCCTTTCGCAGCTCCTCCGCTCCGAGGAAGATCCACGGCGTGACGAGGACGAGCGCCCATTGGGTGGATCCGAGCGGCGCCTGCCCGAGAGCGCTATGGATGGGCGGCAGGTAGACGAAGGCGAGCAGGGCGACGGCCTCAACCACCACGGCGCCGACGAGCAACCGGTTCGAGAGCGGCCCGATCGACAACAGGGACGCCGGGTTGCTCCGGCACTCGAAGGCGTTGGCCATCTGCATGACGACGATCGCGGCGAAGACCATCGTCGACAGGAGCGCCTTTGGCTCCCCGACGTCGGCAGGGGTTGCCCCGGCCAACCGAAGAAGAGCGCGGCCCCGAGTGGGAGGAGCGCCATCGACAGCGACCGCCTCGACCGGTCCGAGGAAGCCGAAGGCCCGGCCGAGCACGGCGCGGTCGAGCAGGCGCGCCGTGCGCCGCCGTGGCGGCCGATCCATGACCGCGCGCTCTGCCTTCTCGCCGCCCAGGGCGAGCGCCGGCAGCAGATCGGTGCCGATGTCCAGGGCCAGCACCTGGAGCACCGAGATCATGAGCGGGATCGTGCCCGCCGACAGCGCCCACACGACGAACGGAGCGAGCTCGGCGACGTTGTCGGTCAGGTGGTAGGTCAGGAAGCGCCGGATGTTGTCGAACGCGGCCCGACCCTCCTGGACGGCCTCCACGATGTGGGCGAAGTTGTCGTCAAGCAGCACGAGGTCGGCGGCCTCACGGGCGACGTCGGTGCCGGACTTGCCCATGGCGATGCCGATGTCGGCCTGCCGCAGCGCCGGCGCGTCGTTCACGCCGTCGCCGGTCATCGCGACCACATCGCCGCGTGCCTGGAGGGCCCGGGCGATGCGGAGCTTCTCTTCGGGGGCGACGCGGGCGAGCACGACGTGCTGAGCGCAGGAGCTCGGCGAGCTGGTCGGCCGTCGGGCAGCTCGGCCCCGAGCATGGCCGGTCGGCGTCCAGCCCCGCATCCCGGGCGACCCACAGCGCCGTGGCTGGGTGGTCGCCCGTGATCATGACGACCCGGATCCCCGCCTTCCGGCAGCGGCCGATGGCATCCGGCACTTCGGGTCGGACCGGGTCGGCCATCCCGACGAGGCCGAGGAACTCCATGTCCGCCTCGGCGTCGGCCGCAGTCTCCGGGAGGACCCCGGTGATCTCGCGCCGGGCCATCGCCAGAACCCGCAGTCCCTGTGCGGCCAGGGCGTCGACCTCGGCATGGATGTCGCGCACCTCGCCCTCGATGAGCGGGATGATCGATCCGTTCAGACGGGCGACGCGGCAAAGCGGCAGGACGGCCTCCGGCGAGCCCTTCGTGAGCACCTCATACGCACCGCTCGGCAGGATGTGGACGGTGCTCATCCGCTGCCGAGCCGACTCGAACGGGAACTCCCGGACGCGCGGTGCGGTCCGTTGGGCATCGTGTCGCTCGACGCCACCCTTTCTGGCCAGGACCAGCAGCGCTCCCTCGGTCGGATCGCCGACGCACCGCCAACGACCATCGTCCTCTCGACGCGCGCGTCGCCACACAGCGCGGCGGTGTGGAGGAGGCGGCGGACTTTGGCCCGGCCTCCGGGCCCAACGGGCGACCTTGAGTCGTGACGAGCGTGCCCGAGGGGTCGTAGCCGATCCCCGTCGCGGCGTATGGACCCGCGACACCGGGCAGCACGATCGAGCGTGCCGTCATCTGGTTCGTCGTGAGGGTCCCCGTCTTGTCGGTGCAGATGACCGTCGTTGAGCCGAGCGTCTCGACGGACTCCAGCCGGCGGACCAGCGCACCACGGCGGGCCATCCGGGTGGCGCTCATCGCCAGCGACAGGCTCAGCGTGGGCAGCAGGCCCTCCGGAACGAGGGCGACGATGACGCCCACCGAGAAGAGGAACCCGTCGTGGGCCGGCATCCCGAGTGCGGTCGCGACCCCGAAGAAGACGACGCCCGTGAGGACGGCGAGGCCGGCGATCAGATACACGGCCCGGTCGAGCTGTACTCGGAGCGGCGTCGGCCGGCGCACGACCTGTCCCGTCAGGCGGGAGATACCCCCGAGACGGGTCGCGCCGGCGGTGGCGGCGACAACGGCGAGGCCGGAGCCGGAGGTCACGAAGGTCCCGGCGAAGACGACATTCGATGAGTCGAGTGGGTCCCCACGGATCGCCGGCAGTGGCGCGGCGCTGCGCTCGACGGACTTCGACTCGCCGGTGAGCGTCGACATGTCGACCTTCAGCCCGGATGACCGGATGACCCGCGCGTCGGCCGAGATCCGGTCACCCTCGCGGAGCAGCACGACGTCGCCCGGCACGAGCTCGGCCGCCGGGACGGTGAGCTTGTGCCCGGCCCGCCTGACGACGGCTGTCTCGGGAAGGAGCGCGGAGAGCGCATGGACGGCCCGCTCGGCCCGGTACTCCTGGGCAAAACTGAACACCCCGTTCACGACGACCACGACCGCGATCGCAGCGGCCAGCTGGGGCATGCCACCGACGACGGCAAGGCCGGCTGCCGCCCAGAGCATCAGGGCGAAGAAGTGCACCAACTGGTCGAGCAGCTGCCGGACCAGGCCAGGGCCATGCGCGCGCGGGAGCTGATTGGGCCCGATCGTCTTCAGGCGAGCGGCCGCCTCGTCCGCGGACAGCCCTGCCCTGGTGCTGCGGAGGTTCTGGAGCGCGGCCTCTGGCGACACGCCGATGACGCGTGCGAGGGCCCCTGGCGGATCCGCTTCCTTTCGGACCGTCCCGTCCCCTCCGTCCGATCGAGGCTCGCTCTGACTCATGGATGCCTTCGACGACCGTCAGCCGAGTCGCGCCACGTGCTCGCCGTTACGCCTCTCCGTCGAAGCGAGACCTTCAGGCAGCTGCCGACAGGTCTCGTCCACTCGGGGATGACGGTCAAGCGGCCGCGGGGCACCGGCATACGTGCCGCCCGTCGTGAGCAACACATCTCGATCGTCATCCTTGCCTCGATCGGAGAAGCCGAGCAGTGCCATGACGCCCGAAGCGCGTGGCGGTCTGGCCCGATCCTCGGCCGAGCCCACACGTGCCTGTGACGCGGTAGGTGGAGACAGGGCCAGGGAACCGGCGAGAACGGGCCTGCCGGCTCTTCCATGGGTTGCCATCGAACGTCGAAGATCGAACCTGGAGGTACTGCGTCGGTTGGTGCCAGCGACCGGAGCACGGTAGAGGATGTGGCCGAATGGACGCTTCGCAACACAACACCAGCGCTCCGCTCAGCGCGCGTCGAGAGGACGAGACGGACCGACACCCCAATGGGGCGAGCGAGGACTGGCGCCGGCAGCTGCGCGGCAACCCGCTGCCGTGGCTCCTCCACCCAGACACGCCGGCAGTCCGCCACCTGGCGCTTCGCGATCTCCTCGGACGGTCGAACGCCGATTCGGAGGCCGCCGACGCCCGCGCGACAGCGATGGCGACCGACCCTATCGCCGCGATCCTCGCCGCCCAGCACCCGGACGGCTACTGGGAGAAGCCCGGCCCCGGCTACGCCACGAAGTACCGGGGAACGGTGTGGCAGCTGATCTTTCTCGACCAGCTTGGCGCCGATCCAACCGACGGGCGAATCCAGGCCGCCTGCACGTACGTCCTTGCGCACAGCCTGGCTTCGACGGGCGGGTTCGGGGCGTCGGGCCGGGCAGAGTCCGCGCCACCGCCGCCGTCGGCGGTCATCCATTGCCTGAATGGCAACCTGCTGCGGGCGCTCATCGGGTTCGGCCGGCTCGAGGACCAGCGCGTCCAGGGGGCCATCGAGTGGGAGGCGCGAGCCATCACCGGCGAGGGGATGGAGCGGTGGCTCGCGAGCGGGACCTGCGGTCCAGGTTTCGCCTGCGCCGCGAACGAGAAGGAACCCTGCGCCTGGGGCGCGACCAAGGCCCTCCTCGGGCTGGCGCGCATTCCCCCATCGAAGCGCTCACCCCTCGTGAGTCACGCGATCGAAACCGGGGCCGAATTCCTGCTGAGCCGCGATCCCGCCGTGGCCGACTACCCGATGGGCTGGGGCAACACGCGGCCGAGCGGCTCCTGGTTCAAGCTCGGATTCCCCTCGGGCTACGTGGCCGACGTCCTCCAGATCCTCGAGGCGCTGGTCGAACTGGGCTATGGCGGAGACGCGCGTCTGGCCGGTGCCATCTCGTGGCTGCTGGCGAAACAGGATGACCGCGGTCGGTGGCGGAACGAGTACGCCTACAACGGCAAGACCTGGGCTGACATCGAGCGTCAGGGTCAGCCGAGCAAGTGGGTCACCCTGCGCGCCTGTCGTGTCCTGGGTCGCTTGGAGCACGTGAGTGACCTTGCCTCGAGCCAACTCGACGGAGGTGCCGCTCAGTAGCCGTGTCTCGAGGCGATGTCAACCTGCCCGTCACCCTCCCCGGCTCGGGCTCCGCCCGCCTGCGCATGGTCGGCGCCCGGCCGACGCCGTCCGGACGTTCGCGCCGGACCCATTTCTCGACCTCGACGGCCGCGAAGCCGAGGGTTGAGGCGACCAGGACCAAGGCCAGCTGGGGCAGGGTCAGCGCGACCGTTCCGAAGATCGGCTGCAGGGCCGGGACATAGATGAGGGCCATCTGTACGACGAAGGTGGCCGCCACCGCGAGCGTCAGCGGCAGATTCGATCGGAGGCCGAGCCGGAACAGGCTGTCCGTCTCAGACCGGATGGCCAGCGCATTCCCGAGCTGGAGGAGCGCGAGGGTCGCGAAGATCATCGTCTGCCACGGCCAGCCCTGGCCGATGGCGTACGCCTGGACCGCGAGGGCGACGGACGCCATCAGCAGCCCGACCCAGATCGTGTGCTGCCACAGGCCGCGAGCGAAGAGCGACTCGGAGGGCGACCGCGGCGGCCGGTGCATCGTGCCGCGCTCGGTCGGCTCCACGCCCAGGGCGAGGGCCGGCAGCCCATCGGTGACGAGGTTGATCCACAGGATCTGGACCGCGAGCAGCGGGAACGGGAGGCCGAGGAACGGGGCGAGCGTCATCACCCAGATCTCGGCGGAGTTCGTGGTCAACAGGTAGCGCACGAAGCGCCGAATGTTGTCGTAGATCCGGCGGCCTTCCTCGACGGCGGCGACGATCGTCGCGAAGTCGTCGTCGGCGAGGACCATGTCGGCCGCCTCCTTGCTGACCTCGGTCCCGGTGACGCCCATCGCGACCCCGATGTCGGCTCGCCGCAGCGCCGGGGCGTCGTTCACGCCGTCGCCTGTCATCGCGACGACCGCCCCACGGCGCCGCCAGGCGTCCACGATGCGGAGCTTCTGTTCTGGGTTGGTGCGCGCGTACACGGCCACGTCGGCCACGATCGCGTCGAGGGCGGCGTCGTCGAGTTGCTCGAGCTCGGCGCCGGTCAGGCTGCGTCCGCCGTCGCGCAGGACGCCGATCCGCCGGGCGATGGCGTTGCCCGTCAGCGGGTGATCGCCGGTGATCATGATCGGCGTGATGCCGGCCGCGCGGCAGGCCGCGATCGACGGGGCCGAGGCCTCGCGCGGCGGGTCTGCCATCCCGACGATCCCCAGAAGGCGGAGGCCGTGCTCGGCGTCGTCGAGCCGCGCGGGGACGTCGTCGATCGTGCGCTCCGCGAACGCGAGCACGCGGTACCCGTCGACGGCGTAGCGCTCGGCGACGCGCTCGGCCTGCCGCAACAGGTCGGCCTCGGTCGCATCGAGGAGTGGTCCGATCGCCTCCAGGGCGCCCTTCACGGCGACCCAGACCTGCCGCACCGGCCGTGTGGATGGTCGCCATCCGTCGTCGCTCGGGGTCGAACGTCAGCTCTTCGACGCGCGGGCATGCGGCCACGACCACGTGCGGGTCCACCTCGAGCTTGGCGGCGAGGGCGAGCAGCGCCGCCTCGGTCGGATCGCCGCTGATGGTCCATGGGTCACCGCTGGTCGCCGGGGCATGGAGCGTCGCATCGTTGCAGGCGGCGGCGACCCGGGCGAGTCGCTCCAGGGCGGTGTCGTTCGCCGGCTCGGGATCGAACCGTCCGGTCGGCGCGTAGCCATCGCCGCTCACGCGATAGTCGCCGTTCGGGGTCCAGACCCGCTCGGCGAGCATCCGGTTCTCGGTCAGGGTGCCCGGTCTTGTCGCTGCAGATCACGGTGACCGAACCGAGGGTCTCGACAGCCGGCAGCTTGCGGACGAGCGCATGTCGTTGGGCCATCCGTCGGGCGCCCAGAGCCAGGGCGATCGTGACGACGGCCGGCAGGCCTTCCGGGATGGCCGCGACCGCGAGACTCACCGCTGCCAGGAACATCACATCGGCCGGCTCGCCACGGGCGACGCCGCTGACGAACACGAAGATGCACACCAGGAACGCCGCGACCGCTAGCCGCTTGCCGAGCGTCGACAGCCGTCGTTGGAGCGGCGTCTGGCCACTGCCGTGTTCCTCGAGGAGTTCGGCGACCCGTCCGAGGGCCGTCTCCATGCCGGTCGCCACGACCAGGCCCAGGCCACGCCCATAGGTCACCGCGGTGCCACTGAAGGCCATGTTCCGCTGGTCGGCGAGGACCGCGGCGGTGACACCGGGAAGCGGAGCGGTGATCTTGCCGGCGGGTTCCGATTCGCCGGTCAGGGCGGCCTCGTTGATCCGGAGGGAACGAGCCTCGACCAGGCGCATGTCGGCGGTCACGACGTCCCCCGCGTCGAGCCGCACGAGGTCGCCCGGCACGAGCTCGGCCGCCGGGACGACGATCGTGACGCCGGCACGAACGACGCGCGCCGACGGGCTGGTCATGCGTTTGAGCGCGTCCATCGCCTGTTCCGCCCGGTATTCCTGGACGAACCCGATGATCCCGTTGAGCGCGACGATGACCAGGATGATGGCGGTGTCCTTGAGGTCGCCGATGGCCGCGGTGATCGCGGCGGCGCCGAGCAGGACCAGGATCATCGCGTTGGTGAACTGTTCGGCCAGCAGGCGCCAGGCGGGCTTGGCGGCGCGCTCCTCGAGCTCGTTCGGACCGTGCGCGATCAGGCGATTCCGAGCCTCGTCGGGATCGAGGCCCCGGTCAGCATCGGAGCCGAGGGCGGCGACGACCTCCGGCACGTCTTCTGCCCATGGGTCCCGGATGCGGTCCATTGCCGAGGATCCGTCGACGCCTGGGAGCACGCTCATGCTGCCGGTTCCGAGTTCGTCGCACCCGGCGTGGTCGGGGCGACGTCGGCCGGTACGATCCCGAGCGTCAACGCCGCGACACGCCCGGCGGTAGTGCCGATCGGACCGATCGCGCCGCTTCGGCCATCCCGAATCAGGCGGTCCGGCCCTTGGTCGACGACGCCGGACCACCGTAGCGTCAGGCTCGGACCGGCTTCGACCGCGCCTGCGGACAGGTCCTGCATCCCGCGGAGACGAGATGGACGGCATTGATGCGTAGCGCGGCGGTCGATGACCGATCGCTGCCGGAGGCCTCGGAACCGCACGAAACAAGGGCGAACAGCGTCCTTCGACCGATCGTCTTCGGTGCGAACGATGGGCTGGTTTCCAACCTCGCCCTGGTGATGGGCGTCGCCGGCGCGACGTCGGACAACGGGATCATCGTGCTCGCCGGCGTGGCCGGGCTCATCGCGGGCGCCTTCAGCATGGGCGTCGGCGAGTACGTCTCGGTCCAGAGCCAGCGGGAGCTGCTCGACTACCAGCTGGCCTTCCAGCGCAAGCAACTCCGTGAGGCCCCCGACCAGGAGCGGGCGATCCTGGCCAAGCTGTATGTCGAGCGTGGGTTCGGCCCCGAGGAGGCCGACCGGTTCGTCGACGCCGTCTTCGCCGATCCGGACCATGCCGTCCGCCTGCTCATCTTCGAGGAGGTCGGCCTCGATGCCCGTTCGATCGGCTCGCCGCTGTCCGCCGCCGCCGGTTCCTTCGTCTCGTTCACGACCGGCGCGTTCATCCCGCTCGTCCCGTACCTGCTCGGCGCCGGGATGCCGGCGTTCGCGGCCAGCCTGTCGGTCAGCCTGGCCGCGCTGGCGCTCCTCGGGGCGGGGATCGCGGCCCTCACCCGCCGACCGGCCTGGTACGGGGCCCTGCGGCAGGTCTGCCTCGGGGCCGTCGCGGCCGGGTTCACCTACGCCGTCGGCCTCGTGATCGGGGTCGGCGCCCCCTGACCGAGCGACCCTGCCAAGTGGGCGGCCGCAATCTGCATCTGACCATTTATCGGCGTGCCGCAGAAATGTGGGATCAGCCTTCGATCGCCTGGTACCGGAACGTGCTGACGGATCCGTCGGTCGAGGTCGTGCTGCTGCCGGATTCTCCGTGACGGTCGATCGCGAAACGATGCACCCGTGCGAACAGGTCGATCGGCCCGGCGAGTTCAGGCGGTCGTGCCCGCGACCGACCGTGATCGCGAAGGTAGCGTGGCGGCATGGAGGCTGCCGCAGTCATCGAGCTCGCGGCCCAGGACGGTGCAGTGGCACCGCCCGCGATCAAGCTGCCGCAGCAACGCAGGTCCGCCCTGCGAGCCGCCGCTGCGCAACCGCGTCCAGCCCCCATCGAGCTGGACCGGCATCCGCTCCTCGATCGGCGTTTCGAGGCCGTCATCTTCGACTGGGACGGCACTGCCGTCCCCGACCGCCTGGCGGACGCCGCACGCGTGCGGACGTTGGTCGAGGATCTCAGCGCAGCGGCCGTCCACGTCGTCGTCGTCAGCGGGACCCACGTCGGCAACGTGGATGGTCAACTGGCGGCGCGGCCGACCGGCCCGGGTCAGCTCCACCTTTGCCTCAATCGCGGTTCGGAAGTGTTCGAAGTCGACCGCACCGGGATCCATCTCGTCGACCGCCGGGAGGCAACCCCTGAGGAGGAGGCCAAGCTGGACCGTTCGGCCGAGCTGACGGTCGATCGGCTGGGTGCCCGTGGACTCGTGGCCCGGGTTGTCTCGAGTCGCCTGAACAGGCGGAAGATCGACCTGATCCCGGAGCCGGCATGGGCCGATCCGCCCAAGGCTCGGCTCCCCGACCTGCTGGCGGCTGTCGAACGGCGTTTGGCTCGTGCGGGCATCAGGTCGCTCGCGGGAGCGGCGGCGATCGCCCTGGAGGCTGCAGGGGATGCCGGGCTCCCTGACGCGAAGATCACGTCGGACGCGAAGCACGTCGAGATCGGACTGACGGACAAGGCCGATGCGGCGCGGTGGGCGTTCCAGGAGCTGTCGCAGCGCGGGATCGGCGCGGGCCTTGTGCTCGTGGTCGGTGACGAGTTTGGGCCGCTCGGTGACCTCCAGGGCAGCGACTCGCTCATGATCGTTCCGGAGGCGTCGGGCGCGACGTTCGTGTCCGTTGGACCGGAGCCTGGAGGCGTTCCGCAGGGCGTCGTTCCGCTTCGCGGTGGGCCGTCGGCGTTCCGCGCACTGCTCGAGGACCAGCTGAAGCGGCGCCGGGAGGGGCGCCTCCCGATGATCGATCGCGACCCCGCCTGGACAGTGTCGGTCGAAGGTGTTGATCGGGAGCATGAGCGGGCACTCGAATCCGTGCTGAGCCTCGCCGACGGGCGGTTCGGGACGGCGGGGGCGCCCATCGACGACCACCCCGCTGCGAGCCCGCGATCGTTGGTCGGCGGCGTGTACGTCTCGAACGGTCCCGGCACGTCCCTGGCGTGTGCCCCGATGTGCGACCGCTCCGGACTCTCGCTTCGAGACGGTGGCGAGCTACGCCGGACGCTCGATCTTCGGACCGGCGTGCTTGCCGAGGAGCGGCACCACGGTGCCGCTCGCCGCGGGTCGCTCAGGTTCGCATCCCTTGCGCGCCCGGGGGTTGCCGCGCTGCGAGCTGACGGTGACGAGGTCATCCTTCCGGTCGGCCCTGCCCTCGCTCGCCCGGATCCGGCCTCCAGCGCGAGCGGCCTCACGGAGACAGGCTCGGTCACGCGGGTCAAGGCCGGGCGGGGCGGCGTGGTCGCGGCCGCGAGCGAGCACCGACGGCTGCGCCCGGGCGGGGCCTCGGTCGACCGCCTCGCTGCCTACGTCGCCGACCCCGAGCGCACCCCATCGAGCGAGCGAGCGCTCCGCGCGCTCGGGCGGGCCGAGGCCGCAGGGTTCGACCGGCTGCTCGCCGAGCAGCGCGCGGCGTGGGCGGCGCGGTGGGCGACGGCAGACATCAGGATCGAGGGTGATGACGAGCTCGACCGGGCGGTGCGCTTCGCGCTGTTCCAGCTGATGGCGTCCGTCCCGGACCGCGACGAAGCGGCCGTCGGGGCGCGCGGGATCAGCGGAACGGCCTATCGAGGGCACGTCTTCTGGGACAGCGACGTGTTCGTGCTGCCGTTCCTCGCCGCGACGCACCCGGCCGCAGCGCGCGCCATGCTCGAGTACCGGGTCCGTCGGTTGCCGGCCGCCGAGCGCGCGGCAGCGAAGCTCGGGCGTGCGGGTGCTCAATTCCCGTGGGAGTCCGCACGGACCGGCGTCGACGTCACGCCTCGGTCGTGCCGCGACCACACCGGCCGACGGCGCCGCATCCTGACCGGCTCCCTCGAGGAGCACATCACCGCGGACGTTGCCTGGGCCGCTGAGACGTACATCGCGTGGACCGCCGATCGTGCGTTTGCGCAGGGGCCCGGTGAGCAGCTTCTCCTCGAGACGGCCCGCTACTGGGCGTCGAGGATCGAGGCCGGGACCGACCAGCGTGGGCACATCCGGCGGGTCATCGGGCCCGACGAGTATCACGAAGGGGTGGACGACAACGCGTTCACGAACGGGATGGCGCGCTGGAACCTGCGGCGAGCGGCCGCGCGAGTCACGACGGCAGACGACGAGGAGCGCGCCCGATGGCGCGCGCTGGCACGACGGCTGGTGACGGGATATGACCGCCGGACGGGCCTGTACGAACAGTTTGCGGGCTTCTTCGCCCTGGAGCCGCTCGTGGTCTCGGAGATCGTTCCGCGCCGGCCGATCGCCGCCGACGTCATCCTCGGACCCGAGCGGACGCGGAACGCGCAAGTGGTCAAGCAGGCCGACGTGCTGATGCTGCACCACCTCCTGCCCGATGAGACCAGCGACTCTCTCGTCAAGAACCTCGCGTTCTACGAGCCCCGAACGGCCCACGGGAGTTCGCTGTCGCCGGGGATCCACGCGGCACTCATGGCCCGCGCCGGCCGGATGGACGACGCGGTCGCGCTGCTCCACGTCGCGGCCCGCCTCGACCTCGACGATGTCACCGGAACGACGGCCGGCGGACTTCACCTTGCGGCGATGGGAAGCGTGTGGCAGGCCGTCGTGCAGGGCTTCGCCGGGATCAGGCCGGGATCGACCGCCCTCGAGATCGACCCACGGCTTCCTCGCGCATGGCGCGCCCTGGAAGTCCCCGTGACCTACCGAGGGAGCCATGTGCGGGTTCGGATCGAACAGGACGTCGTCGTGGTCGATGCGGATCGTCCCGTTCGTGTCCGGTTGGCCGGTGCCCCGACTCGGCGGCTGATGGCTGGGACCACCCGCTTGTCGCGACAAGCGGGTGACCGATCGGAGGCCGCCGGATGAGCCGAGTCATCGCCGCGATCGACAACAGCGCGACTGCCCGAGCGGTCCTGTCGGCCGCGTCCACGCTCGCGACCCTTCTCCAGGTCGACGTCACGGCATTGCATGTTGCGGCCGGCGGCGGATGGGAGACCGCTCGTGCCGCTGCGTCTGCGGCGGGTATCCCCGTCAAGCTTGCAAGGGGGCCAACGCTCAAAACGATCGTCGCGGAGGCGGGCGACCCGGATGTGATGGCGGTCGTCCTCGGGATGCGCGGGAGCCCAGGGGGGACGGCGGCCCGCCGGCCACATCGCCATAGGTGTCGCGACCGCTGTCAAGAAGCCCGTCGTGGTGGTGCCACCGGACGCTCGCTACCCAGTCCGGCTGTGGCGGCTGCTCGTCCCGCTCGAGGGGTCCCTGATGACGGCCGACGCGGTCCATTCGATGATCCGCGCCGTCTGCAAGGCCGGCGCCGAGGTGATCGTCCTGCACGTCATCGAGGACGACGCCGTTCCCGCAGTGACCGATCAACCGCAGCACGAGGTTGACGCGTGGGTCGCCGAGTTCAAGCGGCGGTACTGCGATGACCCAGACATTCGGATCGAGCTGCGCGCCGGCGGTACGGTCGACCACCTCCTCGCGGCGGCGGAGGCGCTTGACGCGGACGCGCTACTCCTGGCATGGGGCCAGCGCGTCGCCGACGGGCGCGGGGCGAGGGTCACGTCGGTCCTCGAGCGAAGTCAGATCCCGGTGATCCTCGTGCCGGTCGGCGGTCGGGATCGGCCCGGTGAGCCTGCACGGGTCGGCTCCGGACGACTCGCAGGAGTAGGCAAAGGACAACGATGAAGATTCGCAACGTATCGCTGTACGTCGAGGTCATCGGGCAGGGTCCGCCGTTGCTGCTCATGCATGGCGGGCCCGGCCTCGACCACGTGTCGCTGACGCCGTTCCGGGGGCTCGCCGACCGGCACACGGTCGTCTTCTACGACCACCGCTGCAACGGGCGGTCGACCGGCGCACCGGTGACGTCGATGACCTGGGACAACCTCACCGCGGATGCCGACGCGCTCCGCGAGGAGCTCGGGTTCGAGCGGTGGGCCGTGCTCGGGCATTCGTTCGGCGGCCACGTCGCCCTCGAGTACGCGCTGCGCTATCCGGCGCGCGTGTCGCGCCTCGTCCTGCTCGACACGGCGGGCGACGCGCGATGGGCGCACGAGAACGCGGCGGAGGTCCTCGCCGGCCGCGGGTTCAGCCCGAAGACGGTGGCCGTCGCTCGCCGCTTCTACAACGGGCGGATCGCGCCGAAGGACTTCGTCCGCGCGCGCGTCCGGCTCATGCCGGCGTACGACCACCGGTTCAGCCTCGCTGCGGCTCGCCCGCGAAATGCTCGAGGGCGGGTGGCGGGTGAAGACGCGACCCGAGGCGCTCATCTTCGGCGGGCAGATGATGCGGGGCTGGAGCGTGATGGATCGGCTCGGCGAGATCCGCGTGCCGACCCTCGTCATCGCCGGGCACGACGACTTCCTCTTCCCACCCGAGAGCCAGGCCCTCCTCGCCGCCGGCATCCCGAACGCTCGGCTCAGGATCATCGAGCGGGCCGGTCACAACCCGCAGTCCGAGCGATCGGCCGAGACGCTGGCGGCCGTCGCGGACTTCCTCGCCGTGGCTCCGGTGCTCGCGGACCTGCCAGCCCGGGACGCAGCCGGCTTCAAGGCGGAGACGGCGCCAGCCTGACAACGAGACGAACCAGGCAGGCTAGCCTAGCGGGGTTGTGTTGACGCCGACCCGCGACGACTGGGATCTGATCACGGCGAGCTCCGTGACGAGCTCGATCCGCGGCCGACGGTACGCCGCTGCTCGTCCGCCGCTGGGCGGCGGCGAGCGACCGCTGGGCGCACATGCTGCTGGTCCACGGGCTTGCCGAGCACTCCGGGCGCTACGAACGCACGGGCGGGCTGCTGGCCGAGGCCGGGATCGATGTCACTGCGTTCGACCTGCGCGGTCACGGCGGATCGGGCGGTCGCCGGGGCGACGTCGAGCGCTGGACGGACTATCTCGACGACATCGCCGTCCGGCTCGCGGCGGTACGTGACGAAGGCGGACGGCCGACCGGTTGTCCTGTTCGCCCACTCGTACGGTGGCCTGATCAGCACCGACTACGTGCTGTCGGGTCGGCCCGTGCCGGACCTGCTCGTGCTTTCGGCGACCCGCGCTCGACGACGGGTTGCCGCGCTGGCAGCACATCCTCGCCCCGTTGATCGCCCGGATCTCGCCAACGCTCGCCCTCAAGAACGCGTGGGGACCGGAGGTGCTGTCGCGCGATCCCGAGGTCGGGCGGTTGGCGCAGCTGGACCCCGCCAGCCCCGAGCGGATGACGGTGCGGTTGGGCGCATTCGGGTTCGCTGCACAGGAACGCGTGCGGGCGACGCTGGCGACATTGACCGTGCCGACGCTCGTGTTCCATGGCTCGGACGATCGCCTCGTGCCACCCACGGCGACCCAGGCCTTCGAAGGTTTACCGGGCGTCACCCGGCGCGTCTACGAGGGGCTCCGGCACGAGATGCTCAACGAGCCGGAAGGCCCGCAGGTGGTCGCCGACGTCATCGCGTGGCTGCGCGACGAGGTCGTGGCACCTCCTTGTTCTGGTTGATGGAGCCGACGATCATGGCCCCAGGCACCGGTCGCGATCCCCGACTCGCTGCCGCGTGACACCCGGGCGACGATGCGCGGTCGCGCCGGGGATCAGACGAGACCGAGCTGCGCCGAGACGAACGCCAGGACGTCCGACTCGAACCCGATCTGCCGCTCGAGCGACTGGCCGATGCCGTGGCCGCCGGCTTCCATCCGGAGCAGCACCGGCGCGTCCGACGACGTCGCGGCCTGCAGCCGGGCGGTCATCTTCTTTGCGTGGTACGCGTCGACGCGCGGATCGAACTCGCCGGCGGTCAGCAGCACCGCCGGATACGCCGTCCCGTCAACGACGTGGTGGTACGGCGAGTAGGCCAACATCGCCGCGAACAGGTCCGGATCCTGCACCGTTCCGAACTCGGTGACGTTGTAGGTGCCGTTCGGATCGTTCTCCACATGGAGCATGTCGAGGACCGGCACGGCGGCAACGACGGCGCGCGCGACGTCGGGGTGTTGGGTCAGCACCGCGCCCATCAGCAGCCCGCCGTTCGACCCACCGATGATCGCGAGCCGGTCGACGGTGGTGACGCCGGTCGAGACCAGATGCCGTGCGCAGGCGGCGAAGTCGTCGAAGCAGTTCTGCTTGGTGAGGAGCCGGCCCCCCTGACGCCAGGCGTCGCCGTACTCGCCGCCGCCGCGGATGTTCGACACGCCGAGGACGAAGCCCCGCTCGAGCCAGAGCAGGCCACTCGGCTGGAACCACGCCTTGTACGAGAGGCCGTATCCGCCGTAGCCGGTCAACAGCGTGGGGGCCGGGCCGGCGTCGAGCACACCGCGGCGCGCGATCAGGCTCATGGGGATGCGCGTCCCGTCCCTCGATGTCGCGAATGTGCGCCGAACCTCGAGCCCCGACAGATCGAGGGGCGTCGAGGTGGTGAGCGCCGTGCGCCGCGGCGACGCCTCCTCGTCCACGGCGACCCACCACGCGCGCGGCTCCACGAACGTCTCGACCGGGTACGCGACTCGATCGTCCCCGGCGTACACGATCTCGTCGATCGCGCAGACGGCCGGGAGCTCGACCGGCGGGAGCGGGCTCCCGTCCAACTCGTAAGCGCGGAGGCCGGAGACCCCGCCGTCCATGTCGAGCACCCAGAGACGGTCGTTCGTCGCGGCGAGGCCCTCGATCGCCAGAGTCGACTCAGCGACGATCTCGCGCCCGTCGGCCACCGTCGGCGCGCGCCGGAGCGTCGACCCGGAGGATCCGGCCGTTCGGCGCATCCTTGCGCGAGAGGACGAAGAGTTCGTCGCGACCGAACACAGCGTCCACGGCGCGGTCCTCGATCGACGCGATCTTCCACCATGACCCGTCATCCTGCGCGCGGACGAACACCTCCCATTCGCCGCCGTCGCCTCGTTGGACCCGGTCCATGACCCAGCGGCCGTCGGGCGAGGACGACACCACGTTCTCCGCGATGCGTTCGTCGGCGAAGACGCCGGCGAGGTCACGGCGATCCTCGGTCGTCCCGAGTTCGTGGAACCACACCTCCTGGAAGAACACGAGGTCTTCCTGCGGTCGCTCGTCCGGCGAGGGGTAGCGCGTGTACCAGAATCCACCCGAGTCGCCACGCCATGCGAGCGATCCGCCCATCATCGTGATCCGGGGGATCCGGACGTCGACGAGCGCGCCCGACGACACCTCGAACAGGTGCAGCGTCCCGTCCTCGGTACCGTGCGAGGACAGCGACACGGCGACCAAGCGTCCATCCGGCGACGGCACGTACCAGTCGATCGTCGTCGCGCCGCTCGAGTCGATCTCGTTCGGGTCGACGACGACGCGCTCGGAGGTTGCGTCCCCGATGTCATCGAGCGCGACGAGGAACGGCTGCTGCTTGGGCGGCTGATGCTTGAGCGCGAAGAACGCGAAACCGCCCCGCGTGAGCGCGGCGTACGACGTCGAGGCAGCGCCGATGATCTCCTCCGCCTCGCGCCGGATGTCGGCGTAGCCCGGCAGGCCGGCGAGGTACGACGTCGTCCGCCGCTGCTGCGCCTTCGTCCACAGCTGCGTCTCCTCGGACGCGGCATCCTCGAGCCAGGTGTAGTCGTCCGTGACGTCGACGCCGTGGTACGTCGTGGTCACGGGATGGCGGCGCGTCTCGATCGTCGTGAGCTCGTCCATCGTCCCTCCTGTTGCGACGTGCGCGTGCCGAACCACGGTACTCGGTCGGAGGGCGCGAACGACTCGCGCACGCCGTTCGCGGCCGTGATCGCGATCGGAGCCGGCCCGGCCTGCGTACGAGTCGCCTGGTTGACGACGGCCGTCATCTCGAACGTGTAGCGACCCAGGTGGGAGGCGTTGCCCGTGCCTTCGAGGTGGACGGACACAACTGGAGGGTCCGACCATGCCCAACTCGTCGTGGTCACGGAGCGGGCACCAGATGACAAGGTCCCGGCTCGAAGGCCCTGGAAAAGGTCGCGAGCGCCGATTCGGACGCAGCCTTGGCTAACGTCCGCTCGCGGCGACGTCGTCGCACTCTCCCGAGCACCAGCTCCGTTCGGGCACGGTCGAACGGGAACGGCGCCAGTGCATGCTCCCGCGAGCGCCTGGCCCAACATCGAATCGGTACCCGGCGCCCGCCGCGGCGTTTCCGCAGGGGCGCCGGTTGGACTCTTCTGGCGCGACGGGCGTATGCCCTAGTGGTGATTCAGCTTGCCGGTGTATGTCCCGACTGGCCCGACCGCAGTGTCGAGCACGACTGCTGACTCGAAGAGGACCCCGTGCAGACCTGCCAGCTCGCCGGTGGCGTCGACAACGGTCGCGCTGGCCTTGACGGTAAGCCCGGGGTCGGACGATCCCTTGAGATTGAAGGTCACGGTCCCTGGGACGCCGTTGACTGTCCCCGTGAACGTCTCGACGTCATGGAAGTTCGCCCTGCCGTTCGGATGGAAGATCAGCCGTCCGTGCAGTGTGGAAGTTCCCGTCAGGGTGCCCGTGTAGGCCACGGTGGCGCTAAGGTCGATGATCGTGTTGCCGCCCACGGTGCGCACGCTGTTGAAAGTCGATGATGTGTAGGTGAGGGTGCCGCTGGCCTGCAAAGGCGCCGCGCTGGCGCCGGGAGCCGATGCCAGGGACGCGACGACGAGCAACGGAGCCAGCAGCAGGCGACTGAACTTGCGAGTGGACATCGTGGCCTCCTTCGTGAGGAATTGGTGGATTCGTGGGTCGGTTCGTGGAATGGCGCTCTATTGGCTGGGCACCTCCTCTGCCGCGGGCGGCAAGCGGAGGCCGGGATCGATCGAAGTCGGATCCGCCTCGACTGCGAGCGACTCGACGACTCGCTCGAATGGCATCGACGGTCGTTTCGAGCCGATCATCTTGACGTTCTCCTTTCATGACTCGTTTGTGTCCCTCGTCGTCCTGGTGACATGCGTTCGCTTCGATCCTTCCTTTCTGTGGAGCGCTCCCCGGTCGGACCCAACCGAGCCTCTGCCTGGCCGGTTGCAATCTGGTTGCACCTGCCCTCGGAGAATTCCGGGGCGCGACCTGGCGCTGCCGAGGCCCCTTCCGCCGGCTGACGAGTCACCGACGCGGCTCCTGCTCGACCAGCGCGTACCGGCTGCGTACCCTTGTCCCGCGCTCGACGGTCGCGCCGACCCAGGTCGAGCCGGTGAGGGCATTGAGTGGCGGAACGAGTACAGGACGGCTTCGAGCTTCGGATCCTTGGGCCGGTCGAGGCATCTCGCAACGGGACCGCGGTCAGGATCGGCGGCCCTCGCCTCCGTGCGCTCATCGGGCTCCTGGCGATCGAGCCCGGTCGGGCCGTGGCGGTCGACCGCCTGATCGACGAGCTGTGGGCCGGCGAGCCCCCGAAAGGTGCCGAGATCAGCCTCCGCACCTATGTCTCGAAGCTCCGTGCCGCGCTCGGCGACGGCGCCGGCATCGATGGATCGGCCGGCGGCTACGTCCTGCACGTCGAAGCGGGCGCGATCGACGCCGGCAGGTTCGAGTCGCAGGTCCGCGCCGCCGAGGCGGCCATGCGTGAGGGCAATCCGCGTCGCGCGAGGGAGCGCCTGCGCGACGCGCTCGAGCTCTGGCGAGGGCGGCCGTTCGGCGAGCTCGCGGACGAAGGCATGCTCCGCGTCGAAGGCGACCGGCTCGACGAGCTCCGCCTGCACGCGCTCGAGCTGCGGATAGAGGCAGATCTTGCCCTCGGCACGGCCGCCGAGCTCGTCGATGAGCTCGAAGGATTGACGTCCACCCACCCATACCGCGAAGGCTTCTGGCGCCAGCTGATGCTCGCGCTGTACCGCGCCGAGCGGCAGGCGGACGCGCTCGCCGCGTACCACCGCGCGCGAAACGCATTGGACGACCAGCTCGGCATCGAGCCGGGGGCGGCGCTCAAGGAGCTCGAATCGGCCATCCTCCGCCAGGAGGTGCCGGCGCCTGAGGCGACGGTGGAGCGCCACAACCTTCCCGCCTCGATCACGACCTTCGTTGGACGGGAACGCGAGGTGGCTGACGTCGCCGCGCTCCTGCGCCAGCACCGCCTGGTAACGCTTGCCGGGGTCGGCGGCGTCGGCAAGACGCGTCTCGGGATCGAGGTCGCGCGAGGCCCTGCCGAGGACCTCTCGGGCGGGGCCTGGTTCGTGGACCTCGCCCCGCTCGCCGATCCGGCGATGGTTGCCGCGCACGTGGGTGCCGCGCTCCGGGTCCGCGAGCAGCCCGGCGTCCACCCCGTCGAGCAGATTGTCACCCACGTCCGCGAACGAGCCCTGCTCCTGGTGCTCGACAACTGCGAACACGTTCGCGAGGCCGTGGCGGCGCTCGTCAAGCCACTCCTGGCGTCGAGCCCCGGACTCCGCGTCCTGACCACGAGTCGCGAGATTCTGGGGGTCGCAGGCGAAGCCGAGTACCAGGTGCCACCGCTCTCCGTGCCGGAGTCGACCGACGAGCCGGAAGCGATCCGCGCTTCCGAGGCGGTCCGCCTTTTCCTGGCCCGTGCACGCGACGTCAGGCCCGGCATCGGGGACGACGACGCGACACTCGAAACGATCGGCCGGATCTGCGCCGACCTCGACGGGCTGCCGTTGGCGGTGGAGCTGGCCGCGGCCCGCGCACGGGTCCTCTCCGCCGCCGAGATCGGTGACCGGCTACACGATCGGTTCCGCTTTCTCGTGTCGTGGCGCCGGCTCGCCACCGCCCGGCACCGGACGCTGCGGGAAGCCATGGACTGGAGCCACGACCTCCTGGACCTCGACGCCCAGCGTCTGCTTGCCGAGCTGTCGGTCTTCACCGGCGGATTTACCCTCGAGGCGATCCAGGCCGTCGGGACTGGCCCTGTGGCAGATCGTCCCCTCGAGCTCATCGAGCGACTGGCGGAGGCGTCGCTCCTGATCGTCGACCAGGCTGTCGAGCCGACGCGGTATCGCATCCTCGAAACGGTCCGCCAGTACGGGGCGGAGCGGCTGGAGTCGGCGGGTCGGACGGAGGAGCTGCGCGAACGCCACAGCCGACACTTCGCGGCGTACGCCGATGTGGCCCGTCTGCCGCTGCGCAGCAGTGGCGTCCAGGCCGACTGGGTCAAGCGAATCGATCCCGATCGCGACAACTTCCGGGCCGCACTGACCTGGAGCCTGGACCGTGGTGAGCACGATCGAGCGCTTCGTATCGCGGAGGCTCTGTGGTGGTACCTGTGGATCCACGGTGGGCTGAGCGAGGGACGTGTCTGGCTGGAGCGATCGCTCGCCGAGTCGACGACGAGCGAGCCACTCCTGCGCGCTCGGGGACTGCATGGTCTCGCCGGCCTGACTTGGGCGCTGGGCGACTACGCCGCTGCCGAGCCGGCGGCTGAAGAGGCAATGCGCCTCTCCGATGAGCTCGGCGACAACCACCAGGGTGGGAGCGCGCGAAACACGCTTGGCCTGCTGGCAGAGGCCCGCGGCGACTTGCCTCGCGCCCGCGACCTGTACGAGGCCGCGATCGAGAAGTACCGGGCGTCCGACATGGAACCGCACTTGCGCCAGCGGAACCTCGGCATCGCCATTGACAACCTCGGATCGGTGGCGCTCGAGCTCGGGGACGACGAGGAAGCGCGCCGGCGCTACGAAGAAGCGCGCGCCATCAACAGTGAGGTCGCCGACCAGCAGGGAATTGCGATGAACGATCTCCACCTCGCCATCCTCGACGCGGAAGCCGGCTACTGGTCCGCTGCGCGGCGACGCCTCGGCGATGCGCTCGCGCAGTACCGGCGCGTGGACTTCCTGCACTACGCGGCCGAGTGCCTCGAGGCTACCGCGGTCGTGGCCAACGGTCTCGGCGCGTCGCGGGACGCCGCGTTCGTACTCGGGGCGGCGACGCACATCCGCGGGCAGGTAGGCAACCCTCCCGTGGCACTCATGGCCCGGCTCCGCGAGCGGGAGGAGGCGGCCGCCCGGGCCGCGCTGGCAGCGGCCGACTACGACGCTGCGCACGCGGAGGGACTCGCGGCTCCAATCGACGCGGCGATCGAGCGGGCGCTCGGATTCCTTGCCGAGCCGTCGGCGGCGCCTGGACGCTGACGCCAACCAGCGTGGCGCGGCCTCCAACAGGACTGCAACCGCCCTCCGCCACGCTCCGGCCATGGATCCCACCGACCCGAAGGCGCCGGCGCACAGATCGCCGCGGCACGATTCACCTTCATCGCCGCACTCCGACGAGGTGATGCCGTGGGGGCAGCAACCGCTTACACGGGCGATGCCCGGCTGCTGGCACCATCGGCCGAGCTGCTCACAGGCCGTTCGTCGATTGCCAGCTTCTGGCAGGCCGGCATCGACGCCGGGGTCGATTGGATCGAGCTCCACGCCCTAGACCTCGAGATCGAGCCCGGCGGCGACACTGCCTTTGAGATCGGGCGATACGTCCTGCGCCTGACCTCGCCCTCGGGCGAGGCCATCGTGGATCGCGGCCGCTATCTCCTTGTCTACCGTCGCGAGGCCGACGGAAGCTGGCGCCGCGCGGCCGAAACGTTCAGCCCCGGCGATGTCCGTTGAGGGTCGAGCCGGTCACGGCAGGGTCTGTGGCTCCGAAGGATACGGGTTCGAGCCCCGTAGGCCACCCCACCACCACGACCAAGACGTGAGGCTCGGCGTCGCTGTCTGCCCGCCCTCGGGGAGAGGCGGGCGGAGCCCATTCGTTGCGCGGGCTCCGCTTGTCGTCCTTGTTGACCTCGCGATCGTGTTGGTCAGCGAGCCACGCCGACCGAGGAGATCGTCCCCTCGAACGTACCGGTGGTCGTCCCTGTTGCCTGTTGACCGGTTGGAATCAGTAACTGAGTGGCTCCGGCGGTAAGATTCGAACTTACGACCAAGCGGTTAACAGCCGCCCGCTCTACCACTGAGCTACGCCGGAGCGAGGGGCGCCCGGAGAGCGCCGTCGTGGCGGCACCCAAGGGCGCGACACCGCCGGAGAGGATAGCACGGCACGCCCCGGAGGCCCGCCGCTCCCCTATCCTTGCCGCTCGTGGGTTCCTCGGCGACCGACCTCGATCCGATCGACGTGGTGGCAGGCGAGGCGGTCCCGGCAACTCGCCGGCTGGCCGCGATCGCGTGGGCCAGCTTCGTCCTGATCGGCTGGGCCGGATTGCTCGTCCCAAGCCTGATCCGTTCGGTGAAGGCCGACTTCGCCCAGACCGACGGCGGCATCGGCCTGTTCTTCTTCGTCGGTGCCGTCTTCTACGCCTGCGGCTCGTTTGGTGGTGGCCTCGTCACCGAGCGCATCGGGCGACGGCCGGTGCTGTCGAGCGCCGCGGTGCTCATCGGGGTGGGCCTCGCGCTCCAGGCGGCCGCGCCGACCTGGGCCATCTTCCTCGTCGCGGCCGCCCCTGCGGGCCTCGGCGCCGGCGTCGTGGATGGAGGAATGAACGGCCTGGTGCTCGATCTCTTCCGGCGGCGGCCCGGCGGCGCGCTGAACCTGCTCCACCTCGGGTTCAGCGTCGGCGCGGCAACCGCCCCGATCGTCATCGGCCAGCTCATCGGGGCGGGTGTCGAATGGCGGGTGATCGTCGCTGCGACCGCGGCCTGGGCGGTGGTCATCGGCCTGCTGTTGGGGCTCCACGTGATGCCGTCGGGACGGCACGTGCGACCGGCCGAGGGCGATCCGGGGCGATCCCTCGGGCGCGCGCCGCTCCTGCCGCTCGTCGCGCTCGCGCTCGCCATCGGCTTCTACGTCTCGTCCGAGATCGGCGTGTCGAGCTGGCTCGTGCGCTTCCTCGACTCCGCCTCCAACGACGTCGCGACGACGACGCTTGGCCTGTTCTGGGCCGGCCTGGCCGTCGGCCGCCTGTTGGCATCGCGGGTCGCCGATCGCTTCCCTCCCGTGGCGTTCGCCGGGACATGCGCATTCGCGGCAGCGGTGGCCCTGGTCGGCGCGGTCGCCGCTCCGACACTGCCGCTGTCGATCGCGATGTTCGCGCTCGCCGGCCTCGCGTTCGGCCCGGTCTACCCGATGATCATGGCGATCGCGGGCGCCCTCTATCCGAACCGCATTGCGGCCGTCACCGGCGCATTGGCCGGGGCGGCGGTCGTGGGCGGGATCATCTATCCACCGCTCATGGGCGTCATCTCCGACGAGGCCGGCATCGCCCTCGCCATGTACGGCGCCGGCCTGCTGGCGTTCGCCTCGGCTGCGGCGCTGGCGGTGGCTGGGTTCGGATCCCGGCGGCTCGCGGCGGCGGCCGCGGCCTGACGGCTCGTCAGACCCGTTCGATCGGGCTGTCGGGCCGGTTCCCCCACTCCTCCCACGAGCCCGCGTAGCTCTTCACATCGTCGTAGCCGGCCAGCTCGCGCAGGACGAACCACACGAGCGCTGCCCGGACGCCTCCCTGGCAGTACGTCGCGCGAACCTCGTCGAGCTCGACCCCTGATGCGCGGATGAGCGCGAGCATCTCGTCGACCGGCCGAAACGTGCCCTCGTCGGTCAGCAGGTCCACGAAGCAGCGCTGCCGCGCGCCGGGAATGTGGCCGCCGCGTCGCGCCCGCAGGTCGGTGCCGACGTACTCGGCGGCGGTCCGCACGTCGAGGATGCGGGTCGGTCCGTCCGGGCTTCGACGCCTCCTCGCTCCAGTCAAGGACTTCTTCGAAGGTCGCAAGGAACGACTCGTCACGCTCGCCGAGCTCGACCGGCGCGCGATCGTCCGTCGGCCAGGTCGGGCGCCGGCACGTCGGTCGTGGTCTCGAGCTCCGCCCGCCGCCAGGCCCCGATGCCGCCGTCCATGATGTGGATGCGGTCCTTCGGGAAGCCGTACATCCGCAGCAGCCAGTAGCCGCGGATGGCCTGACGGTTGAGCCCGACGTCGTCGTACAGCACGAGGCGGTCGCCCTGTCCGACGCGCCACTTCCGAAGCACGTTCATGACCTGCTCCCGGGTCGGCACGAGCCACTCGCGTTCGGCGTCGCCCGTCTCCGGCGCCGTGCCGCGGAGGGCCAGCTCCGCGTGGAGGTCGCTGCGGACGGCCCCAGGCAGGTGCCACCTGTTGTACACGCGCCGATTCGGCGCCACGTGCACGATCCGGAGGTCCTCGTCGTCAAGGTGCTCGTTGACCCAGGCCACCGACACGAGCGGACCCGGATTCCTGCCCGCGTCCGGCCCGGCCGCAGGCGAGCCCATCAGGGCGCGAGGCCCCGGCGTGGTGGTCGTCATGGTGGCTGGATGGTACGGCACGGCCTCGTTCGACCTCGCCGGAGAACAGTCCCGCCAGACGCCACCTGCGAGATGCTTCCACTCATGCGGAACGGTCGTGCGAACCGGCGATTGAGCGGCAGGTGAGCGCACCGCCCGATGATCTGAGCGTGCCGAAGCGCATTGGATCGGGCATCGAGCTCCTGGCCGACCCGACACGGCGGCGGATCATCGCCCTGCTCGCGGTTCGAGCGCTGCGCCCCAGCACGATCGCGGCCGAGATCGGCCTGAGCCGTCCCGCCGTGAGTCGACAGCTGCGGCTGCTGCGCGACGCCGGCCTCATCGAACGCACCCGGTCCTTCATCGATCGACGTGCGCTCGTCTACCGCATCCCGCATTGGCAGCTCGGTCCGATCACCGCGTGGCTCGCCGGCACGAGTGTCGGCCGCCCCATCGAGGTGACGTGGGACGACGATGGCGTGCCCCATCAAGGTTGAGCCGATCCGACTCCAGCATTGCCACCAGCGTTGCGGTCGTTCCGCTTCGTTGGAAGCATCTGCGGGGTGGCCGCTGACGGACGTGTGTTCGGCGGGGTGGTGCTGGCCTGTCGATTCCGGCTGGGGCCGTTCGTCGTTGCTGTGACGGGGCCCAAAGGGCCGCGCGACAGGAGGGATCCCGATGGGAAGCCACAACCACATCGTCCATGCCGAGGTCGTCGGTCGTGACGGGGAGAAGATCCAGCAGTTCTTCTCGGAGCTGTTCGGCTGGTCGCTCGACACGAACAACCCGGGCGGCTACGGGATGTCGGATCCGGAGACGACGGGCGTCGCGTTCGGGGCCGGCGGCACGCCCGACAAGTCGCCGGGCTTTGCCACGTTCTATGTGGCCGTCGACGACGTCGACGCCACGCTCCAGCGGGCCGCCGCCCTCGGGGGCTCGGTCGTCATGCCGAAGTACAGCCCGGCTCCGGGGGTCGAGCTGGCACTCGCCGCCGACCCGGAAGGGCACGTGGTCGGCATCACGAAGGGCTAAGCAAGCCCAGCGAATCGAAACGGCCCGGGTCCCTCGCGGGACCCGGGCCGTCGCATTGTCCGACTTACTCCAGGTAGTCCTTGAGCTTCCGCGAGCGAGACGGGTGGCGAAGCTTGCGCAGCGCCTTCGCCTCGATCTGGCGGATCCGCTCACGGGTCACGTTGAACTCCTTGCCGACCTCCTCGAGCGTGCGGGCACGCCCGTCCTCGAGGCCGAACCGGAGCTGCAGCACGCGCCGCTCGCGGCCGGTGAGCGAGTCGAGGACCGCCTCCACCTGCTCCTTGAGCAGCTGGTGCGAGGCCGCCTCGGCCGGCGCCAGCGCCCCGCGATCCTCGATGAAGTCGCCGAGGTGGGAGTCCTCCTCCTCACCGATCGGCGTCTCCAGCGAGACCGGCTCCTGCGAGACCTTGATGATCTCGCGGACCTTCTCGGGAGTGACCTGGACCTCCTGGCCCTTCGACATCGCCTCGGCGATCTCCTCGACCGTCGGCTCACGACCGAGCTCCTGCAGGAGCCCGCGCGACACGCGGATCAGGCGGTTGATCGTCTCCACCATGTGGACCGGGATGCGGATCGTCCGCGCCTGGTCGGCGATGGCCCGGGTGATGGCCTGGCGGATCCACCACGTCGCGTACGTGGAGAACTTGAAGCCCTTCTCGTAGTCGAACTTCTCGACCGCCCGGATCAGGCCGATGTTGCCTTCCTGGATGAGGTCCAGGAACGACATCCCGCGGCCGATGTACTTCTTCGCAATCGACACGACGAGCCGCAGGTTCGCCGACGTCAGCTGCTCGCGGGCGTCCCGGCCGATCTCGACGATCGTGCCGTTCCGGTCACGCAGCTTGGTGTTCAGCGGCACCTCCGGGTCGAAGCCGAGCCGCTTGAGCAGGTCGGCGTCGTTGTCGCCCGTGATCCAGCGCTCCAGCGCCGGGAACGCGACCTCGTCGCGGGTCCAGTCGTAGATCGCCCGGAGCCCGACGTTGTCGCGGGCGTCGAGGTCCCCGTGAACCGAGAGGTACGACCAGTCGAGCAGCGGCAGGAACGTCGCCGGCGACGGAGTCTCCGTGTACGCCGACAGGAGCTTGCGCGCCTCCTTCAGTCGGTCCTTGGTGGTATCAACCTGGGCATCGCGGCCGGCCTTGATCAGGTGGAAGTCGGGCGTCGCGACCAGCAGGTCCTTCGCCCCTTTCGCCGAGATCGCGGCGCGCACCATCTCGTGCGCCTCGTCACCGAACGGCAGGTGGTGCTGCGGCTTCATGGTCCGCGTCTTGTGCTCGGTGTCGTGGAGGGTCCACTCGTGGAGCGACACCATCGCCTTCCACGGCTCCTCGACCATCTGCTCCCCGAGCTCGATTGCCTTGGCGAGGACGACCTCCTCCTCGGCGGTCAGCAAAGCGACCTTGCCGATCTCCTTGAGGTACATCCGGACCGGGTCGTCGATGCCGATCATGTCGGCCGAGAGGGCCTCGAGCTCCTCGGCGGTCGGCTCCTCGACCTCCTTCGGGTCGAGCTTGGTCGGCCCTTCAGCGGGCAGCCGCGAGCCGGGCTCGGCGACGGCCCCTTCGCCGACGACGACTTCGACGGTGTCGTCCTCGGCCTCGTCCGCGGCCGCGACGGGGGCCTCGAGATCGTCGTCGTCGTCCGCGTCTTCGTCGGCCACGGCCGCCGCACTGCGCGAGGGGCGCAGGCCGGCCATCTTGGCCTCTTCGAGGTCCGCCTTTGCCCGACGGGGTCGGGTGAGAACGGCCTCCACCAGCTGCTTGTCGAGCGGGTCAGTGGGCATGGGTACCTCCAGGTGCCAGGGTTGTGGCGCGGCCGTCGATGGACGGACGCGTCAGGAGTCGGGTTTGTTCGCGACGTCGATCGAGCGATCGACGCGCCTCGTTGATGGTTCTTCGTTCGAGCAGGAGCCGGGCGATGGCCTCGCGGTCGTCCGCCCGCTCGGCCTCGGCCTGGGCGACCTCGTTGAACTCGCTCCGCTGGCGGAGCTGGTCGTCCTCGAGCTCGATGAGCAGTCGGGCGATCTCGTAGTCGAGCTGCGTGGCGCTCAGCGTCCGCGGATCCGGTCCGGCCGCGGCCACGAGCGCCTGGGCGAGCGCCACGGTCTCCTCATCGAGGCCGCGCAACAGCGCCTCCCAGTCGAACGGCGCCCGCACGCCGCGGTCATCGGGCGCGCGCTGGACGACGATCGCCCGGTACAGCTCGCGAGCGACGGTGCTCGGGAGCTGGTCGGGGCCGAGCTGATCGGCAACGCGGACCTGCTGGTCCGGGACGAGGAGAAGGAGCCGCAGCAGGTGCGTCTCCTCCGGCGTGATCGCGCGCAGGATGTCACCGACCGGCAGCGCGTCGGGTGACGCCAGCACGGCATCGGCGGTGATTCGTCCGTCCCGCTCGCGGCCCGGGGTAGCGGCCAGTCGCCGATCCAGGACCTGGCGCAGCACGCGCTCCTCGACGCCACTCACCCGGTGGACTTCCTGCAGTGCCTCGTCCCGGCGGAGCGGGTCGGCGATGTCACGGAGCGTCGGCATCACGGCCTCGACGAAGCCGATGCGCCCCGACGAGGTCTTGAGGTCGAAGCGCTCGGCATGATGGCCGATCAGGTATTCGACGATCGGCTTGGCCGCCGCGATTCGGTCGCGCCACGTGTCGGGCGCCTCGCGCACCACGTCGTCCGGGTCCTTTCCGTCGGGCAGCCGCACGACGCGCACGTCCTCGAGCTTGACGCCCGTCTCCTCGGGCAGCTGCTGGAGCTGGCCGATGAGCCCGGCCAGTGCCTGCACCCCGAGCGTGCCGGCTCGCTCGCCGGCCGCATCGACGTCGTAGGCCAGTGCGATCCGCCGCGCGTAGCGTGTCAGCAGTGCGACCTGGCCCGGCGTCAGTGCCGTACCAAGCGAGGCCACCACGTTGTCGAAGCCGGCCTGGTGGGCCATCAGCGCGTCGGTATACCCCTCCACGATCACGGCCTGCCCGCTCTTGCGGATCGGGCCCTTCGCGCGGTCGATCAGGTAGAGCGTCCGGCTCTTGTCGAACAGCGGCGTCGCCGGGGAGTTCAGGTACTTCGGGCCCTCGCCCTCGAGCAGCCGTCCGCCGAGCCCGACCGCATGGCCGTTCTGGTCGCGGATCGGGAAGATGACGCGGGTGCGGAACTTGTCGTAGACGCCCGGGCCGCGCTGGCGAGGCGAGGCGAGGCCGACCTCGACGAGCTCCTCGGAACGCACGTCGCGCTTGGCGCCGAGCTGGGTGACGAGCGTGTCCCAGCCGCCCGGCGCCCAACCGAGCTGATGGGCCGCGATCGTCTCGTCGGTGAAGCCCCGCCCACGGAGATAGTCGCGTGCGACCTCGCCGGACTTCGAGCCGGTCAGGACCGCGTGGTAGAAGGCGATCGCATGGTCGAGGACCTGGCGGAGACGCGCCTTGTGCGCGTCCTCGCGCTTGGTCCGCTCATCGATCTCCACGCCGGCCCTGGCGGCCAGCTGGCGGAGCGCCTCCGGGAAGGTCAGGCCGTCGCGCTGCATCACGAAGCTGAAGACGTCGCCACCGAGCCCGCACCCGAAGCACTTCCAGCTCTCGCGCATGGGGGTAACGACGAACGACGGGAGTCTTCTCGCCGTGGAAGGGGCACAGCCCCTTGAACGTCGTCCCCGCCTTCTTCAGCGTCACCGTCTCGCCGACGACGTCGACGATCGAGAGCTTGCTCTTGACTTCGGCTGCAACGCCGACTGCCAAACACCGACCTCCGGTCCGGCACCGCCCCTCCGCCGAGGGCTCACCCCGATGCCGAACATGACTGAGGGCCTGTCAAGTCTTGACAGGCCGCGTAGAAGGAAATGTACTCCCCGAAAGCCCGATTTGTCAAGCCCTTGTCAATACCCCATGGGGGTATCAGGTGGGCTCGGTGCCCCTTGAGCCGAGCCAGTACTGTACTTCTGTGGGGACCACGGCGGACGTGCTGGGCGACAGGGACAGGCCGGCGGACGAGCTTGCCCGCGACTCCATCGGCTTCGTCGACGCGCTCGTCATCGGCCTGAACGCGACCTCCCCGGCGTACTCGCTGGCGGCCGTCATCGGTCCGATCGTGGCGCTGGTGGGCGTCTACGCACCCGGCGTGCTGCTCGCCTCCTTCGTGCCGATGCTGCTCATTGCAGCGGCCTTCTACTTCTTGAACCGCGTCGATCCCGATTGCGGCACGACGTTTTCGTGGGTGACGCGGGCGATGGGCCCCTGGTGGGGCTGGCAGGGCGGCTGGGCGATCACGATGACCGGCGTGCTCGTGATCGGTGCCCTGGCCGACGTCGGGGTGCGTTTCGGGCTGCTGACGCTTGGGCTCGACGAGCTCGCTGACAACAAGGCGGTGATCATGATCGGCGCGGTGGCGCTCATCCTGCTCATGACCGCCATCTGCGTGCTCGGCACGGAGCTGTCGGCGCGGCTCCAGAACGTGCTGATCGTGTTCCAGGTTGCCTCGCTCCTCATCTTCGCGGTGGTGGCCATCTCCCGCGTGCTGTCCGGCGACGCGACCGCCGAGTCGATCACCCCCGAGCTCTCCTGGCTCAACCCGTTCGCTGCCGGCGGTGGTGCGCTCAGCGCCGGCCTGCTGCTCGGCGTGTTCGCCTATTGGGGCTGGGAGTCGGCGGTGAACCTGTGCGAGGAGACGACCGACTCGACGACCACGCCCGGCCGGGCCGCCATCCTCTCGACCGTTCTCCTGCTCACGACATACCTGTCCGTGGCCATCGCCATCGTGGCGTTCATGGGACCTGACTTCCTGACGGCGAACGCCGAGGAGGAGGAGTTCATCTTCGGACTCGTCGCGACCGAGGTCCTCGGCGACTGGGCGTGGATCCTCCTGTTCAGCGTCACGACCTCGGCGATCGCATCGACCCAGACGACGATCATCCCGGCGTCACGGACCGCCCTCTCGATGGCGCGCCGGCGCGCCTTCCCCCCGACGTTCGGGCACATCCACCACCGATTCAAGACGCCTGACGTGTCGACCTGGTGGGTGGCGGCGATCGCGATCGTCTGGTACGTCGTCATCAACCTCATCAGCGAGAACGCGCTGTTCGACTCGCTGACGGCGCTGTCGCTGCTGATTGCGTTCTACTACGCCCTCACGGGCGTCGCGTGCGCGATCTACTACCGTCGGCAGCTCACGAGCAGCCTGCGCAATCTGCTGTTCATCGGCGTCGGGCCGGTCGTCGGGGCGATCATGCTCGTCTGGCTGCTGGTGCTTTCGGTCATCGACATGTCGGACCCGGAGAACTCGTACAGCGGGCAGGCGTGGTTCGGGTTGGGGCCCCCTCTCGTCATCGGCGTCGCGATCTTCGTCGCCGGTTTCGTCCTCATGCTCGCTTGGCGCGCGGTCGACAACCGCTACTGGCAGGAGCAAGCCTCGGTCGTCGATCCGCGACTGCTCCCCGGAGCGGAGACGACCTCGGCGTAACTCAGTGACCGCAAACCCAGCCGGCCCCCCCTTCCTCATTGATGTGGATCGTGCACGTTGGGGGCACGCCGATCCCCGCGAGCACGGCGCCGTTGTCCGATCCCGGGTTCACGAAGATCCACCAATCGGTCACCCCCTCCGCGGTCACGAGGAAGGTCACCTCGACGGTGGTGCCGGGTGGCACGACATTCGGGGTCGCGGACCCGACCAGCCGCCCCAGGAGGCCCTGCTCGTTCTCCTCGGCGACGAACAACGTCGCGGGTTGAGAACTGTGGTTGCTGACGGTGACCTTCCAGGGCCGTCCGCCAGGCCCCGCCTCGGATGGGACCAGACTCGGAGTCGGGGCCGGGACCGGGGTCGAGGTCAACCTGGGTGGCGGTGCCGCGGTGGACGTCGCGCCCGGGTCGTACAGCACCGCGGAGCCCGTGATCCCGCACTCGCCGGTCTCCGCTGAGCACCCGTCGCCACCTGCCACGAGGACCCTGCCATCGAGCAGCAGCGTGGCCGGCGCTTCGTCGTGCGCCCGGAGCATCGTCCAGAATGGGCTCCACGACCGGGTGCCCGGGTCGTACAGCTCGGGGCCAGACCCTGGGCCGACCATCAGCACGGTGCCATCGAGCAGCAGCGCTGCCGAATCGGTAGGTCGAGTCGAACGAGATCATGTCCCCGGTGACCGTCCACGTCCCGCTGGCCGGGTCGTACAGCTCGGCGGATCTCGAGGACGAAGCGCTGGTCGATCGTCCCGTCACGAGCACCGTCCCATCGCGCAGCAGCGTGGCCGTGCAGGCCCGTCATGCGGTGCATTCATGTCGCCGGTGGCGGTCCAGGAGCCTGTGTCCGGGTCGTATAGCTCGGCCGAGACGGAGCATCTGGGGATAGATCCCACCGCCCGCCACGAGCACCTTGCCATCGGGCAGCAGGACCGCCGCGCCGGCGCCGAGGCCGCGTGTGATCGGCTTTCCGGTCGCCGTCCAGATCATCGTGTCGGGGTCGAACAGCTGGGCGCCCTCACGACCCGTCACGAGCACCCTGCCGTCGTGGAGGAGCGTGACGGTCTCGCAGCAATCGATCCTCCCTGGAGATCATCTCTCCGGTGGCGGTCCAGGTCCCGCTGGCTGGGTCATACACCTCCGCGCCGATGTTCCGGTCGTCAGCGTCCGGGTCGTCGTCGTCGCCGACGAGCACCCTGCCATCGCGGAGCAACGTGGCCGGGAAGCCGTCGTAGGGCTTGAGCATGTCGGCGGTGGCGGACCAGGTCCCATTCCTCGGGTCGTACAACTCGACGGAGGTCATGTGCTCCTCAGCTTCGTTCGAGCCGCCAGCGACGAGCACCCGGCCATCAAGGAGCCGCACCGCGGTGTGACCGATGCGAGGCGTGTTCATCGAGCCAGTGTCGATCCAGGCGCCGGTCAGTTGCGGGAACGCAGACGGGTCCGTCGGAGCCGGGCTGGCTGGCAACCCGGCTGGCGGCGTCACGCCGGCAGGGACATACAGCTCGGTCGAGTCTCCCGCGATGCCGCCGCCCGCCACGAGGACGGTGCCGTCGAGCAGCAGGGTGGCCGGGGCACCGTCGTGCGGCCGGAGCATGGTCCCGGTGGTGGTCCAGGACCCGGTGCCCGGGTCGTACAGCTCGGCGGCGGGATGGTCGGGACCGGCCGCCGACCTTTCCAGTCACAAGCACCGTGCCGTCCGTCAACGTCGTGATCGATTCGTAGGACGCGCCCGGCCTGGCCAGGTCCCCAGTAGCGGTCCACGATTTCGGTGGCCGGGTCGTACACCTGAGCGGCCATCGAGGGGCGAGCCGGGGCCCACCACGAGGACAGTGCCATCGACAAGCAGCGTGGCCGTCGATCGGGTAGAGCGGGGGGTCCATGCTGGCGGTGGCCGTCCAGGACCCCGTGGCCGGGTCGTACAGCTCGGCAGAGCCTGTCACGGTGTCGCCCTCGACGTGGCCGCCCGCCACGAGCACCATGCCGTCGGGCAGCAGGATGGCCGCGTGGCTGTGGCGCTGCGCGGGCCTGCGACCGTGTGGCGGTCCAGTTCCCGCTGTTGGGGTCGTACAGCTCGGAGCCGCCATTTCCCCTCGCGAGCACCGTGCCGTCGCGCAGCAACGTGGCCGTGTCGAGGCGCCACCCGCAGACCATCTTCCCGGTCGAGGTCCAGGTCCCGCGTTGCTGGGTCGTACACCTCCGCGCCCGCGATCGGGTCATCCGCATCCGGGTCGTCGACATCGCCCACGAGCACCCTGCCGTCGCGCAGCAACGTGGCCGGGAAGCCACCGCGGGGCTTGAGCATGTTCCCGGTGGCCGACCAGGTCCCGCTGACTGGGTCGTACAACTCGGCGGAGGTGTCGTTCTCGATCGCCGTTGGCGCCACCCACGACCAGCACCCGGCCATCAAGGAGCCGCACCGAGGTGTGGCCGGAGCGGGGCGTGCCCATCGAGCCGGTGGCGATCCAGGCGCCTGTTGGTCTGCGGCGAACGCAGTCGGGTTCGGCGCTGTCGCGCTGGGTGTCGGGCTTGGAGCCACGATGCTTGGAAGGCTGGGGCTGGGATCCGCGCTCGGCGTCGGGCTCGGACCCCCCGGCCAGCACGAAGAACGCGCCGCCGATGACGAGCACGGCGATCACCGCCGCCGCGCTGAATGCGGATCGGAACGTCGGACCGGGTCCTCCACGGGCGGAGCACGGCCCGCTGACGGGTTCGATGAACCTCGTCCAGGATGGAATCGACCACCCGCTCCGGGAGGACCTCCATCCCGACCGTGAGGTAGGCAGCGAGGAGTGCGTCCGGATCGCGAGGCTTCGTCATGCCAGTTGCTCCCGGTCGAGGCTGGGCGTTCGGGCGTCGGCTTCGAGCGCCGCCCGGATCGCCGCGGTGGCGTAAGACAGTCGGGACTTCGCTGTCCCGAGCGGGAATGCCGAGGTGATCGGCGACTTCGGGTACGGTCAGCCCGAGGGCGTGATGGAAGACGAGAACCGCGCGTTGCTCCGGTGGAAGTCGCCGGAAGCCGCGGTCCAGCTGGTCGCGGTCGTGGACCGTCAGGAACGCGTCGGTGTCGGCCGGAGCATCCGTCTCGAGCAGCACGACATCGGTCGCGAAGTGCCGTCCGCGTCGCGCTTCGGCATAGCAGGCGTTGACGAGGATGCGATGGAGCCACGCATCGAACCGATCGAGGTCTCGCAGGGTCGGAAGCTCCCGCCACACCTGGACGAGGGCCACCTGGACCGCGTCCTCGGCGAGGTTGGCGTCGCGCAGGATCCGATGCGCGATGTAGATGCAGCGGTCGCCGACCTCACGAACGATGGCGGCGAAGGCCTCCTCGTCGCCCTGTCTCGCTCGGTCCACGCCGTTGCGCGAATTGTTCGATGTTGGCGGTCACTGGGGCGTCGACGGGTCTAGGGCCGGACCGTCGTCCCTTCGCCGGGTTGCAGGACGTGGACCTCCGTTTGTGGCGCGACTCGCGCCGCCACCGCGGCGAACCGATCGCCAGGCTGGACGAGCGGGCCGGTCCACAAGCGGTGCAGACGGCGCGGATAGAGCGTTCCCCAGTGGATCGGGACGGCGACGCGCGCCCCAACCGCGGCCGCGACCGCGGCCGCTTCCTCGGGACCGAGGTGGCCCGGGCCGAGGTGCGGGCCCCAGGTCCACACCGGCAGCAGGGCCACGTCCACGCGGCCGCGCAGTGCGAGCATCTCGGGGTAGCGGGCGGTGTCGCCGGCGAACCAGATGGCACTCGGACCGCCCAGCAAGTAGCCCAAGGGTTGCGCGCGCGGCGCCCCCGGGGAGATCCAGTGCTTTGCCCGGACTGCCTCGATCGGGAGACCTTTGATCTCGGTACGCTCGCCGCGCCGAAGCTCCACGACCTCGTTCGCGATCCAGCGCCGGACCGTGGCACCGAGGCGTCGAGGCACGACGACGATCGGGCGGCCCTCCAGGGCCTGGAGCGACCGCCGGTCGAGGTGATCGGGATGGCCGTGCGATACGAGCACGACATCAACCGACCCGAGCTCCGCGGCGTCCGGCGTTGGCCCATGCCGCTCCAGCGGCCCGAGTCGATCCCGCAGGAACGGGTCCGTCAGGATCCGAACGCCATCGACTTCGACGAGCACCGTGGCGTGGCCGACGTAGCGGAGCGCGACGCCTCTTTCGGCCTCCGTCACGCCGTGCCGTGTGTGGCGACGACGACCGGATCGCCGGGCCGACCAGGCACCTGGCGCAACCTGCTCGGGTGCCGCAGGAGCGTTACGGCGGCCCCGAGCAGCGCCCCGGACATCGTCTCCACGAGGTCGATCATCGTGTCGTCGTAGGACAGGTCCATGCCCTTCGCCCCGACCTTGAGCCCGATCCACTCGCCGATCTCCCAGACGCCCGCCAGCGCGCCACCGGCCAGGGCACCGACGCCGGCCGCCTCCCACGACGTCCGCACGCGCGGAGTCGCCAGCGCGCCGACCACCGCCGACGCGATCGCCCCGTCGAGGAAATGGATCAGGTCATCCATGTGTGCGCGGCGGTACATGCCGGTAGCGTTGCCGCCTGCGTCGACCAGCAACGGGATCGCGATCGCCACGTCGAGCGCGCGCGGATATGGCTCCTTTCGGCCCCGCAGGCGCCATGCAACCGGCGCGATCAGGAGCCCGCCCGCATAGCCAATCGCCCGAAGGCGCATGCCCTTGCCGTGATAGCGCGGCGCGTTCGAATTGAGGAATGCGTCCACGGCGAGGGCGATGACGGTGCCCTTCAGCGCAGTGATGGCGGCGATCCAGGCAAGGTCGGCGGGCGTCGGCGGTGTCGCGGTCGGCGAAGGCGGTTCGGTGTCCACGCCGCCATGGTGACGCATCCCCGACGCACGGGCCCGATGGTCGCGTCCGGCACCATCTGTTTAGGCGCGGACCTCCTGGCGCATGAACAGCACGTACGCGGCGCCAAAGCAGAGCACGGTCAGCGCGACCAGCGCGACGATCTGCGGCCACACGATCAGCAGGCTCTGGTCGAGCGAGAGCAGTGAGCCGATCTGCTGGTTGGCCTGGATCGCCTGGCCGATGGTCGCCGGTGCGGACACCTGGGTCGCGCTCGGGTTGAGCAACGCCACCGAGATCTCCTGGTAGAGGTTGCTCGGCAGCAGCCGCGTGATGGTGTCCTGGAAGACCGCGCTCTGGTAGATCTGCTCGTTCGTCGCACCGCTGACCGGCGCGAGGATCGGCGCGAGGAATGACAGGACGAGCGGCCCGAACAAGGTCAGGAACAGCCACGTCCCGAACCCGACGAGGGCCGCCGTGGCGGTGTTGCGAATGGCGACGGAGAGGAGCAGGCCGAACGCCAGCCACAGCGCGACGTACACGAACGTCGCCGCCGTCCAGGCGAGCAGGCGGAACACCTCGCCGGCCTCGGGCACGATGCCCAGCCGGAATATCCCGTAGCCCGACACGATCGCGAGCATCGCGACCAGCACGATCCCGATGACGGTCAGGCCGGCGGCGAACTTGCCGTTGATCACGTCGTCGCGGTGGATCGGCTGGGAGAGGAGCCGGGGCAGCGTGCCATCGTGGCGCTCGCTGTTGATCGCGTCGAACGCGAAGATGATCCCCAGCAGCGGCGCGACGAGGGCGACGAACGTGTCAACCCGCAGCGTGATATAGGGCGTTTCCTCGCCGATCGTGAACAGCGCGAGGAAGACGGCCGCGGCCTCGCTGGCACCTTCCGCCGCCTCGCGGATCGTGTCGGCCGCGAAGTACAGCGGGATGCCGGCGGCGATCCCGAGCAGGACGAGGAGCACCAGGAACCGGATGCTCGAGACGTGGTCGCCGATCTCCTTGCTCGCCACCACGACCCAGCCCGCGCGCGGGATCGGCGGACGCGTGGACTCGTCGCGGCGGGGTGCTCGTCGTGGCGGTCATGCGGGCGGCGTCTTGCGCGGGCGGCGACGCGACTTGGCGGGCCGGTCGGGCCGGTCGGGCCGATCGGGCATGCCTGGGCGATCGCGCCGGCGAGGTCGCTCTTCGCTTCCCTCGCCCACGGGCCGGGCGGCGGCCTCTGCCCGGCGTCGCAGGGCCATCCGGTAGATGTCGTCGAGCGACGGAACGTGCGGACTGAGCGCCACGAGCCCCAGGCCCGCCGCCACGGCGGCAGCCGGGATCGCCTCGCGGACCGCGACTTCGGCGGGCGCGGGTGTGACCGTCACGTGCCACGGCCGTCCGACGCGCTCCGAGCGTGCCACACCGGTCACGTTCGGAAGCGCCGACAGGGCCTCCTCGACGCGCGGGGCAAGGTCCTCGCCCTCGTCCTCGTGGAACTGGACCTCGACGATCGCCTCGTCCTGCATGAACCGCGCCGCCAGCTCCTGGACGGTCCCCTGCCCGATGAGCCGGCCTGCGGCGAAGATGCCGACCCGGTCGCACACCGACTGGACCTGCGAGAGCAGGTGGCTCGACAGGAGGATCGTCAGGCCGTTGTCGCGGCTGAGCGACTGGAGCAGCTCGAGGATCTCCTGGACGCCGATCGGGTCGATCGCGGTCGTGGGTTCGTCGAGGATCAGGATGTCGGGGTCCTTGACGAGCGCGTCGGCGATCCCGAGCCGCTGGCGCATGCCGCGCGAGTACGTCCCGACCTTGTCGCCGCCGCGATCCGAGAGTCCGACCTGGCCGAGGACCTCGTCGATCGCCTGCTCCGCGGCCTTGCCGTTGAGCCCGTTGAGATTGGCGGTATAGCGCAGGTTGGCGCGGCCGGACATGTCGTCGTAGAAGCCGACCGCGTCGGGCAGGTAACCGACCCGACGCTTGACCTCGCGCGGATAGCGCGCCGGATCGAGCCCGACGACACGGGCCTCACCCTCGGTCGGTTCGGTCAGCCCGAGCAGCATGAGGATCGTGGTCGTCTTGCCGGCGCCGTTCTGCCCGAGCAGCCCGAAGATCTCGCCACGGCGCACCTCGAGGTCGAGGCGGTTGACCGCCGTGAGCTCGCCGTACTTCTTGGTCAGACGCCGCGTCACCAGCGGGGCGGGCGGCGTCGGGTCAGGGTCAGGAGGCGCGGCGGCCCGGGCCTGCGGCGCCGCGGCGGCGGTCATCGCCGGCCGTACCGGCGGAAGACGTAGCCCAGCCCGACGATGACCAGGATGATGAGCGCGACGCCGACGATGCCCCACAGCAGCGAGGTCTCGACGGTGACCCGGATGTCGGCCTCGCCGTTGGCCAGGTCGTTCGAGGCGCTCACATTCACCTGGTAATCGCCGGCGATCGCGTCTGTCGAGGGGACGATGTGCGCGACCGACGTGGCCGTGTTCTGCTCAGCACCGGCTGGGACGTTGACGGCAGGCGGATCGAAGGTGACCGTCCAGCCACTCGGCGCCGTGCCTGACAGCGCGACGTTCTCGAGCGGGCCCGAGCCGGTGTTCTGGACCACGATTGTCTGGTCGATCGTCGACCCGGCGTTGCCACTCGTGCTCAGGACGCCGTTCTGGGTGGTCACCTCGAGGTCGAAGTTGCCGACGACCCGCGCCGTCAGCTCGATCTCCGAGGTGCCGTCCGGCCCGACGGCCTGAACGGCGATCGGATAGTCGCCGGCTTCGGTGCCTTCGGGTGCCGTCGCGGTCACGTTGACCGTGGTGTTCCCACCCGCGGTCACGTTCGCGCTGGCCGCCTGCGTCTGCCCGCTTGGCCGTGCCTGCGCGTCCCAGCCGACCGGCCCGGCAGCCGACAGCGAGAACGTCAGATCCTCGGCCGTGTCGTTGGTCAGGCGGACGCTGAACGTGAACGTGGCGCCGGCGGCGCCTTCGATGACCGGGAAGTCGCTCGACAGCGTCACTTCCCCGGCCGCGCCTTCCTCGACCCGGATGTCCAATGCCAGCGAGTCGCGGGCCGGGCCTGACCGGGCGTTGACCACGACGCGGCCGGAACCGGCGGTTGCCCCTTCGGGGACGGTGACATCGAGCGTCAGCTCGACCGGATCGTTGCCGGTCGTCTGGACGCCGTCGACGACGAAGCCCTCACCCCGCAGCGAGGCGATCCAGCCATCCGGAACGTCAGCGACCGTCAGGTCGACGCGATCGGAGACGTCGGTCGAGACGTTGATCGTGAACGAGACCTTCTCACCGGGCGGCACGGCCACGGCGGGATACGGCGTCGACAGCGTGACGCTGCCCGCAGCGCTCGTCGCGGGTGGTATCGCGAGGAGGAGCGACCCCACGGCGACCGCCAACAGCAGGCGACGAAGCACCCCCGTGCGAATCAATCCTCCCGGCGCAGCGCGCCGCGGCGCCTCAGGCATGAGCTACCACCTCCAACGACGATCATCTGTGTCAGGTCGGTCGCGGCTCGGGGATGGTGCCGCCAGTCCGACGGATCCAAGCCTGCCCACGGGCAGGGCCGATCGCGCCCGAATCTGACGCACCAACGTGCAGTTTGGCAAATGCGTCCGGTGAAGACTTCTGAATTCTTCGTCGCGCCGCGCGAGGAGCGAACGTGCTAGGCGGCCGCCGGACGGGTCGCCGGCCGGGTGCGGTCGGTCACGATGTACAGCGTGAGGACCGGGATCAGGTAGCCGAAGTAGGCGGCGACCTCGAGTGGCGTCGGGGCGGGGCGGAACCCGAACAGGCCGGACAGGACGCTCCCGAGCGGGCTGGTCTCCGGCAGGACCGCCGACACGTCAAAGAGCGTGCCGCTGTTCGCGATCAGCCCGGCCTCGCCGAACTCATGGACCGCGTATGCAGTCAGGCCCGCCGCGACGAACATCAGGACGATGCTCGTGATGAAGAAGAAGCGTCGAAGATCCACGCGGACGCCACCCCAGAAGATCGCCACGCCGATCCCGACTGCGACCGCGAGCCCGAGCACGGCACCGATCGCCGGCTCCGGCCCCGGTGCCGCAGCCGAGAAGACGACCGACATGAACAGCACGGTCTCCAGGCCTTCGCGCGCCACCGAGACGAACGCCAGGGCGGCCAGCGCCACCATCGATCCGCCCACGAGTGCGCCATCGACGCCCCGCTCCAGCTCGGACTTCAGGCCGCGGCCCTGGCGCCGCATCCAGAACAGCATCCACGTCAGGACCACCACCGCGGCGAGGGAAGCGATCCCGCCGATGGCCTCCTGGACGACGAACGGCAGCTCGCCGATCGTGGCACTCGCGATGCCCGCCACGGCGAGCGACAGGATCACCGCTGCGGCCACGCCGATCCAGACACTCCGGAGCGCGTCCTTCCGGCCCACCTTGACGAGGTAGGCGGCGATGATGCCGACGATGAGGGCAGCCTCGAGGCCCTCGCGAAGCATGACCAGGAACGACGGAACCACGGCGGGGACGACCTCCAGCGGGAGCCAGCGGGGACACGGGTTTCGAGTCTCGCGAGCGTACGCCTGCCCGCCGAGCCAAGTCAACCTGTGTTCTGCGTTCAAGGGCGCTTGACGATCAAGCGAAGGGCTGGATAGGATTCGCCCGCCATCCCGCCGCGGCTTCGCGGCTCGCCCTGCCCCGAGGAGTCCCGACTTGATGCGATCCCGTTCCCTTGCCGCGCTGGGCCTGATCGTGCCACTCCTCGCCGCTTGCGGCTCAGCTCCTGGCGGCTCGTCCGCCGGCGCGGAGGCCCGCATTCCCGTCACCGTCAACGACGAAGGATGCTCGCCCTCATCGATCGAGGCTGCGGCCGGCAAGATCGTGTTCGAAGTCACGAACGCCGGCTCGGATGTCGGCGAGTTCGAGGTCCTGTCCGGCACACGGGTCGTCGACGAGGTCGAGAACATCGTCCCGGGCTTCGTCGTCAACTTCACGACGCGGCTCGACGGCGGTTCGTATGAGCTGATCTGCTACACGCTGCAGGCGCCGCGCGGCACGCTCGCCGTGTCAGGCGGTGCGGCGCCGTCTCGGCCGCCCAGCGCCGTCGTCGACGCGGACACGCTCAGCGGCTACCAGGCGGCCTACAGCGAGTACGTCCGCGCCGAGGCTGCCGCGCTGGTGACCGCGATCGAGCCATTCGTCACGGCCATCGAGGCCGGCGATCTCGAGGCGGCCAAGGCGGCGTATGCACCGTCGCGCCCGCACTGGGAGCGAATCGAGCCGGTCGCCGAGCTGTTCAGCGATCTCGATACCCGAATGGACGCGCGCGAAGAGGACTTCGCGCTCGGCGTCGACGATCCGGAGTTCCTCGGCTGGCATCGCCTGGAGAAGGGCCTCTGGGCCGACGGAACCACCGACGAGCTCGGCCCGATCGCGGTCGGCCTGCGCGACGACGTCGCGGAGTTGAAGCAGCGCCTCGACGAGCTCGACATCGAGCCGCGCGTCATGGCGCGCGGTGCGGGTGAGCTGATCGAGGAGGTCGCCCAGTCGAAGCTCACCGGCGAGGAGGATCGCTACTCGGAGGCCGACCTCTGGTCGATCGAGGCGAACGTCGCCGGCTCGAAGAAGATCGTCGACATCCTGCGACCGACGTTGGAAACTGTCGATGCCGCCTGGCTCGAGCGCGCCGATGCCGCGTTCGCGGACGTTGACGAGGTGATCGCGAAGTACCGTGACGGCGACGGGTTCCAGTTGTTCTCGGAGATCTCGGAAGATGACCTCAAGGCGCTCCAGGCGCGCATGGCCGGCCTGTCCGAGGTGCTCGCCGAGCTGCCGGGCATCCTCGGCTTGGAGGCGTAGATCGCGGTGACCGAGGAACCCGGAAAGGGCTACTCGCGCCGGACGTTCCTCGGGATCGCGGCCGGCGCAGGCGCAACCGCAGTCATCGGGGGGATCGGTGGCGGGTTGCTTGTCGCGGGAACGCGTCCGGCAGACGAGACGGCCCCGTCCACCGCGCGAACTGGCACGACGGTCGCCTTCGAAGGCGCGCACCAGGCCGGGATCGCCCGGCCCGGAGTGCCGCAGCCGAACGCGGTCATCGCCTCGTTCGACGTCGTGGCCGCGTCGCGGGCCGGCCTCGAGGTCGCCCTGCAGGAGCTCACGCGGCGCAGCCGGCTCCTGTCGTCCGGGTGGTCGCCCGAGGCGGGCGATCCGCTGTATCCGCCCGAGGAGAGCGGCATCCTCGGGGCAGCCACCGGCCCTGCCGACCTGACCGTCACGGTCGCAGTCGGCGCGTCGCTGTTCGACGACCGGTTCGGACTGGCAGAGGCACGGCCACGCCAGCTCGAGGAAATGACGGCCTTTCCGAATGATCGGCTCGACCAGGGACACAGCCACGGGGACCTGCTCGTCCAGGTCTGCGCGACCGACGAGTTCGCGACGGTCCATGCCCTCCGCTACCTGATGACCGGAACGCGCGAGACGCTGCGGTTGCGCTGGATGGTCAATGGCTTCCACCGGCCGAACGCCACGCCCACGCCCGGTCACACGACGACCCGCAACCTGATGGGCTTCAAGGACGGCAGCGCCAACCCGAACCCGGACGACAGCGCGCTCATGGACCAGGTCGTCTGGATTGGACGCGACCAGGACGAGCCGTCGTGGGCCGTCGGCGGGAGCTACATGGTCGTGCGCCTGATCCGGATGTTCGTGGAGCGCTGGGACCGGACCGCGCTGCTCGAGCAGGAGAAGATCATCGGCCGAACGAAGCGGACCGGGGCGCCGCTCGGGGCGGATCGCGAGGAGGACCTCCCGGTCTACGACGGCGATTCCGATGGCGCCCGCATCCCGCTCGATGCGCACATCCGCAAGGCGAACCCGCGAACGTCTGCCTCCCCACGCAGCCTGATCTTCCGGCGCGGGTACTCCTATAGCAGGGGGTTCGACGACGCCGGCCTGCTCGACCAGGGTCTCCTCTTCGTCTGCTTCCAGCGCGACGTCAAGGCAGGCTTCCTCGCGGTCCAGAAACGGCTGGCCGGCGAGCCGCTCGAGGAGTACATCCAGCCGGTCGGCGGCGGCTACTTCTTCGCGCTTCCGGGCGTCGCGACGGCCGACGGGTTCCTGGGCGAGGGCCTTCTCCGCAGCTGACGATTCGGCACCCGCGCGCCAGGGTTCGACGCCCCGTCCTACGGAGCGGGAGAGGCGTTGTGGACCAGCTCGAGCGCCATCTCCGGGAACCATTGCCCGGCGGGTGGATCGATCATGCCGCGCGCCGGGTCCTCGGGGCCGCCCGTGCCGCGGTGGCACAAGCCGTCGGATTCGCCCGGGATCTTGATCCACAGGAACGCGTCGACGAGCTCACTGCCGGTGTCCCGGGTGGGCCGGATGCCCACGCCGCGATCCGGCGGGTTGCACCAGTCCTCCGGTGATGGATACGCGGCATCGGGCTGCCACGGGCCCTGGCCGTTGCGACTCGTGTCCACCACGAAGTGGGTCGAGCCTTCGGTCGCCCCGTATCGGAAGTTGATGCCTGACGTGTTGAGCGCCGGATCATCCGACTCGTCGCTCCAGATGCCGTACGGGCTGAGGGCAACGCCGGTCCACTCGCCGAGCAGCTCCGCGATCATGGTCGGCAGCGGACCACCGTTCCAGTACTGGTTCGGGCAGTTGGCGTAGTCGCCGAGGGCGATGCACTGCGAGATCCAGGTTCCGTACTGGACGACGTTCTCGGTGAACTGGTAGTTCGACGGGTTGAGGTAGAACCCTGCCGCGTCGCCGACTCCGGCCGCCACAAGTCGCGAGGAGATGTCGCCGACGTTGTGCCAGGCGTTGTGACCGGCGTCGAGATAGGTCGACGCATTCGGCGCACCCTCGCCGAGCGTGGCGACCGCATAGCGGATCAGCGCGACGCGGTCGAATGTGTCGGGTTGCCCGCAGTCCGTCGGCGTGAGGGCGATGCCATCGGGTTCGAGGATGACGATGACCTCGTGGTTGCCGACTCCACGCGTGAACGCGTCGATCCACGCCCGGTAGTCGTCACCTGTGGGTGCGCCACCCGCCGAGTATTGCGAACAGTCCCTGCCGGGCACGTTGTACGCGACGAGCACGGGAGTCGACTTCTTCGCTGCCGCTCGTTGAACCGTGGCCTTGACCGACTGCTCGACCTGCTTCGGAGACCCGCTGGTGAACCACACGGCGGACGGCTGGTCGACCAGCCACTGGATCAGATTGGCATCGGCCTTGTTGCCCGACGCCCGGAGGGCGGCGATCTGGTGGATCGCGTCCGGGTTGGCCTTCGGAACGTAGAACTCCGATGCGCTCTTTGGAGCTGCGAGCGTGGACCCACTCATGATCACCACCGCCATCAGCGTGCCGGACAGGATCCACGCGGCGCGTCGGCCGAACTTGCCTCTCACGGGCGACCTCCTGGTCTCTCGAACTGACACCCGCCGGGGCAGCGTGAGAGCGTTCCCCCGCAGCGTACTCCCCGGCCCTGCGGCGTCAACATGCAGCAGCTCGGACCGGGCTCACTCGGCCGATCACGTCGCGCTACGCTCCGCAGATGCGCGTCGCAGTGGCCTCCGACCATGCCGGACTTCCGCTCAAGGACCCGATCATCGGCTGGGTCCGTGAGCTCGGCCATGAGCCGGTCGACTTCGGGACCGATTCGACCGAACCGATCGACTACCCGGACGTGATCGCCCCGGCGGCCAGGGCCGTTGCCGTCGGCGAGTGCGATCGCGGGATCGTGCTGGGCGGAAGCGGCACGGGCGAGGCAATCGTCGCCAACAAGATCGATGGGATCCGCTGTGTCGAAGCCGCCGATCCCGTCACTGCTCGACTCGGCCGCCAACACAACGACGCCAACGTGCTGTCGATGGGTGCACGGATCGTCGGGCCCGAGATCGCGCGGGCGTGCGTGGAAGCCTTCCTCAGCGGCGAGTTCGAGGGCGGGCGGCACGCCCGCCGCGTCGAGAAGATCCGGGATCTCGAGCGTCCCTGACAGGTCTCCGGGGTACTAGCTCGGCCTAGTCCCTTTGGGGTAGTCCGGTGTGGTCCGGATGGGTCATTGCCTCGTGGGACCCACGAGGGCAAACTGCCCCTCCCGCGTAGAGGTACATCGTGATCCCCAACACGACTGCCCAACCCCGGCGCACGGTGCTGCCCGTTGCCGCGCTGCTGACGCTGCTGCTCCTCGCTGGCTTTGCCGTTCCCGCGACGGCCGACGCATCCTCGACGAGGGTCGCCGCGTGCGACAACGTCAGTCTGCGCACCGGCGCAAAGGCAGGTGCCACCCGCAAGGCTCTGATCCCGGCTGGAACGCCGGTCCGTGCGGTCTCGACCGTCGATGGCGGTTCGTACCGCGCCTCGTGCGGTACGGCCGTTTCGGGCTCGAAGTGGTTCAAGATCGACGCGGTCAACGGGAAGACCGTCTCGTCGCTCTACGGCGTCCGCTACGTCTACGCGGCCACGAAGCTGTTCAAGGCGGCCACGGCCGCGGCGACGCCGCCGCCGGCCGGAAAGGACTCGAAGGGTGCCGCGCTCATGCGGCTGATCAGCGCCGACCGCAAGGCACTCGGACGGTCGACCCTGACGATCGACCCGAGCCTGGTCGCGATTGCGCGGAATGCGCCGTTCGCCTGTCCAACGAAGTCCTCCCTCTCGATCACGGGACGTGCCAGGGACATGGCGGTCCGCGCGTACTTCTCCCACGACATCAAGGGCTGCCGGAAGAGCGACGGGAGCACGTACCGCGCCCGCGAGATCCTCGCCGTGCTCTACGGCTACACCGGGTCGCGCAGCGAGATCATCCACTGGAACAGCGCGGGCACGCGCCGACACCACCTACAAGGTCGGCTGCAACAGCAACGGGTCGAACTGCCAGGGCGGCAAGCTCACGGTCTCGAAGACCGTGGCGACGGCCCAGCGCAACTTCATGAGCTCGTCCACCCACCGCGCGGTCGAGCTGTCGACGAGGTATGACCGCTTCGGCTGCGGCTCGGCGAAGGCGCCGGGCAGCGCGCGCGTCTACTACGCGTGCCTGTTCACGGTCGGTGGTCCGACGGTCCTGGCGAAGCCGAAGCCGACTCCGGCGCCGACGCCGACCGCGAAGCTGACCAATGCGTCCTGCAGCGTGAATCTGCGGTCCAAGGCGACGACGAACGCGACGCGCAAGGCGACGATCTCCCCCGGAACGACGGTCCGGGTCGTTGCCACCGTCACCGCAGGCGGCAGCTACAGCACCGAGTGCGGCGGCAAGGACGTGTCCGGCAAGAGCTGGTTCAAGATCGACCGGGTCAACGGCAAGTCCGTGTCGTCGCTCTACGGCGTGAAGGCGCTGTACGGGGCCGCGGGCCTGTTCCGTCCGGGCTCCTCGACGACCGCAGCGCTGCCGCCGGAGAGCATCGGGACGGTCGGCCAGACGGCCGCCGACGGCGGCGAAGTGGCCGAGGCCACGCCGACACCGACGCCAGCTCCCTCCCCGACGCCGACACCCGCTCCCTCGCCCACCCCGACGCCGCGAGCCCTCGCCCACCCCGACGCCGACACCGAGCCCCTCGCCCACCCCGTCCCCGAGCCCGACGCCGCTCATCGCGAAGGTCTACACGCTCACGTCCAGCGTGACGTTCCACGGCCGCGGCTACGGCCACGGCGTCGGCCTGTCGCAGTACGGCGCGCGTGGCCGGGCGGCCGCCGGCCAGGGCTATGCCGCGATCCTCGCCCACTACTTCAAGGGCACGACGCTGGGCAACGTGGCCAACGCGCAGATCCGGGTCCTGGTGCTCAACGACTTCGTGGCGAGCTCGACCCGGCCGCTGACGATCTACGGGCGAACCGGCACCTTCACGATCGACGGGATCTCGGAGACCTTCCCCAAGGACGCACGCGTGCGGATCTACCCGACCACGAGCAGCGGAGCGACCTGGAACGTCAAGGTGACCTCGGCCGGCGGGACATCGCTCCACAGCGGGCCGATCGCGAAGAGCTTCCGGATCCGGCCGGCCCAGACGTCGACTCGGCTGCAGCTCTACTCCAAGCCGAGCAGCTATGACCGCTACCGCGGCGTGTTCCGGATCGTGGCTTCGACGAAGGTCGACGTCATCAACGAGCTCCCCCTCGAGACCTACCTGCGCGGCGTCGTCCCCGCCGAGATGCCGTCGCACTGGCACGCCGAGGCGCTGAAGACGCAGACGGTCGCTGCGCGGTCGTACGCCGCGCGCCGGCTGCGGCCGGGTGTCTCGACCTTCGACGTCTACGACGACACGCGTTCGCAGGTCTACCAGGGCGTGCTGCGCGAAGCGACGAGCACGAACAGCGCCATCACCGCAACGGCCGGCAAGGTCCTCAAGAGCGGCTCGTCGATCGCGAACACGTTCTTCCACTCGACCGGGGGCGGCGCGACCGAGCACAACGAGAACGTCTTCGTGTCGTCCTCGGGGGCGAGAGTGGCAGGGCCCGTGAGCTACCTTCGCGGCTCGTCCGACCGGGCACCCGACGGCACGCTCTACGACGCGTCGTCGCCATACATCTCGTGGAAGACCGCGACGTACACCCGGTCCCAGCTCTCGTCATGGCTGGCCGGCGACAGCCGCACGAACGTGGGAAGCGTCGTGAAGCTCGACCTCCGCAACCGCGGTGTCTCGGGACGGCTGATCAGCGTCACGATCATCGGCTCGACCGGCAAGAAGAAGACGGTCTCGGGGGACGTCTTCCGGTCGGTGATCAACGCCAGGCGGCCCGCCGGCGACCCGCTCTTCCGCGGCAACTACTTCGCGCTGACGCCGGTTCCCTGACACCGAAGCCACGGTCGCGGCCGTGGTCCGTCAGGCGGAGTAGATCTCGTCGTAGACCTCGATCCAGTACGACTCGTAGCGCTCCGCGACGTCGTTCCAGAGCGGCTCGTCCAGCGGCCGGTCGGCGGGCCGGCCGGCCCACAGGGTGACGAAGGCGACCTCGACGACCCGGTCCCGGATGCGCCGCCCGACGTATGCCTCCGCGACCTCTCCGCCGAGCGCGCCCATCCGCGTGCGGATCTCCTGCTGAATTTCGACGTCGTTGCCAAGCGACACCGAACCGACCGCGATCCGCGCGACGGTCGGCGGCTCGTCGGCGTGGAGGAGGAGCGACTCGTCGACCTCGAAGTGCTCCACGCTCCGGAAGTCGAGGTGCTCGGACACGCCGGGGATCGACGCGACCTGATCGATATCGCGCCCGAAGACCGCCATCACCGCGTCCGGCGTCGTCCACGTCGAGATGACCGCGAAGTCGTTGCCCTCGGCGACGCTGCGCAACGCCATGTGCGCCTGGAGGATGCCGCCCAGCTCACGAACCTGGGAGAACGACGCCGCGAGCCCGGCCCGCAGGAGATCGCGGCGCCCGGGCAGGATGCGGCCGCGAACGATGCGCAGGATCAAGGACCGACTCTCCCTCACCCCCGACAGCGCGCCGGGGCACTGTACGGCATCGAGATTTCGATTGTCGCCGGTGTCCACCCGCCGAACCCGCCGTCCGGCAGCCGGTCTACGTGGCCGACGCCGCAAAGGCGCGGAGGATCGCCGAGCTGCCCTGCTCGCCCAGGATCGTCTCGACGTCGATGGTACGCAGGCTCGGCTCGGAGGTCGGGCGCCCGAGCAGGTAACCCTGCGCGTGGCCCAGGCCGATCGTGCGCAGCATTCGAAGCTGTTCGGCGGTCTCGACGCCTTCGGCGACCGCGTAGGCACCCCATCGTTCGGCGAGCTCCATCAGCGTCCGCACGATGTCGAGCGATGCCGCCCGTTGCGTGCCCGCCTGCACGAGCGAAAGATCGATCTTGACGATGTCGAAGTGGATCTGGCTCAGCAGGCGCAGGCCGGAGTTGCCGGCACCGAGGTCGTCGATGGCGATGCGGAAGCCGGCTTCCCGGCACGCCCCGAGCTTCATGCGCAGGGTGTCGAGCTGCTCGATGCCCTGGCGTTCGGTGATCTCGAGGATGATCCGATCGGGCGAGATGCCGGCCCGGGCGAGGAGGCCCAGCAGCGGCTGCGGCTGGAACTCGGGCGCCTCGATGGTCATCGGCGACAGGTTCAGGCTGAGCGTCTGGTGTGGCTCGAGCTTGGCCGCACCGGCCACGATCGTGCGGATGCACACCCAGTCGAGATCGGCGGTCCGGCCGCTCGCCTCGGCGACGGTGAACATGCTGGCCGCGTCCTCGAACGCCGTCTGCGGCTGCGGCCGGCTGAGCCCTTCGAAGCCGACGACCGTGCCTGTCTGGACGTCCACGATCGGCTGGTAGACCGGCGAGATCGCATCGGAGGCAACCACCTCGATGACGGCTCGGGCCGCGTTGGCGAGCCGCTCGCCGGTGAGGGGCCGGTCGTCGTGGGTCGGGTCGAAGACGCGGATCGCCGTGCGTCCCTCGCGCTTGGCCTGGTAGAGGGCATCGTCCGCGCGGGCGTACAGGTCGGCCCGGGTGATGCCCATGTCCGGCGCGGACGCGATGCCGGCAGAGAACGAAAAGCCGCGCTCGAAGCCCGCGTCGCGGCGCGGCTCGAGACAGTTCGACAGGATCCGCCGGGTGACGGTGTGGGCCTCCTCGGCAACGGTCCCCGGCATCAGCACGGCGAACTCGTCGCCACCGACCCGGAACGCGCGGTCGGATCGGCGCAGCGCGCTCCGCAGCAGCTTGGCGATCTCGGCCAGGGCCTTGTCGCCGACGGCGTGACCGGCCGAGTCGTTGATGAGCTTGAAGTCGTCGAGGTCGATGAGGACAAGCGAGATCAGGTGACCGTAGCGCCGGACGGCGTCCAGCTGGCGATCGAACTCCTCCTGGAATGCCCGGTGGTTGCCGAGCCCCGTGAGCGTGTCGACGAGGGTCTCCACCTGACCCGACGGGGACGTGGACGGGTGGTGACGGCGTACCTCGTCCAGCTCATCGGCGGAGTGGAGCACCTTGCGAGCCATCCGCAGCACCAACCAGCCACAGGCCGCGAGCGCGACAACGAGGACGACCGCGGGAGGCACTGGCACGATCCCGTGCGCCGAACCAAGCAGGACGTGCGGGCCTTCGGTGACAAGGATGGCCAGCGCGCTGCTGACGGCCACCGAGACGACGGCCGTGGCGATGACGATCAGCGTGAGCCGGAAACGAACAAGACCGCGCTCGTCCCCCAGCGCGGGCTTGTCGCTCGCCTGGCTCACCGCGCTCGGGTCGTGGAGAGTCTGCTGCGACATGCTGGGGACCGGTATGGCAGAGGCGCTCGCGTGGCGGCATGCCACGGTCGTACGGGGAACGGGCTCGAAAGTCCCATTCCTGCCAGCGCCTGACCGGTCGATCGGCGACGATCGGGGTATGCCGCGAGCCACTCATCCGACGCTTTCGTCGCGCGCGCTCAACCGAGCGACGCTGGCACGCCAGCTGCTGCTCGAACCGGCGACCGGGCTCGATCCGGTGAGCGCCCTCGAGCAGATCGGCGGTGTCCAGGCGCAGGAACCAGCCTCGCCGTTCCTCGCCCTGTGGACGCGCCTCGCCGATTTCGATCCTGCCGCGCTGCGAGTGGCGTTCGAACGCCGGGAAGCCGTCAAGGCGACGCTCATGCGGATCACGCTCCACGCCGTCAGCGCGGCTGATTACCGCGCGCTGCTTCCGGCGCTCCTGCCGATGTTCCGCGCGTCCGGGGCGCTGCGGCGGGGTACGCCGCGCCCCGCGCATGTCGAGGAACTGGCCGCTGCGGCTGCAACGTTCGCGGGGACGCCACGCCGAAGCTTCGAGCTGCGTGACTTCCTGGCCCGCGAGACCGGGACAGGATCGCTCGAGACACCGGTCTGGTGGTGGGTCCGGCGTGAGCTGCCGCTCGTCCACGTCCCCGAACAGGTTGGCTGGTCCTTCTCCCGGCGGCCGCTGATCACGACGGCGAGCGCCTGGTTCGACGACCCGAGTCTCCTCGATGGCGGCGGCGTGGAGATCGAGCGGGCACGGCAGCATGTCGTCCGGCGCTACCTGGGTGCGTTCGGTCCCGCATCGACCGCCGACCTGTCGGCCTGGACCGGGGTCTCGGCGAGCGACTTCCGGGCGGCCATCGCCGCGCTCGACGACGAGGGCTCGCTGGTCCGCTTCCGGGACGAGGCCGGGCGCGAGCTGCTGGACCTGGCGGACGCGCCACGACCCGGGGAGGACGCGGCCACGCTCCCGCGGCTCCTGCCGATGTGGGACGAAACCCTGCTCGCATTCCGCGACCGCACGCGGGTCATCTCGGACGAGGACCGGGCGCGCGTCATCAGCCGCAACGGCGACGTGCTGCCGACCTTCCTCATCGACGGACGTGTCGGTGGGTTCTGGTGGGCCGAGCCGGACGGCGCCGGGACACGGGTCGCGCTCGAGCCGTTCCGTCGGCTTGGCGCGGCCGACCGGCGCGCGCTCGAGGCCGAGGCCGACCGGCTGGCCCGCTTCATCGGGCCCCTCGAGCCCGCCGTCTATGCCCGCTACCGGACGTCCGGGGCACGCCGGCTCTAGCTCGAACGGCTGGTCACGGCTGCGAGAATTGCGACAGGGCGCGAGACAGGAGCAGGAGGCACGGATGGACGGCAAGGTCGGCGACAGGATCATCGTGGTCACGGACAAGGTCGGGTTGCCGGCACGGGAGGGCGAGATCCTCGAGGTGATCGAGCACGACTCCGGGACCGAGTTCCGGGTGCGCTGGGACGATGGCCGCGAAAGCGACATCCGGCCGCATGGCGGGAACGCCCGGATCGTCGAGCGGCCAAAGGCCGGCACGCCGGGCTAGCGGCGGGCCTGCAACGAATCGCGCGCCGGGCGGGTTCTCACCGGCATGGAAACGGCTGCCGTCGAGGCGCGCCCTGAACCAGGCGGGTCGTTGACCGATGCTTCGCTCGTCGCTGCCGTCGAGGTCCTCGCCGCCCGCAACGCGGACCTGCGCGGGATCGTCGACCGCTTCGGGCCGCCGCCGCTATGGGGCCGTCCACAGGGCTACTCCACGCTCGTGAAGATCATCCTGGAGCAGCAGGTCTCGCTGTCCTCCGCGCAGGCCGCATTCGACCGCCTCCGAATGCGGCTCGATCCGCTCACGCCCGCGGGGTTCCTCCAGCTGACCGATACGGAGCTGCTCGCGATCGGCTTCAGCCGCCAGAAGGCGCGCTATGTCCGCGCGCTGTCGACGGCGCTCGTGGAAGGCACGCTGGACCTCGCGGCGCTCGACGGCATGGCGGACGAGGCCGTCGAACGCGAGCTGCTGGCGCTCCCCGGTGTCGGGCCATGGACCGTGACGATCTACCAGCTGATGGCACTCCGCCGGCCCGACGCCTGGCCGGCATCGGACATCGCGCTGGCCCAGTCACTCGCCGAGGTTCGCGGCCTGGCCAGCCGGCCGACGCCGGAGGAGATGACGTCAATCGCCGAGTCGTGGCGGCCCTGGCGCGCGGTTGCCGCGCGGATCCTGTGGCACGGCTACCTCGAGTCGCGCGCGGAGCGGCGGGCTGCGGGGCGGGCGCGCTCTGCCAAATATCAGCCCGGGTAATCAGCGGCAACACCGTTCGAGGCGCCTGTCACGTGCCAACATCAGCCGGGTGATGAATGGCCGCTGAATCCGGCCAAATCGCGGCGCGAGCGCGCGAAGTCCTGGCCTTTGATTGCGGGGGCTGATATCTGGCCAGAACCGGCCGGGTGGCCGACGCCTAGTTCTGGCGGCCGTCGCGGTCCTTCAGGATCTGCCCGGCCGCGAGCTTGCCCGGCGCGCCCATGACGCAGCCGCCCGGATGCGTTCCGGAGCCGCACTGGTAGTAGCCGTCGATCGGGGTCCGGTACTGCGACCAGCCGGGCGCCGGTCGGAAGAAGAACATCTGCGGTGCGAGGAACTCGCCGGCGAAGATGTTCCCCTCGCTCAGCCCGACCGTCCGCTCGATGTCGAGCGGCGTCCGAACCTCGCGCTGGAGCACGAGCTTGCCGAAGCCCGGGAAGAACGACTCGAGCGTGGCCTGGACCGTGTCGCCAAGCCGCTCCTTCTCGGTATCCCAGTCGCTCTCGCGCAGGTGGTACGGCGCGTACTGGACGAACGAGCTCCAGACCGCCTTGCCGGCGGGCGCCATGTCCGGGTCGACCTCGGACTGCAGCGCGCAGTCGAGGTAGGGCCGCTTCGAGTACCAGCCGTATTTGGCGTCGTCGAATGCCCGCTCGAGGTACTCCATCGACGGGCCGATGTTGGTGAAGCCGCGGTACTGGTCGGTCCGGTTGCCGAGGGCCGGGTACTTCGGGATGCCGTCCAGCGCGAAGTTGACCTTGGCCGAGGTGCCCTGGAAGCGGAACCGCTGGATGGCGTCGACGAGGTCGGTCGGCAGCTCGCGCGGCTCGACGAGCTCGAGGAAGGTCCGCCGCGGGTCGAGTGCCGAGACCACGACCGGCGCGTGGAACTCCGTCCCGTCCGCCAGCGCGACGCCCGTCGCCCGGCCCTGCCTCGTGATGACGTGGTCGACCGGCGACTCCAGCTTGATCTCGACGCCGAACGATTCGGCGGCCCGCGCGAGCACCTTGGTGAACCCGCCGTTGCCCTGCTTGTGGAAGGCCCACGCCCCGAACTCGGAGTCGTGCTCGCCGAGGATGTGGTACAGCAGCACCAGCCCGGAGCCCTGCGAATACGGCCCGACCTTCGTCCCGATGATGGACGACGACGCCATGTAGCCCTTGAGGATGTCCGACTCGAAGTAGTCGTCGAGGAAGTCCGACGCCGAGCCGGTCAGCAGGCGGACCGCGTCGTGCAGCACCTTCTTGTCGAGCCCGCGGAAGTGCGAGCCGAGCGAAGCCAGGGCGACCAGCTCCTCCGGGTCGTCGCTGAAGATGTCCGGCGGGACCATGTCGAGCAGCGGCTTGATCGCCTGGCACACCTTGCTGACGTCGTGGTTGAACGCCTCGTACGCGTCGGCGTCGTGCTTCGAGTGGCGCGCGATCTCCTTGAGGTTCTCGCCGTGGTCCTGGCCCAGCAACAGGTAGTCGCCGTCCTCCTTCGGGCAGAACGTGGTCGGCATCAGGATCGGCATGAAGCCGTGCTTGACCAGGTCGAGCTCGTGGATGATGTCCGGCCGGAGCAGGCTCAGCGCGTACGAGAACGTCGTGAACCAGAAGCCGGGACGCAGCTCCTCGGTGATCGCGGCTCCGCCGACCAGGTGGCGCCGCTCCAGCACCAGCGTCCGCAGGCCCGCCTTCGCCAGGTAGGACGCGTTCGTCAGGCCGTTGTGCCCGCCCCCGACGACGATCGCGTCGTAGGTGCGGTCGGCCTTCGACGTGGCCTTCGCCCGGGCGGGACGCGCCGCCGCCGCGGCCTTGGCTGGGGTCTTCGGCATGTCAGGCGGTCCTTCGCTCGGGGTTGAACAGGGGGGTTCGGGCGACGTGGGCGTCGAAGTACTCGTAGCGGTGGTTGACCGCGAGCTCGAGCTTGACCCGAGACCCTGGTGCGGTCCGGTCGAGGGGCACGCGGGCGAGCGCGATGTGCCGCTGGAGCATCGGCGAGTACATCTGGCTCGTCGCGTAGCCGAGCTGGTTGAGGTCGTCGTCGTAGACGTAGTACTCGTCCTGGACCGGCGTGTGGTCCTTCGGCGGGATGAGGCCGGCCGCGTCGTAGATGCGGTCGTAGTCGCGCCAGTCGACGACCAGGCCGCTCAGCTTCCAGCGCGATGACTTCGTCGCCAGCTCGCGCTCGATCGCGTCCCGACCGATGAACGCACGGTCGTCCGCGGCGAGGTTGCGCAGCATCCAGCCGAGGCCGAGCTCGAACGGCGTCGTCTTGTCGGCGTCCGTCCAGGCATAGCGGGACGAATGGAAGTCGACGTCGAGGAGCACCAGGCCGGCCTCGATACGGGCCATGTACAGCGCCGTCATCCCGATCGGGACGACGCCCTGGCCGCGGCTCGTCGCCCAGACGGCATCCCACACCTTCAACGCGTCCTTGGCCGGGATCCAGACCTCGTAGCCCAGATCTCCCGTGTAGCCCGTGCGCGAAATCGTGACCGGCACCTTGGCGATCTTCGTGGGCGTCAGTCCGAAGTACGGCAGCTTGTCGATGTCCGGGGTCAGCGGTCCCGAGCAGGGCCCGGGAGCGCGGGCCCTGGACGGCCAGCACCGCCCAGTCGTCGCTCACCTCCTCGATGCCGACGTCGAGCCGGCCGGTCAGACCCTCGAAGTAGGCGAGATTCGGCTCGGCGGCCGTGAGCAGGAATTCCTCCGGGCCATGGCGCAGGACGACGCCGTCCTCGATGAGAAATCCGCGGTCGTCGCACCAGGCCGTGTACTGCGCGTGGCCAGGGCGCACATTCCCGGATGTCGCGGACCAGGACACCGGCCAGGAAGCGCTCGGCGTCGGGACCGGTGATCCGGTACTTGTAGAGCGGCGACGAGTCGAACAGCGCGGCGCTGTTGCGGATCGCGAAGTACTCGAACTTCTCGGACATCTGGTAGCGAACCGCCGCGAGGTGGTTCGACCAGTGCTCCCACAGGCCGGTCTCGTTCAGCGCGCTGGTTCGCTCGTGGAAGGGCGTGGTTCGGATCATCGCGCGGCACGGTATCGCGCTGGGCGAGACGCGGCGCGGGCTGTCTAGCCTGACGGGACGCCGCCACGCTCCGGGAGGGGCACCCCGGTGCGCGGGTCGCTACAGGGGCGAGTCGCTGAGGGGCGTCAGGTCGAGCGCCTCCCAGTGTTCCACTTTCCAGTCCTCGAGCATCTCGAGGTCGACCATCTTCGGCGTGCCGACGTCCCCGCCGGTCCATGCGTAGAGGTCGTCGGCGGTCCGCCACTCGGTGATCAGCATGACGACTTCGCGATCACCCTCGATCTTCCGGGCGAACTTCACGTAGACGTTGCCCGGCGCATTGCGGATCTCATCGAGGCGGCCGCGAACGTTGGCGTTGAAGTCGCCCTCGCGACGCGCGACGACCCGGCCGGTGAACACTCGGACGATCACGCAGACTCCAGGTGCTGGGGTGGACTCCACGGGCAACGTGACAGAGGGCAATATACCCGGCGCCAGTCCGCGAGACGGACCGCCGCGACGGATGCGAGGATGCGCGCGTGCCACCCGCTGAACGCCGACTCGGCCTGCCGCTTGCGAGCCTGCTCGCCTTCCTGTCGGCCGGGTGCGTGCTCGTCCTCGAGATCGCCGCGGGCCGCCTCATGGCCCCCTACGTCGGGGTGTCGCTGACCACGTACACCGGGATCATCGGCGTGATCCTGGCGGGGATCGCCATCGGGGCGTGGGTCGGCGGTCGGGCGGCGGATCTGTATGGTCCGATCGGCCTGCTCGGCCCCACGTTCATCCTCGGCGGGTTCGGCGCGATGGCGTCGGTCCCGATCGTCGACGCGCTCGGCGCATCCGGGCTTGGCGAGGGGATCGGTGCGATCGTGCTGCTGGCCGCGATCGGGTTCGGGCTGCCGGCGACGACCCTCTCGGCGATTGCGCCGATGGTCGTGCGGGCCACGATCGTCGACGTGGCCACGAGCGGCTCGCTGGTCGGCCGGCTCTCGGCGGCGGGCACGCTCGGCGCGATCACCGGCACCTTCCTGACGGGCTTCTACCTGCTCGGCGCGTTCCCCACCCGGGCAATCATCCTCGCGACGGGCGGCCTGCTCGTGCTCGTCGGCCTGTCGGTGGTGTGGTGGGCGCGTGCGCGGAGCCGCAACGGTCCGGCCGCGGACGACGGACCGGGCCCGGGGATCACACTGGCGGCGGTCCTCGTCGGGCTGCTCGTCGTCGGCGGGGCCATCCTCGCGACGCCGAACCCGTGCGAGCGCGAGAGCGCCTATTACTGCATCCGGGTCGTCGAGGGTGGCTCCAGTCCGTCGGGCCGCACGCTGATGCTCGACCAGCTGCGCCATGCCTACGTCGACCTCGAGGACCCGCACCACCTCGAATTCGCCTACATCCGCTGGTTCGACACGGCCGTCCGCGACATCGCCGAGGCGCGAGACGGCGACTTCGACGCCGTGCACCTGGGCGGCGGTGGGTTCACGTTCCCGCGCCACCTTGCGGCGGAATACCCGGAGAGCCGCCACACCATCCTCGAGCTCGACCCGATCGTCCACCAGACCGCGATCGACGAGCTGGGCCTCGAGCCGTCGCCCGCGCTGAACATCGTGATCGGTGACGCGCGGCCGTCGGTCGAACGGCTGGCCGACGATTCGGCCGATGTCGTGATGGGCGATGCGTTCGGCAGCTTGTCGGTGCCGTGGCACCTCACGACCGACGAGTTCCTCGGGGAGATCGACCGCGTCCTCCGGCCGGATGGGCGCTACGTGATGAACCTCATCGACGGGCCGGCGCTGTCGTTCGTCCGCGCGGAGACGCGGACGCTGGCGTCGCGCTTCGAGCACGTCGCGGTGATGGCCCGGCCCGGGGCGTTCGACGGCGTCGACGGTGGCCCGGGCGGCGGCGGGAACGTGATCATCCTCGCGTCCCACGACCCGATCGACGCCGACGCCCTGGCCGAACAGGCGCAGCAGTCGGCGGATCGCGTACGCATCATCGCCGGCGCGGATGCCGTGGACGAGTTCATCGGCGACGCGCCGTTCCTCAGCGACGACTACGCACCGGTCGACCAGCTGATCGGTCGCTGATCTCGCGGCTCGTCCCGGGGCTTGTCCCGGGCTCGTCCGACGGCTCCCGGCCGTCAGGCGACGGGCAGGATCAGCAGGTAGCCGGGTGGCACCCCGAGGTTGACCCGGCGCGGCTCGCGGAACACGAACTGCTTGTTGAGCTTCGCCGGCGTCAGCAGGCTGTTCGGCTTGGGCGAGGCGCCCCACAGCGAGCTGCCATGCGGGTACAGCGGATCGAGGACGCGGACGCCGGTGACGTCGAAGCCATCGCCGGCGCGTGGATCGGCATCGGACGTGAACCCGCTCATGACCCAGGCATGGCGGCCCTTCCACATGACCAGCCCGACCGGCCGCCCGGTCTCGCGCATCGCGCTGGCGGCGACGCGGAGTGCCTGCTTGTATTTCGGGACGGAGACCAGCTTGTACGGGCCGTAGCCGAGCTCGTTGAGGACGGCGGTCCAGCCTCGTGGGTTCGCGCCGCCGAAGGGGCTCGAGGACAGGTCGCGCGCCATCTCCCAGTACTTCTGCTGCGTCGCGCGCGAGCGCGTGACCTTCGCGTCGGTCAGGTTGCGCATCATCTGGAGGCTCGCCCCGACGCACCACTCGAACGTGTACTGCCCCACGAAGTCGCCCTTGTGGAACAGGTTCATCGCGTACGGGCCGTCCTCGGCCTTGGGTTTGGCCTGCGCCTCCTCGGCGGCCTCGGGCGTGGGCTCCGGCGAAGGCGTCGGCGGCCCGAAGGTCGGGTTCGGCAGCGTGACGCGCTCGGTGGCTGCGGGCGCAGCCGGCTCGGCGGTGCCGGGGCCCTGCTCGTCCTCGCTCTGGTGGGGTTGCACGTGCGGCAGCCGGCGTCGGGTCGGCGGCGAGGGCCGCGGGTCCGGACGGCACGGCGCAACCCGCGACCAGGGCAGCCGCAAGCAGCGCGGAGAAGAGTGCTGGAATGACGCGAACGCGTGGCATGTTGCTCGCGCAAGTATAGAGGCGGGCGGAATCGGGCCCGGAAGCGCGGCCATGCCCGACGCACGCGTTCGGACCGCGTATCGTCGGTGGGCCCAACCGCAACCCGACATCTCGAGGAGATCCTCCGCCATGCCGTTCCCGGCTGATTTCCTGTGGGGGGCCGCCACGGCCTCGTACCAGATCGAGGGCGCCGTCACCGAGGACGGCCGCGGCGAGTCGATCTGGGACCGCTTCAGTCACACGCCCGGCAAGATCGAGAACGGCGATACCGGGGACGTTGCCTGCGACCACTACCACCGCTGGCCGGAGGATCTCGACCTGATGCAGGAGGTCGGGCTCAAGGCGTATCGCTTCAGCGTGGCCTGGCCACGGATCTTCCCGGAGGGTGGCGGGACGGTCAACCAGCGCGGCCTCAGCTTCTACGCGCGGCTCGTCGACGAGCTGCTCGAGCGCGACATCGCACCGGTCGTGACGCTGTACCACTGGGACCTGCCGCAGGCGCTGGAGACGCGGCTCGGAGGCTGGACCGCCCGGGAGACCGCCGAGCGCTTCGCCGACTACGCAGCCACCGTGTTCGGCGCGCTGGGCGACCGCGTCCCCCAGTGGGTGACCCTGAACGAGCCGTGGGTCGCGGCGTTCAACGGCTACCAGACCGGCCGCCATGCGCCCGGCCACACCGACCTTCGGAAGGCCGTCCGCGCCTCGCATCACATGCTGCTCGGGACACGCCCGAGCGGTGCAGGTCTACCGTTCGCTGGGTCTGCCGGGCCGGATCGGGATCACGCTCGATCTCCAGGTGGCCGCGCCGGACGGCGACTCGGAGGAGAACCGGCGCGCCGCCGAGCTTGGCGACGGCTACACGAACCGCTGGTTCCTCGATCCCCTGTTCCGCGCCCGGTACCCGTCGGACGTCGAGGCGCTGTTCGATGACCGCGGCGCAGGGCTCGGCGACGCATTGGAGCCCGGGGACCTCCCGGCGATCGCGGCTCCGCTCGACTTCCTCGGCATGAATTTCTACATGCGCCGGTGGTACCGGGCCGCGCCCGACGGCCTCGGGTTCACGGAGCGCCTCGCGCGGGAGGGCGACGCCACCACCGAGATGGGTTGGGGCATCGTGCCCGACGCGATGGGCGAGCAGCTGGCCCGGCTGCGCGCGGACTACCCGCCGATCCCCCTCTACATCACCGAGAACGGGATGGCCGATCGCGAGGGCGTCGGGGCCGACGGAGCAGTCCACGACGCGCGGCGGATCGACTACCTGCGGCGCCACTTCGCGGTGGCCGAGGAGGCGATCGAGGCGGGCACCGACCTGCGCGGGTACTTCGTGTGGAGCTTCATGGACAACTTCGAGTGGGGGTTCGGGTACCGGCCCCGGTTCGGGCTCGTCCACGTCGACTACGAGACGCTGGCGCGGACGCCCAAGGACAGCGCGCGCTGGTACGCGGGGGTGATCCGAACGAACGGGGCGAACCTCGCCTGACGCACGTGGCCCCGGCGGACACCTCCATCCTGGGCTACCCGCGAGATGCTTCCAATGAAGCGGAACGACCGCGAGAAGGGGACCGCAAGTTGAGAGTCTCCAGGGAGCCGATCGGCCGCGCGATGAAGGACTAACGCGACGTCCGTGGCGGTTTCGTGATCGAAGGTTCGAGTGCGATCCAAGCGATGCTTCCGCTTGAGTGGAAGCATCTCCAGGTCGGCTTGGAGCGAAACCCTCTCGCCCGGGTGTTTACGGCTCGCCCAGCGAGCAGCCGCGCCACGGCCCGCAGCGGGGCCCCCTACTCCGCTGGCTCGACCTCCGGCAGCTCCCCAGCCGCGAAGGACGCGATCAGCTCCGTGTAATCCGGCAGCCCGCGCTCGTAACCGATCGCCCAGAACCCGGCCCCGGCCAGCCCTCGGTCGTTGGCCAGGGCGAGCTTCGGCGTCAGGCTGCGCGGCGAGTCGTAGTAGACCGCGTCCCAGCTGCCGTCGTCCTCGTCCGGGACCGCGTAGAACTCGACGCTCTCGGTCGCGTTGTATTCGGGGTCGAACGACTCGTTCTCGAAGACGCCCAGGTTCCGGCGCGGAACCCAGGTGTCACCGCGGCCCAGGGAGGGCGCACCGATCCCGGGTCCGGCCACCGGCCACGTGTTGCCGTACAGCGGCAGGCCGAGGATCGTCTTGTCGACCGGGACCCCGAGCCCGGCGTAGCGATCCAGCGACCAGACGAGGTCGCGATCCTCGCCATCGAGCTGGTCGATCGGCGCCGAGGCTCCCGGCTCCGAGCCCGGCCAGTGGTAGTCGTAGCCCATGAGGAAGATGCGATCCGCTCCGGCAGCGTTCGCCGCTGCGGCCATCGCGGCGCCGCTGTTCCCGCCCGTGGTCGCGACGGAAACCTGGGCATCGGGCAGCCGTTCACGGAGGGCCGTGCGCAGGCGCCCGACCCACGCCCCGTACGCCGGCACGAGGTCGGCCGGCAGGAGCTCCACGTCGACGTTGATGCCGTCGAAGCCCTGCTCCTCGGTGAAGTCCACGAGCTCCTTGATCCAGCGGCTCTGCGCCTTTTCGCTGCCGTAGAAGGTCCGGTTCTTCGCCTCGCCGAAGCTCGAGTACACCAGCTCGACGCGGGTTCCCCGCTCGTGAGCCTCGCGGATGAGCCGTTGGCCCAGATCCCCGGTGATCCGCTTGTAGCCGGTCTGGTTGTCCTGCATCCGGCCGCTGCTGCGGTGCGTGACCGAGAACAACGCCAGCGTCGACAGGTCGGTCTCGGCCAGGTGGTCGGCCATGCCGGCGTCCATCTCCCAGTACGGGACGAACCCGTACACCTCGTGGCCCGGGATGGGCGGCGGTCCCGGTGCCTGGCTCTCGGCGGTCGCGGTCGCAGGGCCCGACGGCACGACAGCGGCATTACCGCCCGATCGCTGGGCATCACCAACGAGCCCGAACGGATCGAGGCCGAACAGGACAAGGCCGGAGACGAGGACGATGACGGCGAGCGCCGCGAGGGGCCGGCCCGGGCCGCGTCCATCGGACGACGACCTGGGGTGTGCCTGGCTGCGGCGATCCCGTCCACGGACCGAGACCACGGCGGCAAGGATAGGCCGGGCCGCGCTACCGTGACGCCATGCCCGAACCGCCCGCCGGATTCACGGTCGCCGACAACCCCGAGCGAAAGCGCTTCGAAGGTTGGCTCGACGGCCGCTTCGTCGCGATGTCCGAATACGAGCAGGAGCCCGGCGTCATCACGTTCCTTCATACGGAGGTCGACCCGGAATTCGAGGGTAAGGGCCTTGGCGGCGCACTCGCCTCGAACGTCCTCGACGACGTCCGAGCGCGCGGCCTGCAGGTCGTGGCGCGCTGTCCGTTCATCGCGGCCTACATCCGCCGCCACCGCGAATACCGGGACCTCCTCCTGCGCACGAAGCTCGGGGGATCCGGGGACGAGCCCCCGGCGTAACGTTAACGAATGGACGAGCCGGTTCCCGTCCTCGAGCCCGTGGTTCCCCAACGGCGCCGTCGCATCGGCCTGGCCGTGGCCGTGCTCGCCCTGGTCGCCGTCGGCGTGGCCGGGCTGTGGGGCCTGTTCTCGGTGGTCCGGGACGCCCAGCCGCTGGGCGGCGGCCCGGCGCGACTCGTCGTGGTCGAGACCGACGGCGGGATCGCGACCACCGACGGCGCCGACGAAACGCTGCACGCCCGTGACGTGCCCGGCTATCGCTACCAGTTCCCGGCGTGGTCGCCGGACGGGACGCGGGTTGCCGCGATCGGGCGCTCGGGCGACATCGTCACCGTCGACGTGTTCGACGCGGACCCTGCCGCCGGTGGCGAACCCACGACGATCTACGAGAGCGACGAGCGCCCGCCCTTCTACCTGTACTGGGCCCCGGACGGCCGCCACGTGACGTTCCTCACGACCGAGCCGAACCCGGACGACATCGCGCTGCGCATCGCGCCCGCCGACGCGAGCGCCCCTGCCGAGATCGTGCGGGCGGCCGCCCCGTTCTACTGGGACTTCGTCGACTCCTCGAGGCTCATCCTCCACACGGGGATCCCCGGTTCCGAGGCGTTCCTCGGCGAGGTGGACCTCGACGGCGTGTCCCTGGAAGACGCGGCCATCCTGTCGGGCCTGTTCCGCGCCCCGGCGATCGGTGGCGGCGGTGCATCGCGGGCCTACGTCACGGCCGCCAGCGACGATCCCGCGGACGGCGGCCAACTGGTGGTCGAGGCGCGCGATGGCTCGAACCGTCACGAGGTCCCGGTCGGTGGCGCCACAGCGTTCGGCTTCGACCCGACCTCGACCACACTGGCATTCATCGCGGTCGATGCGCCAACCGATCCCCCGGCGCCGATCCCCGCCGGCCCGCTACGCTCCCTCGACGCCGCGACCGGCGAGGTGCGGACACTGCTCGACGAGAACGTGCTCGCGTTCTTCTGGTCGCCCGATGGGCGGACGATCGCGACCCTCGACTTGCGTCCCGCAGACGATGTGCCGGATCCCGGGCAGGCGCGCCTCCTCGGGCAGCGCCTGGCGTCAGCGACGAGCGGCGCCCTCCCGCCGCTCGCGGCCGCGACACCGGGCATCGGCCTCCACCTGTCCTTCATCGACAGCGAGACCGCGGCCATCCAGTCCGAGCGCGATCTCCGCGTGTCCGAGCTGTTCGCGTTCCAGGTGCTTCCCTACTTCGACCAGTACGCCCGCAGTCATCGCTTCTGGGCGCCGGACAACAGCGCGATCGTGCTGCCGCTCACCGACGAGAACAACCTCGATCACGTCGTGGTGATCCCGGCAGACGGCAGCGACCCGCACGAGGTCGCCACCGGCTGGATCGGGTTCTGGAGCCCCTAGCCGGTACCGCAAATCCGCCACAATTGCCGCATGAAGTTCCATGCCGTGGTCGAGCAGGGCGACAAGACCGCGACCGGGATCACCGTCCCGGACGAGATCGTGGACGCACTCGGTGCCGGCAGGAAGCCCAAGGTGTCGGTGACGATCAACGGCTACACGTACCGGACGTCGATCGCCACCGTCAGCGGCTCGTCCAAGGTCGGCGTCAGCGCCGAGGTCCGCGAGGCGGCCGGGGTGAAGGGCGGGGACGAGCTCGACGTCGAGATTGCGCTCGACACGGCGCCGCGGGAGGTGGCGGTGCCGCCCGACTTCGCGGCAGCCCTCGACGCCGTACCTGCCGCGCAGACCACCTTCGACCGCATCAGCTACAGCGAGAAGCGCTGGTTCGTGCTCGGGATCGAGGACGCGAAGACGCCCGAGACCCGCCAGCGCCGCATCGACAAGGCCATCGAACGGCTGCGCGAGGGTCGCGGACAGCGTTGATGCCGGCCGTCGAGAACATCACCTACGCCGACGGTGTTGCGGCCTGGCTGGTGCGGCCGAACGACGACGCGGCACGGCCGGACCCGTTCGCCGGCGTCGTGCTGTGGCACTGGTTCTCGCAGCAGCCGCTCGGCGACCGGAACCAGTTCCTCGACGAGGCACGCGAGCTCGCCAGTCGAGGTGTGGTCTGCCTCCTGCCGCAGGGACGGTTTCCGTGGTTCGAGGATCCGACCGGGGCTGACCACGATGTCGCAGCGATCGAAGGCGAGGTCGCGCGGTTCTCCGTCCGGGCTCGATCTGCTCGCCGCCCGCGCCGATGTCGACCAGGACCGCCTCGCCGTGGTCGGGCATGACTTCGGGGCGATGCTCGCGTCGATCGTTGCGGCCCGCGAACAGCGGGTGCGGGCGGCCGTCCTGATCGCGCCCACGCCCCGCTGGGGCGACTGGTTCCTGCCCTTCTGGGAGATCGCCCAGGAGCGGAGCGCGTACCTGGGCGCCCTCGAACCGCTCGACCCGCAGGCGCAGATGGCATCGATCGCGCCGCGACCGGTGCTGCTCCAGCTCGCTGAACGCGACTACTTCGTGCCGCTGATGTCCGGCTTCGAACTGCGTCGGGCGTCGGGCGAACGGCACGCGCTCGACGTGCGCCAGTACGACGCCGACCACGAGATGACCAGCAACGACGCCCGTCGCGACCGGGTCGCGTTCCTGGCCGAGGTCCTCGAGCTGGGCTGAGGGTCAGACAGCGTCGAACCGCACTTCGTGCGCGGCCTCGGGAGCAGCCATCTGCAGCAGGTCGCGCGCTTCGGACTCGATGTCGGCCTGCTCGGCCGGGCTCAGCGGCTTCCGCCGAACGGACATCACGACCACGGTCACGACGCCGCCCTTGTCACCGCGGTCCATCCGCCAGCCGGCCGACACGAACCCGTCCACCAGGACGGCCCCGCGCAGGAACACCTCGTCCCACTGGGCCTTGCCGTCCGATGAAGTCCTGCGCCGGGCTCCCGATGATCCGCGCTCGGTCCTTGTGCCCGAGCTCGATGTTGTCGTAGGTGGGCAGGAAGCGCGGCGGGGCGGGCGTGTCCGGGTCGGGCAGCGGACCATCCGGAACGTCGAACAGTTCCTTGCCGTTCTCGTCGCGGAACGTGCGGAGCTGCGGTCGCAACGCCTCGACGTACGGCTTGAGCTTCGTCAGCCACGACCACGCCTGGATGTCCATCACGCTCGCCGGCCCGAAGGCGCGCAGGTAGCGCAGGATCAGGTCGGTCGGGTCGGTGTCGGTGCCGACGTCGCGCCCGAGCCACAGGCGAGCCGTCGCGAGGACCGGCTGCCCGCGCTTCCCCCACACCGCGCGCGGCGTCGTCTGCACGAGCGGCAGCAGGTAACGGACCGCGTACGCGAGCGACGAGGCGTCCCGATCCGGCCAGCGAGCGCCGAGGATCTTGCGCAGCTGGCTGGCGGTCAGCGCCTGCTCGGCGAGGGCCTCCCGGCCGGCATCGAGGACCTCGCCGATGTCCATCCCGGCGAGCTGCCGCCCGAACGGGCTGCCCGTCGCGAACCCACGATCCGAGACCACCTGGAGGACCGGCCGAAGCGCGAGCCAGTCGTCGGCGGTCATGAGATGGATGGTGGTCCGGAGCATCGACGTCGCCCGGACCACGCGGCGCTCCTCGAGCAACCGGGCGAGCTCGAGCGGATCGAAACCCTGCAATCGCGACCACAGCTGGTAGTACGGGTCCCAGGGCTCCTGCGCCTGGAGTGCGACCAGGTGCTCGATGGCGCGCTCGATCGGCAGGTCGACGCGCTCGAGCAGCATCTGGCGGGCGAGCAGCGCGCGGTTGAGCGCGCGTCGACTCAGGACGGGATCGGGCATTTCGAGAGTCTACGGAACGGTTTGGACACCGGCGCCAGTCACTATGGTAGGAACGGCATCCGCCGCGCCAACACCGAGGGGCACCGTGGACCAGACAGGTCTCGTCGAGCGGGCAAGCCAGGGCGATCATGAGGCCTTTGGCGTGCTCATCGGCGCGCACCTGGCGCGACTGGACACGGCGGCCCGGCTGATCCTTCGGGACCCGGAGCTCGCGCGCGACGCGGTCCAGGAGGCAACGCTCCGGGCATGGAAGAACCTGCGCGGGCTTCGCGATCCGGACAGGTTCGATGCCTGGCTCCATCGATTGACCGTCAACGCGTGTCTCGACCTGGCCCGGAAGCGACGCTCCCGAGTCTTCGAGGTCGAGCTCACGCCGCTCCATGACGCGCCGGTCCCGGACGCTGCGTCCCGGGTGGCCGACGCGATGTACGTCGAACGCATGCTCGCAGCCGTCGATCCCGCCCAGCGGGCGGTCGTCGTCCTGCACTACTACCTCGATCTCTCGTTGCCCGAGACAGCCGCAGCGCTGGGCATCCCGGTCGGGACCGCCAAGTCCCGCCTGAACCGGGCCCTCGCAGCGATGCGGATCACGGTCGCCGACGACGAGCTCTTCGTCGCCTCGGCTGCCACGGAGCGATTCGCATGACCCACTCGGACACGACGCCTCGCACCCTCACGGCCGATCGGCTGGACGCCGCCTTCAACGAGGTCGGTGGCCAGGCTCGGCCGGATTACCTCCCTGACATCGTCGCGCAGGCCGGTCGCACGCGACAGCGGCCCGCGTGGACCTTCCTCGAAAGGTGGCTTCCCATGGACATCGCGGTGCGACGCCAAGGCGTCCCGCGGGCCGTCCTCGTGTTCGCGGTCCTCGCGCTCCTCATGACCTTGCTGGTGGCGACCGTTGCGTTCATCGGCACGCGGCCAAGCCAGCCTCCCCTGGCGGCCGCAACCAACGGCCTCCTTGCCTTCGCGAGCGGCGGCGACATCGTTGTCGTCGAGCCCGACGGAAGCGGGCGGCGCACGCTGATCAGCGGTGCGTCCGAGCTCGGGGGGATGGCGTACTCGCCGGACGGTCGGCGTCTGGCGTACTGGTCCAGGGCCCTGTCCGGAACGTGGGAACTGATCGTCGTCGGTGCCGATGGTGGCCAACCCCGTGACTGTCGCTTCGGCGAATCTCGAGCCAACGGGGCCGGCTGTTGGGCCGGCCTGGTCGCCGGACGGCTCAACGATCGCCTACTCTGCCCGACGACCCGCAGGTTGATGGTCGTTGTCCTGCCAGAATTGGGGAAACGGCGACTTTTGCACGTCCCGGATCTTCCTGGCGGCCGCCGATGGGTCCGGCGCGCGGCAAATCGGCGACCCCGACCTGGATGCGCGGAGTCCCGACTGGTCGCCGGACGGCTCCACGATCGCCTTCGGCGGTGGCGGTGCATCGCCGACGGTCGGCGTGCATCTGTACCTGATGGATGCCGATGGATCGGACGTCCGACAGCTCAGTGACGTGGTCGGCAGCGACTGGGCATTCGTGCGGGTGGACTGGTCACACGACGGCACGAAGATCGTCGGGCAGGCTGGTGCCGAGGACAACATCGCGAATTGGGACATCTGGGTGATCAACGCCGACGGCAGCGGTGCGACCAACGTGGGGGCGCATCCAGCAGGGTGTCGACGAGATCATTCCCAGTTGGGCACCCGACCGGGATGCGCTGGCGTGGTGGGCGGACGGCATCGTCCTCCGGGAGGAAGGGGCCGATCCGGTCGACCTCCCGGGTGGAGGGGGTCCCCTGTGGTCCCCCGATGGCCAGCTCCTTTACGGGGCAACGGATGCCGGCATCGTCGTGATGGATCTCGATGGCACCGTCCAGATGACCGTCGAAGGACCCGCGGGCGACGTTGCCTGGCAACCGCTGTTCGACTAGCGCTGACCGCAGGAGAGGGTTGCCGCTACGGCGCCCTCTCCTCGCTCACGCCCGCGCCTCGACGTCGTGGTCGGCGAAGTACGAGCGCCACGGGCCCGGTCTCGGGGATGAACCCCTGCATCAGCGCGCGCTCGGCCTGGACGAGGTGCATCGTGTCGTGCGCCCAGAACTCGTTGAGGAACTGGCGGAGCGTCACCGGGCCGAGCTCCGAGTGCCGGCTGGTCCGGTCGAGGTCTGACTCGGTGAGCGTCGCGAGCAGGTCCACGTTCGCCGCGCGTCGCGGCGCGAGCTGCTTCGCGAGCTCGACGGGGTCGGTGGCTTCCGTGACGGGCGTGCCCTGCACATCCGGGTCGTAGCCCGGGAGCACCTCGACACCCGTGAGGAACCCGCGGATCCGCCACGTGAAGATGGCCTCCTCGGTGTCGTTCGTGTGGCCGAGGCATTCCAGCGCCGACCACTCCCCGGGCTCCGGCCGCCGCGCCAGCAGCTCACGATCGATGCCGGTCGCCAGCGCCTGCCAGCGCTCACCGTTGATCCGCAGGACCGCCATCGTTCGTTCGATCAGGTCGGGCATGGGCGGACTCTAGCGGAATGCGCGAACTGTTCGCTGCCACCTGACGAATCTCGGGACGAAGTCCATCAAAGCCGGTCGAGCGACCAATTCGATCGCCCCTGGCGAACGGCCACGCTCACGACGGGCGATGACTCGCCGGCGCGAGCGCCTTCATGCCCGGGATCGTTCGCTCGGGGCGAACAACCGGTCCCGCGTCAGGCCGTGATGTCGGCGATCTCGGGCTCTTCGGCGACCGGAACGGCGCCACTGCTCAGGTGGCTCACCTCGACGATCGTCGGGCGCCCGTCGCGCTCCTTCCAGCGTGTCTCGAGCCGTGTCTCGTCGGTCTCGCCGACGAGGTGCAGCACCGCCGTGTATCCGGATCCGGCCATCTGGACCGACTCGATCTCGCCCGAGGTCAGTGGCAGCGGGAGCATCGCCATGAGCTCGCCCGGCTGGGAGCGCAGTTGGGCGCTGAGATCCTCCAACGCGCGGCCGACATCACCAGCCTTGAGCGCATCGATATGGCCCTGGGCATGCTCGCGTACGGCCTCTTCGTCCATCCCCGGAGTGTTCCCCAGGCCATCCCGGGCGCAGCGTCAACGAATTGCGCCTCGGGCTCGCAACCGCGTTGAGTCCGACCCGTAGACTGGGGCACCCAAACGGGCCGAAATCGATGGTGGGCGTGATCGGGATGAGCCGCGTTCGGCGCTCGGCGCTCTGGCTGCTGCTGGCGGTGTCGCTCGCCGCCCCAATCGTGTTCATCTGTGGTCCGCGACCACACGCCCGCGGACGGCGCCCGCATCTCGTGGTACGAGGACGCGTGGACGGCGGAAGGCGTCCTGATCGACCCGATTGACGCCCCGGCGGCCGGCCTCGAGGACGGGGATCTCGTCCTCGCCGTGGACGACCGGTCGATCGAGGCCTGGCTTGCCGCGGTTGCGGATCCGTCGGTTCCACGACCGCATCCCGACCTCACGATGCCCTACGAGGTCCGGCGCGACGGCGAGGTGATGACGGTTGAGGTCGACTGGGCCCTACCGACGATCGGATCGACCTTGATCGAGGGCTGGGGCTTCGTCGTGTTCTCGATCGTGTTCGGTGCCGTGGGCGCGTTCGTCTTCGCGCGCAAGCCCGACGAGCCGGCCGCGATCCCGCTGCTGTTCATCACCTGTGCCGCGGCCGGCAGCAGCGTGCCGTGGTTCCTCGGCACGTCGGTGAGCGACGTCGTCCAGGGTCCGCAATTCCTGCTGTTCGCGCTGCTCACGGGGCCGCTGTACATGCTGCTTTGGCCGGCCGCACTGCACCTCGCATTCGTCTTTCCGTACCGGCTGCCTGCCCTCGACCGGCGGCCGTGGCTCGTCCCAGCCGCGTACCTGGCAGGGTTCGGCGCGTACGTCGCCCTCATGGTCGGCGGGTGGCTGGTTTCGCCGACCCTCTCCGAGTGGCTGGGCACCTGGCCGCTCGCGCAGCTGGCAGTTGTCGTGCCGCTGCTGATCGTGACGCTCGCGATCTTCGTGCGGAGCTATCGGCGGACGACCGATGACGTGGCGAAGAACCGGATGCGCTGGGCGGCCTTTGGCGCGGTGGCTAGCGGGGCAACAACCCTCGCGCTCTTCTGGCTGCCGGAGCTGCTGCTCGGGCGCCCGATCGTCGGTTCGTCGTGGCTCGGGATCGTCGCGCTGTTCTTCCCGTTCGGCCTCGCCTTCGGGATCCTCCGCTACCACCTCTTCGACATCGACGTCGTCATCAACCGAACGCTCGTCTACGGCGGACTCACGCTCGGGATCCTGGCGAGCTACGCGATGGTCGCGGCGGCACTCGGAACGCTGGTCGGCAGCGAGCACGGGATCGGGGTCGAGCTGCTGGCGACGGGCGCGGCCGCGCTCATCGCCCTGCCGCTGCGGGACGTGCTCCAACGGACGGTGAACCGGCTGATGTACGGCGATCGCGACGAGCCATGGCGCGCGATGCATCGGCTCGGCGACGTGCTCGAGTGGGCAGCGGAACCGGACCGCGCATTCCCCGCGATCGTCGACACGGTCGCGGACGCGTTGCGGCTTCCGTTCGTGGCGCTCGCGCTCGTCGACGTGGACGGCACCGAACGCGTCGTGGCCGAACGCGGCGAGCAGCGCGGCCCCACCGTTGACGTGGCGCTCGTCCATGGCTCCGAGCGGGTCGGTCGGCTCGTCCTGGGCGTGCGCCCCGGCGAAACCGGCTTCCGCGGCGACGAGCTGCGGCTGCTCGAGGACCTCGGACGGCAGGCGGGAACCGCAATCAATGCGATCCGGCTGCGGGACGATCTCGCGCGGTCGCGGGAGCGGCTCGTCGTCGCCCGCGAGGAGGAGCGCCGTCGGCTCCGGCGCGACCTGCACGACGGTCTCGGGCCGTCGCTGGCGGCGATCGGGCTGCGCGCCGAGGCCTCGGCCGCGACGCTCGGGTCGGATCCCGAAGGTGCACGGCATCTGCTCGACGAGCTCGGTGGCGACGTCCGCGTGGCGTTGACCGATGTGCGCCGCCTCGTCGATGGGTTGCGGCCACCGGCGCTCGACGAGCTCGGGCTCGTCGAAGCAGTCCGCCAGCAGGCGGGACGCCTCGAGGCAGGTGGCGCGGCAGGAACACCGACGTTCAGCGTCGAGGCGGAACCGCAGCCACTCCCCGCGTTGACCGCCGCGGTCGAGGTCGCGGCATACCGCATCGCCGTTGAGGCTGTGACGAACGTGGTGCGGCACGCCGGCGCGACGACGTGTCGTGTGACCTTCGACGCGACCGGCGGGGGCACGCTCCGCGTCGAGATCGTCGACGACGGGCGAGGGCAACGGTCCGGCGTCGTCCCTGGCGTGGGCCTCGAATCGATGCGCGAGCGGGCCGACGAGCTGGGTGGAACGATCGTCGTCGAAGCCGCGGCTGGCGGCGGGACGCGGGTCGTTGCACGGCTACCTCTCGAGAACGCCCCGCAACCGGCGCCGCGTTCCGCGGCAGCCCCCGATCTCGCCGATCCCGATCAGGCGAGCCTGCCAGCGCCAGAGGGCCACCGCGCATGACGCCCGACGACGAGCCGCACGCCGAAACCCGGATTCTCATCGCCGACGACCACGACTCGTACCGCAGCGGTCTCCGGGCGGTCCTCGGCACGGCCGACGGCCTGCTCGTCGTTGGCGAAGCGGCCTCGGGATCCGAAGCCGTCAGTCACGTCGCGGCACTCCATCCGGACGTCGTCCTGATGGATCTGACGATGCCCGGCCTGGATGGGATCGAGGCAACCCGCCGGATCGTGGACGCTGCTCCCCACGTCGCGGTGCTCGTGCTCACGATGTCCGACGACGACGACTCGGTCTTCGCTGCGATCCAGGCCGGCGCGCGGGGCTACCTCCTCAAGGGCGCCCAGCGAGCCGAGCTCATCCGCTCGGTGCGGGCGGTGGCCGCGGGCGACGCGATCTTCGGTCCGGCCGTGGCGCGACGGCTGATGGCCTACTTCTCACGCCCGCGGCCGGCCGGCGCCGAAGCCGCCTTCCCCGAGCTCACCGATCGCGAGCGCGAGGTGCTTGAGCTGATCGCGCAGGGCCGATCGAATGCCGAGATCACGGCGCACCTGGTGCTCTCGCCGAAGACGGTGCGCAACCACGTATCGAACATCTTCTCGAAGCTCCAGGTGCGCGATCGTGCAGAGGCGATCGTGCGTGCGCGCGAGGCCGGGATGGGCGGCGAGACGCCGGCGGGTGGGATGAACTCCCGTCCGGGGCCATCCTCGAGATAGTTCCGGCGAAGCGGAAGCATCGCTCGGTCACGCACGGGCGTCGCGGCCATCAGGACTCGGGACACGATTCGGGACACCGGTCCCGTGACGGCGGGACGCGGGCCGGCCGACGCTGGGTCGAACCAATCCCAGCGGAGGTCCGAGATGCGCGTCATGGTTCGAAGCACCGCGCTGGCACTCGCCATGACGGGTGTGCCGCTCACCGCGGCTGCCGCCCATGAGTGCATCGTCGCGAACCGGTCCGACACCGGCAACGAGCATGCCGGCAATTCGAATGCCTGGATCTCGGTCACCCTGACGGGCCTCTTCGAGGAGACCGAGCACTTCGGGCTTCCGGACCTCAGCCCTGCCCAGGTCGCTGTCGCGGTCGAGCTCGCGCGGAGCACCGGGGTTCCGGATGCGTTCACATTCCGCAGTGACAAGCTGCTCGGCGGCCACGGGGCCGGGTGGGAGAAGCACGGCAAGGCGACCGATGGCAAGGGCGTCGACCACTTCTTCGAGATCTACGGCGAGCGTATTCTCGGTGCGCTGTTCGCGGCGCTCGAGAACGCCTGAGATCGCGGCAGCGGAGGGAGCGACATGGCTCGATCAGTCGCACGCACGGCCTATCCCGTCGTCGCAGGGCTCTTTGTCGCCTGCGCGATCATCCAGGTCTTCCTCGCCGGCCTCGGCGTCTTCGACGACCCGGAAGCGTTCATCACCCACCGGAACTTCGGCTACATGTTCGGCTGGTTGACGCTCGTCCTGCTGGTGGTCGCGCTGGTCGGCCGGATGCCGCGTCGCTTCGTGGGGCTGGCCGTCCTGCTCCTCGTTCTGTTCGCGCTGCAGTCGGTGTTCATCGCGCTTCGCGCGGACATGCCGGCTGTCGCGGCACTCCATCCACTCAACGGCTTCTTCATCCTGGCGGTCGCCGGGATCGCGACGTGGAGCTCGTGGAAAGCGCGGGCCGCGGCTCCGGCTCCGGCCGCCGCGGAGCAGGACGCCGCGCTGCCAGTCAGCGCGTCCTAGGTCGACGTCGCCGGCGGCCGCCATCTTTTCGACGAAGGGCGCCCGCCATTCTGGCGCCTCGAACGGGTCGGCGAAGTACTCCGTCATCCGCTGGACCTTGCCGTCGCGGAACTCGCCGATCCCGACGTACCTGACCGGCACGCCATTGCCGTAGTCGATCGTGCCCTCGACGACGATCAGATCTCCGGACTCGCGGATGCCCCCGAGTTGCATCTTCGGGCTAGTGCCGGTCTGTTCTGAATACTGCTCGGCGAGCTTCTTTGAGTTCTCGCGGCGGATCCGCTCGCCCGACTGCGGCCATTCCTGGATGAAATCGTCGGCTGTGAATTCGTCCATAAGCGCGCTCATCGACCCGAGGTCGCCTGACTGCAGGACTTCCCGGAAGCGCCGAATCGCTTCGCTGTTGTCACCCATCGTTTGAAATCCTCCCCTGACGGCGGCCCCCGGCCCGTACGGTCTACGCCGATCGCGCGTTTAACGCAAGGGGTTGAGGCGACGACGGCTCATCGGTTCGGGAGACGGTCGTGACCCAGGCCGCGATCTCGGCGCGGCGCGCGACCGCCAGCTTGGCCAGGATGTGTTCGACGTGCGCGCTCGCGGTCTTCGGGGAGATCGACAGCTCGCCGGCGATCTCGGCGTTCGTGAGGCCGTCGGCGATGAGGCGAGCCACCTCGAATTCGCGGCCCGTCAGCGGTCGCCACGGCTCGTCGAGCGCGCCGCGGCTGCGGGCGGCCCGTGCCAGCTCTTCGGTCCGTGCCAGCAACGCCGGGCTCCCGAGTCGCTGCGTGACCTCACCGGCCACGGCCAGCACGCCGGCCGCCTCGCCCACCCGGTTCGAGCGGAGCAGGCATCCGGCCAGGTCGAGCCGCGCCCAGGTCGCTTCCCAGATTCGGCCCCGATCGTCCCACCCGTGGACGGCGGCTTCGAGCATTTCGCGTGCCACGCCGGTCGACCCGGCTGCCAGCTTCGCGAGCCCCTTGACGTGGTCGACGGCTGGTCGCATGTTCGGCGACCATCCCCCGATCTGGGCAACGATTGACTCGGCCCACCGGTCGGCGGCATCGGGACGGCCGGTCGCCAGATAGGCCCGGATCCCGGTCACCGCGAATGGGGCGAGCAAGGCCTTTTCGCCGAGTGCGACCGCGCGCTCGAACGCGTCGGTACATCGTTCCGCTGCCGCGGCGGCGTTGCCGCTGTGCAGTTCCGTCTCGGCCAGTCCCCACAGCGCCGGCAGGATCAGATCGATGGCGCCGCTGTGCTCGCCGCGCGCCAGCGCGCTCCCGAGCAGCGCCCGGGCCTGGTCGTACTCGCCGCGCCCGAACGCCACGTACCCGAGCGCCACCTCGCAACCCAACTTCCCCCGCGTGCAGCCCGGGTTCGCCAACTCCTGCCCGCCCGAGGCGACTGCGGCGTCCCAGCGACCGGCCGCCCAATCGAGCAACGCTCCACCGCCGGCCATCACGTGGCGGCAATGCGACTGCTGGATCTTGTCGCCGTAGCGCATGCCGTCGGCGATCGACGCCGCCGCGACTCGGTATTCCAGCGCGCGGATCGCGCTCGTGGACGTGTTTCGGAACGCCGTGATGCCGGCGTCCTCGTAGCCCGCGGCCTGCGCTGCGATGGCGGCGGACGTCATGTGCTCGAGGCCCGTGTCGATCTTTCCGTCGATCACGTCGACCATTCCGAGCCACGTCTCGGCGAACACAGCGCTCCCCTCGTCGCCGAGCCGTCGCGCGATCGCCGCACCCTCGGTCGCGGCGCTGCGCGCGGATGCGAGGTCCATCGCTTCGGTGGCGACCTGTGCCTCCTCGATGAGCAGGCCGACCATGGCGTCGTCGTGCTCCGGATTGGGCGGCAGCGCCTCCAACTCGACGCGCGCCTCCGCGAGGACTCTGCGGCGCTCGTCCAGCGGGTACGCCTCCCGACGATACAGGCCGGCGAGCCCGATCAGCCGGTTGGCGGCATCGACCGCTCGACCCGCCTCCAGGAAACGAGCGCGCGCCATGTGCGTGGCCTCGATCGGTTCGTCGGAGAGATCGATCGCGAAGCCTTCGACCGAGTACGCCTCCCAGATCTCGCCGGCCTCGCCGGCTGGCAGGTCGTCGGGCAGGTTCGCGACCGCCCGGCGGTACAACTCGAACGCCTCGCGGTGCGATGAAAGCGCGGCGGCCGCGCGTGCTCCGGCAACCGCCGTGCGGAACGCCTGCGCCCGGAGCCCGGCCCGTTCGTAATGCACCGACGCGTGGATCTCCGACGCACCTTCGAGCTCCGCGCCGAACTCGGCGACCCGGGCGTGCAGTCGCCGCTGCGCGCCGGGTGGGATGCCGCGATACAGCGTGTCGCGGAGCAATTCGTGGCGGAAGTCCCAAAGCTCGCGCGCCCCAGGCGGGATGAGGAACGACTGATCCACGAGCTCGCGCAGCGGGCCATCAAGGTCGTCCGCGCGGCACATTCATGATCGCAGCGAGGACGTCGGTGACGAAGCAGCGCCCGATGACCGTCGCTGTCTGGGCAGCTGCCTGGGCTTCCGGCGACAGCCGCTCGAAGCGCGCGAGCACCGCGTCCTCGATCGTGGTCGGCACCGAAGCGTCGCGGATCGCCCGGCCGTCGATCCGGGTGCCGTCGCCCAACGCGCCGAGCAGCTCCTCCACGTGGAGCGGGATCCCGTCGGTCCGGTCGTAGACCGCGCTGACCACGTCGCGCGACGCAGGCAGGCCGGTGTTCAGGATCAGGGTGGTCATCAGGGCCGTTTGCTCGATCGTGAGCGGCTCGAGGCGCACCTCCTCGGCGATGCGCTGCGTGACGAGCCGCGCATGCCACTCGCGCAGGAGGCTGCCGCTGCCGAGCTCGTCGGAGCGGTACGCCCCGATCAGGAACAACGGCCGCTCCCGGGCGCTTCGGGCGAGCTCGCCGATGATCTCGAGGCTGAGATCGTCGGCCCACTGGAGGTCCTCGAACAGCAACGTGATCGGCTGGTCGGGCGATGGCAGGAGCCGGTCGACGACCTTGAACACGAGTTGCCGGCGGCGGTCCTGCCCTGCCTCTTCCACTTCGTCGCGCAGGTGCAGCAGCTCGCGGCCGAGCTCGGCGAAATCCGGCTCGCGGAGCATGTTCCGGGCGAGGTCGAGGAATTCTGCTGCCGGGACGTTCCGATCCTGGGGAGCGACGTAGCCACCACTGGCCGCAAAGCCGCGGGCGGCAGCCTTGCCCTGGATGGCATCGACGAGGCGCGACTTGCCGATGCCTGCTTCGCCGCTGATCAGCAGCATGCGGCCGTGGCCCGCAGCGACCTCCTCGATTCGCTGGTCGGCCAGCTCGAGGATCTCGTCGCGCCCGACGAGCAATGGACAGAGGATCGTCGTGACCCGCCGCATGGGCGAACTATATGCAGCCGAGGCGCCGTTACATCGGTCGTTTGACGGATGACCTCGAACGCACGACACGAAAAGACCGGGGCGCCGCGGTGGCGCCCCGGTCTGTGCTCAGGCTCGGCTGTTTAGCGCGGCCTGCGCTCTCGCTTCGGACTGAGGACCAGGACCGAGGCCAGGATGCCCGCGAGAACCACGAGCATCACGCGCCCGCTGTCCGAGGACGGCGTGCTGGTCGGCCCGCCGGTATCGGTCGGCGGCAGGGTGGGCGGCGGCGTGTCCGTCTCGCCACCGACGCTGTCTTCAGGCGTCGGCGTCGGTGTCGGTGTTGGCGTCGGCGTCGGTGTCGGCGTCGGCGTCGGCGTCGGTGTCGGCGTCGGCGTCGGCGTCGGGGTTGGTGTCGGCGTCGGGGTTGGCGTCGGCGTCGGCGTTGGCGTCGGGGTCGGTCCCGGGATTCGGTGTCGGCGTCGGCGTCGGTGTCGGCGTCGGCGTCGGCGTTGGCGTCGGCGTCGGGGTCGGCGTCGGCGTCGGCGTCGGCGTCGGGGTGGGCGTTTCCTCCGGCGTCGGCGTCGGCGTCGGCGTCGGGGTTGGCGTCGGCGTCGGTGTCGGGGTCGGCGTCGGCGTCGGCGTCGGCGTCGGGGTCGGCGTCGGCGTCGGCGTCGGGGTCGGCGTCGGCGTCGGCGTTGGCGTCGGCGTCGGCGTTGGCGTCGGCGTCGGCGTCGGGGTCGGCGTCGGCGTCGGGCGTCGGCGTCGGCGTCGGCGTCGGGGTTGGCGTCGGCGTCGGGGTCGGCGTCGGGGTCGGGGTCGGCGTCGGGGTCGGCGTCGGTGTCGGGGTCGGTGTCGGCGTCGGCGTCGGGGTCGGCGTCGGAGTTGGCGTCGGCGTCGGCGTCGGGGTCGGCGTCGGGGTCGGCGTCGGCGTCGGCGTCGGCGTCGGGGTGGACTCGGCCTCACCGCAATTGATCGAGTTGGTCTTGGAGTTGAACTCGGTCCCGTCGACATCGGTCGCAATCACGGCCAGGACGCCGCCTTGGGCAATGACGAACGGGCTTGTGACGGGGATCGAGAAGGTCAGCGTGCCGGAGCCACTCAATCCCGACACGTCGATCGAGACTTCGTTCAATTCGACGGACGCGATGTAGCCCGCCGCGTCGCCGCCGGCGTTGTTGTTGATCGCGCCATTGTTCGGCGACAGGTAGACGACCAGCGTCGAGCCGGCCGGCAGGGCCGCGCCGCTGATCGAGTAGTCGAGCTCGACGTTGAGCTGCTGCGCGGTGTCGCCCGTGCAGTTGATCGTCCTGGTGTTGTTGAACGTCAACGTGACGTCATCCGCACGGCCCTGGAGATCAGTCTGGTTGCCGCTCGTCGGCATGCCGTTCTCGCCCGGAGTGAACGCGGACACGAGGCCGGTGCCGGGTCCCAACATGGCGAGCGCCAGCAAGGCGATGACCGTCAGCCAGCCCAGGGACCTCGCTCCCACTGGGCTTCGACGGATTGGTGATGACGGGCGGCGGCGCATGGGCATCTCCTCCGAGGCAGCGATCAAGGGCGTGGTGCCGGCGGAGGCACCGGATGCGCTGCTAAGCCCCCGAAGCGCCCGATGCGACATCACAAGCGTTCGAGCGTCCTGGTCATCATGACGACGCGTGGACCAGGACCCGCCTTGCATTTCCATTGCCAGTCCCATTCCATGAAAGGGCAACGTCGACGCTCAATCCGGAGAGATCGCTGCGATGGCTCGCACGCGATCGTTGCGTCATGAGCGGACCGACAGAAGCCGGGGAGCACCAGAGGATCGAAGTGCAGTACACGCTCGAGGACGAAGTCCTCATCATCGACCACCTCGACGACCCACCAGAGGACTTCGGCGAGGCCCTCGCTCGAACCCTCCAGGCCAACGACGCGGCGGATGGCGAGCGAGAGCTCGAGGCCGGCCTTGGCGGAACGTCGGCTTCAATCCAGCGGGTGTCGCGGCGCCCGAGGTAACGAGCGGTCGCCTGAGCAGGTCGTATCGGCTCAGACAGCCGGCACTGACTCGACCATCGGCTTCACCGTCGTGACCAAGGACTCCATCGTCTCAAGGTCGAACGGCGCCGGCAGCTCCACGATGAACGTGCTGAAGCCGATCCGTCGGTAGGCGGTCATCGTCTCGGCGACCTGCTCCGGCGTCCCGGTCCAGAACGTGTGGTCGTCGGCAACCGATGCGAGCGGCGTCCGGTTGTGCTCCAGCAGTCCGCGACGAACGCGCTCCGCCTCGGCTTCGGTCGAACGGATCGTGACCTTGCAGCCGACCGAGCGTTCGATCTCATCCGGGTTCCGCCCGACGTCCTCGCAGTGCCGGCGCAGGACCTCGTCCTTGTGCGCGAGCTCCTCCGGCAGACCGAAGGCGTTCCAGATGTCCGCGTGTTCCGCCACGATCCTGAGGGTCTTGCGCTCACCCGATCCGCCGATGACCAGAGGGATCCGGTCCTGCGCTGCGCCCGGCACGAGGCGGAGGTGGTCGAACGCGTAGCGGCCTCCGGGCGGGCTGGTCACCTCGTCGCCGTCGAGCAGGCCCCGTACCGCCGGGACGGCCTCGGCCAGCCAGTCCAGCCGCTGCCCGAACCCGGAGCCGAAGTCGAATCCGAAGGCGCGGTGCTCCAGCTCGAACCAGGCGCCTCCGAGACCCATCATCGCGCGGCCGCCGCTGATGTGGTCGATGGTGAGCACCGACTTGGCGGCGAGGGCGGGATTGCGGAACGTATTGGCCCCGACGAACAGTCCGAGCCCGATCCGGTCGGTGGCCTGGGCGAGCGCGGCGAGCGCCGTGTAGCCCTCGAAGATCGGCTGCGACGGGTCACCGAAGATCGCGATGACGTGGTCCCACGTCCAGAGGTGGTCGAAGCCGAGCCGCTCCGCCTGGCGCCCGGCCTCGAGGAACGCCGGCCAGTCACTGGCCTGGCTCCACAGGTTGGCTCCGAGCTTCACCTCCGCCATCGACCTGCCTCCTTCGCACCACTCGCCGCCGACGCTGGAGGTGATCCTACATGCATACGAATGCTAGTATTCGTTTGCCGACATCACAGCCGCGTCCCAGGGGTGACCGTGCCGCCGCCTTCCGACAACCGCCCAGTGAGTGTTGTCCTTCCGACTGCCTCGGCCCGCTGCGCGCTCCGGCCACTGTCGGCGACGAACGTCACGATCACCGACGGCTTCTGGGCCGACCGGATCCGGCTCAACCGCGAGCAGACGCTACCCCACGGGTTCACGTGGCTCAAGCGTTCGGGAACCCTCGGCAACTTCCTGGTGGCGGCCGGCGCGCCGGGGCGCTACGAGGCGCTCGGGGAGCAGTACGGCGTCATCTACCCGTTCCTCGATTCGGACGCGTACAAGTGGCTCGAGGCGGTCGGCTGGGAGCTCGGCCGCGAACACGACCCGGCCCTCGCCGCGTCCGCCGACGAGGCGATCGACGCGGTGCGAGCGGCGCAGCGCCCGGACGGCTACCTCAACACCTACGTCCAGGTCGTCGCCCCGGGCACCGAATACAAGAACCTCGCCTGGGGCCACGAGCTCTACTGCATCGGCCACCTGATCCAGGCCGCCGTCGCGTGGCACCGCGCCCTCGCCGACGACCGACTGCTCGACGTCGCGCTGCGCGCCGTCGAGTCGATCGAGCGCGAGCTCGGCCCGACGGGTCGCGACGGCATCGACGGGCATCCCGAGATCGAAATGGCGCTCGTCGAGCTGTATCGAACGACCGGCGATCGGCGGCATCTCGAGCTCGGCGCCCGGATGCTGGAGCTGCGCGGCCGGGGTCTCATCGGCGAAGCGCACATGGGGGCCGCCTACTGGCAGGACCATCTCCCGGTCCGCGAGGCGCCCACAGTCGCCGGCCACGCCGTGCGCCAGATGTACCTCGACTGCGGCGCGGTCGACGCTGCGACCGAGCTCGGTGACGGGGAGCTGCTCGACGCGGTGCGCCGGCGCTGGGACGACATGGTCGAGTCCCGGATGTACCTGACCGGGGGCATCGGCAGCCGCCACCGGGACGAGGCGTTCGGGGACCCGTTCGAGCTGCCCCCAGACGTCGCCTATAACGAGACCTGCGCGGCCATCGCCAGCGTGATGCTGGGCTGGCGGCTGCTCCTCGCGACGGGCGACCAGCGCTATGCCGACGGGATCGAGCGGACGATGTACAACGCGGTGCTCGGCGGCAGTTCGCTCGATGGCTGCCGGTTCGCCTACGACAACCCGCTCCAGCGCCGGACCAATCGGACGCCCGACGGCCCCGACCGCGGTCCGCGGACCGAGTGGAAGCTCTGCGCGTGCTGTCCGCCGAACCTGATGCGCACGCTCAGCACGTGGCAGCAGTACCTCGCGACGACCGACGGCGCGGGCATCCAGGTCCACCAGTTCGCGGCCGCCGAGATCGTCGCGCCGCTTGGCGAGGGTGCGGCCCGACTCGCCGTCGCAACGGGGTATCCGTGGAGGGACGGCGTGGCGATCACGATCGCCGAGACGCCCGAACAGCCATGGACCCTTTCCGTGCGCGCACCGGCATGGGCCGGGGTAGGCGTCGGTGCACGAGTCGCGGACCTGGCAACCGGGCGAGACCATCGAGCTCGCGTTCGACATGTTGCCGCGGATGACCCTGCCAGACCCGCGCGTCGATGCGATCCGCGGTACCGCGGCCTTCGAGCGAGGTCCGTTCGTCTACGCGGTCGAGAGCGCCGATCTCGACGCGACCGCGGAGCTGGAGGCGCTCCGGATCCGGCCCGACGAACAGCCGACGACCCAGTCCCGCGACGACATCGCGGACGGCGTCGTCGGGCTCGTGATCCGGGCCGAGACGCCCGATGGTGCCGAGGTGGCTGCGCCCGCGATCCCCTACTTTGCGTGGGGCAACCGGGACGACGGCGCGATGCGCGTGTGGATTCCCGCGGCGGCCGGCCGCTACGAACGGTCGAGCGGCGGGGCCGTCGACTCCCGGACGACCAGCGACGGGCTGAACACCTCGATCCGCGACTGCCCGTTGCCGTCGGCATGGCGGGCCAGCTCGATCGCGTGGCGCACGCCCGCCCCGACCATCTCCCCGATCGGCATGCGCAGGGTCGTCAGGGGCGGGACCGTGTGGGCGGCGATCGGCAGGTCGTCGTAGCCCACGACCGAGAGCTGGTCCGGGACCATGCGGTGTGCGCTGTACGCGGCGTGGAGCACGCCGACCGCGGTGAGATCGGTCGACGCGACGATCGCGGTCGGCGGATCGCGCAGCTCGAGGAGCGCCAGCAGGGCCGTCTCGCCACCCGCCAGCTCGTTGGGCACGTGCTGCACGTACCCTTCCGGGACACCGCCGAAGCGGTCGCGCATGAACTCGACGTAGGCGTCCTCGCGGACCGGGTTGTTGCCCGGCAGCTCGGCGCTGACGAACGCGATGCGGCGGTGGCCGAGCTCGACCAGGTGCTCGAGTCCCGTGACGACGCCGGCCCGGTCATCGACATCCATCGTCGGGAACTCGCGCGGGCTCGCGCCTTGCCACAGGGCGACGACCGGGACCGCCGACGCTCGCAGGTCGGCGAGCAGGCGCGGCTGGTCCTGCATGTCGCCGAGCAGGATGATCGCGTCGGTGTGGCGGGTCTCGAGGACCTCGCTCAGCGGGATCGACTCGTCGAGCCGGCCGTGGGCATGGCCGAGGACCACGTTGTAGCCGTTGGCCATCGCCTCGACCGCGAGCCGCTCGATGGCGTTCGCGAAGAACGGGTCGCTGAAGTCGCGGACGACCGCGCCCATCAGGTTCGTCGGCGCGCCACGCAGCGCCCGCGCGAGGGGGTTTGGCCGGTAGCCCAGCTCGCGCGCGGCCTCGATCACGCGTTCCCGTGTCGCCGCCGCGATGGGCACACGGGTTGGTGCGTCGTTGAGGACCCGCGACACCGTGCTCTGCGAGACGTCGGCCTTGGCCGCGATGTCGCGCATCGTCGGCAATGCGCCGGGTTTCGAGCGGGGCCTGTTGGGCATGCTCGAAGGATAGCAGCGCGCGATGCGCGCATTCGTATGCACGCCGCCGACGGGGCCCGACCGCGCGTGCCACACGGCCACGGGCACCTGATAACCCGGGCTCATCGATTTCGCATGAGGCCGCACGCCCGTGGTCCCAGATTGCAGCGTGGGCCGGTTGGCCCGCGTGTTCGTGCAAGATCGATAACGGGCAGTAATCGCTGAGCGGCGAGCGCTCGCGGGGCCCGGCTGCCGTCTGTATGCCGGGGGCCCGGCCGGACCACGGGGTCCGGCCGGGCCGTTTTGTGCCGCGGGGGGACGGCACCCGGGGGGTCGGCTAGCCCTTGACGGCTCCGGACATGAAGCCGCGCATGTAGTAGCGCTGGAGCAGGACGAAGATGAGGATGCAGGGCACCGTCATGACCACGACGCCCGCCTCGGTGGCGCCGTAGTCGATGACGCCCATCGTCTGCTGGCGCAGGACGGCGATCGCCAGCGGCAGCGGCGACTGGCTGGGGTCGCTGATGAGGATCAGTGGCGCGAAGAAGTCGTTCCAGGAGGCAAGGAACGCGAAGAGCACGACCGTGATCAGGCCGGGGAGGACCGCGGGAAGCATGATCCTGCGCAGCACGTCGAACGAATTGGCGCCGTCGACGATTGCCGATTCCTCGAGCTCGCGGGGCACGGCTTCGAACGAGATCCGCATCATGAACGTGGCGAACGGCAGCTGGTACACGGACAGCACCAGGCTCAGGCCGAGCAGCGTGTTGTCGAGGTTCAGCTGGCGCAGCAGCACGTACAGCGGGATCAGCAGGGTCGCGCCCGGGACCATCAGGATGGCCAGCGTGAGCAGGAACAGGATGTTCTTGCCCGGGAAGTCGAAGCGGGCGAACGAATAGCCGCCCAGCGTCGAGACGGTCACCGTGAAGAACACCGTCAGCGCCGAGATGATGACGCTGTTCCCGAAGTACCTCGGCAGGCCTTCCTGGAAATTGAAGAGCCGCTCGTAGTTGCCAAGCCCGTAGCCGAACGTCTGCGCCGAGCCGGCCTGCGCGCTGAACGATGCGATCGTGGCCCAGGCGATCGGGAACAGGAAGATGATGACAAGCCCGCCGGTCAGCACGTAGTAGGGCGTCCGGGCGAACATCGACGGCTGCCTCATCGGTCGCTCATGCCACTGCCGTCCCGCGTCGAAGGAGGCGGAACCAGATCGTGTTGAGGATCAGGAGCGCGCCCAGCAGGACCAGCGAGAGGGCGGCGGCGGTACCGAGGTTCTGGCGGACGAAGGCCTGCTGATAGATGAGCTGCACGATGGTGACCGTGGAGTTGTCCGGGCCGCCCTTGGTGAGGAGATAGAAGTGGTCGAACGCCAGCAGCGACCCGGTCACGCACAGGATCAGTGCCAGCGCGAGTGACGGGCGCAGCAGCGGCAGCGTGATGTGCCGGAAGATCTGCATCCGACCGCCGCCGTCGATCGACGCGGCCTCGTACAGCTCGGTAGGGATTGCCTGCAGGCCGACCAGCAGGATGAGCATGTAGAGACCGACGAACTTCCAGACGATCATGAAGACCGTCGAGAGGAAGGCGTTCGTGTGGGTCGCGAAGAACAGGATCGGTTTGTCGATCAGCCCGACGTCCTGGAGGAGCGGGTTCACGGGCCCGATGCTGTCCGAGTAGAAGCCCCAGAACAGCAGCGACGCGGCCGCGAGGCCGACCGCCAGCGGGATGAGGAACACGGTGCGCAGCATCCCGACCCACCGGCTGGACTCCTGCACGATGAGGGCGAGGCCGAGTCCCAGGCCGATGAGCAGGACGGTCACGATGAGCGTGTAGCGGATGGTGAACTCGACGGCCGGCCAGAACAGCGGGTTGTTGTTGAGCGCCCCGTAGTTCGTCGGGAAATTGATCCCCTTGTCGCCGCCGAGGAGCTTCCAGTCGCTCGCCGACATCTGGCCCACCAGCAGCAGCGGCAGGATGAAGAACACGACCACGAACACCAGCGTCGGCAGCGCGTACGCGAAGCCCGCGAGACTGCGTCGGCGACCCAGGGTTCCGGGCCGGACGGTCAGCCTTCGGGCGGCGAGGCGCGATGTGACGCTCATGGCTGTGCGCGGTCCTCGGTCACTCGAGAAGATCGTGACACAGTGCGGGCCCCAGTCGGGACCCGCACCGCGTCGTTCACGTCAGCCTGGATGGCGACCCTGCTAGTTGCCCTGCAGGACCGATGTGATACCCGCGTTGCCCTGCGTCGATCGCTGCGGCGTCGGCGTCCTCGAAGACGGCCTGCCGGAACAGCTGGATCCACGGGCTCTGTGGGTCGTTGAACGCCGCGTTGAAGTTGACCGCGAGCGGCGTCTTGCCCTTGCCGGCTACCTCATTGAAGAGCACCAGCCGTGGGTCGGCTGAGCTGTACTGGTTGTCGGCGAGGTCCGTCCGCGCGACGACGTTGCCTTCCTTTGCCACGACCTCGACCTGGTTGTGGTCACCCAGCATCCAGGTGATGAAGTTCCAGGCCGCCTCGGGGTTCTGGCTGTCCTTCGAAATCCCGATGCTGTCGCCGCCGACGAAGGTGGATTCACCGCCGGTCGTACCGCCGATGGCAGTCACTCCGAGGTTGTCGAGTGGCATGCCCTCGCTCTCCTGGAGGCTGGCCGGCATCGGCATGATGCCGACCTTGCCTGCCGGGAACGGTTGGGTCCAGGTGGGACCTGCTTCCTGCTGGGATTCGGGGTTGATCACGCCCTCATCCCACAGGGCGTTGAAGGTCGAGTAGATCTCCTTGGCCACGTCGGTGTTGAGCGTGGCCTCGGTGCCGTCGGCGTTCATGACGTCGCCACCTTCGGCCCAGATGATCGGCCACCAGGTGAAGACGTTGCAGCCGCCGCAGTTCCCGCCGAAGTAGGTGCCGTACGTGCCGTCGATGTTGAGCGCCTGGACGGCGCGGGCGGCATCGGCGAACTCGGCGAGCGTCTTCGGCGGAGTTTCGGGATCAAGCCCGGCCTGCGTGAACAGGTCCTTGTTGTACATCCAGACGGACAGGTCGATGATGAAGGGCAGGCCGTACTTCTTGCCCTCCCAGGTCGACGCGTCGATGTGCGCCGGGCCGACGTTCTCGATCCCGGGCAGCCCGTCGATGCGTTCGGTGATGTCCGCGAACAGGCCCTGTGACGTCCAGTTCGGCATGAACACGACGTCGGCCGAGAACAGGTCCGGCAGCTCGTTGGCGGTGGCCGCGTTGCCCACGACGCCGACGTATTCGTCCGTCGGAACGAGGCGCAGCTCGACCTTGTTCTGGTGGGTGGCGTTGTACTCGTCGACCTGCGACTGGACGCGGGTCTCGGTCGCGGCACGGCTCCACATCGTGATCGTGCTGCCGTCATCGACGCCCTGCTCGGGGATCGCGCCTGCCGCCGCGGGCGAACCTGCTGGTCCGCTGGCTGCCGGCGAAGCTGCCGGCTCGCTGGCCGGCGGGGCCGCACTGGTCGCGGGCGACTCCCCGCCCGGGGCGGCCGACGGACTGCTGGTACTCGACCCGCATGCCGCCAACGTGAGAATCACCCCTAATGCCAGGAACCGCAGCCTGGGATGGTTCATCTTCCGTCGTCCTCCGAAACGGTGATCACCACAACCGGGGGCCGCTGGCTCGGACGGCCCGCGCGGGACCGAGAATACACCAAGCAAACGAGTGCCCGCATTCGTATGCAACAACGGTGCCGGGTCGTCCTGGCCAAATTCCCCTGCACGGAATGTTAGGCCGGATGTTGCGACGGCGCGGCCGGTCAAGCGGCCGCTTCGGGGCCGATCGGGGCGATTCCGCGGCCAGACTCCCCGCTGGGAGCCGGGCCGCCTGTCAGCTATCCCTCGCCAGCAGGGCGTGCATGTCGCCGACCGGACCGAGGTGCTGGAGCTTGTCCGGGTTGACGACCGAGCGAATGGCCACGATCAGCCCGTCACGGACCTCGATCGCGATCACACCGACGAGGTCGCCGGCGGCGTCCCGCAGCACGGCACCGGGCTCGCCATTCACGTCGACGACCCGAGCCACCGCGCGGCCGGCCATCCCCGCCCGCCACCATGCAGCCAGCGTTCGGATGGCGTGGTCGCGACCACGGAGTGGCCGCATGACCGCCGGAACCTTTCCACCGCCGTCGCCATGGAGCACGACGTCCTGGGCGAGCATCCGTTCGAGCGCCTGGACGTCGCCGTGGTCGACTGCCGCCAGGAAGCCGGTGACCAGCGCTCGATGGTTTTCGCTGGAGGCCTCGAAGCGCGGCCGCCCCTCCGTCACGTGGCGACGCGCCCGCGACGCCAGCTGCCGGGCGTTCTCCGGGCTCGTCCCGACGATCGTGGCGATCTCCGGGTAGTCGTACTCGAACACGTCCCGGAGCAGGAGGGCGGCCCGTTGCTCCGGGGACAGCCGCTCGAGAAGCGCGAGGAAGGCATACGACACCATGTCGGCCACCTCGGCGTGCCGTTCCGGATCGGCCCCTTCGTCGGTGACGATCGGCTCGGGAAGCCACTCCCCGACGTACGTTTCGCGCCGCACCCGCGCCGACTTCAACTGATCCAGCGCCAGGCGCGTGGTCACCGTCGCGACGTACGCGCGGGGCGATTCGAAGCGGGTACCCGCCTCGACCGCCCCGTGGACGCGGACGAGCGCTTCCTGGACGACGTCCTCGGCTTCGGCAACGCTGCCGAGCATCCGGTACGCGATCGAGAACGCATACGGCCGAAGCTCCTCGAGCAGCGCGGTGTCGTCGATCACGCGGCCTTCGGTGCTCCTTCGGCAGTCGTCTCCGCGGCGCCGAGGCTTGTCCGCCAGCTGTGCCGCGGCGTCCAACCCAGCTCGCGCTTCGCCTTCGCGTTCGAGGCCCCGCGGACCTCCGTCATCACGACCGCGGCGACCTCGCCACCGATCAGCCGTCCGAGCCAGCGCGGGACGCGCATCGGCGGCTTGGCGCCGAGTCGCCGCGAGACGACCGGAAGCCACTCGGCGACCGGAGCGGGCTCATCGTCGGCGATCTGGTAGATGCCGCGAGCACCGCGCTCCGCGGCGATGACCGTGGCCTCGGCCGCGTCCTCGATGTGCACGAACGACCAGATGCCGGCGCCATTGCCGATGATCGGCAGCTTGCGGGCGCGAAGCGCTTCGAGCATCTCGCCTCCAGGTTCCATCCCCGTGCCCGGACCGTACAACCCGGCGTAGCGCAGCACCACGCCTTCGGTCCAGTCCGCCTCGAGCGTTGCTCGCTCGACGTGGCGGATCGCGTCGAGCGTCTCACGCATCGCAGGGACGGGGTTCGGGTCGAGCGGCTCGTCTTCACCTTTCACTGCTGCGCCCGTCCGGGCGAACGGCCAGCCGGCGAACGACTGGGCGACGAAGCGGCGGATGCCAACGGCACGACCGGCGGCCAGGAGATGGTCCGTGCCCTCGGTGCGCAGCCGGTTCGTCATCGCGAACGAGGCGGCGAAGTTGCGGAAGTCGACGTGCCCGAGGTCGGTCAGCTCATGGACGATGACTTCCGGCTGGAACGTGCCGACGGCGGTTGCCACCTGCTCGGCATCGAGCCCGTCGACGAGGAACGGCGTCGCGCCCTGCCGGCGGAGCTGGTCGAACTTTGCGGGCGTTCGGGTTGTGCCGGCCACCTCGTGGCCTCTCGCGACGAGCCTCGGAACGAGCTGGCGGCCGATGGCGCCGGTGGCGCCTGCAACGAAGATCCGCATCGTTTCTGTCCTCCACGCAGGATGGTCTGGGGGTCCTGCACGGGAGACGAGATAGGCCTCTGCGGCCGTGACAGCACGCGGCGACTGGACTGGTGTCCGTGCCGACTCGCCGCTTCGTTCGTAACTGGCCTGTCGAGTCGGCGGGGTTACGCCACGGAACAAGGTTCTCTCCAGGTCCATCTGGCAGATGCTTCCAATGAAGCGGAATGATCGAGAGGATGGGCCAGCGGATGTCGAAGTCGATCGGGTCTGGGCGCTTCAGCTAGATAGGTCTGACGGACGGTCGGCGCACGGATCCAAATCGCCGGCCGTCCAGCCGATGGTTCCGCTTGATTGGAACCATCGACAAGGTGCCCGAAAAGCGATGTCCTTGCCGGGCGGCCGGACCCTACTCCCTCGGCATGTCGCCGCGACAGGTGATCGCGATGGTCCTGGCGTCGGTCGTCCCGGTCGGCCTCGTCGCGGGCCCGTTCGGCGTGCCACTCGGGCTGGCCCTCCAGCGCGCGGTCATCGCCTACATGGCCGAGGTCGCCGGAAGCACGGCGGTCCCGGAGAGCACCTTCGCGGTCTTCGCGCCCGCTGCCTTCCTCGGCCTGGCGCTCGCCGGTCTCGGGATCGCGCTCGCAGGCGCCTACCTCCCCGCCCAGCGAGCTGCGCGGGCCGCCATCGCCCCGGTCCTGCAGGCGGAGTAGTGTTTTTCAGGCCGTCAGTTTCGCGCTGATCGCGATGCGAAGAATCACGAACTCGGCGGGCTTCACCGGCGCGAAGCCGACGAGGACGTTCACCCGGCCGTTGTCGATGTCGTCCCGCGTCATCGTCGTCGCGTCGCAGCGGACGAAGAACGCCTCGTCCGCCTTACGACCCGGGAACGCACCCTGGCGCCAGACGGTGTACAGGAAGTTGCCGACGTGCAGGCGAAGCTCGGTCCACAGCGGCTCATCGTTGGGCTCGAAGACGGCCCATTGCGTCCCCTCGTCGATCGATCCTTCGATGAACAGCGCAAGCCGCCGGATCGGCACGTACTTCCAGTCCGACGCCAGTGCGTCGGCACCGCGCAGCGTCCGCGCGCCCCACACGACGTGACCGCGGCCGGCGAACGTCCGCAGCGTGTTGACGCCGAGTGGATTGAGCCGATCCTGGTCCGCGCGCGTCAGCTGGACGCTCAACCCTGACGCGCCGATCAGCCCCGCGTCCTGACCTGCCGGTGCCGTCCAGACGCCGCGGTTGAGGTCCGTTCGTGCGTAGATCCCGGCCACGGCTCCGCCAGGCGCGAAGGATCGCGGCCGGTTGCCGTTGAGCGGATCGTGGGCCTCGAACCGCGGGAAGTACAGCGCAGCGTTCGTCAGATTCTCGGACGCAGTGACGAGGTCGCCGATGGCGGCCGCCGTGACGTCAGGTGCCGCAGCCCACGTCTGCCGGCGGATCGATGATGACCATCGCCCGTCGCCGTTTCGCCCACGCCACTGCCGCGTCCCACGTTTGCCGGCCGACGTCGATCCCGGGGCCAAGCGGCGGGATCACCACGATGTTCACCGGCTCGGCGACGCGCTCGAGCAGCCACAAGCCATGTCGTTGCGCCTCGAGCTCGGGGTGGGACAGGTCGTCGTCGATGAGCCGACCCCGCCGTCTCCTCCGCCAGACTCGGCAGATCAGCGCCCGGCGCCCACCATTGTCGAAGAACTGGCGCACCGCGTAGGTGATCGGATGGTCCGGCGAGAGCCCGCCGAAGACGCGCTCGAACTCCACGAAGCTCGTGACGAGCCGCGGCTTCCTGGTGCGGCCTCGGGGCGTCGAGCCAACGAAGGCCGTCGTCGACGTGGCGACACCTTCGATCGTTCGACCGGCGACCGGGATCTCCTCGATGTACACGCCCGGGTAGGTCACGTCCGGCATACGCGGCCATCTTGCCCCACGCGCCGGCACTTGGAGCGCCCGCGATCAGAGCCTGCGGGAGCCGAACCCGAGGGTTGATCCGGACGCCGAAGGCGTACAGTGCCCGAACGACGATGACGACCGAGCGGCAGATCACGAGGGACGAGCTCCTCGACCGCGCTCGCGCCGCGTACGACTCGAAGGCGTGGTCAACCGCCGTCGAGCTCCTGATGGCGGCCGACCGCGAGGCGCCGCTCGATCTCGACGGGCTCGAGCTGCTCGGCGTGTCGGCCCACCTCATCGGGCGCGACGATGTCGCCGCTGCAGACCGGGATGCGCGGGTTCGCCGTCGGCGCGGCGTCGGGCGAGTTCGAACGCGCAGCCCGAGCCGGCTGGTGGACCGGCATGGGCTTCGCGTTCCGCGGCGAGATTGCCCAGGCCGGTGCGTGGTTCGGCCGTGCCGCCGAGCTGATCGAGAAGTCTGGGCGCGAGTCCGTCGAGTCCGGCTACCTCCTGATCCCGGTCGGCCTTGGGCAGCTGGAAGGACAGCACGATCACGAGGCGGCATTCCAGACGTACCAGCAGATCGCCGCGATCGCCGAGCGCTTCGGTGACGCCGACCTGGCGACGTTCGGGCGGCTGGGGCGCGGCGAGTCGCTGATCGCGATGGGCGAGCGCGACCGCGGCATCCGCCTCCTCGACGAGGCGATGGCCGGGGTGACGGCCGGCGAGGTGTCGCCGTCGGTGGCCGGGATGGTGTACTGCGCGACCATCGAAGACTGCCACGCGATCTTCGACATGCGGCGGGCGCAGGAATGGACGACCGCGCTCACGGAGTGGTGTGCCGCGCAGCCCGACCTCGTGTTCCGCGGCCGATGCCTCGTCTTCCGCGCCGAGCTCATGCGCTTCCACGGCGACTGGGCGACCGCCGCCGACGAGGTGCAGCGCGCCCGGCTCGTGCTCGCGGGACCGCCGGTCAATCCGGCCATCGGCGAGGCCCACTACGAGGAGGCCGAGCAGCATCGGGTCCAGGGCAGCTTCGAGGAGGCCGAACGCGCGTACGCCGAGGGCAGCGCGATTCGGCCGTCGACCCGAGCCCGGTCTCGCCCTCCTCCGGCTTGCCCAGGGTCGGGCCGCCACCGCACGCAGCATGATCGCCCGCGCGCTCGAGGAGCTGCCCGACGACCCGCGGTTGCTCGAGGCGGCCGTGACGATCGCGCTCGGCCGTGGCGACACCGCCGAGGCCCGGTCGTTCGTCGAGCGCCTTCAGCCGTCCGCCGACAGCGGCGTCCCGACACTGCTCGAGGCGGTCACCGCGCGCGTCCGAGGGGGAGGTCCTGCTCGCCGAAGGCAAACCGCGCGAGGCCCTTCGAGCGCTGCGCACGGCGTTCGGCCTGTGGCAGCAGCTCGATGCGCCGTATGACATGGCCCGTGTCCGCGTCGCGATCGCGCGTGCCTGTCGCGCGCTCGGCGACAACGAGACCGCCGAGCTCGAGACCGCCGCCGCGAGACGCGTCTTCGAAGCGCTTGGTGCGGCGCCCGCGCTGGCAGACCTGGAGGGCGGCGCCGGCGGCCCGAGCCACGGTCTCAGTCCGCGCGAGCTCGAGGTGCTGCACCAGCTCGCGGGCGGACGAACCAATCGCGAGATCGCCGACCGGCTCGGGATCAGCGAGCGGACGGTGGATCGGCACGTGAGCAACCTGTACACGAAGCTCGACGTGTCGACGCGGGCGGCCGCCACGGCCTGGGCGTACGAGCACGACCTCGCCTGAGTACCCATTCCTGACGCGAGATCGATTGGGTAGTTCCGCGGATGCGGGCGCACATCGCGCACTCCTAGCCTCGCTCTCGGCGACTGGTCCTCCAGTCGCCTCCGACCCACCTTCGAACGGCGACGAGCGAGGACCGACCGATGACCGCAACGCCAGACCACCCAGCGCACCGACGTCCTCGTCATCGGTGGCGGCCAGGCCGGCCTTGCCGCCGGCTACCACCTGCAGCGGCTCGGGATCGACGCCCGGATCGTCGAGGCCGACGCCCGCGTCGGGGACGTCTGGCGACGCCGCTACGATGGGCTGAAGCTGTACTCGCCCGCGGGCTACGCCTCGCTACCCGGCATGGCGTTTCCGCTCCCGAAGCGCGCGTTCCCGACCGGCCGCGAGATGGCCGACTACCTCGAGTCGTACGCCGGCAGCTTCGGGCTCACGGTCGACACGGGCGTCCGGATCGAGCGGCTGGAAGCCCCCGACGGCGACGGCCGCCCGTTCGTTGCCACCGCCGGCGATCGTCGCTACGAGGCGGGCCAGGTCGTCGTCGCCACCGGCGCGTTCCAGCGTCCGCGCGTGCCCGCGTTCGCGACCGAGCTCGATCCAGGGATCCGGCAGCTCCATTCGAGCGCCTACCGCAATCCCTCGCAGCTCGCCGACGGCCCCGTCCTGGTCGTCGGGCTGAGCCACTCGGGCGCCGACCTCGCCCACGAGATCGCCGCGACCCATCCGGTGATCGTGTCGGGCAAGTCGCACGGGCAGATCCCGGTTCCGCTTGAGAGCCGTCGGGGCCTTCTGGGCTTCTCGGTTTTCCAGGCGTTCATGTGGCACGTGGCGACGCTCGACACACCGATCGGCCGGAAGATGGCGCCCGAGGTCAAGAAGGGCGGCGGTCCCCTCCTCCGCTGGCGCAAGCCCGAACTGAAGGCTGCCGGCGTCGAGCTCACTGACGCCCGGACGATCGGGGTCGTCGACGGCAAACCGGTACTCGCCGACGGCCGGGCGCTCGACGTCGCGAACGTCCTGTGGTGCACCGGCTTCTGGAGCGACTACAGCTGGATCCGCCCCCCGATCAAGGTCGACGAGGCCGGCTGGCCGGTTCAGTACCGTGGCGTGTCATCCGTGCCCGGCCTGTACTTCATGGGCGTCCTGTTCCAGTACTCGTTCACGTCGATGCTGATCCACGGCGTTGGCCGAGACGCCGAATACGTCGTGGACCGGATCGCTGATCGGCTGGCCGCCGGGGCGCGGGTTGCGGGCGCGGTCGCTGCCACGGCCTGACCTCCGAGGAATGGTGTCCTGTTTCAGGCAGGGTGAGAGATAGTTCCACTCAAACGGAACGATCGCCGGAGCCGAAGTTCGCGCGATTGTTCCGCTTCGTTGGAAGCATCCGCGGGATGGCCCAGGAGCGATGTCAGCTCCGCCCGCCCCCGCCCCCGCCCTCGCCCCCGCCCCGCCTCGTGGCTCCAGGACGACGATCGCCGTCTCACCGGCACGCATCTTCGTGTACCCCTCGTAGTCCTCGTCGAGGGTGTTCCACATCGCCCACAGGCGCTCGCGCTCCTCGCCCGTGGCGGCATGCGCCGTGACTTCGCGGCGCGTGCCGTCGGCCATCTCGAGCGTCGCGTCGGGGTTCGCCTGGAGGTTGAGCCACCACTTCGGCTCGGGGCTGGCCCAGCCGTTCATCGCCATCGTGACGAGGTTCGGCCCGTCGTCGAGGTAGCCGAGGATCGCCTTCCGTTCGGCGCCGCTCTTTCGTCCGACGGTCGTGATCCGGAACATGCCCCACTTCGTGGGCGTCGCCGGCCGCAGCGCCTTTCGGCCCAGCACCGAGTACATCGCGCGATGCGCCTTCCACGCCGCGCGGACGATCAAACGCGGCGGAACGCTCGGGGGTCGCTTGGTTGCCTCGGTCACCGAATCACTCCTGCGAATGGCGTCGACCCATTCTCGCGCCCCGACACAACGGGTGTACGTTGAACCCGGGGAGGTTCGTCGTGACATCCCGTCCGGTCCTGCTCGCCTTTGCGGTGTCCGCGACCTAAGCGACGGCGTCGAGCACGACGACGTCGAGGTCTGGCAAGGCCTCCGCAAGCCTGCTTCGCCACTCGTGGTCGTTGGTGACCAGAACCTCGATCTCGGCAACTGACGCGCTCGCGACGATGAGCGCGTCCGGCATCGGGAGATCGGTCTCGGCCCGGATCCGGGCTCCCTCGCGCGCGACGCGCATACGTCACGTCGATCAAACGCAGGTCGCCAAAGTGGCGCAGGAATCCCTCGGCCGTCGCAAGTGCTGCGGGGCCACGCCGAAATGGACGGACCAGGATCTCGGCCACCGTGATCGCCGACAGCGCCGCTGGGTTCCGGCCAGGCGCAACAAACGCGTCGAACAACTGGACTGCGAGATCGGTTGCTTTCTCGCCACCGGCGAGGTACGCCAGGACGACCGACGTATCCACCAGGATCGACCGTCCGGGCGCAATCGCGTCGGTTAGCGGATCCCGGCGCTTCGTCACCGCTTCCAGGTCGCCCGCTCGCCCGTGACGTAGTCGTCCACGCCGCCATAGACGCCATCGAGGGCCCCGGCGTAGCTCGGGCGGATCCGGTGGAGATGGATCGTGTCCGGGTCATCGGGCGCCACTTCCACGAGGAATCGATCGCCGACGCCCAGGTTGGCTGCCTGGACCACCGGATCCGGCAGCGTCAGCTGGCTCTTGCGGCGAAGCCGTGCTTCAGCACTGATCGATCGTTGCATGTCGAACACTATGCCAACTGGTACGACTCAATGTCAATGAGTCGTACCAGAGGAGCTGACGTCCTACCATCGAAAGGAGTCTCGGCCGCCGGGCCCGCAACTTGCGGAACCCGGCGGCCAAGCGCGCGACCGACTTAGTCGGACTTGTTTTCGCGGAGGACCTGGTCGAACTGTGCCGTTCCAGCGCCCGGCGCCACGGCTGCGTCGTTCTCGCGGGAGACGTGGGTCTGGAGGGCGGGTGTCGCATTGAAGGCGGCAGCGGAGCCGTACTCGCGGACGACGTGGATCCGCAGCGCGCTGGTCGAGTCGAATGCGGCAGCCGGACCGTCGTCGCGGACGACGACGGTGTACACGGCGATCCCGATCAGGGCCGCGAGAGCGATAGCGATCATGGCGCCGGCGATCAGGCCCCCGAACCTGGTGACGGGTTGCCGGACATCGGTTGAGGTAACGGTCGCGCTCATGGAAGTTGCTCCCTTTCCTTGCTGTGCCGCGGTGGCGGCCTTCTGCAAGGAAGGCGTGAGCAACGAGGTCACGCCGCGACGTGAAAATTCACATCGTCCAGATGAGCCGGCTGGAGGGGTCGGGGTCGTAGACGCAGTACACGCCGGTGCGGACGGATCGTCCGAGGTGGTCACCAAGCGTCTCGTCCTCTGCGGTGATCCGGCGGGTCGCCTCGCGGATCGCCTTGGTCACACTCTGACGGGCGCGCTCGGCTGCGGATCCCTCCGGCCGCGCCCGGCCGCCGAGTCCGAATGCGGCCGAGAGCTGCGCCTCGAGCGCGTCCATCTCGAGACGCGCGGCCTCGCCACGGACCGGGTCGTTGAAGTCTGCCGCCTCGTCGAGCTCGGCCTGGAGCTCCCGGAGGCGCGCTCGATACGCCGCCCTCGCTTCATCGTCGATCAGCGCGCCACTGTCGCCGCCGTCGACACCCAGGCCGAGCGCCGCGGCCTCCGAAGCCCCGATCCGGCGATCCGCGCCGACGGCTCCCTGCCCGACCAGGTCGAGCGCGTGGAACTCCCGACCAGGCTCTGCGATGAGCCTCGACAGGTACAGCAGGCCCTTGCTGTGCCGAAGCCGGACGATCCGATCACTCCCGATCGACCACACATCACCGTCGCGCCGGAAGGTTGCCGTGCGCGCGGCCGGCGCGGCCGCCGACGCGGGTTTGGCACCGTGGGGGTCCAGATCGAGCGTCGCCGCGACGGCCCGTGCCTCGCGCTCGATTGCGGGGAGGCCCAGCGCGCGACATGCCGCCAGCGCCGACTCGACCAGGTCCCGTGCCACTGCACGATCGCCCGGCCCATCTCGCTCGACGAGGACGCGCGCTCGGTCGACGCTCGAGCGCACCACCCAGAGTCGGGCGCCTTTCTGCCCGGCATCGCGCTCGGCGTTCTCGAGAAGCACCACCGCCTCGTCGTGCCGTCCCGCAAATGCCGCGAGGAGCCCTCGAATGCGGTCGACCGGTCCGGAGCTGACCTCTCCCGATGCGAACCCCATCCGGTCGGCGTACGGAGCGAGCAGGCGCTCGATCTCCCCGGCCCGCTGGGCATCACCAAGGAGGATCGCCGTCTCGGCCAGGTACGACATCCCGAACAGCCACCCGTGGTCGCGAGGGAGGAACGCGAACCCGCCGACGGCCAGCTCATCCATCTGACGGCGCGCTTCGTCGATGTGTCCTGTAGCGGCGTCGACGTATGCCGCCAGTGCCGGAAGCATCCGATAGCCGGGGTGGTCCGCGGCCAGTTGATGGGCGCGCTCCACGACCTCGCCCAGGCGATCCTGCTCCCGACGGAGCGCGACGATCGCGAGGCGGTACGAAAAGCGCGACTCCCAGCGGCGGGCTCGGTCGCCGTGGTGGCGCGCCGCCTCGAGTACCCGCTCTGTGTCCTGCAGCCGACCCTCCAGCAGGCCGAGGACGGCGTTCATGACGCCGTAGTACCACTCGAGGATCGGCTGGCGAAGCTTGAGGGCGAGCCGGCCGTAGGTCTCGACTTCGGCACGCGCGAGGCTCCAGTCCTCACCGAACGCGGTCACGATGATCAGCTGGTACTCGTCCCAGGAGTCGCGAGTCGACTCGATCAGTTCGCGGATCTCACGCCGAAGCTCCGCCATCTCCGCGACGGAGTCGGGTCCCATGGCTGCCGCGACGTGACAGATCAACGCATTGAGCAATGTCCGTTGATCACCGAGGCGGCGAGCCACTGCGACTGCCTCGCTGCTCAACGCTGACCGCCGCTCCATGCTCCACTCATCTCGTAGTGCCCCGGCCAGGCGACCCAGCAGGGATGCTCGCAACTTGCTATCCCCTGGTCCGAGCGAGGCCAGAGCGCGCTCCAGGAGCGGGACCAGTCGCTCGTCACCGGCGCGCATCCAATAGAACATCCCCCCATAGCCGAGCGCGGCGTGCCCGAGCTCCTCGTCAAGGCCGCGTTGCTGGGCGATCTCCGCGGCCTCCCAGAACGCGTCCTGGGCACCCTCCTCGTCCCCGGCGCGGGTCGCCGAATTCGCCAAGCCGCATCAGGAGCGCATAGCGGCGGAGATCGTCGATCTCCACCCGCCTGGAGCCCGAGACGATAGAGGCGCGCAGCCTCCTCGTGAGCGTAGACCGCTGTAGCACGCTCAGCCCCACGCGTGGCGTAATCGATGGCAATGTCACCTTCCGCCGCGGGTCCGGCCAGGACGAAGTGGTGCGCGAGCTCTGCGAGCGGCGGATCGGACGCGCTGGTTGGGTGTGCCTCCAGCGTTCGCGCGATCCGAAGGTGCAGCTCGCGGCGGACCGATCCGGGCAACGACGCATAGAGCACATCGCGGATCAGCGCGTGCGCGAACCGCCACGTCCCACCCGATGTACGCGGCTCCATCAGGACATGCGCGTCGACGGCCTCGTCGAAGAGCGCCGTGATCTCGCTCGCGGGGCGGTCCTCGATCGCCGCCACCAGGTCGAGCGGAATCTCGACGCCGATCACCGACGCACGGGCGAGAAGCTCCCTGCACGGGTCGCTGAGGCGGGCAAGGCGTCGACCGATGACCGCCTTCACGCCCTCAGTGACGCCCAACGGCTGGCCGACACGGTCGGGTGGCCTGCCGAGGCGTCCTTCCTCGGCGAGCAGCCGGACGATCTCGCCGACGAACAACGGGTTTCCCTCGGTCTCGCGATGGACGGCCTCGGCAAGACCGTCGGGCGGCCGCTCGCCCCCCGCGAGCTCGATGTAGCGCGCGACCTCATCGACCGTGAGCCCAGGCGGATCGAGCCGCTCGCCCGCTGACACGCGGGCGACCTCGGCGAGCAGGCCGACCCGTGGATCACTGGCGGCCAGCTCGCCCTCCCGGTAGACGGCGAGCACCACGACGCTGGTGTCGGCGAGGTCCATGGACACGAACCGAAGCAGCAACAACGATGGCTCGTCCGCGGCGTGGAGATCGTCGAGGATCAGGACGATGGGTGCGTCGCGGGAGGCGTTCCGAAGCAGCCGCGAGAACGAATCGAACAGTTGGAAGCGGGCGCGATCGGCGTCATCGTCTGGGAGGTCGGGCAGTTCGGGCAGGACGTCACGGATTTCCGGAAGGACCTGCGCCATGTGCGATCCGTCGGGTCCGAACGAGCCGTCGAAGGTCGTCGGCCTCGACGTCGCGCAGGAGTGAGCGCACCGCCTGGAGCCAGGGCCAGTAGACCGGCGCGCCGCCTGCCTCCCAGCATCGTCCCCAGGCCACACGGGCACCGTGGTCCCGCGCTTCGACCGCGAACGCGTCCGCGAGGCGCGTCTTGCCGATGCCGGCCTCGCCCGAGAGCAGCACGAGGCGACCGCGGCCCCGCGACGCGCTCGCGAGTGCGGCCCGCAGCACGGCCATCTCCCGCTCGCGGCCGAGCAGCGCTTCGCCGTCGCTGCTCACGCGCCGGTGACGCACCCTCAAGGTCGCCCCTCTCGATCACGTGACCTCCCGCCACAGATTACGGGGCCGAGTCGAGGTTACGGAAGGTGATCAGGGCTCGTCCGAACGCTCGGTGATCTCGAAGACGTTGCCTTCGGGGTCCTTGAAGTACGCCCAGCGCATTGGATCGTCAGGGGTGCCCATGATGTCGCTGATCGGCGTGACGCCAGCCGCCACCAGCTCCCGCCGAGCGGCCTCGATGTCCTCCACCGCGAACCCGACCTGGTAGCGGGCTCGGTCGTACTGCGGATCCGCCGAGCGGCGCAGGAGCTCGAACGACACGCCGGGGCCCATGTCGAACTTGACCCAGCCGTCGCCTTCCTCGGCAACGCGGATCCCCATGACATCGCGGTAGAAATGGCGCTGGCCCTCGAGGTCTTCGCACACCACGCCAACCCAGCGAGGGAAACCAACACCGTCCACTTCGCGCCTCCAGGCCCTTAGGGCTCGTCCGGCCCGGCCCGCGGCTAGGATCCGCTCCTCCGGCGTCTTTCGCAATGCCTCGCGGACCAGCGTTCGGTCGACACCGATCCCCGGTCGCGGCACCACCTCGAGGGTCATGCCTACGCCCGCGAGGAGGCGCTCCAGCGTGTCGATCCCGGGCGTCACCGCCCCGCGTTCGATCCGTGCAATTGCCGGCTGCGGCATCCCGGTGACGCGCGCCAAGTCGCGCTGGCTCATACCCACCCGGCGACGGGCCTGTCTGAGGAGTCGGGCGGCCTTCATGGCCAAGATGATAACGCATCTGTTATCACTAATCTCAGGGATGAACTCTCGTTCCGGGCAGGGTTCGAGTTGCTTCCACTCAAGCGGAACTACCGCGAAAATGTTCGAGGTTGATCTCCGATCAGAGGACTCCTGGCCGGCCAGCACGTCGCAAGCCGAGCGGCCATCGGACGATCCGCGGGGAGCTTTCCGCAGTGCCAGTGTCGGCGATTGTTCCGCTTCGTTGGAAGCATCTGCGAGGTGGGCCAGGAGCGATACGCCTTCCGTGGCGCCCACCGGCCGGATAGCCTGAAGGCGTGCACGAGCTTCTCGCGGCATACGACCGGCAGGTCCGGCGGGTCTCGGACTTCGATGGCGTCGAGCGCACCGACCACGTCATCCGGATCCTCCTGCCGCACTGGCGGGGCGTCCTGTGGAGCGACCTCGACGAGACGACCGCGGACCAGGCGATCGCCAGAGAGATCGAGCGCTTCGCCGGGCTCGGCGAGTTCGAGTGGAAGCACTACTCGTACGACACGCCGGCGGACCTGCCCGACCGACTCCGCGCCGCGGGTTTCGTGCCCGAGGAGACCGAGACGCTGCTGATCGGCGAGGTCGCGGCCCTCCCGCAGCGCAGTCCCCTCCCCGACGGCGTCGAGCTGCGCGAGGTCCTGGACGAAGCCGGCGTCGAAGCGATGGCGCGCGTCAACGAAGAGGGCTTCGGCGAGCCGGCCAAGGACGGGTTCAAGCGCCAGGTGCTCAAGGAAATCCAGGCCGGGCGGACGCGGATGGTCATCGCGTTCGCCGGCGATCGCCCCATCTCGATGGGCCGCATCGAGTTCTACGCCGGCACCGAGTTCGGTGGCCTGTACGGCGGGGCGACCGTGCCCGACTGGCGCGGTCGGGGCGTCTTCCGGGCGGTCGTCGCACAGCGCACCGCGTGGGCCGCCGAACAGGGTTGCCGCTACCTGCAGACCGACGCGTCGGACGACAGCCGGCCGATCCTCGAGCGACTCGGGTTCATCGCGGTCGGGACGACGACTCCCTTCGTCCACCCCTGACCGAGCGCCTTGCGCCTTTGCGCCGGTTTCGGCGCCCCGTGCTCTGTGCATGGACGTTGCAAGCATGTCGGCGATCGATATCGGCACGCGAACCACCCGCCAAGCCCCACAGAGCGGCAGGTATCGCACGGAATTCCGTGTGCATGGTCATCTGGCCGTCGATCCCCGCCGGGTTTCCGCGATAGGCCCGACCGACGTGCTCCCAGCGTCCATGCAGCGAGCATCGAAGCGTCGATCCGCCGAGACCACGCGGTCAACGCACGGCGAAGTACCCTGCTCCCTGATGAAGCCGCGCATCTTCCTCGGTTCGTCCGTGCAGCAGGAGAAGCTCCTCCAGGCGCTCACTCGCGGGCTCCAGGACATCGCCGATGTCGAACCGTGGACGACCGTGTTCAACCCGGGTGTCTCGACCCTCGATCGCCTCGTCGAGCTCACGCACGACGTGGACTTCGCCGCGTTCCTCTTCGCCCACGACGACTGGACGGTCAAGGGCACATCGCCCGAAGCCGCCGCGGGACAGGATGCACCGCGCGACAACGTCGTCTTCGAAGCCGGGCTGTTCGGGGGTGCGCTGGGATTGCGGCGGACCTTCATCCTTCACGCGCGCGGCGCAAAGCTGCCAACTGACCTCCTCGGCCTGACAACGATCCGCTATGACCCGGCCACCACGCCGGCGATCGTCCGCCAGATCAACCAGACGCTCCGAAAGACGATCGAGGCCGAGGGCCGGATCAGCCGCCTCGAAGGCGACTGGTGGCAGCTCTCGATCACGACGAGGACCGAGCTCGATACGTCGGCCGTCTCCCTCCTGTCCATCACCCGGGATCGGGTTGGTGCGCTCGAAGTTGCCGGGCGATCGTGGGACGCGGATGGCGGGCTGACGACGCGGTATCGGAGTGAGGCAACAAAGGAGCGGGTCGGTCCTGCGGGCATCTTCTATTTCTGGAAGGGCGAGCGGCCGCGCGACCCGAATGCGCCGGAATTCGAGGGGACCGGCGAGATCACGCTCGAATCGGTCGATCGCGCGAACGGCTACTACATCGTCACGCGTTCGAACGTCGCCGAGCACGTCCACGTGAAGACCTCCGGCATCTACCTGCGCGCAGACCCCGGCGACAAGGCCGTGCTGGACGGCAAGGACGCGACCGAACGTGCCTCCCTGATCGCGCGGCGAATCGAGGAGTGGAGGGAGTTGGCGAACTCGTGAGCCCAACGCGACTCCCCACGCTCCCCGCTGGTCGACTGGCCGAGGTGGGAGGCGCGACGATCGAGTACATCGCGTCGGGTACGAGCCCGCCCACGATCGTCCTCGTCAACGGGGCAGGTGGACCGCTCGATGGGTGGAGCCGGGTGTTCGGGCCGCTCCTGCGCTACGGAATGGTCGTCGCGTACAACCGGCCGGGCATCGGCCGAAGCTCCCGGCCGACCGAACCGCAGACCGGTTCGTTCATCGTCGGGACCCTGCGGGACCTGCTGACTGCGATCGAGGCGCCGCCGCCGTACCTCCTGCTCGGTCACTCCCTTGGCGGGTTGTACGTGCAACTGTTCGCCCGCCGGCTGCCGGAGGACGTGTGTGGCGTGGTGCTGGTCGAGGCAACGCATCCCGACGACCGGACGATCGCGGCGCTCCGGCCGGGCTGGTCTCGTGCGCTGAACTCCGTCCTCGGTATCGGCAATCCACTGCGCAGGGATCGCGCGTTCGACGAGACCCGTTGGATCGATCGCACGTGTCGCCAGATCGAGCAGGCCCCGCCGTTTCCCGACGTGCCGCTTGCCGTCGTGACCGCGGCCCGACCGCCACCGAGCCGCCAGATGCCCGCCGAGGCGGCTGACGTGCGATGGGCGAACCAGGAGGCCACAGTGGCGCTCGCCCCGGACGGCCGGCAGTTCCACGCGGCAGGTTCGAGCCATTTCCCGCAGCTCAGCGAACCAACGGTGATCGTGGACGCCGTTCGCTGGATCACCGAACGAATGCGAAACACCGAACCAGAGCCGGTCGCGACGGACGATGACGAGCTGCAACGGGCGACACCTCGACCGGGTTCTGGAGCTTGATGGATCCGCGGACGACCTCGACGGTCACCTTCGAGACCGAGCTCGGGCGCTGCGCCCTGCGCTGGACTGACGCCGGCATCAGCGCTGTGCTGCTGCCGAAGGCCGGCGGGCGGCCCGGGCCAGCCATCGAAGACGGCGCCGCGGTGCCCGAGTTCGTCCGCGAGGCGATCGAAGGAATCGTCGCCGTGATGGCCGGCGAGGCCCGCGATCTCCGTGACGTCCCGCTCGACGAGCGCGCGATCGACGACTTCCGCCGCGCCGTCTACGCGGCGACCCGCGACATCCCGGCCGGCGCGACCCGGAGCTACGGCGAGGTCGCCCGCGCGATCGGCCGGCCGGACGGCGCTCGGGACGTCGGGACGGCGCTGGCCCGCAACCCGTTCCCGATCATCGTCCCGTGCCACCGGGTCGTCGCGGCGAACGGGGCGCTCACCGGGTTCTCGGCACCGGGCGGCCTCGAGACGAAGCGCCGGATGCTCGAGCTCGAGGGCGCCCCGGGCTACGGCCAGCAGGTCCTCTTCGGCTGACGAGTCGGAGGGCGTCCTGCCCTTGACGAGCAGCGCGAGCAGCCCGGTCTCTCGATGACGATCCTGACCGTAGCTCGACCGCAACGCGAGTCGGCGATCGATCCTCTCGTACTGACTCGACCGAGTCACGCAATCCGCATTCGGCGGCAGCGAGTCGCCGAGTCGCCTGGTCGTCTGACGGATACGCCGCGACGTCGCGCCGGTCGGCCGCGGAGCCATCGCGCCAGCTCGAGCCGATCTCGCCGGTAGGAATCGACCGCAGACTCTCGGAGGCCATACCTTCGTCGCCATGGCGTAGCCATGCGCGAGCGCTCGCCGTGACCACCGTCGGCATCGACAGTCACGCGGTCCTCACGGTCCTCAGGTCGGACCGTGCCGGACGCCTCGCGGTGACGCGGCACGCGCGTCACCGGCGACGGCGGACGATCGCTCGCCGTCTGCCGGCACTCGAGGTTCGCTCGGCCTGCCTCGCACGCGATAGCAGGACTGCAGTCGGTCGCGATCCCGCATCGTCGCCTGGCTGCAGCCACGCGTCGCCGCACAAACGCGAACGATCCCGGTCAGTCCGGCGATTGCGGCAACTGCTGTCGGGCTGCCGTCCTCGTTTCCGGGCGATCCAGCCGACCGGCTCATCTACGCGACGGCGGTTGAGAATGGCTGGCCTCTCATCACGAAGGACCGACGGCTCCGGGATCATCGGCATCCACGACCGGTTGCCCTCTGGTAGTTGACACGTACATTCATACACGTCGATCATGCGTGTATGGCAGCCAGGACGAAGCGCACCTACAGCCTCCGACCCGCGACGGTGAGCCGAGTCCGTGAGCTCGCCGCCCGCTATGGCTCGTCGCAGGACGCGATCGTTGATCGTGCGATCGAGGAGCTGGATCGTGCGGTCCGGGAGGAGGCCGAAACAAGCCTTTGGGGTGAGGCGGCGGAGGATCCGGAATTCACGACCGAGGTCGCGCAGATCGCGGCCGCATTCGACGAACCGGATCGCTGGCCGGCGTGACTGCCGCCCCATTGCGCTGGGCCGTCGTCATCGTCGACCTTGACCCGACCGTCGGGCACGAACAGCGCGGCCGCCGGCGCGCGTTGGTCGTGTCGTATGAGCCGTTCCACCGGTCCGGACTCGCGACCGTCTGCCCGATCACGACGCGCGCGCCGAAGTACCCCGGCGAGGTGCCCATCCCCTCCGGGCATGCCGGCCAGACCAAGGACGGCCTGATCCTCGTCCACCAGCTGCGGACGATCGACCTGCGGCGGGTCACGGCCCTCCAGGTCGGCGGCGCCATCCAGTACGTCACGTCCGGCGCGGTGCGCCGGGCCGTGCGAGCGGCGCTAGCCCATCAGCTCGGCTTGGACATTCCGGCGGCCGCGGACGGAGCCGCCTGAGAGCAGCCCTGGTCTATTCGCGCCCCGATGACGCCGCCAGCGCGAACGGGTGGACCGGCCCGCTGCCGCCCTCGCGCAGCAGCCAGCCCGCGACCGTCAGCGTCCAGCCGGAGTCGACGAGGTCGTCCACGAGGAGCACCGGCCCCGCCGGGATGGCCACCGAACCGTCGAGCGCCAGCGTGCGATGCGCATTCGCGAGCTGGCGGACGCTGTTGAGCATCCCTTCCTGCGGCTCCGCGTCGGCGGCGGCACGCAGGCAGTCGACGAACGGCAGGTCGAGCTCGCGCGCGAGCGCGCGCGCGAAGCCGTCGACGAGGCCCGGCCGGCGGACCGATGGCACCGCCGCGACCCACTCGGGCCACGGCACCGGATGCCAGCGGTCGCGGATGGCCTTCGCCGCGCCCGACGACCAGCTCGCGATCGAACCGGCCGTCCACCTCCCTGCCCCGCTGGACGTCGCGTCCCCAGCCCGCGTCGCCGTAGACGCACAGCGCCATGCCGAGCTCGTTCGGCGGGTCGATCCTGCCCTTCAGGCCGGGCACCGCGTCGGCGACCCACTGCTTGCGCGGCCCGATCGTCCGCAGGTCGCGCCGCAGGAACTCGATCGCGGCGTCGACCAGGTCGCGGTCGATCTCGCGCGACATCGGCCGGCCCAGGTCGTTGGCGCATCTGCCGCACGGTTCGGCCGCCGGGATCGTCCAAAGCCCGCGCCAGGAACTCCATGGAGCAGCCGGTGTGGTCGACGTAGGCCTGCATCTCGGCCAGCTCGGCGCGGCGGGTCGCGATCACGCGCTCGATGCGCGCCTCGTCCTGCGCCCACGGTTCGGCGGTCCTCGTGTAGCGGCCGCCGTCGCGCGCCACCGCGCCGTCGATCTCGAGCAGCTTGAGCGCCTGCTCGATGCGGCCCTTCGGCAGGTTGACCGCGGACTGGAGCCCGACCACCGACATCGGGCCACCGGCGGCTTCGAGCGTCTCGAGGATCCCCTCCATGTTGACCGTCGGCGGAAAGGCGGTCTGGATGAAGTACTCCGCGATCCGGTCGTCCTCGCGGCCGGCGAGGAGGATGCCCCAGGCCGAGTCGACCGCCCGCCCGGCGCGGCCCACCTGCTGGTAGTAGGCGATCGGCGAGCCCGGCCGCTGGTAGTGGACGACCCAGCCGAGGTCCGGCTTGTCGAAGCCCATCCCGAGCGCGACCGTCGCGACGAGCGCCTTCATCTCACCGGCGATCAGCGCGTCCTCGAGCGCCTCGCGCTCCTCGGTCGAGAGCGCCGCGTTGTAGGCACGCGCGTCGATGCCACGCGAGCGCAGCCAGGTGGCGACGCGCTGCGTGTCGGCGACGGTCAGGCAATAGACGATGCCGCTGCCGGGCAGGTTCGGGATGTACTTCGCGAGCCACGCCAGCCGCTCGGCCTGGTCGGCGAGCGTGACCGTGCCGAGCCTGAGCGACGCCCGTGCCAGCGGGCCGCGGACGATCCGGACGCCCTCCCCGAGCTGCTCGGCCACGTCCGCGACGACCCGGTCGTTGGCGGTCGCCGTCGTCGCGAGGACCGGGATCGCCGGCGAGAGGCTGCGCAGGATCCGCCCGATCCGCCGGTAGTCGGGCCGGAAGTCGTGGCCCCAGTCGCTGATGCAGTGCGCCTCGTCGACGACGAACAGGCCGATCGATCCCTGGATCGCGGGCAGGATCCGGTTCGCGAAGGCCTCGTTGCCGAGGCGCTCGGGCGAGATCAGCAGGACGTCGATCGCGTCTGCCGCGAGCCCCGCCTCGACGTCGTCCCACTCGGCCGTGTTGCCCGAGTTGATCGTCGCGGCGTGGAGGCCCAGCCGGCCGGCCATCGCGATCTGGTTGCGCATGAGGGCGAGCAGCGGGCTGACGATGAGCGTCGGCCCGTGGCCCTCGTCGCGGCGGACCCGCGTCGCGATCCAGTAGACGAGGCTCTTGCCCCAGCCCGTGCGCTGGACGACGAGCGCCCGCTGCCCGTCGCCGATCACGGCCTCGATCGCCTCGCGCTGGCCTTCGCGGAAGTCCGCGTCGGGACCGAGCATCGTTCGGAGGTGGTCGTGAAGCGGCGTCGAGGAGGTCTTCATGCACCGCGAAGCTTGTCATGCGGCCGCGACCGAGGGCGGCGCGAATTGACGGTCGGAAGGTGGTCGATCCGTTGTCGCTTGACATCCAAGCGATTAGTGCGCAGCATGGCGGCCTACTTATCGCTCGGATCACAAGCGACATGTCGGAGTCACTTCACCTCGCCTACCAACGGACGGATCAGCTTGCGGCCGCCCTTGATGCGTGGGATCGCGAGATCGCTGCCGAGGGCCCAGTCGTCCTGCATCGCTGGACGAACCTCGCGATCTGGCCGGCGGCACGGAGCGCGACGGTCGCCGGCAGCACCGGAATCGAAGGCAATCCGCTGTCGGTCGAGGAAGTGGACGAGGTGCTGCTCGGCGGGTCGGTCGAAGGCCGGGCGGCCGATGTCCGCGACGTTCGCAACTACAACGCCGCGCTCGACATCGCCAACCGGGCCGCCCTCCGGCCAGACTTCGAGTGGACGCAGGAGTTGCTGCGCCGACTCAACGCACAGGTCACCGACGGACTTGCGGCGGACGAGCGCGGGGAGTATCGAACGATCCCTGTGACCGTCGGGGGCGCCTACGAACCGCCCCACCAGGGCATGGTGCCCGCGCTGATGACCAGCCTCGTGACGTGGCTGGAATCCAGCGTCGATGAACACCCCCTGGTCCAAGCCGGGCTCGCCCACCTCAATGTCGTGTCGATCCACCCGTGGCTCGACGGGAATGGACGCACCTCGCGAGTGGTTGGGTCGATGGTGCTCATGCGTCGCGGGGTCTCAGCGCCGGAGCTCGTGAACATCGAGAGTGCAATCAGGGCAAACCCGGCCGCCTACGTGGATGCCCTCCAGGCGACACACGGCGCGACCTACCAGCCGGATCGGCACGCCGCGACGCCCTGGTTGGAGTACTTCGCGGAGTTGTCGGTGGACCGCCTCGAGCTTCGAACCCGCCTGGAGGCAGCGATCCAGACCGACGTCGGCCTTGTCAGCATGGAGCTCGACCGGGCCGGCGAGCCGGCCTCGTGGGTCCCGGTGGTGTTTGCTGCGGTGGCGGGTCAGGTCCGGACGCGGCTTGTCGCCGACGCACTCAACGTCTCGCCGCCGAGGGCCCGGGCAATGCTGGCGGAAGCGGCAACAGCGGGCTGGCTGACCCCGGTGGGCGAACGGAGAGGCCGGCGCTATCGACCGGGTCCGCGACTGGCTGAACTGCGCCTGCGAACCCCGGACCTCCTGGATCGCCTTCGCCGCGGCGCACCGATCGACGGCTAAGCGGAGGTCCCCGCACATTCATGGCGCGATCCGGGGTTGCCTCCCGAGCGCACCGTTTGTTCCGGACTCAGCGATCAAGTAGGACCGAGCACGACGTCCCCCGCGCGCGTGATCCCGGGGACATGAATGAGCCTCGGCGGAGCCGCCCCTACGTGCTCATCGGGTTGCGCCAGCGGAGCTCGCGGAATTGGGCGAAGTCGGTGTCGGCGGAACAGAGCTCGAGTCCATGCTCGAGCGCGAGCGCAGCCAGATGCGCATCCGAAACCAGGTTGCCGGTGACCCGGTAACGGCGCATGAGGTCGCCCAGGACGTTCACGTGCTGGTCTGTTGGGAGCGGGATCCAGGCCGCTGGCGCACCGAGCCAAGCCTCCACGATGTCCCACGCCTGTTCGGCAGTCAGCGGGTTCCGAGCCGCCCTTGGATGCGTGGCGATGCGCACGAATGCGCCAAGCGACTCCCACGGGAGCCCCACCCGCCGATTGCCGTTGAGTTGCTCTTCGAGCCATTTAGAGGCGACGCCATGCTCGGCGGCGGATGTGTCGACCGCGTAGAGCAGGAGGTTTGCGTCGACCAGCATCAGCGGGCGGCCGGCCCGTCGAGCTGTTCGAGTGCCTCGGCCACGTTGGCGACGTCGATCCGCAGATCGAGCGTCGCAGTCGGCTGCCGGAACGGCTCCGGACGGTCAGCCGAATGGCGGTCCGCGGCGAGTCCGGCTCGAACAAGTTGGTTCACCACCTCGCTCATGCCCAATCCGCGCTCGCGGCGCAGCCGCCGGAGGGCGCTCTCGACATCCCGATCAAAGGTCACGGTCGTGCGCATCGACCCATCCTAGCATCGTGATGCGCAAAGACAAGCATCAGGATCGTCGCCCTTCGCGATCCGGGCTTGCCTGCCAAGCGTACGGTTGAGGGAGGACCGCATTCCCCAAGGAGGTGCCCCATGCCGTCCTACCTGGTTGTCGGCAACCAGACGCTCGACAGCCCCGACCTGGCGGAAGCCATCAGGGAGCGCGTCGCGAAGGAGCCCTCGACGTTCCACGTCGTCGTGCCGGCCACGCCGATCTCGGCGGCCGCCTCACCTGGGACGAGGACGAGGCTCGCGCCGCGGCCCAGGAGCGGCTGACCGCGACGATGAACCGGCTCCACGCCATCGGGCTCGAGGTCACCGGCGAGGTCGGGGTGCAGGATCCGATCCAGGCGACCCGCGACGCGCTGCGCGGTCGCGAGATCGACGAGGTCATCCTGTCGACGCTGCCGCCGGGCATCTCGCGCTGGCTCGGCCAGGACGTCCCGTCGAAGCTCAAGGGTTCGATCAACGTGCCAGTGGCGGTGGTCACCACCCAGAAGCAGCCGACCGCGGCCGGCTAACTGCTGAAGCCGCCGATATCAACCTGATTCATCAGATCCTCACAGCCACGCACGCCAACGCGCCCAGATTGCAGCCTGAGTCAGTCGGCGTGCGTGTTCGTTCGAATTCGATTACGTGGGTTGATCGTCGCCGCACGAAACCCTGACGTCCTGCGTTCGTACGGTCGGCCTCCGCCGTGGCCGGCACCAAGACTCCGAAACCTTCGCGGCCGCGTTTCGGCTTCGTCGATGACGTGACGGATCCCGGCCCGGATCAGCTCGGCCTGGGGCCTCCCCTCGCGGACGGCCAGCTGTCGGAGGCCCTCAGCTTCTTCCTCGGTGAGGTACACGGATGTCTTGCGCATGGCCTACGTAGGGTACCCACAGGTCCCCGGCGACAAGCCCGCTGCGGCTACGGCGCCTCCTGGGTCAGCCGATCTTCCGCTCCTTGAGTTCGAAGACGTTGCCCTCCGGGTCCTTGAAGTAGGCCCAGCGGCCCTCGCCCTTGATGCCCTGGATCTCGCTGATCGGCGTCACGCCGCGGGCAATCAGCTCGCGCCGGGTGACTTCGATGTCGTCGACCGCGAACCCGACCTGGTAGCGCACGCCGTCGTATTCGGGGTCGGGCGAGCGGCGGATGAGCTCGAACATGGTCCCGGGCCCCAGGTCGAGCTCGACGAAGTCCTCGCCCTCACGGACGACCGGCATGCCGAGGACGTCCTCATAGAACCGGCGCTGGCCGTCGAGGTCCTCGCACACGACGCCGACCCAGCTGGGAAAACCGAGGTCCATCGGTCACTCCTTCGGCAGCGGACGGTCCTCGAGCGGCACATCCCAGTGCGCCTCGAGCAGCTCGAAGCGGCGCCGCTCCTCGGCCGCGTAGCGCTCCTGGTCCGGGAAGAGGCGTGCCGCGATCTCCGCCTCGGAGTGGTCCTCGATCGCCGCCCAGTCGCGGTACACGATCGTGACCAGGAAGTTCCAGTCCGCCCGGCCATCGCCGTGGAACCGGGGCGTGGCGGCACGGACGTCGAGGAACCGACCGGCCGCCAGCTGCTCGCGCAGGATCGGCCAGTGGTTGCGCTCGAATAGCTCGATGAACTCGTCGAGCGCACCCCAGCGGACGCGGTAGTAGTACGCGATGGTGATCGGGCCGGCCATGGGCTCCAGCTTAGTCTCAGCGCGCCGCTTCCAATGCCTCAGCGGGACGGAGGGTCGTGATCCCCCGCGCCTGTAGCCAACGTCGCAACTCGGCGTCGTCGAGCAGATCGCGATCGCCGGTGACGATCGCCTCCGCGCGCCCGGCGACGGCCGCGGCGACAACCGGAGCGTCGGCCGGGTCACGTATCTCCACGTCGATATCCACGTCGGGCAAGAGCGGCCCGAGGATCACCAGGAGCTGCTCGATATCGGCCTCGGTCACGCCGTAGCGCCGGATCCGGGACCTACGCAGGACCTCGACGATCTCCTCGGCGAGTGCCCACGAGGCAACTGCTTCGATGTGCCCGAGGCGGACGGCGTCGAGGACGCGACCGCACACCCCAGTCGGGACGATCAGGCCCGACACCCAGACGTTGCTGTCAATGACCGCGCGCAGCGCGCGAGCTCCTGACCTCCGCAACTGCCCGATGCACGTCGGCATCGACGCGCTCGGGATCCCACTCCTCCGCCGTGGCGAGCCGACCGCGCCGCGCAAGCAGGGCGTCGAATCGGCGAGACCACTCGTCCGCGGGAACGTCGCTGACGCCATGTGCATCCAGCCAGGCGTCGACCGCCTCCCGTACGAGCGCGGCAACGGGTCGCCCGCTGCTGCGGCTTAGCGCCCGCAGCGCAGTCAACTCGCGCGCATCGAGGTAGATGTTCGTGCGTTCCATCGATATGCATCATACATCATCGCCCGCGCCGGCAGGACATTCGACGTAGGTCGCATCGCCGATCGACAAGGCCACGTTTGAGCACTTGCCAGTCGGCCGGGGCGCTGGGCTACCGGCGACGATCGGGGCGCTACCTCCCCAGTCGCATTGGAGCCCCCCGCCAATGGAATCGGTTCTCGACCCCCAGGGCAGCGCACAACCCACCGACTTCTCAGCGCTCGCCGCCACGCTCACCGGCGCGGTCCTCACCCCGGACAGCGACGCCTACGAGGCGGCGAGCGGCGTCTGGAACCTCCACTACAGCGCCCGCCCGGCGGCCGTCGTCCAGGTCGCTGACGCCGACGACATCGCCCGCGCGGTGCGCTTCGCGCGCGAGATCGGGCTCGAGATCGCGGTGCGCAGCGGCGGCCACAGCCTGGCCGGCCTGTCGACCGGCGATGGCGTGCTGGTCATCGATCTTCGCGCGTTGCGCGGCCTGCACATCGATCCGGACTCGCGCATCGTCTCGGCCGGCGCCGGCCTCACCGCGGGCGAGGTCACGACCGCGCTCGTCGCCCATGGGCTGGCGATCCCGTTCGGCGACACCGGCAGCGTGGGCATCGCCGGGCTGACGCTCGGCGGCGGCATCGGCTACCTCACCCGCCTGCACGGGCTGGCGATCGACCGCCTGCGCAGCATGGAGGTGGTCACCGTCGACGGCGAGGTGCGCACCGTGTCCGCCGACCAGCACCCCGACCTGTTCTGGGCGCTGCGCGGCGGTGGCGGCAACTTCGGCATCGTGACCCGTTTCGTCTATGAGGCGGTGCCCGATCGGGGAAACGTTGTCCGGCGCGCTCGTCATGCCGATGAGCGCCGACGTGCTGCGCGGCGTGCTGGCCATCGCAGCAGAGGCACCCGACGAGCTGACCACGATCACGGAGATCATGCCGGCCCCGCCCGCGCCGTTCATCCCCGAGGAGATGGTCGGCACACCGGTGATGTTCGTGCTCATGGTCTACGCCGGCGACCCGGCCTCGGGCCAGCCGATCGTCGACCGCTTCCGCGCGTTGGCGACCCCGATCGCCGACCTCGTGGCGCCGATGCCGTACGGCGGGATCTACGAGTTCTCGGCCGAGGTGGAGAACCCGATGCCGGCAATCACCCGATCGCTGTTCGCGAACCGGGCGCTCGACGACGCCACGGTGGAACGGGTGGTCGCGCGCATGAGCCATCCCGATCGACCGGCCATCACGGTCACCCAGATCCGGGTCCTCGGCGGCCAGATGGGCCGGGTGGCGGCGGACGCCACCGCGTTCGCGCATCGCGACGCGCAGGTGATGTTCAGCATCTACACGATCTTCGAGGACGAGGCCGCGGTGGACGCGGACGTGCGCTTCACCGATGCGTACTTCGCGGAGATCGCGCCGATCGCCAGCGGGGCGTACGTGAACTTCCTCGACCGTGAGGGCGAGGGCCGGGTCCGCGAAGCCTACCCGGAGGCCACCTACCGGCGGCTCGCGGAGGTCAAGGCCAGCTGGGACCCGGAGAACGTCCTCAGCCGCAACCAGAACATCGCCCCCGCCACCGGTCGCTGAACCCAGGATTCGAGCCCGCCCCGCACGACTCACTGCGCATCGCGCTGCCGTAATCCGGCAGTCGAGCGTGTGTGGATTTGCGGGGATTGGCAATTGGTTCGGCGGCTCCATTCCGTGAGGCTGTGCACGTGGCCCCCGTCTCCCCCGCGGGGGCCACTTCTCACGTTCGCCATCACGTCCGGAGCTTCACCGCCGAATGTCACGCAAGCAGATCGGCCTGTTCGCCGTTGGCGCGATCATCGTTGGCGCTGCTGCTGTTGCGGGCGGCGGGGACGAGGGTATCGCGGCGGTCATCCTGGCCACGCCCTCGCCGAACCTGGCCGTGTCGGCCTCTGCGTCGCCGTCGGTCCGCCGAAGGCGTCACCCGCCACGTCGCCCGACGCCGACGCTCGACGCCCACGCCCGCGGCCCTCGCCGGGACCGTCGTCGAGGTCGTCGATGGCGACACTGTCCGGGTCGAGCTGCCGAGCGGCATCGAGACCGTGCGGATCATCGGCATCGACACGCCCGAGGTCGTCCATCCGAGCGAGCCCGAGGCGTGCTTCGGCGCCGAGGCGACCGCGTTCGCCAAGGACACCCTCGACGGCCAGGCCGTCACCCTCGAGCTCGACCCGACCCAGGACGAGCGCGACCGCTACGACCGGCTGCTTGCCCACGTCCACGTCGGCGACACGCTGTACGCGGCCGAGGCCATCGCCGCCGGGTACGGCATCCACTACGTCTACGAGGCACCGAGCATCCACGCCGAAGAGCTGGACGCCGCCGCCGACACGGCGCGCGATGCTGGGCTCGGCATCTGGGCCTCGTGCGACGGTCGCGTCGACCTGCCCGTGGTCCCGGTCGAGGGCCCGTCGAGGAACCGATCCGGAGCCGCCCGCGAACGCGGACTGCCACCCGTCCTACGAGCCGTGCGTCCCGAACGCCGGCCACGACCTCGACTGCGGCGACATCGGCTTCCGGGTCGCGGTCATCGGCCCCGACGAGTACCGCCTCGACGGTCCCGACAACGACGGCCGAGGCTGCGAGAGCTACTGATGGTTGGAGGGCAAGCGAACGGGCCCGGTTTGCGACGATCATGGACCTCGGCGCGGCGACGACCTTCCTGTCCCGGGTGTCTTAGACGGGTCGCTTCTCGGGTACATGGCTCCTCGGCCAGGAGCTCGGGAGCGAGGCGACCAGCGCCGGGGCATACCCGCGCGAGCTGCTCCTGCAGGTCCGACCGCGGTGCGACAAGGGTCCCTGCTCCGTAACCGCCAGCCTCGTCGATCCGCGAAGTGGCAAGACCCTCTCGTCGAAGAGAGTGAAGCGGACCGACGGGAAGTATCGATTTGCCATCAAGGCGGCGACCACGGATCTGTGCCGCGGCGACGACGGGCGGACGGTACAGGCCGGCGCGAAGCGCACCACCGAGTTCCAGCTCCAGCCGTTCGTGGATTCCAAGACCGGCGAGATGGTCCTCGCGGCCACCGGCTCACTGCGGCTGAACCCGAACGGCCGCGGAGATGAGCGTCGGGTGCCGCGACACGAAAGCCGAGATCGGTGTCCAGGCGGAGAAGCTCACCAAGGCGACCCGCGCGACCGTGAAGCAGCGGCTCTCGCCGATCCCGAAGCCCGATCTCGTGCCGCGACCCGGACTTCACCGTGAGCGTCAAGGGCGTCCGGATCGGCCTACTACCCGGTGAAGGGCGCGAGCGCGAGGAAGCTCCACGAGCGATGGGCGGCGACCTCGTCGAAGGACAAGTACTGCGGCACGGTCGACTACAGCTGGGCACAAGGGCACATCGGACGTTGTCCTGCATCAAGACGTCGACGAACCCCGACTACTCGTACGTTGCCGATCCGTTCACCGGCAGTTGCACGATCACCGGCTACAAACTGAATTCCCGCTTGTCGATGCCGATCGCTCGCTGGACGGGACCCTCACTCGTTCCCCGTGGACTCGTCCGTTGGTGGAAGGCTACCCAACGATACGTCCGGGACCACGAAGCGGGCCACGTTGCGATCTCTCGGGAATGGGAGCGGAAGCTCCGATCGCGAGTCGTCGGCGCGGACTGCTCCGACGCGAACGCGATCATCAAGAAGTGGAGCAACCAGCGGAACGCGGCGCAGGAGGCATACGACAGGCGCGAGTACGCGCGGAATGATCGACCGCCGTATCCAGCCGACGCCCCCTGAGCCAGGGCGTATCGAGCCGCTGCCCGTTGAGCGTGTGGACCCCATGAGTCGAATTCCGTCGCGGGCGGGCGAGTCGGCCTACCTCAATCCGTAGCCGTACTTCGCTGCGATCCGATTCAGGTCCGACTCGAGCCCTGGATGCGCGAGAGGGACATGGAGGAGCGGCATGGCGGGCAACTTCGTCTCCGCTCGCTCGTACAGCGCAATATTGGTCGCTCCGCCGCCAGCCATTGCGGACGAGTAGAGCAGGGCCTCGACGTCGGGGTAGGCAGCGAAGATCTCACGGCTCCAGGCCTGAGCGACGTCGCGTCTTCCAGATGCGATCGCCTGGCTGGCACCGGCCATCGTGGGCCACGAGCCGCGAAGGTCGAGCGCGAGAAGGTCGCGCTCCAGCTCGAACGCGACAAGCCAGGGGCTATCCCGGAAACGGTCGATAACGCGCCCATCCTGAAACGCCTCGACAACCGCGGTGTAGCCCTCGAGCGCGCCGTACAGGATCCCGCGGTCGGGATCGTCGTGTGTCGGCGGTACCTGGTGATCGAACCGGCCCACGGCCACGGGACCGTAGAACCGGAATGTGTCCCATGCTGCCGGGTGGCTGCCAGCCGTGCGATAGACGCGCCAGATCGCTGTACCTTCATCGACCGTCGTCAGGTCGCTTGCAGTGATAACCGGCAGGGGAAGCCGAGGTCGTGGGAGTTTCGCCACTGGCGGCTAGAGCTCGCGCGCGATCGCGGCGACCGGTTCCGGGTCTCCTCCGCCTCGAAGCCACTGAAGTGGCGATACCGCAGCGTCGAAGATCTCCAGATCTGGAGAGGGTTCCGAAAGGAATCGCCAGACTGCGACTGGATGGATCCCCTTGGGCAGTTCAGGCACCACTTGTCCGATGCCGCGTATCGGGCGGCCTTGCTCGTCGAACTGCCAGCGTGGGAAGCGCCATCCGTCGCCCTCCCGCAATGCGTAGAGCGTTCTCTCAACCGCCCGCTGGCGAACTCGTGCGCGGCTGACCCTGAGAGCCGCGGCGACCTCCTCCACGGTCGCGGCCTTGGCCTCGATGAGGACCAGACTTGCGGCTGTCTGGGCAACGACATCCGGGTCGCCTGGGCGTCGGGGCGACAGATCGAAGCCGCCGCGACGTAGTACTTCGACCTCATCGGCGGTAAACGCAGACGTTGGATCGACACGCACTGGACTCCGCCACGTCGTCGAGATGGCCCTCACTGCCAGTTGGGCGAACTCCCCTCGGTCAATCCCCGCCTCATCGAGCGCAGCTTCGAGTTCGTCCCAGTCCGCGTGTTTCCGAAGCTCCGACACTTGTGTCTCCTTGCGTTGCAAGGCTACGCGCCCAAGCCGGGGTCGTCAATCTACGAGAGTCCCGGCTCGCTGACGGCGTAGCTCTTCGAGCGCGGCATCGAGGGCTCGAGGAAGACTGTGACTGAACCAGCTCGGCGGGACCGGATCGGGCTTTGCCGGGAGCGTGCCTGCATCACTGGCCAGGTCCTCGCACACCTGATGGAATGTCGAGACGTCGAGTAGGCCCGTTGTCCTGGCCACGTCTGCAGTCTCCTCGGTGAGCATGCGGGCGAGCGGCGAATTGAAGCAGACGAGGAGCGTCCGGAACCCTTCGCGCGCGAGCCGGCGCGCCTTTTCGGCAGCGAGCAGCGTCTTACCGGTCCCCGCCCCGCCAACGATCTCCGCCCGGCGCTGGTGACGCAGCGTGTTGAGCAGCATGAACTGGCCGTTCGTCAGGCGGACGACCTCGCGATCGCCCTCGGCAATTTCGTTCCGGAGGAGCGAGCGGAGCTCGACTGGCTCGGTTAGCAGCTGCTCAAGGATGCGAACTCCCGACTCCCCGGGCGCCCTCGTTGCGGCGCCACCGGCCCAGGAGGTGAAGGCCGCATCGACCCATCCGCGTGCGTCGCCGGTGGCTGCGTCGAGGAGCCGCGGCTGGTCCAGGATCAGCCCGACATCAACGTCCGGACCGAGAAGGCCGAGCCGAGCACCGGCAGACCTCAGGTCAACGTCTGGAAATGCGACCGCGTGGCCCGCGATCGGCACCAGATCGGGGTGCCAGTCCGGAAGCTCTCGAAGCTTGCGCACGAGCGAGTGCTTGCTGTCGGAAGCCTGCTCGAACGGCGACCGCGGGTAGCCGACGGCCGCCAGCCCACCAACCGTTTCCGTCACGGCGAATCTCTCCACTTTTGACCTCGATGACGAGGAAGCCATGCTCCGGATGGGCAACGAGGAGGTCAGCTTCCCCCTCTCGAACGTGGCCGTGCTCACGGAGGAGCCAGCGGACCGTCGGGAAGAGTCGGTACTCGTCGGGAAGTGCAGCACGAAGACGGTCATGGACGAGCCGCTCCGCGCGCTGGCCATCCGTCGGCTCTGGCTGGTCCGTCAATGCGTCGCTCCCGCGTCAGCGCGGTCTCTTGGTCGCGAGACGAATGTACGCATTGGCGCAACACGCCGCGTTTAGCCAGCTGCGACCTTTGCCTCGGTAAAGACATCTGCTGGCATCGGCCGCTGAAGTTCCCAGATGACCTGCATCGGGCGATCGGCTTTGTGCGAGACATAGTTCGCCGGGCCGAGACAGAGATACGGGTTGCTCTCTTCGCGCTCGTCGCGTCGGTTCTCTCGCACGAACAGAGTCACCTGCGAGCCGCGGCGAGCGTGATTGATGTACCGCTGACCTGTCGGAGATGCGCCCGCGGTCCTCGATTGAGACTCCCAATGGAAGAGTGTTGGTGAGACCGGGTAGTCCTGGTATCGAGTCGTGGGCGAGTAGTCGCCTTCTTCCTTGTTGATGGTGATGAAGAAGAGATCGGATCGGGCAGATTCGACCCAGAGCACTCCTTCTCGGTTCTCTCGGAGCGCCCCCTTGTAGACCGCGCCATACGCCGCCAGGATCTCGTACAGGCCATACGTCGCGTGGCTGTGCAACGGGTTCGCGCCCCTCTCGTCGATTGCCTGGGTCTCCCGACGACTGCGCTCTCGGAGGACGTCCAGGAGGTCCAGTAACTCGAGACGCAGGTCGCCAGCGGACCAGAGTTCATCGAACGCGACGGCCAGCTCGGCCAGCGGCCGCTTTCGCTGCCCGAGCGCCGCGAAGAGCATCCACTGCAATCGTTCCTCGCGGCTTGCAGGCTCTGCCAGCGCCGGCGGAGCGCCGGCAGAGAGCCACTGTCGCCAGACGGCGTATCGCTCCTCGTCGTCGACGTGGAGCATTCGGCCGACCGCACGGTCGAAGATCCGCTCTTCCGGTGCCGGCGGCACTCGAAGGTGGCGCACGGCGCGACGAAGAGCTGTGAAAGTCGAACCGGCAGCGGGATTCGAGTACACGTCGAGCAGGTCGAACGAACTGTGCGCGAGGAACTCCTTCAATGTCGTGGTGGGAGGCAGGCCGCGAAGGTCGTCCATAACGCTGCGTCGGGTGCTTCGGATCGCGGAGCGGAGGTTGTCGAGGACGATCTCCTGTGCGATCTCGTCGAGTCGGATCGCGCAGCCAGGCGGCAGTAACGGGAACCCGTTCGACACCGCTCGCTCAACTTGACGGCGAGTCCCACCCAGCAGCGCTCGGAACCTGATGTCGAACCGGAACTCGGCGTGTGCTTGGCCGATGAAGTCAAGGACCGTCAGGACGCTCTTTCCGTCGGCCCAGCGAAGCCCGCGGCCGAGCTGCTGGAGGAACACCGTCGCGCTCTCGGTCGGGCGCAGGAGCAGCACCGTGTCGACCTCAGGGATGTCCACACCTTCGTTGAAGATGTCGACCGTGAAGATGGCCTGCAGTTCGCCGCGCCGGAGTCGATCGATGGCCGCGAGCGCGGACTGCTCGGCTCGGTCTCGCCGCTGAAGGGCAACAGCCGGCAACCCGGCCTCGTTGAACTGCGTCGGCCATGAACCGCGCGTGCTCGACGCCGACGCAGAAGCCAAGCGCGCGCATGCGAGCGAGGTCGCAGACCCACTCGTCGACGGCTTCCAGGATGCGGCGCGCTCGAACGTGGTCGCCGGTGCAGGATGCTCTCGAGTTCGCGCGGTGACGTAGCGCCCGCGCTGCGAATGCCACGCCGCGCAGGTCGGTGCCGTCGCCAACGCCGAGGTAGTGGAACGGGCACAGCAGGCCCTGGTCGAGCGCCTCCCAGAGCCGCATGCTCCGAAGCGATGCGCTCGTCGAACCAATGCAGGATGTCCTGCCGTCGGCGCGCTCAGGTGTCGCGGTAAGGCCAACCAGGACGCTGCGGCTGCAGGTGCTTCAGCAGCTTCGACGTAGGTCGTCGGCCTCGGCGTGGTGGAACTCGTCGACGATCACGACGTCGAACGCGCTCGGGGTCGAGCTGCTCGACTCGCCGATGCGAGCGACTGGATCGACGCGAACACGTGGTGCCACGCGCTCGGCCGTTCGCCGCCGACGAGCCGCTCGCCGAACGTCGTCGTCGCCGAGGACGCGCCGGAAACGTGTCTGGCTCTGCTCGAAGGATCTCGTTCGCGATGCGCGACGAAGAGCAAGCCGCTCGAACCCTGCCATGCCGGAGCCGCTCGTAGTCGAAGGCGGAGACCCACGTCTTGCCGGTGCCGGTCGGTGCGACGACGAGGTTGCGGAAGTGGCCGCGTCGTGCGCTCGGCACGCAAGTGCCTCGAGGATCTGCGATTGGAACGGCTTGGGCTCGACGTCGAGCGCCGAACGAGGTGACGGTGACTGCGCTGCGCGCCGCTGCTGAGCGTCCAGCGCGGCCTGCGAGGCGATCGCCATCGACGTCGCGGGTCGTAGGGCTCGAACTCGGGCTCGTTCCAGTACTGCTCGAACGTGGCTGCGAATCCGCTCGAGGATGTGCCGGGTTGTCGACTGCGGTCGCTCGCACGTTCCACTCGAGGCCGTCGAGGAGCGCCGAGTGCGTCAGGTTCGAGGAGCCGACGTACGCGGTGTGGAAGCCGGATGTTCCGTTCGAAGAGCCAGGCCTTGGCGTGCAGCCGCGTCTGCGCGTCTCGTATGAGACCTTGACCTTGGCGCCCAGGCCGACGAGCTCGTCAAGCGCACGCTTCTCGGTGGAGCCCGTGTACACGCTCGCGATGACGCGCATCTGCCCGCCTCGAAGCAGGAACTCCTGCAGTTCGCGTCCGGATCAGTCGGACGCCGGCGAATCGCACGAAGGCGCAGAGCAGGTCGACGCGGTCGGCACTCTGGATCTCCAGCGGCACCTGAGTGCCGATCTGCAGATCCTTGTGTCCGTTGACGAGCAGGGCACTGTCCCGGAGCGGGATGCCTGGGCGCGGGATTGGAGTCCATTCGGCGCCGCCCGGTTCACCTACCTCCATCAACAATGTGGCTTCGGCGTGGACAGCACCAATCTGATCGGTCGAGCCATACGTCGCGAGAACCTCTAGCGGCGCGATTCACGAGTTCCACCCGCGCTCGCCGGCGATCTGGCGTGGACGACGGGACGCGCCTCAATCGCGTCTCGAGCACGGTCGTGGACGTGGCGAGCAAGGATCTCGGCTAGCTTCGTGTCGTCGATATCTCGCCACTCCACGAGCCAGCCGTCGGCCCGCGCGCGTTCAAGGCGGACCCGGAGCTCCTCGGTGACGAAGAGCACCGTGCAGGCCTGGCTCCAGTTCCGCGTCCGCCATTACTCCCCCCGCTGTCGGGCTCTTCCTCCCCCCGTTGGCACTTTATCGCGGGGAAGTGCCGCTCGTTCGGCGACTGCGATAACAAGCTCGCTTGAACGCCGGCGCCGATGTGCCCGGCTCCAGGGGGCGGCAAAACGCGAGTGCCGCAGGGCACGGAAAACGAAAAGGGAACTAGCGACCCGCCGTCGCGCCCTTACGCTGGTGAGTGCGGCCCCGAGAGCCGCGCCGACCCATGGAGGCCCGATGCACCGGGAGCTGGTCGAGCGGGCGATGGCGGGCGATCACGACGCGTTCTCGGAGTTGGCGCGCGTCTCGATCGGTCGACTCTACGCCGTTGCCCGTCTCATCCTGCGTGACCCGCACCGTGCCGAGGACGCAACCCAGGAGGCGCTCGTCGTCGCCTGGCGCGACCTGTCGGCGCTGCGCGACCCGGATCGCTTCGATGGCTGGCTCCACCGGCTGCTCGTGCGCGCCTGCTATCGCGAGGCGTCGCGAGGGCGTCGTCGGTGGACGGTCGAGACCGAGGTCCGCGAATGGGACGGCATGGCGCCCGATCCCACCGCCGAACTTCGCCGACCGCGACCAGCTGGAACGTGGCTTCCGCAGGCTCGCGCCCGAACAGCGGGCGGTGATCGTCCTGCACCACTACCTCGGACTCACCCTCGACGAGACCGCCGACGCGCTCGGCGTCCCACCCGGGACGGCGCGGTCTCGGATCAACCGGGCGATGGGGGCGCTGCGTGCCGCGCTCGACGCGGACGCGCGCTCCGTCACACCGAATGAGAGGCGGTTGGCATGACCGTGCGCGACGATCTCGACCGCCACGTCGCCGCCTGGCTGGCGACCGATGCCCCAACGAGCCCGACCCGAGCACCTGCTCGGCGACGTCCTCGCGCGGACGGCTCGGACACGGCGTCGGCCGGCCTGGCGCATCCCCGGAAGGTGGATTCCCATGTCAGCTATCACCTCGCGGGTCGCGACCCCGCCCGGCGTGCCGTGGCGGACCATTGCGGTCGCCGCGCTCCTCATCGCCTTGATCGCGGGCACCCTGTTCGTCGCCGGTTCGCTTCGCCAGCGGGTGCCGCCGCCGTTCGGGCCGGCGGCAAATGGCGACGGTGTACTTCTCGGAACGGCGACCTCATGGCCGCGGACTCACCGACGGCCACGCCACGCAAGATCCTCGCTGGTGACACCGTCGATAACGGACCGCTGCTCTCTCCAGACGGGACTCGAATGGTGTTCGTCCGCGGTCTCATCGGAGGAACGCAGGCGGAGCTGTGGACGGCCGACTCGGAGGCGTCCGCGCCACGCAAGCTCGTCGACGCGCCCAGGATCGGCTGGGCGGAATGGTCGCCCCAGTCCGACACGATCGCGATCCTGCGCGATGACGAGGCGGGCACGATCGTCATTGGTCGACGCCGATGACGGGTCGACGCACGAGATCGACACCGGGATGCCGGCCATTGACGGTCTGATCTGGCGGCCGGCCGACGGTACACAGCTGTCCTTCCGCGGGCAGGATCCGTCCGGTCGGCGCGGCATCTACCTGATCGAACGGGATGGTTCCGGGCTTCAGCGGCTCGATCTGGACGCAGGCTTCGAGTCAGATCCGGGCTACAGCACGATCGAAGGCACCTATTTCGAAGGGCACACGTGGTCGGCGGACGGTTCGATGCTCGTCTACCACGGCCCGGAGCCGACCTCGACCGCAATGACCACCGCCCATCAGCGAAACCACGTCGCGACGGTGGATGGGGCCGGCAACGTGACCGAAGACCGCGTCGTGGAGTTCGACTCGACGGCGGACGACGAGGTCAGCCCGGTGTGGCTCGACGACGACTCGATCCTCTACCACGCCATCACGGGATCCGAGCAGCGCTTGCGCGTCGGTTCCGTGGCGGATGGATCGTCGCGTGACCTGAACGTCACGGCGGACGACTGGATGGCGGTCGTGGTCTCGCCCGACACCAGGACCGCCATCGTAAGCCTGCCGATCTTCGGGACGTCGGTCCGGGATATCCAGTCGGTCGATCTCGCGACCGGCGTCGCGACGCCGACGGCACTCGGTGCCGACGACATCAGCTGGCAGCGCCTGGCAGCACCCTAAGCTCGGCTACGCGAATTCGGGCCTCGATCGGCGACGATCGAGGCTCGATCGTGGGCCGCGGAAAGAACTAGCGTCCGGACGAGCCCGATGCGCTCCTCTGGCGCCGCTCGCGGAGCGCCTCGTGCTGGGCGCGGTAGATCTCGCTGCCGCGCGTCCGGAACTCCTGGAAGGTCTGCCCCTCGTTGGGGGGAGCCAGCATGCGGCCCAGGAACCAGAGGACCAGGATGGCGCCCGCGCCGGCGGCAAGACCAATCGGGCCCGCGAGGGCGTAGCCGAGAATCGCCGCGGGGATGACGACGAGAAGCATGTCCGGAGCATGCGGGCCGGCAACGCCGACCGGCAATGACTCATTCGTACTCGCATGCGTCCCATCAACCGTCGGAGACTCCTCGCTACAGTAGTGCTCGTGGAACCGTACGAACTCGCCGAGGCGGCCGATCGGGCTGGCATCAGCGCTGATGAGCTACGCGGCCTGGTCGAGCGGGGGATCCTCGAGCCCGATGTGGAGGGTCGTTTCACCGAAGCAGATGTCAGGCGCGTGGGGGTCGTGCAAAGCATCGTGGCAGCCGGCATCCCCATCGACCTCCTGGCTGACACGCTGCGAAGCGGCGGCTTCTCGCTTGCATTCATGGATGACCCCGCCTACAGCCTCTTCACATCGTTCACCAGCGAAACGTTCGAAGAGGTAAGTGCGAGGACCGGGGTTCCGCTGAACCTGTTGATCGCCGCTCGCGAGACCGCTGGCGGCGTCACGCCGGCACCCGGAGACCGCGTTCGCGATGGCGAGCTGCCCGTCGTGAACCTCCTCGAGTTCCAACTGGCACACGGGTTCCGGCCGATCACCCTCGAGCGCCACCTGCGAGTCATCGGCGACAGCCTGCGTCGCATCGCCGAGACGAGTGGTGATGCATGGCGCTCCGACGTGCTCGATCCTCTCTTCTCGGCCGGCCTTAGCGGGGCCGAGATCGGAGCGGCCTCGGGCGACGTATCAGCGGGCATGACCGCGCTCGACGAACAGGCCCTGCTTGCGATCTACCGCGCTCACCAGGCACGCGTGTGGACCGCCAACATCATCGGCGGAGCCGAGAGCGTCCTCGCTGCGGCCGGCCTGCATGACCGTCTCGATCACCCACCGGCCATGTGCTTCCTGGATATCACTGGCTACACGCGCCTCACACAGGAACGTGGAGACGCGGCCGCAGCGGATCTTGCAAACCGTCTTTCCAGGCTTGTCGAGCGAACCTCGCTGCGCCATGCAGGCCGACCGGTCAAATGGCTCGGCGATGGGGTGATGTTGTTCTTCCCGAAGCCCGGCCCGGGGGTGGTGGCCGCCCTCGAGATGGTGGCCGGCGTGGCCGAGGCCGGGCTGCCGCCGGCGCACGTCGGCCTGCACGCCGGCCCGGTGGTCTTCCAGGAGGGCGACTACTACGGGCAGACGGTCAACGTCGCCTCTCGGATCGCGGAGTACGCCCGGCCGGGCGAGGTGCTGGTCAGCCAGGAAGTCGTCGACGCCGCGAGCCAGTCAGAGCGTCGCCTTTCGCGAGATCGGGCCGGTGGAGCTCAAGGGCGTGGGTGGCGCGATGCGCCTGCACGCCGCCTTCCGCTCGGGGTGAATGGGGCGGGCTGCCGCTAAGCCATCGGGATGAGCGCGCGAAGCATTCGAGGTTCAGAGTGCGTCCTTCGTGACCCGTGATCAGCGGGGCGTTGGAGGACGGCTGAGCTTCAGGTTGGACAAGGCGTACGCCGTGTAGGCGAGGCCAAGGGGGTTGCCTTGCTGCAGGAGCTCCAATCGAGCGGTTCGGACGGCTTCGCCAACCGTCGACCCGCCGCCGAAGGCCCGGAGGAACGCCTCCGCGAAGGCACGGGCCAGAGGTTCGAAGATCGTGATCTCGGTGCCGATCACTCCCGAAGCCCGAGCGATCGTCACGAAGCCGCTTACCAACTCGTGGGCTTGTTTCGGCTCGAGTGCCGTGGTGCGGCAGCCGTTGATGAAGACAAGTGGGCGGGGAGCCCCCCAGTGGAGGTGATGAGCACGCAGGACATCGCTGGAGATCGACTCATCGTTCCTCGGGCCGACCTGGATGAACGGCTTGCCGTTCGCGACACCGCCATGGCAGTAGAAGTAGACGATGTGCGGGTTGGCTGTCTGCAGCATGTCGAAGGTCGCGGTTCGCGTGTTGGCGAAGTGCCAGCCCATCTCCGGCTTGAGCGCTCGCAGGGCGATCTCGTGCTGCGGCCACTGCGTCAGGTCCGGGTCGGTTGATACGCCCACGGCCAGCTGCGGCACGCCGGAGACGTCGATGAGCCCGGGCGGGTCACCATCCAGGTCGGGTTCATGGCTGGCCGCGGCCTCGCCACCTGACCATTCCTCCTTCGCCGGCAGCGAGACGGGCAACCCGATGGAGTGTCGGTATCCCCACAAGTCCACTCGGGCAGATCACGGTCACGTTTCCCTCGCGGTTTGGACAGCTTCCGGCAAAGCAGATCGAGTCGCGGAGCCCGTGGGGCTTCGCGAGATCCTCGAGGAATTGCTCGCAGAACGTGTACGAGGCGAGGCTCGCTCCGGTATCGAGGTCGTAGTCATAGATGAGCGCAGCCGGGACCACGGATCGAGGCGTCCCGAGGAGCGCGATCTGGACGGACCCCGGTGCTCGCATGAGCGCCGTCAGCTCTTCGGCCTTGCTCTCACCGGCCTCGTCAGTGCCGGCCAGGCGGTCGATCATCTCGCTGTAGAACGCGTAGCCCCGGGTGCAGATCGGGATGAGGTCCTTCAGCAGCCGCGCGCGGTTCGCCTCCCCGTCATAGAGATACGGCTCGTCACGCCAGGCTTGATCGGTACCCCATGCCGCGAGACGAAGCGCACCTCGCGCCTGGTCCAAATAGGCCTGTAATGCGTCGGCGTCGAACGTGGCCCGTCGCTTCCAGCGGCCTTTTCCGCTCGCGAAGTAGAACCCGTGGGTCCCGTCCTCGTTGTCATTGACAAGGACGCTGAGCTCGTGTGGTTGTGCTCCGGCAAGCCGGTCCGGAGCCAATGTGCGCGCGAGCAGGTAGTCCAACCGAGAACGGATCGCACCGGGGCTGCGCGCCGGGGCGCGCCGCACTTCGCATCGGACGAGCCGCGACTGGATCAGCACTCCCGAGTGGTACAGGTTGCAGCGGAAGCGCATCTCCCCGGGTTCCGTCGGCTGGCGGAGCGGGAACAGGAGGCGGCGTGCGAGCAGGGCGGCCGAGACAACCGGTCCGGCCTGGCCAGACGGCTGTCGAACGACGATCGCCGAGCCATCGGGGAGAAGCTTCAGTTTGCCCTCATCCGAGCCGGCGATCACAACCGGCGGGCCGGAGACATCGAAGAGCACGACGTCAAGGAGTGCTTCGGCAGCCACGAGCCGTTGCGGCGCGCCGATGGGTTGTTCCTCGATCGAACCCATGATCGGCGGCGCGATCTCGATCCAGAACAGGTAGTCGCTTCCCGCCGCGAGGGTGATGTCCGGGTCGAGTGGAATATCGGGTTGGTCCCGTCTCGAAAGGCCGGTGTTGATGACTGGTTTCGCCGCGTCGCCGCCTGGGCTCGCGCCTGCCTGCCGGACGCGTTCGCCGACGGCCCGTGCGGCATCGGCAACGGCCTGAACCCCGCCGGCGATCCCGCCGACGACGCCACCGACGATCCTGCCGAGTCCGATGGAGGGGCGAGCCGCGGCCGGTGGTGGTCGAGGAGAAGGTGGCGCATAGTCATGGTATGGCTCACCTGACACAGCGGCCGCGTCGCCTGCGGACGCCGCGATAACAGGGGACGGTTCCGGGGTCCTGGGAGGACGGAAGGCCGGGTTCGGGTGGGCCGCGGCAGCGGTCACCCGTGATCGATCCAGCCGCCGGGTCTCGGCCACAAAAGCAGCCCCGAGCGCCATCGCGTGCTTCGGATGAGCATCGACTGCCACTGGTCGCCCGGTCGCCTCGCGGACCACCTCGGCGACGAGCGGGATCCGCGATGTTCCGCCGACGAGCAGGATCCGGTCGACGCCTTCGAAATCGACATCGGCGCTCTTCACAGCCTGCATGAGCGCCCAGATCGTCTCATCAATCCGCGGTCTGATCATGTCCTCGAATTGCTCGCGGGTCAGCCGGATGTCGGTCTGCAAGCCGGGCAACATGACGGCGACAGATGCGTCCGTGTCGAACGACAGCGCCTCCTTGGCGCGCCGGCATTCCTCGCGCAGGCGGGCGATCGCGGCCAGGGTCGCCGGGTCCTCGAGGTCGACCGCGATCCCGCTCGAGCGGACCATGGTCATCACCCGGTTGAAAATCGCCTCGTCGAAGTCGATGCCACCGAGCCGCTCTATCCCCTCCGGGCGGCCGACTTGCTCAAAACCGTCCTCGGTCTTGCGCAGGATCGTCGCCTCGAAGGAGACGCCGCCGAAGTCGTAGACGGCGACCACGGCCCCGGTCGGCACGCGCTCCCGGCGGGCGTATTGAACGGCGGCCGCCTCCGGCTCGGTAAGCAGCGTCGCGTTGGCGATGCCCGCCTGGCGGATGGCCAGCTCGAGGAGGTCGATCTTGTAGGCGCCGTAGCTGGCGGGATGGGTGACGACGATGGCCACCGGCCGTTCGCCCAATTCCTCGGTGACGCGACCCATGATGGCCCGCAACTGGTGCGCCATAAGGGCCTCTGCGCTGTACGGCGTCCCACCGATGATGATCGGAATCGGGTCGCCGAGCCGCCGCTTGAACTCGCGCGCTGTTCGGGTCGGCTCTGCGAGCGAGCGACGCTCCGCGGCGTCGCCGGTGAGGACCTCGCCGTCGGCCCGAACGACGACGACCGACGGAATGGTCGCCGCTCGCTCGCCGAGTTGGAAGATCTCGACGCGGCCCTCGCGCGCGGTCGCAGCGGCCGAGTAGCTCGTACCGACGTCGATCCCAAGCGCGTACACCATCGGCTTCGGGTGCGATCGAGGCAGGTATTGTCCGCAGTTGGAGCAGAACGTCTCAGCGGCAGGATTCCGAGTGCCGCACGTGGGGCAGACGATCGCATCTGCTCCGCGGGGCTCGGCCGGCCGGCGCAGCTCGTGCGCGCAGTTGCAGGCAGTACGTCCGGCTGACCGGATTCGATGTCCCGCAGTTCGGACAGGGCATCTCGGCTGCCATGCGAAGGCCCGTCGGCAGGTTCTAGCGACCCGCGCCTGGATCGCCGGCGCCTGACCCGGAACCGGAGTCCATCGACGTGACGGTCGCACGAATCTCGCCAGGGATGACCCACGGGTCCACTGGCTTCCGCCGCCGGCCGTCCAGGAACCAATCGGTGTCGAAGTTCGACGAGATCCGCGTGAGGATCAGCAGGACGACGAAGTAGCCGAAGAACCCGATCGCGAGCCCGATCCCATAGGCCCCGAACAGGTCCGTGCCTGCCGGGAACAGCGCCAGGATGGCGGCACCACCCAACACGCCGACGAGCGTCACCAGGTCGCTGAACTGGACGGCGCCCACGCGATATCGGTTGATGTAGTAGACGTACCAACCGATGAGCGCTCCGAAGGCCCCGGCGCCCACGATCTGGAGCATTGACTTCTCCTTGTCCTAGGCGTCCAGATGGTGGTGCCGTTGGCGTAGGGCACCTTTGAACGCGAGGTGCGCGACAGAAGCCGATCCGGCCGCGACGATTGCCGCGACGACCGATGGGGGGCCAGCAAGGAGTGCGATCCCCGCGACGATTGCCAGGCTCGATGACCCCAACACGAGGGCCGAACGCGCTGAACGCGCCCGAGTCGGACTCGCGGCGAGAACGAGCCACCAGCCCCAGACCAGGCCTAGCCCCACACCACCGAGCATTGGATCCGTCATGGCCCGGCGCAGCACCTCCTCAGTCGCGCGCGCTCGACCACGATGTTGTAACACACAGGCATCTCGTCACCGACCTTGCCGCAGCGCCCTGCCTATCGGTGCTCGAGTCGTCGGACCGCTACGGAAGCCCGCTGGATGTCGCGCCTCGACCTCCGGCGCCTGAGCCGACGACGCGCGGATCGGGCGTCCGCCGCCTCGCCCATCAGCTCGTCGAGTCTCGCCGAGAAGCCCGCGCGTCGAGGCGCTCGAGGATGGCGCGCGCGTCGTCGACGTT
>CAWGQH010000008.1:0-43611 GCA_963824735.1 uncultured Chloroflexia bacterium
TCCGTCCGGGGGCGCCAGATCATGCCTCGGACGTTGGCTCCGATGTCGAGGTGAGCAACTCCCAATCGTCGGGGACCGTCGTCAGGTCGTGTACGTCCGACTCGCGTTGGAGCGCGAGGGCGCGGCGCGCGGCCGTCGGCAGGGTCGCGAGGTTGGCCGCACGGCGCAGGTAGTCGGCGAGGATCGCCTCGTCGACGTCGAAGGATGGCTCGAAGGTGAAGTAGCGGAACTGCTTCAGCCGCTCCTCGGCGCCGTGCAGCAGCCCTTCGGGGTCCGCGAGCAGCGTGCCGTGCTCGAAGCCGAGGTGGATGTGCTTCCGCTCCGGGCCGATCCAGGCAAAGTTCCGGACGCGTTTGCCCTCGGGCAGCGAGTAGGCGATCCAGCGCCAGCCGGGGCGGATCGTCTCGACGGTGCCGACGACAGTGCGGAAGATCAGCGAACGGAGCGCCATGCCGGTCTCGCGGATGGCATCGGGGTAGTCGTCAAGGAGGAACTCGACGGGCTGCGCTTCGTCCATGGCCGGATCATGCTGCGAGTTGTCGCCGCGTCGTGTCAGGATTTGGACGGCCCTGAGGAGTCAAAGCCGTGTCGCGCTACCTGATCTCGTTCCCGGAAGGCGCCATGACCTTCCCCGACGAGGACCTGCGGGACGTGGCCGCGGCGTCGCACGCGGTGGTCCGGGAGGCCAAGGCCGCCGGCATCTGGGTGTTCGGCGGCGGGCTGCTCGATCACGATGAGGCAACCACGGTGGCCACCGACGGGACGGTCAGCGACGGTCCGTACCCGGGGACGACGTCCTACGGCGGCGGGTTCTCGATCCTCGATGTCGCCTCACGCGCGGAGGCGGAGGCGTGGGCCGCGAGGATCGCCGTTGCCTGCCGATGTTCGCAGGAGGTCCGCGAGCTCATCGACGACCCGGAATCCTGATGGCCGGTGCGTTATTGCGATCCCTCGTCCAGACGACGCAGGGCATCGAGAAGCTCGGCCGCGACGCGGGACATCGGCGCGAACGGCAGGTCGAGGCCGATTGTGGCCGACTGGGCGAGGATCGCGTTATAGGGCGCGCCGGTACCGGTCCGTCGGAAGTCGGTCCGAACGAGGATCACCGGCTTCTTGCCGTAGGCGTAGCCGACTTCCCAGGCTGTGCCGGAGTCGGGATCCACGCCATCCATGATCGCCACGAGGGCGTCCGCCCAATCGATGCCGCCGACGTCGTGGGCAAAGATCCCCGGCGCGTCCAGGCCCGGCTCCTGCTCCTGCGGCAGGAAGACCTCGTGTCCCCCATCCCGGAGGGCTCGGGCCAGCTCCTCGTTCCAGGCCCGCTCGGCCGCCGAGAAGAGCGGGCCGGCGCAGTACAGCTTCATCGGGCCAAGTATCGCCGACGGTCCCGGGGTACTCGCTGAACCAACGCCGGCCAGTCGGACCGGAGGCGCGAGTCGGTGACCGCGCATATGCTGAAAGCGGAGCATGTCAGCGCCATTGATGTCGCCGCACTCCTGGAGCCGCTCATGAAGGTCGGATGGGTCGTGCTGTACGTGAACGACGCGGAGGCGTGCCGCAGATTCTGGGTCGAGCAGATCGGCATGGTCGAGAAGCGACGCACGGCGGCAGGTGCGTTCACGATCGCTCAGGTCGGATTCGCCGATCAGGCGTTTGCATTCGAGCTCGTGCCGCTCGAGCTGATGAAGGACAACCCCGACGGCCTCGACCTCGCGACGCCTTCGATCGCCTTCAACGTCGACGACCTCGAGGCCACGCGCGCCGCCCTCGTCAGTCGCGGCGTCCAGGCGACGGAAGTGGGCGATCACCAGGGCACGGCGAGCTTCGCCTTCTCGGATCCCGAGGGCCGCTGGTTCGCGGTGACGCAGTGAGCACGACGACCGAACATCGGATCTTCTCGATGACCGTGGCCTCGGTCTACCCGCTCTATCTCGCGAAGGTGGAGAAGAAGGGCCGCACGCAGGACGAACTCGACGCCGTGATCCGCTGGCTCACGGGATTCGACGAGGCCGACCTCGAGCGTCACCTCGCCGCCGGCACGACCTTCGCGGACTTCTTCGCGGTGGCGCGGCTAAACCCGAACGCAGGGCTGATCACAGGCGTGATCTGCGGAGTGCGCGTCCAGGAGATCGACGACCCGCTCATGCAGAAGATCCGCTACCTCGACAAGCTTGTGGACGAGCTCGCGAAGGGCAGGGCACTGGAGAAGGTGCTCCGCACCTGATGACGCGGCCCGGAGCAATAGGCCTGAGGCGCCATGAGGTGGTGATCGCGGGAGGGGGACCGACCGGGCTGATGTTGGCGGCCGAACTGGCGCTGGCGGGGATCGATGTCGTCGTCGTCGAGCGTCGAGCCGACCAGGGGCTCGACGGAGGTCGGGCCGGGGGCCTCCACGCCCGCACGCTCGAGGTGCTCGACCAGCGCGGCGTCGCCAATCGGTTCATCTCGAAGGGCACGACGCACCCGTTCGTCGGCTACGCGGGGACGTTCCTGGACATCAGCGACTTTCCGACCCGCCACAACTACGTCCTGGCCCTCTGGCAGAAGGACATCGAGGTCATCCTGGCTGGCTGGGTCGACGAGCTCGGCGACTCGATGCTGCGCGAGCACGAGGTGGTGGGCTTCACGCAGGACGGGGCCGGCGTGGATGTCGAACTGTCCGGGGAGACGACGCTTCGGGCCGACTACCTGGTCGGGTGCGACGGGGGCCGCAGCGTGGTCCGCAAGGCGGCGGGCATCGAATTCGCCGGGTTTGATGCCTCGCGCAGCTACCTGATCGCCGAGGTCGAGATGGACGAGGAGCCCGAGATCGGAATGCGGCCGGAGGGCGGCGGCATCGGCCCCGTCAATCGCGAGAAGGGCGGGAGCCCGTACGGGGTCGTCCTCCTGGAGGCGGAGGTCGAGCATGCCAGCGAGCCGACCCTGCAGGACCTGCGTGAGGCGCTCGTCGCCGCCTACGGGTCCGACTACGGCGCGCACAGCCCCACCCGGCTGTCCAGGTTCACCGACATGACTCGCCAGGCCGCCTCCTATCGGGAGGGCCGCGTCCTGCTCGCAGGCGATGCCGCGCACGTGCACAGCCCGGCCGGCGGCCAGGGCCTGAACGTCGGCGTGCAGGACGCCGTGAACCTTGGCTGGAAGCTGGCCCAGGTGATCAGGGGAACCTCGCCCGAGAGCCTCCTGGACACCTACCACGCCGAACGCCACCCGGTGGGGGCCCGGGTGTTGCGCAACACCATGGCGCAGGTGGCGCTCAGCCATATCGACGACCGCAGCAAGGCGTTGCGCGAGGCCGTGCTCGAGATGCTGAGCATGGATGAGCCCCGCAAGCGGACCGCCGGGATGATCTCCGGCCTTGACGTCCATTACGACCTCGGCGAGGGCCACCCGCTGCTCGGCCGCCGGATGCCTGACCTGGACCTCCAGACAGCAGACGGTCCGACGACTGTATTCGCGCTGCTCCACGACGCCCGGCCCGTCCTCCTCAACCTCAGCGGACCCGGCGAGTTCGACATTTCCCCGTGGTCCGACCGAGTCGCTCTTGTGGACGCAGCCCACGAAGGGGAGTGGGACCTCCCGGTCGTCGGCCCGGTCCCCGCGCCCGCCGCTGTGTTGATCCGCCCCGACGGGTACGTCGCCTGGACGGGCAGCCTCACGGACCCTGAACTCCCCGGCGCTCTGGCAACCTGGTTCGGCGCCCCGACTCCGTTCTCCGAGCCGACCGAGGATCGAAGCGCGGCCTGGGTCACTCATCTGGGAGACTGATCCTGAAGCGCTGGAGCCGGCTGGCGAGGCCGAACTCGGGCAGCGCCCCGGCGTCGCTGACGAATACGTCGCCACCCGCGTCCACGACGAGGCCCCAGGGAAAGCCGAGCTCGCCCTCGAGTTTGCCGAGACGACCCCAGCCGCCGAGATACCTGCCGTCGCCGGAGAACACAACAACCCCCGGGGCGTCGCCCCGCGCAGGCCCCTGGGTGACGTAGAGCCGGCCCTGCCCGTCGAAGGCCATGACGTTGGGCTGCTCGTGGAACGGGCTCGAACCGGAATCCGGGCCGCCGTAGGTCGCAATGACCTTGCCGTCGGCGCCGAGCTCGATCACCTGCGCTGGATCCCAAAGGCCGAGGTAGAAGTGGCCGTTCGGGCCGACGGTCACCTGGTTGGCGCCGGCAGTCGGGCCGACCTCGTCCGGGTAGGCGTCGATCGTGCGCACCACGGTGCCGCCCGCGTCGTACGACTCGACGACGGCGCGCTCGTGATCGAGCACGTGCACCAGCCCGTCGGGCGAGACGGCGATGCTCAACGGGTCGGCAAACATCCCCGGACCAGTACCGAAGCCGCCCCATTCCCGGACGAAGCTGCGATCCGCGGCGAAGCGCTGGACCCGGTAGTTACCGACGTCGAGGACATAGAAGGAGCCGTCGGGTGCGAAGGCGATGGCCCCGAACGGGTCGCCGTTATCGCGGGTAAGGTCGAACTCGCCCTCGCCATCGCCCGAGGAACCCCAGAATCCCGTGAACGTGCCGTTCTCGTCGAAGGTCGCGAAGCGGTCCTTGAGGGCCTCGACCGCCCAGAGGCGACCCTGCGGGTCGCGGCTGAGGCCCCACGGGATGAAGCCGGCATCTGGTGCGACGGCAGACCAGACGACGCTCGCCTGGACGGCGCCGCTTGTCGGCGTGGGCGAGCCGGGTGTCGCCAGCGACGGCGGCGTCAAAGTGGCTGTCGGCGCGATCTGCGCCGAGGGCTGGACGGGTGTCCCATCGCCACCGATTGCATAGATGGAGCCGAGGCGGGTCCCGGCGATGACGATCCCGCGGGCGACCGCGATGCAGCACCAGTTGGAACCGTCGACCGGAACGTGCCAGAGCTCTTGGCCCGTCGCGAGGTCCAGGGCGTAGACCCGCCGCTCGTCATCCGCCGCAACGTAGAGCACGTTGCCGGCGACCGCCGGGGCACGCACGACGCCTGAGAAGGATGTGCGCCAGCGCTCGACGCCGGACGCGAGGTCGCGGGCCGACACGACACCGAGCGGGCCGCCTGTGTAGCCGACACCGTCGATCACGGTTGGTGAGTAGGCGACCTCGTCCGTCGCGACTCGGAGCTCGCCCGTCCGCAGGTCATAGCCACGCATGACCGCCGTCGCCGTGGTCGCCCCGCTGCCGATGTAGGCGACGTCGTCCGCGATGGCCGGCGTGCCCGTGCCCGGTCCGACGGGCTGCCTCCAGCGGATCCTGCCGGTCGCTGCGTCGATTGCGGCCAGCTCGCCCCCGTCGGAGGCAGCCACGACGATCCCGTCCGCAAACGACGGCGCGTGGACCGCACCACCGCTGGGCGACACAGTCGTCCGCCACTATTCCACTCCGTCGTCTACCCGGAACGCCGCGACCGTGCCGTCCACCGATCCCCCGTACAGCGAGCCCTCACCGATGGTGAGGTCCGACGGGCCTGCAAGGACGGATGTCGATCGCCAGACTTGCCGGCCGTCGAGCCCGAGGGCGTAAACCGAACCGCCACCATCCGTGACGAAGATCCGGTTGCCGAGCGCGAGTGGCCCGTGGGCGGGCGCGGTGTCGACGCGGAAACTCCAGCGCTCCATGCCTTGTCGAAGCCCAGGGCGTGGACCACGCCGTCGTCGCTCGACGCTACGACGAGGTCGTCGACGATCGCGATCGCCCCGCTCACGCTGCCCGACGCCTGGAAGCGCCACGCGAGGATCGGCTGGCCGATCGGCCCCGTCGCCGAAACTCCCGACCGGCTTGCGTCGCCGCGGAACCCGGGCCACACGTCGGCGGCCGTGTCCGGACGCAGCAGGCTGCTCGCCACGAAGATCGTGGCTCCCAGCAGGAGCCCGAGCAGCGCCGCGAGGAGCGCGAGCCGATACGTTTGCGATCCGACGCCGACCTTCGCGTTGACCCGCAGCGGGCTCTGGGTGAAGGACGCGAGCCAGCGCGGCCGGGGCCGCGAGCTCGTGGCGGCGGCCAGCATGTCGCCAAGCAGCTGGTCGCTCGCGGCCACCGTCGCCTCTTCGGCCATCCAGGCTGCGACTGATCGCTCGAGGTCTCGCATGTCGGTCATTGCGGATGCCCTCGGGGCGATGGCGCGCGGACGAGGCCGTGTCGCTCGGCCGACATGGCAACGCGGAGTGTCTCCAGGCCGCGATGCAGGCGTGACTTGGCGGTCCCGACCGGGATGCCGAGGATCGCCGCAGCGTCGCTCAACGGCAAATCCAGGTAGAAGTGCATCACCATGATGGTCCGCTGGTCGAGCGGGAGGCGGCTGATGTGGCGTCCGACCAGGTCACGTTCGACGAGCGTCGTGGAGAAGTCGCGCTCCGTCGCCGGCTCGGCGGCGGTGGGCACTTGGAGCTCGATCACGTCGCGCTGTCGCTGGCGCCGAGCCCATCGGTAGCACGCGCGGATGGTGAGCCGATACAGCCAGGCATCCCACGCATCCGGCTCGCGGATCGCGCGAATGTCGCGCCAGGCCAGCACCAATGCTTCCTGGACCGCGTCCTGGGCGCGATCCGGATCCCGGAGGATGAGTCTGGCAGTGCCGAGCAGCCGGGCGAAGGACGGTCTCACGAGATCGGAGAACGCGTCCTGGTCGCCCGCCTGTGCCCGTGCTACGAGGTCATGCCGCACTGTGGTTCCACTGCCTGCGGCCGCGTGAACGCTCACAACAATCATGGGGCTTCGCCCGCTGCCAGCGGTTCCATCGTATTTCGGCAGGCGGGCTGGCAGTCCGGCCGCGCACGGAGAAACGAGGGAACCTCGACGGTGGACCGGTGTCCCTTACAGGCGACGGACGTCGTCTCAGGAGGTCTGCACATGGGTCCATTTGCTGCACAGCCTCGGCTGCGACTGGGCCGGCCCGGGCCACCGACTCGTCGACCCCGGCGCGTCGCGTTCTGCGCGCTGATCGCCGGCATCATGGCCGTGGCCATCCAGTCGCCGGTGACGATGGCGACATACCCGGACCGAAACGGCCTGATCGCGTTCAGCGCCGCGACCGAGTCCGGCATCCAACTGTTCACGGTGCGCCCAAACGGCCGTGGTCTGCACCAGGTTACCCACGTGGCCGGCGATGCTCTCAACGTCGACTGGTCGCCGGACGGCCGTCAGCTCGTGTTCGGGATTGGTACGGAGACGACCGCCACGCTTGGGATCGTCGACGCCGACGGCTCGAACTTCAGGGTCCTGCCCCAGCCCGATGACACATTCCAGGACCAGCCGTCGTTCTCGCCCGACGGGCGACGGATCTACTTCGAGCGCTACACGGTCGCCACCAACGACGACGCGATCTGGAGCATGAACCTCGACGGGAGCGACCAGCGCCGGATCATCGGGCCCTGGCCGAACGGCTTCGTCACGGACCCAACGTGTCGCCGGACGGCAGGACCCTGCTTTCCCGGCTTCGACGGGACGGTCGTCGGTCCGCCGCCGGTGGCGGAGCCCGCGCGTGGCCTGTTCACCGCCCGCATCGACGGCAGCCACATGGTCCAGATCCGGCCGTTCGAAACCGACCAGACGATCAAGACCGACTGGGCACCCGAACGGGCGGCGCATCGCGACGACGGAGAACGCGAACCTGTTCGACCCGGGCGACTCGCGCCAACATCCTGACCATGCGCCCCGACGGGTCGGGCGTGCGCCGGCTGACGCGGTTCCGCGACTCGCGACGGCCGGGCCTTCCTCGGCTCCTACTCGCCCGACGGCAAATGGCTCGTGTTCCGGATCGAGGACGACGACCGGTCTGGACTGTTCCGCATGCGGCCGGACGGCAGCGACGTCCGCGAGATTCTGCCCATGAGCGAGTTCAAGGCATTCCTGATCGACTGGGGTCCCAAGGCGGCGGGTTCGGCAAACCACTAGCCAGTATCGGCGGGGTCCGGGTGCCAGCCCGGACCCCGTGGGCCCGGGATAACGACTCGCGGAGCGGGTCTGGACGGCTGTCCTGAACCACCTCCTTCTAGGCCCGTTGCACGGATGCTGCAGTCGCGGTCACGCCGTTCTGCTCGGTCGAGGTAATGAATCGGTGGGGCCCGACCCCGACCATGGTCGAAGCCGCTCGGATCACGAGCGCGCCGTCTTACGGGGGTCCCACAACACCCATAGCGCCGTCCCGGCAGGCCCACCTGTCGTGGAGCCGACCATCCCGTCGGCCGTCGCTGCGTGCTCTTCCCTCCCTCGGGCCCCTCCAGGTTGAGTTCCTTCGTCAGTGCCGGGCGCATGTCCCATCGCCGCGCGGCATAGCCGCGTGTCCTGGCGAAAGGAGCACCTTGAACGTTCCCACCACCCACGGCCTCCGGGCCACCGCGATCGCGACCATCGTCGCGATCAGCGGCATCGCAGCCGTCGCCGTTCCGGCCTCGGCCTCCACGGATGTCCCGAACACGGGCGCACGTGTCGCCCGCATCGCCCTCAACCAGCGTGGCGACCAGTACGCCTTCGGCGGCATCGGCCCGAGCAGGTTCGACTGCTCCGGCCTCGTGCTCTACGCCTACCGCAAGGCCGGTGTCGGCAGCAAGATCGGCGGCGGGCACTCGGCCCGCGGCATGTATCTCTGGGGTCGCAGCCACGGCCTCACCTCCCGCTCTCACCCGCGCGTCGGCGACGTCGTGATCTACGGGCGTGGCTCGCACGCCGGGATCTACATCGGGAAGGGCCGGGTCGTGCACGCCCTCAACAGGCGGGCCGACATCGTCGTTACGAGCCTGCACGGTCTCTCGACGCCGTTCACCACGTTCATCCACACGCGGATCCCGCACGGCTGAACGAGGCTGACACCATGGAGCGCGCCGGCGACGGCGCGCTTCGACCCATCTGGAGACGGATACCTCAGCTTCCTGCCTCCCGGCTAGTTTCACCGCTCAGCAATCGAAGACGAACCAGCACAACTCGTTGCGAAGCCGCTGGTCGTCGAGCACGAGCTCGCGGATCTCGTCGGGAAGCTGGGCGCGCTGCCACTGGCACTCCAGGCGACCAGCGTCGACACGCTCGCCTTCGGGAGCCGCCGCACGGGCAGCCCTGATCGCGTAGGCCGCAGCGCCCAGCTCGTGGGCTGCCACATGCGCCGACCGCCGCGGCCTGACCGGCGGCGTATGCGCCGCATCCCGCGCGGCGCCGGTCACGTCTCTGGCCGCCGCGTTCGCAGACAAAGGCGGCGTTGCGGGCCTCCTTCATCGGTAATCTCACCCCGTGCCCAGGCGCGGCCCAGGTCGATCGCCCGTCGCGGACGGTCGTCCCCCGGCCGCGCTTGCTCGAAGTGGTGCAGGACGTGCTGCGCGCAGTCGGCCGCCCACACCGCGAGCAGGTGGTGATCGTCGTCCTGCGAGGCTGCCGCCGCGACGCACGGTGATGAACCTGGGATCCCGGATCTTGGGGAGGATCACGTTTCCTATCGTAGGTCGATCGCCTTTGCGGGGCTGTTATGCGCTCGCAACGGTGCGCCCGTCAGGGTTCGGCGATGGACATCAAAGACACGTTCATCGCCGCGAACAGCGCCCTGACCGACCTGGCCCTGCGCGTGCGACCCGAACACCTGGCGCTCGAGGCGCCGCCCTATGCCCGCTTCCACGACGGCCAGACGCTCCGCGACTCGCTGAACATCATGGCCTACGAGAACCAGTGCGTCCCGAAGGTGCTCGCGGGCGAGTCGGGCCTCACGACGAACCCGGAGTTCGACGGCGATCTCCTCGGCGACGACCTCGCGGGCAACTACGAGCGCCTCGCTTCCGAGGCGAACGCTTCCGTTCGCGCCCACGCCGACCTCGATCGGACCGTCCACATGTCGTACGCCGATGTCCCGGCGCGAGGCTACCTGTCCGACATCTCGCTCAACCGGACCATGGCCCTGTACGACGCCGCGGCCCTGACCGGCCTCGAGCCGCACCTGCCCGACGAGGCGATCCGCGAGATCCACACGATCGCGACCCAAAACGGCGAGCTCCTCCGAAAGATGGGGATCTTCCCGCCCGAGATCGCCGTTTCCAACGAGGCCGACGCCGAGGACCGGTTCCTGGCCTACATCGGCCGACCGCCCAGGGACAGCTCCGCGCTCGTGGGGTGATTAGCGCGCGATCGCCGCTGCCGCAGGACGACCCCCGGAAGTACTCTCCGCAATCGCTAGTGTGCCGCGCCAGCAGTCAGTCGTGACGCCGTCGTGCTCGCACTGGATTTCGGTGTACTGGCCTTTGACGGGGTTTCCCTTGCCCCAACCATCGATCACGACGCCCGTAATCTCGGCTTGGAGACCCGTCTGCTCGACATGGACCAGCGCGCTGAATGGCCGTTCCGAGCCGTGGAAGTGATAGAGGGCCGAGATGACGGTCGTCGGCCCAGAGGTCATGTCGAGGACCTTTCCAGCGTACGCGCCATCGCCACCCTCGCCGCCGACAACGCCCGCCATTTCTGGTCCCTGACCGACCAACCACTTCGTGAATGTCGCGTTGAGCGAACCCATGGCCGAACCCTCCTTGGCCGAGGCGATCGCGACTCACGCGATCCGCGACCACGGCGGCCACTGCACCCGATTCTAATCGGGCGTCCAAGCACGCTACGCCGGCCGCGTTATGTTGGCGTTTGTCCGGCGGGCTTCCCCTCTTGCGCCAGCTCGAAGGAACCGTTCTGATGAAAGCCGCGAACTTTGGCGGTCCGCGCAACCTCAAGGTCGGCGAACGCCCGGACCCTGTGATCCAGGAGCCTTCGGACGCCATCGTCAGGGTGACGCTTGCGTGCGTGTGCGGGTCGGACCTGTGGTATTACCGCGGCCTCTCACCGCACGATCTCGGCGCGATCGGCCACGAGTTCGTTGGCTTCGTCGACGAGGTCGGTGCGGACGTACGCGAACTGAAACCTGGCGATTTCGTTGTGAGCCCGTTCACATACAGCGACGGAACATGCGTCCTGTGCCGCGCGGGCTGGCAGTCGAACTGCATTCATGGCGGCGGCTACGGCAATCATGGGATGGATGGCGGCCAGGGCGAGGCGGTCCGCGTCCCCTTCGCTGACGCAACGCTCGTGAAAATCCCCGGGTCAGGGCATTCCGACGCGACGTTGCGTTCGATCGTCGCGCTCTCGGACGTCGCCTGCACCGGCAACCACGCGGCGGTCAGCGCCGGGGTCGGGCCTGGCATGTCGGTCGCGATCGTCGGCGATGGGGCGGTCGGGCTGTCGGCGGTGCTCGCCGCTCACCGTCTCGGCGCCGAGCGGATCATCGCGTTGTCCAGGAACCCGGCCCGCCAGGCCGTGGCCTGCGAGTTCGGCGCGACAGACATTGTTGCTGAGCGCGGCGATGCGGCGATCGAGGCCGTTCGGCAGATGACCGATCGCCTTGGCGTCGAGGCCGCGCTGGAGTGCGTCGGAACTGGCGAATCCATGAGCACGGCGTTCGCGATCGCGCGCTCGGGCGGCATCGTGGGCGCGGTCGGTGCGCCGCATGACGTGGAGGTGCCGATCGACACCGTCATTTTCCGCAACGTCGGGCTGCGCGGCGGCGTCGCGCCCGCCCGCAAGTACCTGCCCGAACTGCTCGACGCTGTGCTCGACGGCCGGATCAACCCTGGACGGGTGTTCGACTTCGAGACGGACCTCGACCACATCGTCGACGCGTACGACGCCATGGACAACCGCACTGCGATCAAGAGTCTGGTGCGTGTCGAGCAGTCAGCATCACCCTGAGGAGAGCCATGCGTCCGCCGGGCGCGCGGACGCGGCAGACCCGGTGGCCTGCCGCGTCGATCGAGCGCGGACGACTCGCCCGACCGGCTACCGCAGCGGACCGCGACCCGGTGCGTGGGTGATTTCGACCAAAGCGTTGCCGGGAGCCCGGTCGTGCCGGAACCCGTCGTGAGCGCGGGCCGTTCGTGGTCGTGGTCCCGCCCGTGACCGCCGCGCCGTCCGTTTCGCCGATCAGCGGACCGCGGCCGGCCGCGATGCGCAGGTCGCGCACCACGATGGACTCGCGCGGTAGCGTCATGCTGACCGCCGCCGGCTGCGCGGTCGCCGCGCCGATCCCGGCGTAAACCGCCGCGCCGACGAGGCCGCCCGCCAGGAGCGTCGCTGCCAGGAGCGCACCGAAGCCGGCGCGCGGGAGCGAGATTCGGCTGCTCCCCAACTTCTGCGTGTTCATCCCTGCCGTCATGGTTCCCCTGCCTCCATTCATCTCGCGGTGCCGACCGTCTCGGCGGTGGCTCCGATGAATCGAGGTTGACGCGGGCAGACGCAGGCAGCATCGGTAGGACGACTGATGGCCCCAAGCGAATTGTGCCTAGGTGGAACGACCCGATTCCCTACGGCGCGAGATAGCCTACGAACATGACAAGGGGACGCTGCTGCCCGGTTGGACGACGGTGACCGAGCGGCCGGCGGGTCCACTGCCATCCCGAGAGGATCGGTCCGCTGCCGGCGCCGAGGCCAGGGTCAAGGTGCCGCCGGCCTCCCTCGGATCGTGGTCGCCGGATCCCGATCGCGTCGACCCGATCGCGTTGCTCGAGAGCCAGTCGACCACCCGCCTGCAGTTTCTCGTGCCGGTCCGATATGGCCGGATGGCGATCTCGCCGTTCAGCTTCTATCGCGGCGCGGCACTGCCGATGGCATCGGACCTCGCGGCGGGACCGAACTCCGGCATCACGGTCCAGCTCTGTGGCGACGCACATGTGTCGAACTTCGGATTGTTCGCCTCGCCGGAGCGCACCCTGCTCTTCGATATCACCGACTTCGACGAAACCCTCCCGGGACCATTCGAGTTCGACCTCAAGCGTCTCGCGGCGAGCCTCGCAGTGGCCGGCCGAGGGATCGGGGTGAGCGGCAAGGACGCGAGGCACGTGGTCCACCGTGCGATGCGCTCATACCGCGACCGGATGGCGGGCTACGCGACGATGCGCTCCATCGACGTGTACTACACGCGCGTGGACGCCACGGGGATCCGCGCCCATGCCGACAAATCCGCGCGCGGGATGATCGAGCGGACGGTCAAGGGAACCAACCGGCACGACGACGTCCACGCACTGCCCAAGCTCACCTCGCTCGTTGACGGCAAGCGCCGCCTCGTGGAGCGTCCCCCGACCCTCATCAAGCTCCCCGACATGACCCAGTTGCTGGCCAATTCGGCGCTGCGCGCGTATCGCGAGACGCTGCAGGAGAATCGGCGCGTTCTCCTCGATCGGTACCGGCTCACGGACTTCGCGCTCAAGGTCGTGGGCGTCGGCAGCGTTGGGCTCGGAGCCTTCGTGGCCCTCTTCATCGGTGACTCGGACGACGATCCGCTGTTCCTCCAGGCCAAGCAGGCGGAGGCGTCCGTCTATGAGCGGTATCTCGGACCAGACAAGCACTCCAGCCACGGCGAACGTGTCGTCACGGGCCAGCGTCGTCTCCAGGCAGCGAGCGATGTCCTCCTCGGCTGGGCCGTTGGCGAACGGGGTCAACACCTGTACGTCCGGCAGCTCCAGGACCAGAAGGGGAGCGCGGTCATCGACACGATGACAATCGACGAGCTCGCGACGTGGGGCGAACTCTGCGCATGGGCCCTCGCACGCGGCCACGCCCGGTCGGGTGACCCGGCCACGATCGCTGGCTATCTCGGGACCGACAAAGCGTTCGAACATGCGATGGCGTCCTTCGCCGAGGGCTACGCGGACCAGACCGAGCGGGACCACTCGGCATTGCTTGGCGGCCATCAAGAGCGGGCGGATCCCGGCCGAGCACGGAGTCTGATTCGGGCGCGCTACCGCCTTCGGCTCTTTGCCTCGATGTCGCCGCGATGGGCGCCGTAGTGACCGATCAGCACCAGCTCGATCGTTTCCGCGAGTGCCTGCGATCGGGCGCGTGGCGGCCGAGTGGGCAGGTTCAGCTGCTCGTCCGTCAGCCCGAGGATGAGCTCGGCTCCTTCGTCGGTACGGCGGCGCAGCTGCATGACCGCCTCCTGTGGCGACAGGTCGGTGATGAGCCGCTTTCGCTCGAGGACCGGACGTCGCGATGACACCTTCTGCCCGATCGTGAGGCGGACGATCCACTGGTGGTAGCCGGCGGCTTCGATGACGTGCTCGGCGTCCTTGCCGATCGCCCACTCACCAGGTGCTGGAACATGCAGCCAGCGCTCCGGCTGGGTGTGCGCGATGACCGCGATCAGTGCGGAGGCAGCGTCATCGAGTCGCGCCGCGAGCGTTGCCGCCCGCTCCGACCGCGCACGCTCTTCCACGCGCCGCATTCTTTGCGGACACAGGCATGCCGTCAACGGGTCGCGGACTCCACCAAAACGGATGGTGCCGCGACGGTCATCCACGGGTAACATCCGAGTTCCGGCGGGGGATTCGATCGGGGCCACGCGGCCGATAGCCGCCATCCCGCCTCGCATCGCCGGAACAGGGGAGGAACGCCAACCGTTCGTCAACTGCCCACCATCGGCGCGGAAGGACGGCTCCGGGCTGGAGCCCCGCGCGACCCCGAACGAGATGCACCCACACGAGGAGGCAAGCCCATGAGTGATCAGGAGCAGGCGCCCGAGACCCTGGCAGTATTCGTCCTGGACAGCGGAGCCGCGGCCAAACGCCTCCTGGAGGCCGTCGAGAAGGTCGACGAGGTCAACGACAACGTGCAGATCGTCGACGCCGCGATCGCTGAGCGAACGAAGCGGCGCGGAGCGGTCAAGGTCCACCAGACCCGGGACCGGGGCGCCCTCAAGGGCGGCGTCCGTGGCACGGCGATCGGCGTGGTCGTGGGCACGATCATCGCGGGTCCGGCGGGAGCGGTCGTGGCCGGGGCGGCCGGCGGGCTCCTCCACAGTCTGCGCAGCCGCTTCCACGACATCGGCATCGACGACAAGTTCATGAAGCAGGTCTCGAAGGAGATCGAGAAGGGCAAGAGCGCCCTGTTCGTGCAGTACACGGGCAACTGGGCCGCGTCGATCGGGTTGATCGAGCAGGCGATCCAGGCCGAGAACGCCCTGCTGATCACGAGCACGCTGCCCGCCGAGACCGCCGCCGCGCTCAGGGCGCTGGTCGAGCCGGCCGCCGAGTCACTGGGTGGCGAAGAGGTGGTCGCCGACTTCGAGATCGAGGTCGAGGAGGCTCCCGAGGAAGCCGCGCCCGTTGCGGTCGCGGCGGACGCCGGCAACGGCACTGGCGATGACCTGACCCAGCTGGTCGGGATCGGACCCAAGGCAGCAAGTGCCTTGAGCGCGGCCGGGATCGCGACCTACGCGGCGCTGTCCGAAGCGAACGAGCCGCAGATCCGCCGAGCGCTCCACGATGCCGACATGACGCCGCCAGGCAACGTGTCGACGTGGCCAATGCAGGCCTCCTACGCCGCCAAGGGCGACTGGCAGTCCCTGATGAAGCACAACGAGAAGCAGCGAGCGAGTGCGAAGCCCGCCGCCCCTCGGACCGCGACTGCCACCGCGGCTCCGCCCGACGACTTGACCCAGATCAACGGCATCGGTCCGCGGATCTCGTCCATCCTGAACGACGGCGGGATCACGACCTACGCCGACCTGCAGCGCGCGAACACCGGGGAGCTGCGCCAGATCATCGCCGTCGGCGGAGCGCTGCCACCCTCGAGCCTCGAGAGCTGGCCGACGCAGGCCGCCTACGCGGCGAAGGGAGATTGGTCGGGCCTGGCGACCTACAACCGCCGCTGACCTCGCACGGTCCCACGCCCGGGTCGAAAGGCTCGGGCGTGGGCCGACATCCAGCGCGACCCATTGTGCGCAACGCGCATGATGTGGCGCGATGCTGACGTTCCTGGCGTTGTACGGGCCGGACTCGGTCTTCGGGTGGCTGGTGCTGCTGTTCGTGGCGAACCTCCCGCTGCTTGTGGTGTCCGCTCTCGTCGTCGTCGTGATCGTTCGCGTCGCGCTGGCGGCATGGGCGCGCTACCAACCCCCAGATCCCTCGGCAGGGGAGTTCGAGGTTTCCCCTGACCCCGAGGCGACGGCCTCATACCTGCGGGACCGCGCTCGAGAGAAGCGTCAGCGCTAGGCCAATCCGCCTTCGGTTCGATTGCGTAAGTGGTCCTGCGCGGCACCGCGCCGGAGGAGGACTAGCTTGTGGCAAAGGTGATCGTCAACACCCCGGACGCCCCCGGGTCGGCGTCTCATGGCACGTTTCCGTACAGCCAGGCCGTGGTCGCCGGCGGACTCGTCTTCGTCAGTGGCCAGGGCCCCTTCGATCCTGCCACCGGGTCCATCGTCGGTTCGACCATCCAGGAGCAGACCCGGCAGGTCCTCCGCAACTGCGACGCCATCCTTCGCGCTGCCGGGAGCTCGATCGAAAAGGTTGTGAGCGCGACCTTCATCCTCCGGCATCCGGAGGACTTCGCCGGGATGAACGAGGAGTGGGCTCGCTGGTTCACGGCCGATCCGCCGGCTCGGCAGGGCGCCGCGCATCCCCTCGACATCGACGGGTTCCGGATCTCGATCGCGCTCGTCGCCGAAGCCTGACGCGCCTCACCCCAGAGAAGGACCGGCCCCGCCACACCATCTGGCGGCATGGGCGGTGCGACACGAGAAACTGAGCGCACATGACGGAACCGCGATTGGCCCTTGGCCGCAGCGAAATTCTGGCGCATCGGCGGGTGGTGGGATCGCTCGACGTGCGGCTGCCTGCAGGCGAGGCATCGCTCCGGCGCGCCGCGTGGGCAGGGCTGCAGGACAGCATGCCGCGCGCCGCGCTGCTCTCGATCCACGCTCGCGTTGAGGGCACGACGCCAACCGCACTGGACGATCCGACCCTCATCCAGGTGTGGGGCCCGCGGTACAGCGCCTACGTCATCGCGGCCGCTGACCGAGCGGTCTTCACGCTCGGCCGTCTGCCGGACGGTGACAAGGCCCGCCGCCGCGCCGACGACATGGCGACCCGCCTGGACACATTCCTCGCCGGACGCGCAGTGGGCCACGACGAGGCCGGCAGCGGCGTCGGCGTCCATCCGAACGCGCTCCGCTATGGCGCCCCGACCGGGCGGATCCTGATCCGCTGGGACGGCGCCCGACAGCCGACGGTCTGGACGGTGCCACCACCGGACGTCGATCCGGCCGATGCCCGCCACGAGCTCGTTCGGCGCTATCTCCATGTCTTCGGGCCGGGCACGCCAGGAGCGTTCGCCGAGTGGGCGGGCATCCCGGCGGCCTCCGCGCACGCCGCATTCGCGGCTGTTGCGTCGTCGCTCGTGCCCGTCCGGACGCCAATCGGCGACGGCTGGATCCTGGCCGCGGACGAGGCCACGTTCCGCTCCGCGCCGATCCCCGCCGCGCCGGCGAGGCTCCTCCCGAGCGGCGACACGTTCTTCCTGCTCCAGGGCGCCGACCGCGAGCTCCTCGTCCCCGACGCAGATCGGCGACAGATGCTCTGGACGCCGCGTGTGTGGCCCGGCGCCGTCCTCGTCGCCGGCGAGGTCGTCGGCACATGGCGACGGGCGCAGACGGTCGTGACCGTCGAGCCCTGGCAGAAACTGACGGTCGCCCAACGGCACGCCATCGAGGAGGAGGCAGCATCGCTGCCGCTGCCCGGCGTGGCGGGACCGATCGGGGTGCGCTGGCCGGTGTAGCGCCGCACGATTTGGCGCCAGCGAGGCCATCCGGGTTCATGCCATCCCCTGACGCGATTTGCTGCCCATACTCTCCGGCACGGGAGGTACGAATGAGCTCGATGGAACAACTGGACGCAAACGGCCGACCGACCACGATGTACGTAGCGGAGCGCCGGCGACGACGCGCCGGGTGTGGTCCTGTACCACGCCTGGTGGGGTCTCAACGACGACGTGAAGGCATTCGCGGATCGGCTCGCCGATGCGGGATTCCATGTGGTCGCGCCCGACCTCTACCGCGGCTCGATCACGGCCGAGATCGAGGAGGCCAAGCAGCTCACCCGGTCGGTCGACGAGGCCGATGCCGACGCGATCGCACTGGCGGCCATCGACCGCCTCACGAACCGGCCGAACGCGCCGAGCCGGATCGGTGCCGTCGGGTTCTCCTTCGGCGCCCATTGGGCGATGTGGAGCGCCGCGCAGCGGGACGCGGTGGGCGCCTCGGTCGTGTACTACGGCACGACGGGTGGTCCGTTCCTCGCGGAGGCGCGAATCCCGGTGCAGGGCCACTTCGCCGCCGACGACCCCTTCGAAGGCCCGGACGACATTGCCGCGTTCGAGGGGGCGCTGCGTGACGCCGGCCGAGAAGTCGCGATCCATACCTACCCGGCCACGGGGCACTGGTTCGCCGAACCGTCGCGCGATGCATACCGGCGCGAGGCGGCCGAACAGGCCCTCGAACGAACCGTCGCGTTCCTGCAGGAGCAGCTCCGCCCGGCGTAACGGAACACGTACCATCGCGCGCATGACAGCCGACCGGATCCGCGCCGCGCTCGAGGCAGCAACGGGCCACTACGCCGCCCACCCTGAAGAGGCCCGCTCGACTGACAGCGAAGCCAGAGCCACGCTCGTCGACGGGCTCGTCATCGAGGTCGAGGGACCAACCGGCGAGCGCTTGACCACCGACATGGTTCGGTCAGTGGGCGGAACCGGATCCGCGCCGTCGCCTGGCTGGTTGCTCCGCGCGGCCGAGGCCAGTTGCGTCACGACCCTGATCGCGATGCGCGCCGCCATCCTCGGCATCACTTTGAACACCGTCGAGGTCACGGTCGATTCGGAGTCGGACGACCGCGGGATGCTCGGGATGGACGACGCCGTGCCGTCCGGCCCGCTGTCGGGCCGCGTCCGCGTCCGCCTCATCGCTGAAGGACGTCGACGACGCCACACTCGAGGAGCTCGCGCAGTGGGGCGTGGACCATTGCCCCGTGTGCAACGCGCTCGAGCGCCCAGTTCCGATCACGGTCGAGGTCGCGACGAACTAGCAGTCACGAGGTCGCGCAGCGATGCCCCCCACAACCAATCCCCTCGAGGACGTGTCGGTCCTCCTGATCTTCGCGGTCTTCGCGGTTGTCGCCTTCGTCGCCTACGAGATCGGCTTCCAGATCGGTCACTGGTATCAGGCGCGAACGCCCGGCGTACAGGAGGGACCCACGGGCGTCCTTGTCGGCTCGATCCTTGCCCTGCTGGCGTTCCTGCTTGCCATCACCATGGGCATGGCATCCGATCGCTTCGACACGCGCCGTGGCCTCGTGCTCGAGGAGGCGAATACGATCCAGACAACGTATCTGCGCGCCGGGTACCTGCCGGAACCTGCCTCGAGCGAGATCAGGAACCTGCTCCGCGAGTACGTGCCGCTGCGGATCGCGCCGCCCGATCAGGCGACGCTCCTGGCCAACGCGCAACAGTCGGATGCGTTACTGCTGCAGATCTGGTCCATCGCCGAGGCCGAGGCGAAGGTGACGCAGCAGGGCGACCTGATGGCCGCGTTCATCGAGTCGCTCAACGACACCATTGACCTGCACGAGAGTCGAGTCGCCTCCGGCGTCTATTCGCGGGTACCCGCGACGATCCTGTGGCTGCTCTTCGTCGGCTCGGTCCTGACGCTGGCGATCGTCGGCTACAGCGCCGGGTTGACCAGGCGGCGCGACCTGTTGAGCGCGATCGTCCTGATCATCGCGCTCGGCGCGGTCCTGGCGCTCGTGATCGACCTCGACCAACCACGTGAAGGGTTCGTCCAGGTCAGCCAGCAGCCGATCATCGACCTCCAGGAGCAGATCGGCCCGCCGTCGTAGGTTCGCCGGTAGGATTGCCGGACCCGTGACTTCCCCATCTGCCCGCATCGACCAGTCGTATCGCGGCCTGCTTCGCGTCCCGCAGCTGAGCCGCGTCCTCGCGTCGATGATGCTGGCCCGCGTCGGCAACGGGATGGTCGGCGTGGCGATCGTCCTGTTCACGCTCGAGGCGTACGACTCGCCGGCGCTGGCGGGCCTGGTCACCCTTGCCTACATCCTGCCGGGGATCCTCGTCAGCCCCATCGCTGGCGCGCTGCTCGACCGCCACGGGCGGGTCCGCCTGATCATCCTCGACTACATCGTCTCGGGCTCGACCCTCGGCCTTATCGCGCTCCTGGCGCTGGCCGACCAACTGCCCCCGGGAGTCCTGGTCCTCATCGCCGCGCTCGCCTCGCTGACCTCGATCCTGAGCGCGACCGGGCTGCGCAGCCTGTTCCCGATCATGGTCCCGAAGCAGCTGTGGGAGCGGGTCAACGCCGTCGACTCGAATGGCTACATCGTGGCGACGATCCTGGGTCCGCCGATCGCCGCGGCGCTGGTGACGGTGATCGGTGGCCCGCCGACGTTGGCGATCATCGGCGGGCTGATGCTGCTGGCCACGATCCCCCTCATCGGCGTCCGTGACCCGGCCGCTCCAAGGCCCGCAGAAGCGCCGTTGCTGCGCGAGGCGTGGGACGGCGTGCTGTATGTCTGGCACAACCCGACCCTGCGCGGGCTCGGGTTCTCGATCTCGACGCTCAACATCGCGGGCGGCGTCGCGTCGATTGCGATCCCCCTGCTCGTGCTGAGGCAGCTCGGTTACAGCCCCGCATTGGTCGGGCTCGCGTTCGCCGTGTCGGGCATCACCGGTATGGTCTCGTCGGCCTTCTTCGGGCGATTCGACACCCGCGGCCGCGAGTGGCGGATGCTCGTGGTCCCCATGGCGCTCACGGTCCCGACGGTCGCGCTGCTGCTGCCGGTCGCGGCCTCGGCGCCGGCCGGCACCGCGGGCGGCATCGAGCCGCTCGCCGGGATCGCGCTGGTGATCGCCTCGCAGGCGCTCTTCGGCATCCTGAACGGGCCGCTCGACATCGCCTTGTTCACCGTGCGCCAGCGGCGGACCGACCCGGCGATCATGGGCCGCGCGTTCGCGGTCTCGATGGCGGCCAACTTCGTCGGCTACCCGCTGGGTTCCGCGATCGCAGGCCTGCTCGCAGCGACGTCCCTCGCGTCGGCGGTCGGACTGGGGGTCGCCGCGTGCGTCGTCGCCACGGTCTTCGCGACCGTGCTGATACCGGCTCGCGCTGCATCCGTGCCGCAGCCGGCGACGCCCACATTCGGCGGCTCGACCGCGCCGGCGGGCTCCGAGCCGGTGCACCGCCAACCGTGAGCCGGCGTCGAATCCCCGACGACGTGCTGAGCGCCGCCCACGAGCGCGCGGCCGCCCGGGAAGCGCGCAATTGGGCCGAGGCCGATCGGCTGCGCGGGGAGATCGAGGCGGCCGGCTGGAAGATCGTGGACCGCGGCACGGACTTCGCGTTGACACCCACCGCGCCACTGGACTCGGGGGAGGGCGAACGGGTCCGCTACGGGGCCAGCGCCAACGTCCCGTCCCGCCTGGACGAGACCCCGGTCGGCGTGGCGACGGTCGTGCTCGTGGCGACCGACTGGCCGGACGACCTGGCCCGTGCGCTATCGGGGCTCGCCGACCACGCGCCCGAGGGCACGTCGATCGTCGTCGTCGCGGACGCGCCGTCCGAGGAGCAGGCCGCCGCCCTCGAGGTAGTCGAGGCAGGCGGCGGCACGGGTGGCCTGTCGACCGAGATCGTGTGGACCAGCGCCCGCCTGGGGCAGGGTGCCGCGCTGAACGCGGGGGTACGCCGCGCACACGGGCCGGTCGTGATCCTGTTCGATTCGAGCGTCGAGCCGACCGGCGACTTCGTGACACCGCTGACGGCGGCCCTCGAGGACCCGAGCGTCGCGCTGGCCGGGGGATGGGGGATCGTGTCCGGCGACCTGCGCCGGTTCGAGGAGGCGCCGCCGGGCGACGTCGATGCGATCGAGGCCTACTGCCTGGCGTTCCGGCGAGCGGACTTCGCGACGCGCGGGCCGTTCGACGAGCGTTTCCGCTTCTACCGCAACCTCGACATCTGGTGGAGCCTCGTCCTCCGCGACGAGGGGGAGGGGACGCTGCCTCGGCGTGCCGTCGCGTTGGCCGACCTGCCGCTCACCCGGCATGAGCACCGCGGCTACACCAGCCTGCCGCCCGACGAGCGGGATCGGCAGAGCAAGCGCAACTTCTACCGGATCATCGACCGCTTCGGCTCGCGCCGCGACCTCCTCGTCGGCAGCGGAGACGACACGCGCGGTGACTGAGGGCCGCGTATTCTGGGTGCTCCTGCCTGCTCGCAAGGAGTGGTCCATGCGACGCGTCCTCGCCGTTGTTGGTGCAATCGCGCTCGTCGCCGTGTCGGCTGCCCCGGTTCTTGCCGGCGGCAAGCCGGTCAAGGCTTCCGATGGTTCACCGCCGCCGGTCATCTATCCGGCTGGCGAGGTGTGCGATTTCGACCTGCTCTACGAGGACATCCTCAACACCAGCCATTCGCTGACGTTCCCGGCGGCCGACGACGGGACGGAGCGGGTCAAGTTCGGCGGCCGGATCGTGGTCCGACTGACCAACCTGGACACGGATGTGTCGAGGGTCTACAACGCCTCGGGCCCGGGGACCTTCATCTTCGGTGACACGCTCGTGGTTCACGCCAACGGGCCCTGGCTCCTCACGTTCTTCGAGGGCGACGCCGACGGCCCGGGCGCCTGGTACACCCGCGGCCACATGCGGGTCGAGGTTGACCTCGAGACGGGACAGGTCATCTCGGTGAACCGGCCACCCAACACGATCGACGTGTGCGAGCAGCTCGGAGGTCACGCCGGCTGAGCAGCCGCTGATACCCGGCTGCAAGCGCGGAGGCTGGCGCTCGATACTCGGCGAGCCCTCGTGGGGCGCAGGCTGCCGGGCATGATCAGATCGATGCTCTACCGGGTGGCGGCACTGGCCGCACTGTCCTGCCGGTCATCCTTGCCGCGTGCGGTGGCGACAACGGCGGCGGTGGCGGCGCGGGTTACTGAACTACTGAACCGCGATCAGGCCGCGCGCCAGGGTCGCGGCCTTCGCCAGCTCGGCCACCGCCTCGGGCCGGCTCGGCCAGAAGTGCACGATGAGCTCGTCGATCCCGTGGTCGGCGTACCTCGCCAGCATCGGCGCGACCTCCTCCGCGCTGCCGCGCATCGACGTGTCCGGCGGGTTTTCGTCGCCGTCGCGCGCCAACGCGGGGAAGAAGACGAACACCCCGGCCGTCAGCGTGAGCGTGGCGATATCGCGGCCCTCTGCCTCGCACGCGGCGCGCAGCCGCGAGACGCGATCGTCGAGTTCCTGAGCTTCCTCCGGCGGCCCGAACCAGGCGGCGTTCCACCGATCCGCATGGCGGGCCACGAGCCGGAGCATCCGGGGACCCTTGCCGGCGATCAGGATCGGTGGGCCGCCGGCCCGCGGTGGGCGGGGCAGCAGCTCCGTGTCGGCGCGATGCCAGCGGCCTTCGAAGCGGACCCGGCCCTCGCGGAGCAGCGGGAGGATGACCTGGAGCGCCTCCTCGAACCGGCCGACGCGGTGGTCGAACGGGAAATCGAAGTCGCGGAACTCCGGCTCGTGCCACCCGCAACCGAGGCCGAGCACCAACCGACCGCCGCTGACCTCGTCGAGCTCGACGGCCATCTTCGCGGTGAGGGCCGGGTTCCGGAACGGGGCCGCCAGCACGAGCGGGCCGACCTCGACGCGGCTGGTAACCGCGGCGACCGCTGTCAGCGCGGTCCAGCCCTCGCGGATCCCCTCCGTGCGGTCGCCATGGAAGATGACGTGGTCCGCGCCGTAGATCGAGTCGAGGCCCGTCGCTTCCGCCGTCACCGCGAGGTCGCGAAGCTTGGGCCACGAAGGCACCTGGTGGGTGGCTTCGTCCTCGCCGAACGGGAGCATCACCCCGACCTTCACCTGGTTGCCACCTTCGGTCGTGCCTGCGAGCCGTCCGGGCTGTCGATGACGTCCCAACCGAGCGTGGCGAGCTCGTCGCGGAGGGCGTCGGCGCGGGCGAAGTCGCGGGCGCCCCTGGCGATCGCGCGCGCCTCCACGCAGCTCGCGGACCTCCGCCGGCGTGTCGTCGGCCGCCGTCCCCGTTGCCCAGACACGGTCGAGGTCGAGCCCGAGCACGTAGTCGAAGTCGAGCAGCAGCCAGCGGCGCTCGTCCTCGGAGAGCGGCGCACGGAGCGTCTCGCGGGCGATGGCGACGGCCGACGACGTGTCCAGGTCGTCGTCGAGGGCGGCGATGAAGCGGTCGTGCAGCGCGCGTCCTTCGGGCGACAGGGGAGCGGACGGCGCATGCGCTCGGTCGGCACGTCCTGGCGTTTCGATGCCGCCGTGTCCGCCGGCATCGGTGGCGATTCCGTCGGGCCGCTCCCCGGCGGGCGCCGCGCGCAGGGCGGCGGGAGCCGCCCACGGACCGTCAACGGGTGGCGGTCCAAGGGCGCGCAGCCGTGCCCGCAGGGATTCGAGGCCGGCGGCGGCCGACTCGATGGACTCTTCGCTGTAGTCCAGCTTGTGGCGGTAACGGGACGTCAGCGCCAGGTAGCGCAGGGCGAGGGGATCGATGCCGCGCTCGGCCAGTTCGGTGACGCGCTCGAAGTTGCCGGCGGACTTGGCCATCTTCCGCCCCGACATCAGCAGGTGCTCGCCATGGACCCAGACGGTGGCGGGCGGCCCGCCCACCAGCGGCGCCGACTGCGCGATCTCGTCCTCGTGGTGCGGGAAGACGTTGTCGATGCCGCCGGTGTGGATGTCGAACCGCTCGCCGAGGTACTTGAGGGCCATCGCCGAGCACTCGAGGTGCCAGCCCGGGAAGCCCTCGCCCCAGCGCGACGGCCACTTGAGCGCGCGCTGCTCGCCGGCGGACTTCCACAGTGCGAAATCGGCGGGGTCGCGCTTGTCGTGCTCGACGTGGCCCGCGGTCCGGTGACCCGCCCTGAGATCGTCGAGCGAGTTGCCCGACAGCTTCCCGTAGCCCTCGAACGTCGCGACGGCGTAGTACAGGTTGTCGTGGTCGGTTCGGTAGGCGTGGCCCCCGTCCTCGAGCCGCTCTGCGAGGTCGAGCATCTCGGGAATGTGCTCGGTCGCGCGCGGGAAGACATGGGCCGGGAGGATGTTGACGAGCGCCTCGTCGGCGTGGAACGCGGCCTCGTACGCGGCCGCGATCTCGGCGGTCGACTTGTGCTCCAGGCCCGCCTGCACGAGCATCCGGTCCTCGCCGCGATCGAACTGGTCATCGCGCAGGTGACCGACGTCGGTGATGTTCTTGACGTGGAACACCTCGACGCCGTGATACAGCAGCACGCGCCGGATCAGGTCCGCCAGGAGATAGCTCCGCAGGTTGCCGACATGGGCGTAGCGGTAGACCGTCGGGCCGCACGTGTACATTCGGACGCGGCCCGGCTCCAGCGGCTCGATCGGCCGCACCTCGCGGGTCAGCGTGTCGCGCAGTCGGAGGGTCACCGGGGAGCTCCTGGCGGCGTCCGCGGGGTCGGGCAGAGGCGGACGACCGGGGTCCATCGTACCCGCGGAGGCCAATCTTCGAATTTCGTCGAGAAGGGCCCTAACGGCGGCGACGTTCGCTCGTTATCGCTTCAGAGGCCCCGCAGCTGACCATCGTTCCCCCGGCGGTGAAGTTGCGGGGTCTCATAATGTCCGGCGCACGGCGCGCCGGCGGCGGCGGCCGCAGGCGCCCGGGCGGACTGTCAAATATCAGCCCCTGCAATGAGTGGCAGGGGCGGCCGCCCGCGATGACCGAAATCGGCCCCGTTTCGGCCGTGTTCGCGGCCAGGTAGCAGGCGGACTGATATTTGGCCCGGACTCGCGACGTGGGTCCGGACTTTGATTACGTCGGCTGATATCTGGCAACAACCGGCGGGCGCCCGGGCGCGCGCCGGGGCCGATTCCGGCCCGGGAGACGATCCGCCCGTATACTCCGGCGCATGCGGCGCTGGGTATGCATCATCGCGCTCCTGACCGGATTCTCGGGTCAGGGTTACGTGTGGTCGGTGCGCGCGCGCGTGCCCGTCCCGATCGAGCGACCCGTGGCCCGACCTGTGCGCGCCGACGGGCTGCGTCTCGCGGCCGACTGGTGGCGCAGACCCTGAGCTCCGCCGCCACACGCCGCCGGACAGACGGTCGAGGTCCGCGACTCCTCGGCCCGGCCGCGCTCCTCACGATCCTCGTCGCGATGTGCCTCGTTGCCGGCTGCAGCGCGCCCGCCATCGGGGCGGAAAGCGACCGCCCGGTCCGCATCCTGAGCGGCAGTGCGGCCACGCTCGATCCCGCCGAAGCCGGTGACGCGGGCAGTGCCAACGTCATCGGCCAGCTCTACGAGACGCTGACATCGTTCGACACCACCCTGACCCTTCGTCCGGCGCTGGCCGAGTCCTGGGACATCCAGGACGGCGGCCGCCGAATCGTGTTCAAGCTGCGTGACGGCCTGACGTTCTCCGATGGGACGCCGCTCACCGGCGACGACGTGGTCCGGAGCTGGATGCGCGTCATCGATCCGGCCGCACCGTCGCCGCTCGTCTCGCTGATGTCCGACGTCGAGGGGGCCATGGCCTATGCGCGCGGCCAGAACACCGACCCCGCGTCGGTGGGTCTGCACGCGGACGGCCAGGAGGTGACCGTCGACCTCAACCGTCCCGCGGCGGACTTCGTGACGGTGGTCGCCAGCCCGACCTTCTCGATCGTCCCGCCCGGCATCGACGACGAGCCCGGTGTCACCGAGCCCGGCTCGTTCGTCTCGAGCGGCGGCTACACCCTCGCCTCCACCGACCCGCGGACGACGACCCTCGCCGCCAACCCGAGCTACTGGGCCGGCGAGCCCTCGATCAAGGAGGTACAGCTCGTCCAGGACATCGAAGGGCGCAGCCCGATCGAGGACTACGAGGCCGGTCGGCTCGACTACCTGCCGCTCGGCGACTTCGATGCATCGTGGATCGCGTACGACAAGGACCTCGGCCCCGACCTGCGGGAGGTTCCCGCACTCGCGGTGCAGTACTACGGCTTCGACACGACGCGCCCGCCGTTCGACGACGTGAAGGTCCGCCAGGCATTCGGCGCCGCGGTCGACTGGCGGCGGATTGCGGCGCTGGGCACCTCCTCGCCCGAGGACGTGGCCACGTCCATGGTCCCGCCGGGCATCCCCGGCCGGTCCGACCGGGACTTCCTGCCGGTCCACGATCCCGACAAGGCACGCCGCCTGCTGGCCGAAGCGGGCTATCCGAACGGCGCGGGCTTCCCCGAGGTCACGATGCTGACCGGCGGCGGCCTGTTCGATGAGGCGCTCGTGACCGAGCTCGAACGCGAGCTCGGGATCGAAATCAAGTCCGAGACGATGGGCAACGGCTACTTCGACCGGCTGACCAACGATCCGCCCCAGATCTGGTCGCTGTCGTGGATCGCCGACTACCCGGGTTCGAACGACTTCCTGGGCGTCCTCCTCGGAACGGATGCCTCCAACAACTACGGCGGCTGGAGCTCTCCGGAGTTCGATGCCGCGATCGCGGAGGCCGGTGCGGCCACCGATCCGGACGACATCCGCGCCGCGTTCGACCGCGCCGAGGAGATCGTCCAGCGCGACGTCCCGGTCGTCCCCGTGAGCTACGGCACGGGCTGGGCGCTGTCGCGGCCGGACCTGCTCGGTGCCGACCAGAACGGGCTCGGCGCGGTCCGCATGGCAGGGCTTGCATGGGACGACTGAACGCGGCCGCGCGCCGCGTCCTTGCGCCGCTCGTCGAGCGCGGCGCTCCTGGTCGCCGTCATCGCGCCGTCGGCGCTCGCCGCCGATGCGTCGGGCGTCACCTTTGGCGAGCCGGAGGCGAGCTCGAAGTACGCGGAGCAGATCGAGTTCGTCCAGCCGCTGGCGCTCGACCGGGCCGTCGACCGGGCCGAGGTTCGCCTGACGTTCGCCGACAGCCCGAGCCCGCTCGTCGTCGAGATGCCGGGGCTGCCGGCCGGAAACCAGTCCATGCGCTACTCGTTCGACTTCACCGAAGGCGGTCATCTCTATCCGAACACCCCGATCACCGCCCGCTGGCGCGTCTACGACAGCCCCGAGGACCAGACCGGCACGGACGGTCCACCGGTCACGCTCACCTACGAGGACGACCGCTTCGACTGGAAGGTGCTCGAGGGGGATCTCGTCCGGGTCCATTGGTACGAGGGCGACGAGGCGTTCGGCCGGAGCATCCTCGAGATGGGCGAGAAGACGGTCCGCGAGACGTCGGAGCTGCTCGGCGTGACCGAAGAGGAGCCGATCGACTTCTACATCTACGCCGATCCGAACGCGTTCTACGGCGCGCTCGATCCGAGCACGCAGGAGAACGTCGGCGGTCAGGCGCTCGCCGAGATCCGGACGCTCTTCGCCCAGATCGCCCCGGGCGGCGTGGACGATGCCGAGGTTGGTCGCGTCGTGCCCCACGAGCTCGTCCACCTCGTGTTCGACACCGCCGTCAAGAACCCGTACCACTTCCCGCCGCGCTGGCTGAACGAGGGCCTCGCGGTCTACCTCAGCGAGGGCAACGGCGCGGAGTACCGCAACCCGCTCCAGGACGCCGTCGCCGACAACTCGATCATCCCGCTCGACGGCATCGGCGGCCAGTTCCCGCGCACCTTCGACCGCTTCTTCCTTGCCTACGCCGAGAGCGTGTCGGCCGTCGACTACCTGATCCGGACGCACGGCCGGGACGCGCTCGTGCAGCTGATCCGCTCGTACGCCGAGGGCCGCACCGACGACGAGGCCTTCCAGGATGCGCTGGGCGTCGACTTCGAGGCATTCAGCCAGGCCTGGATGCAGGACGTTGGGGCCACGCCGCCGGAACAGTTCGGACCGCAGCCGGCGCCCGCCGGCCCGCAACCGCCGGGGTGGGGCGAGGGCGGAGCCGCGCCGCTGCCGGGAGCGCCGGTCGGCTCCGGGGAGCCGGGTCCGGGTGCATCGGCGCCTGCCGCGCCACCGGCCGCGGTCGATGACGAGACCGCGGGCGATCGACCCGTCCGTCTGGCGCTGCTCCTCGCGGTGATCCTGGTCGGCGGGGCCCTGGTGCTGGCCATCGCGCTGCGCCGTCGGCCGGCGCAGGCCTGACCGACATGCCCGGAACAGGGCTCCGGGGCCGGATCGGCGGGCGGTTGCGAGCGATCCCGAGCTGGCAGATCACGCTCGGCCTCGCGCTGCTCGGGCTGGGGTTCCTCATCGCGGCCCAGCTCGCCACCGAGCGGCCCCGCGTGCGCTACACGACCCAGGAGCGCGCGCCCCTGATCGAGACCTCGCTCGATCTCCAGGAGGAGCAGGAGGCCCTCTCTGCGCGGGTCCTCGAGCTCCGCGCCGAGATCCAGCAGCTGGAGCAGCAGGGGCAGGGGACGAGCGCCGCAATCGGCGAGCTGAACGACCAGCTCGAGGAGGCGCGGCTCGCATCCGGCCTCATCCCGCTGCGCGGCAGCGGCGTCGTGTTCCAGCTCGAGGACTCGGTCGAACCAGTGCCGGCGGGCGAAAACGAGCTCGATTACCTCGTTTCGGCACGCGACCTGCGCACGATGGTGGAGGAGCTCTGGCTGGCCGGGGCCGAGGCGATCGCGATCAACGGCGAGCGCGTGGTGCCGACGACCTCGATCATCGACATCGGCGGGGTCGTCCTTGCCAACTCCGCTTACCTGGCGCCGCCGTACCAGATCGCGGCGATCGGGTCGGAGAACCTCTACGAGGATGTCGTCGGCTCGCCCGGCTTCGCGGACTTCGTCCGCGCTCGCCAGGACGGGTACGGGCTCCGGATCGGCTATCTCGAGCCGGAGGCGGTCGACGTCCCGGCCTTCGCGGGGACGGTCACCCTGCGCCACGCCCGGTCGGCGCCGTCCGAGCCGCCGTCGAGCGCGGCGCCAACGTCGGGGTCGGGGGGCTAGGGAGCGCGATGCGCAGGCTGCGCAACCAGGTCACGATCGCGGCGGTCGCGTTCATCCTCGGGCTGCTCGTCGTCGTGCAGCTGCGGGCGCAGGCCGCCGGATCCGGGCTCGGCGCGATGTCGTCACAGGACCTGACGGTCTTCGTGGCCAACCTCAATGCCGGCCTCGAGCAGCGCCGCCAGGAGATCGCCGCGCTCGAACGCGACCTGACGACCCTTTCGGCCAACCAGGACCGCGGCGTGGTGTCGCTCGGCCAGGTCCGCGACGAGGTCACGTCGATCCGCGCGTACGCGGGGCTGGACCCGGTCGTCGGGCCAGGCGTCACCGTGAGCGTCGACGGGCCGATCGACGGCCCCGCGGTCGAGGACCTGATCAACGAGCTGCGCAACGCCGGCGCCGAGGCGATCGCGATCGACGACGTCCGTCTCATCGCCGGCTCCGTGGTGACGGGTGGGCCGGGCGAGGTCGCGGTCGAGGGCAAGCGCCTCGACGATCCCTTCCAGGTGTCGGCGATCGGCGGCGCCGAGACGCTGACCGGGTCGCTGACGCGGATCGGCGGGATCGTTGCCCAGGTCGCCGCCACGTACCCCGACGTGACCCTGACCGTCACGCCGGTGACGCGCCTCGAGCTGCCCGCCACCGAGCGGGTGCTCGTCCCGGAACACGGCGCCCCGCGACTCTGACCCCGTCCCGTTTGTTACGCTGACGCGCCGAATGCCGAACCAGCCCGTCCTCGAGCTGCTCCTGGGCGACGTCGTCCGGCTCAAGCGACCCCACCCCTGCGGCAACGACACCTGGACCGTCGACCGCCTGGGCGCGGACATCGGACTGCGCTGTCGAGGGTGCCGTCGCCACGTCCTGCTGGAGCGGCGAGCGCTCGAGCGCCGGCTCGTGGAGTTCGTCGAGCGAGGTGATCCCGCGTTGACCGCCGCGGTCACACCGCCGAAGCCGGTCGAGACGACCGGCCCGGGCGAGGCTCCATGACCGTCGCCGAGGAACCGATCGCCGAGCAGCCGAGCGCGATCGAGGTCTTCAAGCACCGGAACTTCCTGCGGCTCTGGCTGGCGCAGCTCGTCACCCAGATCGGCGGCAACATGGTGCTGTTCGCCCTGATCCTGATCGTGCGGGATGCAACGGGCTCGAACTCCGCCAACGCGCTGCTGATCCTGACATTCCTCGTCCCGGCCGTGCTCCTGTCGGCGGTCGCCGGCGTCTACGTCGACCGGATCGACCGTCGGTTGATCCTCATCGGGACCAACCTGATCCGCGGCATCCTGTTCATCGCGTTGTGGGCCGTCGGCGAAAGCTTCTGGCTGATCATCCTGCTGAACACCGCGATCTCGATCGTCAACGTGTTCTTCTCGCCCGCCGAAGCGGCGATGATCCCGGAGGTCGTGCCGCGCAAGCTGCTGACCTCGGCGAACGGAATCTTCATCCTCACCCTCAATGCCGCGTTCGCGCTCGGTTTCGCCCTGCTCGGGCCGCTCGTCGTCAACATCACGGGTTCGGCCGAGACGGTGATCCTCATCGTGGCGTTGCTGTTCTTCGTGGCGACGATCGCCTGCGTGGCGCTGCCCTCGGCCCCGCCAACGGGCGAGCATGCGGAGGGCTCGCATGAGGGGGCATTCGGTGCCGTCGTCGACGCCGAGCATGCGGTCGAGTCGACGATCGCCGAGCTGCGCGAGGGGATCGGGTTCATCCAGGCCCACCGCAACATCAGCTGGTCGCTGGTGTACCTCGGCATCACTGCTTCGCTGGTCGGCGTGCTCGGTGTGCTCGGTCCCGATTTCGCCGAAGAGACGCTCGGGCTCACCGCGAGGGATCTGGCGGTGGTGGTCCTGCCGATGGGGTTCGGGATCGTGATGGGCATCCTGCTGCTCAACGCATATGGCAAGTACGTCCCGCGGCGTCGTGTGATCGAGGGCGGCCTGATCGTGCTCGGCGTCGGTCTGCTGCTGCTGTCGCTCGCCGGGCAGATCAGCCAGTTCCTGTCGCAGGCCGAGGCGTCATCCGACCTCCTTGACCTGTCGGCCGTGACGTCGCGGCTGGGGATCGTCGTCGTGCTGGCGTTCTTCGCGGGGATCGCCTACGGCTTCGTCGCGATCCCGTCCCAGACACAGCTCCAGGAGGAGCTGCCGGAAGACGTCCGGGGCCGGGTCTTCGGCGTGCTGAACATGCTGGTGTCGATCGCCAGCTTCCTGCCGATCATCATCGTCGGGCCGTTCTCGGACCTGGTCGGGACGACCGTGGTGATCCTGGCCGTGGCCATGTCGATCCTGATTGCCGGCATCGCGTCGGTCATCCTGCGCGGACCGCTGCGGCCCGAGGAATCCGAGACCGTGGCCGATCCGCACGCCGTCGACCCGATCGCCGCGGCCCTCGGGGCCGACCGGCCGACCTGGTACGAGGTCGAAGCGAAGCAGACGCCCGGGCCCGGCCCCGGACCCGGCCCCGAAGCGCCCGCGGCAGTCGGCGGGGAGGCCACAGATCCGGACTGATCCTGTGCCGCGCGTCCCGGTCGTCTTCACCGGCGGGACGATCTCGATGCGCCACGATCCGGTTGCCGGCGGCAACGTCCCCGCGCTCGACGGCGCGGCGATCCTCGCGAGGACACCCGGACTCGACGCGCTCGCCGTGGTCGAGGCGATCGACCTCGGACTCACCCCGGCCAGTCACTTCACGTTCCCGACGCTGATCGACGATCGCGGAGACCCTGCGGGAGCGGCTGGCGGACCCGGACGTGGCAGGCGCAGTGGTCGTGCAGGGCACGGACACGATCGAGGAGACCGCGTTCGCCTGGGACCTCCTGCTCGATGGGCCGAAGCCCGTGGTCGTGACCGGCGCGATGCGCACGCCGGACCGCCCCGACTACGACGGGCCGGCCAACCTGCGCGCCGCCGTCGCCGCGGCGGCATCCCCGGAGTTGCGCGAGCAGGGCGTCGTCGTGTCGCTCGCCGGCTCGCTCGAGGCGGCCGACGATGTCGTGAAGCTGCATACGTCGGCGCTCGACACGTTCCAGAGCCCGAACTGGGGCTCGCTCGGGCGGGTGGGGGAGCGCGGCGTCTCCCTCGAGCGGCGTGCGCGGCCGGCGGCGGCACGTATCGGCCACGCGGGCCGCGGAACGAGTCCACCTCGTGACCGTGACGGTGGGCATGGATGGATCGTTGATCGACGCGGCCGTGGGCGCCGGTGCCGATGCGATCGTGGTCGCGGCCACCGGGGCGGGCAATACCTCGCCCGCGGTCCTCGCGGCGGCGGAGCGTGCGATGGCCGCCGGCATCCCGGTGGTCCTCGCGTCACGCTGCCTGGCCGGCCGCGCGACGGCCGACTACGCGTTCCCGGGCGGCGGCGCGACGTGGGCACGAGCCGGCGCGATCCTCGCGGGAACGCTGTGCGCGCCGAAGGTCCGCGTCGCCGTCGCGCTGGGCCTCGGCGCAGGGCTGGATCGCGAGGGTCTCGAGGCGCTGCTGGCCGACCCGCTACCCTGATCCGATGCCACTCGACGCGCTCGTCACCGGGCGGATCGCGACCCTTGCCGAGGGCGCGAGCGACGGCTTCGGGTGGGTGGAGGCGATCGGGATTCGCGACGGACGCGTGGCGTTCGCCGGCTCCGAGGTGTACCTCGAGACGCGGGCCGACCCGCTCACCGAGCGGATCGCGCTCGAGCCGGACCAGGTGGCGATCCCCGGCCTGACCGACGCGCACCTGCATCTCGCGGAGGCCGGGATCGCCGCACGCCACGTCGACCTCCACGGCGCGGGCTCGATCGAAGACGGAATGACGCTCATCGGCGCCGCCCACGGGCGATTGACCGATGCCGATGCGTGGCTGGAAGGGTTCGGCTGGGACGTCGACACAGTGGGGCCGCTGGCCGACAGCCGACGACCTCGAGCGTGTCGCGCCGGGTCGACGGGTCGCACTGTGGGCGCACGACCACCACGGCTTGCTCGTCAGCCACGCCGCGCTCCAGATGGCCGGACTGAGCGCGGCCACGCCGGACCCGGCGGGGGGCGTGATCCGCCGGAACGATGACGGCGCGCCGACCGGTGTGCTCCTTGAGGCCGCCGCGCGGCTCGTCACCGTCCACATCCCGCTCGACAGCCAGGCCGACGTCGAAGCGGGGATCGAGTCGGTGGCCCGCGAGCTCGTATCACTGGGCGTCGTCGCCTGCCACGACCCCGGCGGCGTGACGCCCGACCCCGACCTGACGCGGTCGTTCCCGGCGTACGCCAGCCTGACCGATGCCGGGCGCCTTCCGATCCGCGTCCACGTGTCGATCCGGGACGATGCGCTCGAGACTGCCCTCGCACGAGGTGTCCGCAGCGGCCAGGCGATCGGGTCGAACCCGGACACGCGGGCGCATGTCGGCTGGCTGAAGCTGTTCGCCGACGGCGCCCTCACGTCGCGGACCGCGGCGCTGCTCGAGGATTACGAGGAGGAGCCGGATCGGCCGCTCGCGACGGACCGGAAACGGGGCGTCTGGATGACCGAGCCGGCGCAGCTCGAGGAGTTCGTCCGCCGGGCCGCGAACGCGGGCATCCATGCCCAGATCCACGCGATCGGCGACGCGGCGGTCCGCGCGGCGCTCGACGTCCTCGAAGGCGTCAGCGACGGCGGCGGCGGGGCCGGGATGATGCCCCGCATCGAGCACGCCCAGATGGTCCCGCCAGGCGACGGGCCGCGGTTCGCGACCGCGGGGATCGCGGCCAGCGTCCAGCCGGTCCACCTCCGAACGGATGCGCCCGGCGCGCGCCGGGCGTGGGGCGAGCGGGCCGAGCGCGAGGGCGTTCGCCTGGAGCGAGCTGGTCGCCACCGGGGCGGTCATCGCCTTCGGCACCGATGCGCCGGTCGAGCCGTTCGACCCGTGGCCGGGCATCGCGATCGCGGTCGCCCGGCGGGATGCCTCGTGGGGGTCGGACGCCGGCGCCTTCGGGCCCGCTGAGGCGTTCACCCTCGAGCGCGCGCTGCGCGCGGCCTGCGTCGATCCGGCGGTCTCGGCCGGCGAAACGGACCGCGGCCGGCTCACGGTCGGCCAGCGCGCCGATGTGGTCGTGCTGCCTGCCGCGGCGCTCGACGAGCCCGTCGAGCCGGGCGGCGCCCTCGCCACCGCTCGGCCGGACATCGTCCTGGTCGACGGCAAGGTCGTGTTCGAGCGCTGAGCCTCAACGGTCCATTCGCGCGCGGGCGTTCGCGCGGGTGTTCACAGAACAACAGATCGGCGGTTTCGGGAATGAAATCGCCATCTGCGTGGCCCTTCGGTGCGCAGAAAGCACCGGATGCAGGGATTCGAGGTTCAGGCAGGCGGCGCTCTGGCGATCTGTTGCGCCAGGAACACCTCGGGCGGCGTACCGCTACCTGCTAGCCGCTCTTGACCACGCTCCCCGGGCGCTCGAGCTCGCGTCGCGCGTCGGCGAACAGGCCGTTGTAGATGCGGGATGTCGAGGGGAAGGCGTGGATCGTCTCGGCGAGCGTGTCGACCGGCACCCGGGCCTTGATCGCCAGGACGCACTCATGGATGGCGGCCGACGCGTCGGGCACGGCCAGCGACGCGCCGACCAGCTCGCGCGTGCCCCGGTCGACGACGATCGTGACATGCCCGAATTCGGCCTCCACGGAGTAGCCCTTGGCGGTCTTCGCGAAGTCGGCGACGAGCTCGAACGCATCGAAGCCGGCCTCGCGCGCCTGGTCGAGCGTCAGCCCGACCGAGGCCGCCTCGGGATCCGTGTATGTCGCCCGGGGAAGGGCGCGGTAGTCGGGTTCGATCGCCTCGCCGAGCGCCATCCGGACCGCGAGCTCGCCCTGGTAGTGACCCTGGTGGGTGTGCAGCTCGGGGCCGGCCGCGTCGCCGGCCATCCACAGCCCGTCCGCCACGCGCAGCCGGCCGTCGTGCGGGACGCCATCCCGTCGTGACGGATCGAGCCCGTAGTGCTCGAGACCGAGGTCCTCGAGGCCGAGGTCGCGACCGACCGCCAGCAGGATCTCGTGGCCCTCGGCGGTCGAGCCGTCGTCGAGCTCGACGACGTGCGCCCCATCGGTCCCGGCCCCGGCCTGCGCGCGCTGCGCCCGCACGCCGGTGCGGATCGTCACGCCGTCGCGGCGGATCGCCTCCGTCACCGCCTCCGCGTTGCGTGCGGTGTCCGTCGGGACGAGCCGTGGACCCGACTGGACGATCGTCGTCGGCACCCCGAAGCGCGCGAACACCTGGCTGAGCTCGACGCCGGTCGGGCCGCCACCCAGCACGAGCAGGCTGCGCGGCAGCACCCGCGTGAGCGTGGCCTGCCGGTTCGTCCACGGGTGCGTCGCGGGGAGGCCCTCGATCGGTGGCACCTTCGAGCTGGAACCCGTCGCGACGATGATGTTGTCGGCTTCCAGAACGTGCGTTTCGCCGCCGTCCAAACCGGCAACCTCGACCCGCCCCGTCGCGACGATTCGGGCGTTCCCGCGGAACGTCCTCGCGCCGGCGTCCTCCAGCGCCTTGACGTGGCTCGTGTCGTCGGGCGCCTCGGCATCGGCTGCGCGGTTGACCATGTAGTCGCGCCGGGCCGAGGCCCGATCCCAGGACATGTCGCCCCCGGCCGCGTGCACCGCGGCGGAATGGAGCAGGGACTTCGACGGGATGCAGCCGATGTGGGGGCAGCTCCCGCCGAACCACAGGCGGTCGACTACGGCCACGGTCGCATCCAGCTCTCGTGCCTTGAATGCGGCCGCCTCGCCGGCTGGTCCGGCCCCAATGACGACGAACTGGAACCGGTCCATTCGCGATGCCACCTCCCTTCGGCGAGACCTTACACGCCGACCGGGAGGCCGCGCTGGCGCCGAGCCTCGTACAGCAGCACGGCCGCGGTCACCGAGACGTTGAGGCTGTCGGCGATCCCGAGCATCGGCAGGCTGACGGGTTCGATCCCACCGCCCGACCACTGTTCAGAGAGACCGTCCGTCTCGCTTCCGAGCGCGATCGCGAGCGGGCCGCGCAGGTCGGCGTCGGCGTAGGCGGCGGAAGCATCGACGCGTGTCGCGACGATCCGGATGCCGCGCTCACGAAGCCAGGCGATGACCACGTCAGCCGGCGCCACGGCGAGCGGCATGCCGAAGACGGTGCCCGCGCTCGCGCGGATGACGTTCGGGTTGAACGGGTCCGTCCGGGCATCGGCCACGATCAGGGCATTCGCGCCGGCCCCGTCGGCGCTGCGCAGGACCGCCCCGAGATTGCCAGGCTTCTCGACGCCCTCGAGCACGACGACGAGTGGTTCGGCCGGCAGGTGGAGGTCGTCGAGGGCGAGCGACGGCACGCGGACCACGGCCACGATCCCTTCGGCGCGCTCGCCGAACGCGAGCTTGTCGAACACCTTTGGACTGGTCGTGGTGATCGGCACGCCCGCGTCGGTCAGGCGGTCGAAGGCGGCCCGCGCGTCGGCTCCCTGGAGGAGCGGCACGCACACGAATGCCTCGTCGATCCCGGCCCCCGCTTCGATCGCCCGGCGCACCTCCCGCGCGCCGTCGACGATCGTGCGACCCATGCGCTCCCGATCGCGGCGGTCGCGCAGCCCGGCGACGGCCTTCACGCGCGGGTTGGCGGTGCTCGTGAGGTCCGGTGATGCGCCGTCGGGCTGCATGGCGGCCATCATCGCGCCCCGGGCCAGCGGGCGAATGCCCCGAGCTCCAGGGTGGCCCCGGTCCGAGCCGTCACCTGCAGCGGACCTCGATCAATCCTGGCTCGCGACATGTCGAAAGGCGCCGCAATCACGTCGGCGAGTTGCTCGGGGCCGAAGCCCAGGGTGTGGGCAGTCAACAGAACGAAACCCCTGGGGGGTAACCAGCCCGGCAACCTGGTGGAGCAGGGGAGCGAGGTCGTCCTCGAGCCGCCACCCACGACCCCGCGGGCCGTGGCCGTAGCTCGGCGGGTCGAGCACGATCCCGGCGTAGTGGTTGCCCGCGGCGAACCTCGCGGGCGACGAAGGCCGCGGCGTCGTCGACGATCCAGCGGATCGGCCGGTCGGCAAGCCCGGACAGCTCGGCATTGCGACGAGCCCACGCGACGGTCGGCCGGGCGGCATCCACGTGGACGACGGAGGCACCGGCTTCGGCCGCGATCAGCGTCGCAACCCCGGTGTAGCCGAAGAGGTTGAGCACCGTCGGTGCGTCGTCCGCACCGGCTACGACTTCGCGTAGCCACGCCCAGTTCGGTGCCTGCTCCGGGAACAGGCCGACCTGTCCGGTGGCGGTCGGGCGCAGCTCGACGGTCAGGCCCGCAACGTTGACCGGCCACGGATCCGCTGCATCGGGCCCGGTCCAGCCACGCTCCGACTCGAACGTGAGGGTCGCGCGGCGCCACGCACCTGGATCACGTCGCGCGCCCTCGGCGCCCGGATGCGGCCGGGCCACGATCCGCTCGCCGAACCGTTCGAGGCGCATCCCGTCGCCGACGTCGAGCAGCTCGTAGTCGTCCACGGCCCCATGATCGCCGGTCCGCCCTGACGCGCTTTGCGGTCGCATGCACACCTGGTCTATCTGGGCGCAGAACAGGCCATCACGGGGTGCGTATCGACGCGCGTATACCGGCAAGTTCTGCGGGTGGCGATAAGTGCCCTGGCTGAGCCCCGAAACAGCTCGGGCCGACCGGATGTGCCGCGAGATAGTCCTGCTGCGTATGCGGCGCACGCCGAATTCGGCGGTCCTGCCACGATCTTCCGCGTGAAGGTTCGGATCGCGTGCCTGGGTCTTGCCCTCGTCGCAATAGCGGGATGCGGCGACCTCGTCCCGACGCCGACACCGCCCCCGATCGCCGTTCCCGCCGGCCCGGAGATCGATGCCGCGGCGTGGGCCGTTGCCATGTGCCAGTCGGTCGACCAGCTCGAGCAGGCGGTCGGCGACCCGACCACCGGCCAACGCTCGGCGGCATGGCAGGAGCTGGAGACGGCGCTCAGCGGCGGGGACGAGGAACGGCTCAAGGCGGCCGCGAACGGCGTCCTCGGGCACCTGACCGAAGGGTCGCGCCAGGCCGCGGCCGCTACCGGGTTCCCGCCGGGCTCGGGGGCGGCTTCGGAGCTCCAGGCGCTGCATGACGGACTCGCCGACGGCGTTCGAACCATGCGCGACGGCACACTCGAGTCCTCGGTCGATCGAGTCAACGAGGGACGGAACCTCGTCGACGCTGCCTACGAGAGCCACTACGAACAGGCGCTCGGCCAGATGCGCCAGGTGCCACTCGCCGGCGTACCGCTGCCCTGCGGCTGAGCCGAGTCCCGGTCCGTTGTGACGGCTTCGAGCTTCGGGGTAGAATGCTCGTCGCCGCTGGCCCAGGTCACCCCGGGTTCGGTCGTCGGCGCGGACATGGAACACCCGCGAGCCACCGACGGTCGGAGACGTGGAGGTCAGGACCAGCGACGTTGGGCGGCTAGCTCAGCTGGTTAGAGCACTTGCTTGACATGCAAGAGGTCACTGGTTCGAGTCCAGTGTCGCCCACCACAACACCGATTTACGCACGAAATGACCGCCATAACGGCGGTCATTGCTTTGGCCTGCGTTCTGGCGGCTGGGTGAGACGCTCCGCCAGGACCGCACGCACCTGTTGCGGACCGTCAACGGGACGAGGGTCGTCTCGTTGCCCGGCTCGGCCCGCGGCATCCGCGGATACGCGGCCGACTTGGTTGTGCTTGATGAGGCGAGCTGGATCGCCGACGAGACGTTCGCCGCTGCCCGCCCGCCGACCGCAGCCACCAAAGGCCGAATGGTCATCCAGAGCACCCCGGCGAGCTCGTGCGGGCGTTCTACAAGATGGTCCGCGAGCCGCCCGAGGCGTGGCCTTCTGACGGTCCGCGCTGACCATGTGCCGATCATTGGCGCCGAGTTCCTCGAGCGCGAGCGGCGCGAGATGGAGCCCGACATCTTCCGCCAGGAGTACATGGCCGAGTTCGGGTCCAGCGTCGGTGGCCTGCTCAGCCTGGCGGACATCGAGTCGATGTTCGAGGAGGCCGGATGAAGAACCACCATGCAGCGAGCGTGCGCGGCTCGGGCGGGGCCGTCATCACGCTGGCGCGATCGGACGATGGCGGCGCGACGATCACCGCGATCCAGCGCTTCGGGCTGACGATCGAGCCCGTCGCTGCCCACCTGCGCAAGCTGAAGGATGACGACCCGGAGGCCAGCGTCGTCGTCGATGCCGAAGGCCTCGGCGACGCCGTCTGGCAGCTCCTCGACCGCCCTCGGAAGCGCGGCTGGCGTCTTACGAGAAGCACGGAATCGAACGCCAGGAACTCACCCGCGAGCTGCTCGTGGGCGTCGCGCGCAGGGCGATTCACTTCAAGCGCGGGCTCCGCGAGGAGGACGCCATGCGCAAGGCGTTACGCGGGCTGACGCGCGACGTTCGCGAGGATGGACCGGGCTCCGAGCTGGCCGTCGCGCTCTCCCTCGCCCTGTCCGACCGGCCGAGGCCGAGACCCCGCGTTACTGACAAATCACATCCTGAGGCTATCTTCTGGTCGCCTGAGCGCGTAGACTTCCGCGACCCAGAGGAGGGCACCGGACCGCGCGGGGGACGTATCCCAGCAGCGCGACCACACGTCACGGTCGCCCAGTCGCGCTGGGCCAATGGCGAGACCGATCCCTGGTCCCGGGCGCGCTTGCGCCTAGATAGGCAGGGAGGTCAAATCATGGTCCGCAGACTACTGCTTGCGCTTGCGCTCGGCGTACTGGCAATCGGGGCATTGGCGCCGGTCGCATCGGCAGCCAAGCCGGAGCATTTCACGGAGACGTTCGAAGACGAGTTCGTCGAGCCCGCAGGTGCGGTCTGCGATTTCGAGTATTTCCAGGGCTTTACGGGGCGGGATATCGTCACCATCTTTGAAGACCGTGTCCAGGTCCACGAGAAGATCACGATCACGCACGCGAACCTCGATACGGGCTACACCTTGACCGAGGTCCTCAGCTACAACCTCACGTTCTATGAGGATTCGGACAAGACGGTCGGGATCATCTGGCACCTGCGTGATGCGGACGGCAAGATGCAGGTCGTGCAGGCCGGACAGTTGATCTTCGATGAAAACGGCGTCACGCATACCCCGGGCATCAACCCGACCTTCGAAGAGGTGATCTGCCCTGCGCTCGGCGGCAATCCGGCTTAGTACTCCCCGGCTCCGGTCCCGGACTCGCGATCCCGCTCCCAGTGGCGGCCAGCCTGTCCGGACCGACCGGCGGCATGGCGAACACGTAGCTTGACGTCGAGTCAGTCGCAGACTAAGCGGCGACTGCTAGCCTCACCGCGGCCCCGGCTCCGCGCGTTCGCTCCGTCGTGACAGCGAGACGGACCGGGGGCGGAGCCCACTGACGTTGCCTGATCCCCGAGCGGACTGATTGATCGCCCCAGCTCGCGCGCATTTGCAACACCGGAATCCTGCCAAAACCACAAATCCGAGTCGCACGCGGGAAGGCCGCGGGATACATTTCCAGGTCGAGGGGGGCGACGACGCGCGGTCCTGGAACTGGTCGCCGTGGAACGCGCCGAGCCAATGGCGAGACCGACCTCGGACGTGCCGGCACGTGCCGGCGGGAGCTCCAGGAGGTGGTCCTTGGCTGGTCGTCTTCGCCGCACCGTCGTCGCGCTGACCCTCGTCGCGCTGCTGCTGCCGCTGGCTGCCGCGACGTCGCTTGCGGCCAAACCAATAGAGGTCTTCAAGTTCTCGAGCAGCGGCCACACGGCGTTCGCCGACGCAGGCACGTGCAGCGACCCCGTGGATGACATCGTGACCTGCAGTTCCCGCAACATCTCTCTCGTCTCCGGGAAGACCAGAGAACAGGGGTCTGGCGCAATCCATGGGACGGAGGTGTGCTACGGGACCTTCACCGACGTCTTCAACCAGGAGACGGGCGAGACCCTGAGCTTCACCGGAGAGTCCGGCTGCACCATGGACCTGGGCGAGGGAACCGTCATCGAGCGCGACCTCAGTTCGGCGACCATCGCGCCGGCCACGATCACCCTCGAAGCCATCGTCTGTGACCCCGAATGCGCCCCGACCGGGGAGACGCGCGAGATCTCAGTCGAAGGCACGTTCACGGCGACCTCGGCTGCGACCCGATCGTCCTTCCGCAGCGTCTTCGACGACGGCGTCTGCAGCTTCCGCGAACGGTCCCGGGGCACGGAACGGAATGCGATGTTCGTGGGCACCGCCGATGGCCAACCGCTGGAGGCAGGCGATCCCGACGGTTTTGCGGTAATTCATCGGGGCACACTCAGCTTCAGCGAGAAGTGCGCGATCGCGGCCTGACGCCGAGACAACGTCATCGGCCCTCGCCCATTCGTGACGAGGGCCGACGACACACGCGTGCCGTGGCCGTGCCGCCTACCTCGAAGGTGCCGAGGAACGCTCCAGGACCGTCGAGGGTCGGCCGCTGACGGCATACGAGCTGAAGCGGGTGACGAAGCGGTATCCCGAGGGCTAGCGATGCGTGGCGACTACGATGATGTCCCGGCACGAGCCACAATCTCGTGCCGGGATGTTCGATACCTTCTTAACACCCCGAAAACGGACCATGCGCCACGCACAGAAGCACGATGTAGAGTCCGCCATACTTGACATGCAAGAGGTCACTGGTTCGAGTCCAGTGTCGCCCACCACAATTTCGACAGCCCGCCACGATGACCGCCACGCCGGCGGTCATTGTGTATTCGGGGCAGGGCCGGCAGGGCCGTCCACCTGCCAGGCCGCGTCCCAGATCGCACGGCCGAAGCCGTACCACGAGACCTGCCCCTTACGAGGGGTATCGGGGCACCGGTCCTTGCGCCAACGTGAGGCGTGACCACTGGGCACGCCGGATCGAAGCGGTACTCGGAGATCAGCCAACAGCATGAATTCGACGCGTGCAGCGCCGCGCCATGCGGTTCGATCTTGCCTTGCCGTGGCGCTCATGGCGGTGTCGGCGTGTGCCCCGAGCGCTGAGCCGGTCCCAGTCAGTGGCGAACGCGAGGGCCTCGCGGTCGAGGGCCAGGTGACATCGACCGGAAGTTCGATCGCCGTTGACGTCGTGGTTCGCAATGACCGGGAAGAGCCGATCCATCTCGTGCCTGACCAGTGCGGCCGGGTCGTCGACGTCGAGCTGGAGCGGACCGAGTTCCTGCCCGAGGGCAAGCGCTGGGAGGGGTCGGTCCAGGCGGTCAAGGACCTTGTGTTGCGGGATCAAGAGTTCCAGGACCGCCCCGACTCGTTCGCGCCGCGCCGCGTCGGTGACTCCTCATCGACCGTGCCTGACTGCGTTCGTCCCGAGCTCCTGGTGACCCTCGCTCCAGGTGACGAGATCGCCGAGCGCTGGGAGCTGCCGTTCCAGTTCGCCTATGCCCTGCGAACGCTGGGATCGGACGACACGATGGTCACGCTCGAAGCCCTCGAGGCGCGCGATCCGGGCGAGCTCGAGTTCCTCGACATCCTCCCGGCCCCCTCTGAAGACGCCCACCGCGATGGGCGCGTCGTTCGCGCGGAGCTCCCGCTGGCCGAGGTCCTGCAGCGCGACGCAACGGACCCGGAAAAAGGTCCCAGCTACGGCGAGTTGTTCGACCGCCTGATCGCCGACGATGACCTGCGTGCCTGGATCGAGGATCAGCCGTCAGACATCTGGCGGGAGGCCAACCTCACGCCTTCGATCGACGGCTCGCCGCTTCGGCTGCACCTCTCGAACACCGCGTACGAACGCGCAGCCGTCGTCACCGCCACGCCGGATGGCTCGAGCCCCGTGCTTGATCTCCCGGGAGAGAAGGATCGCGCGCGTTCGTTCCCGCGGACGCCGGGAACGCTCCCGCCAGGCATCGAGGCCCTCCCGGACTCCGACTACGAGGTGACCGAGGACCTGCACGTCGGGGAGGTCCTCCTGCCGAGCGGCCGCGTGATCGTCGGGGAGTACCTGTTCGAGCTCGAGCCACTCGATCTGACCGTCGAGTCGGGCGCCTATCCGGCGCACGCCACCCTCG
>CAWGQH010000009.1:0-158283 GCA_963824735.1 uncultured Chloroflexia bacterium
GGGGTGGCCTACGGGGCTCGAACCCGTAACCTTCGGAGCCACAATCCGATGCTCTGCCGGTTGAGCTAAGGCCACCACGAGCCGCGCGCATCCACCGTCACTTCGGTCGGGGAGCCCGTCGGCGATGCGGAGTGTACCCGGAACGGGTCGAGACGCGCGTTCGACGCAATGGGGCTAGATTGCGCCAGCGATGGCTCGGCGCACAGGTTTGCACAGCACGAGCCGGTCCCTGGTGGCGCTGGTCCTGACCGTCGTCGTCATCCCGGCCGCTGTGCTCGTCGTTGCGGTCCAGGAACGCGAGCGCGTCCCGGCCGCCGCCCCGCCGACGTCCGACATTCGACCGTTGCCGGCGGCACCGTCGGCTCGCGGAGAAGGACCGGTCCTCGAAGCGCTCCCGATCGTCGAGGGGTCTGCCGATGCGGCCGGGGTCCAGATCGTCGAGCGGTACGCCGCCCTCCTTCCCGCCGATCCGGAAAGCGCGATCGCGATGGTTGCGGCGGGGTGGGCTCCCTTCGCCTTCGGGCCGGTCGACGAGCTGTACACGACGCTGACGTACGACCAGGAAGTCCAGAACCCCAGGAGCGAGGACGAGCTGGCCGCGCTCGAGGACGCTGCCCTGGCCGAGTTGCGGACGGACCCGCAGCACGCGAAGCACCTCAATGCATTGGCGGTCGGCCTGTTCGCGCTTGGGATCGCGAGCCAGGACGGTTTCGATCCCGTCGGTCGGTTCGCGGGACGCGGGTACACCCGCCGGGTTGCCTACGATCTGCTGGCGCTCGGGCTCGAAGCCTTCCCGGACGATCGCGCGCTCACCCTGAACCTGGCCGCCCTCGCGAGCGCCTCCCCCGAGTATGTGACTGGATTCGAACCGCGCGTCGAGGTCATTCCGATGCTCGACGCATTCGTACGCCGGCACCCCGATGACGTCACCGCACGGGTGCTGCTTGCCCACCTGCAGAGCCGCGGGGACGCCAACGACGACCTGGAGCGAGCCCTCGCCACGCTCGAACCACTCGCCAGGACCGACCAGTACGCGGCGCTCGTGCCGTTCGCGCGCGGCGACTCGATGATCGCCCACGCGGAAGCGCGGCGGACCGAAAGCCCGTTGCTGGCGCGCCGCCTCGCGCGCCAGGCGCTCGACGAGTACGACGCCGCCGCGGTCGAGAGCGGCTTGCCGGACGCGTATGCCGGTCGCGCGCTCGCACTCGACATTCTCGGGGACCTCGATGGGGCCATCGACGCGCAGCGAGCTGCCGTCGAGATCAACCCCGCGTCGACCGTATGGTGGCTGCGCCTCGCGGCGCTGCAGGGATGCGCCGGCGACCAGTCGGGTCGTGAGGAGAGTGCCCTCCGGGCGATCGAAGCCGCGGAGGCGCTCCCACCCCGTCTCGGGACGAGCCGGCTGATCATGGCCGACTACGCCGCGCACGTCGTTGTCCCGGACCGAGGCTTCGGCGGCTATTCACTGGGCAGTGGCACGCCGGCCCTCGGCGTCATCTGGCCACCCCCGGAGGGAGAGGGCGTCGTCATCGATCTCGACCCGTTCGGGACGCCCCCAAGCTGCCTGACGCTTGACGAGACGGAGCCCCAGATTGGCGCGCTCGAGGAGGGCATGCTTGCGGCGCTGGCGCAGCGCGAGGCTGCCACGACGAAGACCCTCTACGACGAACACTCGACAGGTGGTCCTGGCGAGGGCGTCGCTGCTGATCTGAACAGCGTTGCCGCCCTGCTCGACGCGCCCAGCTCCGATGACGATTCGGTCGACGCGCTCGTCGCCACGCAGAAACGTCTTGATCCTGCTCTCGCGGGGCAGCTGTGCGACGCGATCCTGCGCGACGGGTCGTTCAGCAACGCCACGTTCCGGACGTTCGACGTCGGCCAGAAGCTCGGCGCATGTGTCGCGGAGTCGGCGTGGCGGAACGGCGACGAGGAGGCGGCCCACGCCGCGATGCAACGGGTCATCGCCGACGACGACCGCGGCCAGGTGGACGGCCTTCGCCTGTTGCAGGCCGGGATGGTCGCGGAGGCCGTCGGTGCGAACGACGAGGCACGCGCTGCCTACCGCCGAGCCGCGGCAGACTCCGACACCATCGTCAGCGCGCTGGCACATCTCGGGGATCTCACGCTGACGGAAGGCGACCCGGCTTCGGCCGTGGCGCTGTATGACCTGGTCCTCGCGGTGGTCAACCAGGGCGCCGGGCAGGCGTTGCTCGACCCGCTGTCTCTGCCCGAGTTGCGGGCGGCCGTGCAGCGTGTCCGGAACAACCGGAGCGTTGCGATCCTCATGGCCGCCGACGCCCAGAGCCGATCGGGCGTCGACTGCGTCGCCGACCCCGGCCCGTGCGAGCGCACGCAGGCCGACGTCGAGGCCGCACTCGAATCGGATCCGGGAAGCTGGATTTACCAGATGAACGCCGGGTACGTGGCCCGCCTCCGGGGCGATGACGAAGCCGCGGAGCGCTACCTCCAGGAAGCTCTGACCGGCGAACCGTCGACAGCCTGGGCGATCGAGAACGACCTCGGGGTGCTCGCCGCCGAGCGCGGCGCGCTCGACGAAGCCCGCGATCACCTCGGCGCGGCCACCGCCGTTCGCCCCGACTATGCGCTGGCACCATGGAACCGCGGCGTGCTCGAGGCGTCCTCGGGTCCGCTCGGCTTCCTGGCCGGCCAGGGTTGGCTCGCGGACGCCGCCCGGCTGCAGTCGGGCTTCCGAAGCGCCCCGACCGCCTACCGCTTCGACGAGGCCGTCTTCCGCATCGAGCTCCGCCGAGGTCAGGCAGCTGAGGTTTCGGAGATCCCGTCTCCTGCCGGCCTGGCCGCGGCTGCCTTCGCCTCCGTGGCCGCCGTCGGGTCGCTCGCGCGCCTCGGCGCAGCCCTGGTCTCCCCGGGACGCGAGGCAGCGATGACGCTCACCAAGCGGGCATTGGTCGGGAAGAAGCGTCGCTTCCGCTCCGCCGAACGGCTGTGGCTCGGCGCGCGCCGGCTCGGCATCGCGTGGTCATCGTGGTTCGTCTGGCTGCCGGCGTTGGTCGTGCTCACGCTCGGCATCGTCTACGGCGCCTTCCGGTCGGCACCGGACGCCATCGTGAGCGGGTTGCTCGTCGGGTCCGTCACCGTGGCGCTCGCGCTGGTGACCCACCAGGCCGGGCACCGCGTGGTGAGCGTGGCGACGGCCACGCGCGTGCGACCCGCGCGGTGGGACGCCGGCCTCATCACGGGGATCGGGGCGCTGATCTTTCAGAGCCCGACCGGTCCATTTCCGGCGGAGGCGATTGCCGGCCGCGATCGCCGGCTCGTCTGGATCGCCGCGCTGGCTGGGATCGTCGCCAACTGCATTGCGGCAGGTGTTGCCTACGCGCTCTGGTGGATCGAGCCACTCCCGGTGCTGCGCTCGCTCGTCATCACGCAGCTCATGGTGGCGGCCTACTTCCTGATGCCGAGCAAGCCGCTCGACGGCTCGCGTCTCGAGGACCGGCCCCTCGTGACGGTGGGCTTCGGGTTCGCGATCGCAGCCGCTTCGATCGCCCTCGCTATCGGCGTTGCGTGACAGGTGGCGTCGGCGACAGCCATCCACACGGGCCAGGTGGACGCCACGTCTGGGCCGATCGGCCCTCGCGTGCGGCGGGGCCGATCGGTACCTTCGAGACATGAAAGCTGTCGTCGTCTACCAGTCTCATTGGGGAAATACCGCAGCCATCGCCCGCGCCATCGCCGACGGGATCGGGTCCGGCACCCGGGCGCTCAACACCGACGAGGCGACCCGCGAGGCCCTCGCCGGAGTAGACCTGATCGTGGCCGGCTCGCCGGTCATCGCTTTCGCGCTGCCGCGGGACGGCAGTCTCAACCAGATCGCGAAGGACGAGAAGGCACCGGTTCCACCGGATGTCTCTCACCAGCTCCTGCGGACCTGGCTGGACAACCTGCCTGTGGGCCACGGGTTCGCCGCCGCCTTCGAGACCCGCATCTGGTGGTCGCTGCGCGGCGCTACCGGAACGATCGAATCGAAGCTCCGGGACTCCGGCTACGAGCGCCTGCTTCCCGGCGAGCGGTTCATCGTTTCGGGCGGCTACGGGCCACTCCGCGACGGCGAGCTCGAACGAGCCCGTCGCTGGGGTGCCGAGCTTGCCGCCGCCATGGCCGAGCAGCTCGTGCCCGCGTAGGGACCACGCGCCAACTCTCGCGAAGGAGTGGACAATCAGGGGCGATCCAACCAACGGACCGGAAGGACCGCCCCGATGACCCACGACACGATCAGCCAGATGCCGCTCACCGGCATGCGCGTCGCCGTCCTCGTTGCCGAGGGCGTCGAGGACCTCGAATACTGGGTGACCGTGATGCGCCTTCGCGAGGCGGGCGCCACGGTGACCTCCGTGGGCATGACGCTCGACACCGTGCACGGCAAGAACGGGCTGGAGGCGCGCGCCGACGTCCTCGCCGGCGAGGTGGACGCATCGGGGTTCGACGGGCTCGTCATCCCCGGCGGCTGGCTGCCCGACAAGCTGCGCCGCTACGAGGCGGTCACGAAGCTGGTCCGGGACGATCCACGATGCCGGCAAGCCGATCGGGATCATCTGCCACGGCGGCTCGGTCGCGATCTCGGCGGGGATCATCCAGGCGGGCCACCCGGCCACGGGTTCGACCGGGATCAAGGACGATCTGATCAACGCGGGCGCGCGCTGGGTCGACGAGCCGGCGTTCCGCGACGGGACGCTCGCATGGGGCCGTGTTGTCGACGACATCCCGGATTTCGAGCGGGAGCTCGTCGCGCTGTTCGCCGAGCACCACGCGGCCGTCGCCGCCCGCTGAGCCGCGCTGACGTCCCTGGGCGGTACGAGCGTTCCGGGCGGGCAGGACGATCGCGCGGGCTGACCGGCCCGCACCCTCCTCCTACGGTGGAGACCCCACCGGACCGCCGCCGGTGGTCCGCACGAGGTCGGGCCCGCCCGCATGCCTACGCTCTTCGCACCGCGCCGGTTCGCGCTGCTTGTCGCGCTGTCGCTTGCGCTCACGTCCCTCGGGGGGATGGCCGCCCCGGCGGCGGCGGTTCGAGCCACGTGGGACCTCGACCGCGCGGACGCCGCGTCCGAGGACCTCCTCGCGAGCCTGACCAACGAGAGCCGGGCGAACGGCGGCCTGCACACGCTGGCGGTCGACCTCGAGCTCGTCGACCTGGCTCGCTGGCGCAGCCGGGACATGGCCGAGCGCGGGTACTTCAGTCACGCGATCCCGCCAGCCGGCTCGAAGGTGTTCGACGAGCTCAGCGCGCGCGGCTACTGCTACGAGGTCGCCGGCGAGAACATCGGCTGGCTGTCGGGGCGGGATGCCGGTGCCGAGGAGCGGATCCAGCAGATGTTCCTCGACTCGAAGACGCACCGGGACGTCCTCATGGGGGAGGCCTGGGACGTCGTTGGCGTCGGGTCGTGGAAGCGCGCAGACGGCCGTCATTACTGGACGGTCCTCTTCGCCGAGCGCTGTGACCCGTCCGAGGTTGTCGCGAATAGCAACGGCGTGGTGCTACGGGCGATCAGCGCGGCTGAGCGCGGTCTCGCTGGCGAATTCGGCCGTCGCCGTGGTGGCACGGGGATTGGTATCGCGCCGGAATTGGGCCGAACGTGGTCGTACGAGCACTCGGGTTGGTAAACGAGCCGGCGGCTGAGGCACGCTCCGCGGCGGAGGCACGGCGCCGGGTCCCGTCGGGCGACCGGATGCTAGACTCGGGGCGCCGGTCGCCGAACGCGCGACCGACATTCGGGAGTCGCATTTGACGATCGCCCTGCCCAGACTCGATCGGTCGACCGCCGGCCAGCGCGGTATCACGATCGCCGATTTCCTCGTACCGATCCAGGTCGGCGAACGCATCAGTTCCAGGGTCCGCCACGTCGCCCTCATCGTGGCCGGCGCCCTGTTCATCGCCCTCACGGCCAACCTCGCTGTCCTCGTCCCCGGCAGCCCGGTGCCGCTGACCGGCCAGACCTTCTCGGTGCTGCTGGTCGGCGGTGCGCTCGGGATGCGGCGCGGCATGCTGGCCACCGGGCTGTACCTGGTACTCGGCTTCTTCCTGCCCGTGTACGCGGAGCATGCCTCCGGCGTGTCGCGCATCCTGTCGCTGGACAACGGTGTCGTTGTCCTCGGCGCGACGGGCGGCTACCTGCTCGGCTTCGTGATCGCCGCGGGCGTCGTGGGCCGGCTGGCCGAACTCGGCTGGGATCGCCACATGGCGGGCGCCCTCGGGGCGATGGCGATCGGCAACGTGATCATCTACGTGTTCGGCATCCCGTGGCTCATGGCCTCCACCGGCATGACCCTCCAGGCAGCCCTCAACGCCGGGCTGGTGCCCTTCGTGATCACCGACCTGATCAAGCTCGTGCTCGCGGCGGGCGCGTTCCCGGTGGCGTGGTGGGTCGTCGGCCGGCGGCCGGGAGAGCGCTGACGGCCGAGCGCGGGGATCCGGGCCTGTTCGGCCCGAGCAGCGAGGCGTGGCGCCTCGATCGCGAGGCGATGCTGCTCCTCGGGGCCGGACCGCGGGCCCTCCTGCTCCAGATCGCGCATCCAGCGGTCGCCGCCGGCGTCGCCGAGCACTCGAACTTCCGCGAGGACCCGTGGCGGCGGCTCGACGGCACGATCCGCAGCTACCTCACGATCGTCTACGGCTCGACACCCGCGGCGCGAGCCGAGGTGCGCCGGCTCAACGAGCTCCACCGCGGGATCAGGGGATCGGGCTACTCGGCACGTGATCCCGAGCTGTCGCTGTGGGTGCACGCTACCCTCATCGAGTCGACGATCGCGGTGTACGACGCCTGGCTCGAGCCGCTGTCGCGCGACCGCCGGGCGCGCCTGTACGACGAGACGAAGCCGCTCGGTCGGGCGTTCGGCATCCCGGACGGGTTGTTGCCGGCGGACATCGATGCGTTCGATTCGTACTACGCCGCCATGCTCGCGCCGGAGGGCCCCGTGCATCCGTCGCCGATCGCGCGCGACCTCGCGCGGACGATCCTCCGCCCACCGCTTGCTCCGCTCGCGAAGCTCGCTCCACCGGAGGTGATCTACGCAGTCCGTCCGGTCCTCGAGCGCATCCCGATCGAGACGTACAGCTGGGCGATGTGGCCCTCCGTCGGGTTGCTGCCGCCCGGCGTTCGGGAGGAGTACGGGTTGCGCTGGGGACCGCTCGAGCGAGCGGTCAGCAGATGGCTGGTGGCCGGCTGGCGGGCGTGGCGTCCGCTGATCCCGACCGCCTGGCGCTGGATGCCGCACGCCCGTGCGGCCGACCGCCGGGTCGCCGGGCGTCAGTAGCTGCCCGGGAAGCGCGGCGCGAACAGCGACGAGAGGTTGAGCGACGTGCCGTCGTCGAGTGCGTCGAGCAGCGTCTCGCTCCCGACAAGCTTGTAGCGGTTGTCCGTGAGGTAGCCACGCAGCGCCGCCCAGAACGCGGACGAGCCCATCCGGGTCCGGGCGGTGTTGAGCAGGTTGCCGCCCTGGATGTAGATGACCTCGAAGTAGCACGAGCTCGGGTAGTAGTAGATCGTGTGGTCGAGCTCGCCCGTGGAGCAGTTGCTGCCCCGCCGCTGGGACAGGACGTAGCGGGTCACGAAGTCGGCGGCCGCCTCGTCGGTGAACGGCTCGCGCGCCTGGTCGTTGCCGACCAGCCCGTAGAACCACTGGTGGGCGACCTCGTGCGTGACGAGGTAGCGGTAGCGGGACGTTTCCAGCCCGTACGGCAGCCACACGAGTGCCGGTGACTCCATCGCGTACCCGCCCGCCGACTGCACGACCCGCAGGGTGGGGTAGGGGTACGACCCGAGCAGCGCCTTGAGCTTGCCGAACGCGCGGGCACCTTCGTCCCGGAGCCGGTTCGCCACGGTCGTGCTCCGCGCAATGCCGACGATCTTCGTCGAGCCGACCGTCGTCGAACGAGTCACGAAGCTCGGCGAGGCGGTGATCGTGAAGTCGCGCACGTTGCGCGCCTCGAAGGTCTGGATCAGGCCCTCGGTGGCAACCTTCTCGCCGCTCGTCGCGAAGCGCATCGTGCGGTCGGGCACGATCCGGACGCGCACGAGCGGACTCGTCGGGGTCACGAACGGATCGCCGAAATTCGGCCGGTCGAACGGCGTCTTGCGACTGACCCACGGCAGCCAGCGGTACAGGTTGGCGATCCCGTTCGCCTTCGCGAACATCCAGTTCGAGCCACCGAGGGAGGTCTTCAGGCGCGCCGCGTAGCGGACCTCGACCACCACGGTGGCGCCGTCCGGGAGGATGCCACCGAGCGGGACGACGATCGTCTGGTCGCTGACCGAGGCGTTGACCGCATCGCCATCGACGAACGCACCGGTGAGCGTCATCCCGCCGAGCCGTGGCGCGACGGTGTTGAGCTCCACGCGATCGATCGACACGCCCGAGGTATTGCGGATCGTGGCGACCGATTCGACCTTGACGTTGCGCGAGTCCCAGCCGATGCGAATCCGCGCGTCGTAGCTCGCCTCGAGATTGATGCTCGTCCGGTTGACGCTGCCGGGCACGACCTGGCGTTGGCCGACGACCGACATGGCGTTCGCGGAGGCGGTCGCCGCGGATGGCACGACGGATACCCCGAACGCGAGAACGAGCGTGCTGACGAGGATCCCGAGACGCCGCTGCATCAGTGCCAGCCTAGCGCGTCTGCGCTTCACTGCCAGTTCTAGACTGGTCGGCATGACCGAGGTTGCCCCGGTGACCGATGCCCTCGTCAACGCGATCCGCAATCGGCTCCCTGAGCTGCGGCTGCTGACCGACGCGGTCGACCGTGAGAGCTACCGGCGCGACGAGACGGCGTACCTCCAGACCGGGCTGCCGTGCGCCGTGGCCCTCCCGACGGAGACGCGCCAGGTCGCCGAGCTCGTCCGCCTCTGCGGGGAGTTCGGGGTGCCGATCGTCCCGCGCGGCGCGGGCACCGGCCTGTCGGGCGGCGCGGCGGGGATCGAGGGCGCGCTGACGATCGCGTTCACGGCCATGGACAAGGTCCTCGAGATCGACAGCGACAACCTCGTCGTGGTGACCCAGCCGGGGATCATCAACGCCGCGCTGAAGAAGGCCGTGGCGGCCGAGGGCCTGTTCTACGCGCCCGATCCGGCCAGCTTCGAGATCTGCTCGATCGGCGGGAACCTCGGCACGAACGCGGGCGGCCTGTGCTGCATCAAGTACGGCCAGACGCGCGAGTCGGTGCTCGGGCTCGAGGTGGTGATGGCCGACGGCACGGTGCTGCGGACCGGTGGCAAGAACGTCAAGGACGTGGCGGGTTACTCGCTGACCCACCTCATCGTCGGGTCGCAGGGCACCCTCGCGATGGTCACCGAGGCGATCCTCCGGCTTCGCCCGCTGCCGCCGCCACGCTCCACGCTCATCGCGTTCTTCGCCACGCTCGAGGCGGCCGGCGGGGCGGTTGCGGGCATCGCCAAGGCCGGGCTGTCGCCGGTGACGCTCGAGCTGATGGACCAATTCACGATCGGAGCGGTCGACGACATGCAGGGTCTCGGGCTGGATCGTGAGGCTGCTGCGATGCTCATGGTCGAGTCGGACCTGCCGGGCACCGCTGCCGGAATCGAGATGGACGCGGCGCGCGTGGTGTGCGAGGCGGCCGGTGCGACCCAGGTCGTCCTGGCGACCGACCCACAGGAGGCAGACTGGCTGCGCCAGGGTCGGCGGGCTGCGTTCCACGCCCTCGAGCGACTGGGAACGGCGCGGATGGAGGACGTCGGCGTGCCGCGGGCCCGCGTTCCCGAGATGCTCGTTGCCATCGAAGGCGTCGCCGTGAAGCACGACGTGCGCATCGGGACGTTCGGTCACGCCGGCGACGGCAATCTGCACCCCACGTTCGTCTTCGAACGCGACGACCCGAACGCCGAGGCCATCAACGAGGCCGCGCGCGGTGACCTGTACAGGGCCGCGATCGCGCTCGGTGGCACGATCACCGGCGAGCACGGCGTCGGCGTTGCGCGGCGCGACTACCTGGAGCTTCAGCGCGGCGCCGAGGCGCTGGCCGTGATGCGCAAGATCAAGGACGCGCTCGACCCGCAGGGCATCCTCAACCCGGGCCGCGTTCTGGCCTGAGGCGGGGCGGCGGCCCTGCACGTTCCGAAATCGGACGACTGCGAGAGGAACGCCCAGCTCAGCGATCGATCCGATTTCGGACTCCGGTTTCGGAAGCAGGTGGACAGGGGGTGTGTCGGCCCCAGCCCTCCGAAATCGGAAGACCGTCGGCTCTTGACACGCTCCCTATCCGGCACCGATCATCGAAGCGTGCCTGCACATCTGTTCAGAACAAACGTGCATCGGCGCGGCGTCGGCTGGTGAGCGCAGCGGCGCATGAGCGACTTCGAGCAGCTCGTCCAGGCGAGCCGCCTGTACTACGAGCTCGGCGAGACGCAGAACGCGATCGCCGAACGGCTTGGCGTCACGCGGCCGCAGGTGTCGCGCCTGCTCAAGCGCGCGCGGGCCGAGGGGATCGTCGAGATCCGGATCGTCGACCGGACGACGGCCGAGTCGCCCGCCGGTGACCAGCTCCGCCGCACGTACGACCTCGAGACGGTCCACCTCGCGCCGACGCTCACCGGGCCCGAGGACCTGACGCGCCGGATGGTCGGGCGGCTGGCGGCCCAGGTGCTGCACGACAAGGTGCGCGACGGGATGATCGTCGGCATCGGGGACGGTGCGTCGATCTCGGCGGTGGCCGACGCCCTGGACGACACCCCGGCCCAGGCGTCGGCCACGGTGGTTCCGCTCGCCGGTGGGCACTGGACCGCCGGCCCGGAACGGGAGCCGTTCCGGCGCATCGCCGATAGCCCTCGGCGCCCAGGTGCAGGGGCTCATGTCGCCGGGGCTCGTGGATGACGCGGCCACGCGCGAGTCGCTCGTGGCCCACGCGGGCGTCCGTGCGGTCCTCGACCTGTGGGAGCGACTCGACCTCGCGTGCTTCGGGATCGGCGGCCGCGGCTGGAGCGCCGTGTCGGTTGGCGACGAGGTCGAGCGTCAACTGGACGCGGCTGCGGCCGTTGGCGAGGTGCTGATCGCGCCGTACGACCTCGACGGACGGTTCGTGTGCGACGACCTCCGTGAGCGCGTGATCGCGTTCGATGCCCGTCGCCTCGGGCGCGTGGCGATCTCGATCGGTGTCGGGTCGGGCGAGGGCAAGGTGCGGCCGATCCTCGGGGCGCTGCGCGCCGGCGTCGTCAAGACGCTCGTCACCGACGTTGCCACGGCGGAAGCGGTCGTCGCCCTCGACCACGAGACGCTGGCCGCCGGGGCGGGGGCGCACGGATGACGGTTCGCGAACCGGCGATCCTCGGGATCGATCTCGGCACCAACGAGGTGAAGTCCGGCCTGGTGACGCTCGACGGGCGGCTCCTTGCGTCGGCGCGCGCCGGCTACGCGACGGATCTCGGACGTCAGCCGGGCCGGGCCGAGCAGGACCCGGGCGCGTGGTGGGCTGCGCTGACCGAGACGACCCGCGAGCTCGCGGCACTCGACGTCGCGGACATCGTGGCGGTCTGCGCCGACGGGCACGGGCCCACGCTGGTCGCCGTGGACGTCACCGGACACCCGACGCGGCCGGCGATCACGTGGCTCGACACCCGGGCGGGTTCGGAGGCGGACGAACTCGCCGCACGGACCGGCGTCCGCGGATGGGCCCTCGGCGGGTTGCCCGCCGCGCTCTGGGTCGAACGGCACGAGACGGCGGTGGCCGCGGAAACGGCCTGGTACCTGACGACGTGGGAGTACCTCGCGCTGCGGCTGACCGGACTCGCGATCGCGCCGCTGGTCGCGAACCAGCTCGTGCCCGACGCGGCAGACGTCGACGCGGCCGGCGTGCCGCGATCGAAGCTGCCTCCGGCCGGGGTCGCGGGCACGGTCATCGGCGAGCTGAGCACCGGCGCCGCGGCGGCGACCGGGTTGCGTGCCGGTACCCCGGTCGTGGGTGGCACCGTCGACGCCTTCGCGAGCTACCTCGGGGCCGGCCTGCTCGAGCCCGGCGACGCCTATGACCCCGGTGGAACGGCCGGCGGGCTCGGCGTGTACTGGGATCGCCCCGTCGAGGTGACCGGCGCGTTCGTGACGCCGGCGCCGCTGCCCGGCCTGTACAGCGTGGGCGCCGCGATGGCGGCGACGGGCCGCGCCCTGGACTGGTACCGCACCGAGATCCTCGGCGGCACGGTGACGACCGACACGCTGCTGCGTGAGGTCGCCGAAACGCCTGCGGGCGCCGACGGGCTGGTGTTCCTCCCGTACCTCGCCGGCGAACGCTCGCCGATCTGGGACCCCACGGCGCGTGGCGTGCTCGCCGGCCTGACGCTGGGGCATCGGCGTGGTCACGTCGCGCGGGCGATCGTCGAGGCCTCGGCACTGGCGCTGCGCCACGTGGCCGAGCCCATGCTCGAGGCGGGCATCACGATCCGTGAGCTGCGCCTCTGCGGCGGACCGGCGCGCAGCGATATCTGGAACCAGGTCAAGGCCGACGTAACCGGCTTTGACGTCGCGATCCCGCGGGTGCTCGAGACGGGCGTGGTGGGCTCGGCGATCCTCGGCGCGGTCGGCATCGGCGGCTTCCGTGACCTCCGCGCGGCGATCCGCGCGATGACCACGATCGATCACCGTCTCGAACCACGCCTCGAGCACGCGGCGACGTACCACGAGCTGTACGCCGCCTATCGCGCGCTCTACCCGGCGACTGCGCCACTCCTGCGGCCGCTCGCCTCGGCCGAACACGCGGTGCTCGTCCGGTGAGCGGCACGATCGCGGTCCGGGACGTCGCCTTCGACTTCCGGACCCGCACGGGCGAGGCGCATCAGGCGCTCGACGGCGTCGACCTGACGGTGCCCGGCGGCGGCATCGTCGCCCTGATCGGCCCCAACGGCTGCGGCAAGTCGACGCTCCTGCGTGTCATCGCCGGCCTCCTCGAAGCTTCACGCGGGGAGGTCAGGCTGGACGGCTCCCCGGTCGCCGGCCCCGATCCGCGGATCGGGCTGGTCTTCCAGGAGCCGCGCCTGCTGCCGTGGCGGACGGCGGCCGCGAACATCACGTACCCGCTCGAGCTCGCGGGGTGGCCGCGCGAGCGACGGGACGAGCGCCTCGCCGAGCTGCTCGAATTGATCGGGCTCGATGCCACGGCGGCCGCGGCACGGCCCGCCGAGCTGTCCGGCGGTCAGCAGCAGCGCGCGGCCATCGGCCGGTCGCTCGCGCTCCAGCCGGAGGTCCTGCTGCTCGACGAGCCGTTCAGCGCCCTCGACGCGCTGACGCGCGAACGGTTCGACCTCGAACTCCTCGCGCTGTGGGAGCACGCGGCCCCGACGATCGTGCTCGTGACCCACAGCATCTCGGAGGCCATCCTGATCGCCGACCAGGTGGTCGTGATGACGCCGCGTCCCGGAAGGATCGCGGCGGTCGTCCCGGTCGAGCTGCCACGACCCCGCTCGCTCGCCTCGATGGACGAGGCCACGGTCTCGAGGACTGCCCGGCGGATCCGGGAGCTACTCGGCGAGGAAACGTCGGATGCGCAGCCGCGCCCGCGACTGGTGGCCGCGTCATGAGGTGGCGGACGGTCGTGCCGATCGTGGCGGCCCTCGGCGTGTTCCTCGTTGCGTGGCAGCTGGCGGTGGTCCTCGGCGGCCTCCAGCCGTCGATCCTCCCGCCGCCCCTGCTCGTCGCGGAGCGCTTCGTCGAAGCGTTCGCCGAGGGGACGATCCAGCCGCACCTCGCGACCACCCTCCAGGAGATCGCGCTCGGGTTCGCGGCCGGGGCCGTGCTGGGGCTCGCTGCCGGCTACGTGATGGCGCGCTCGCCGTTCGCGGAGCGGCTGCTGTCTCCCTACATCGTTGCGGCCCAGGCGGTCCCGATCCTCGCCCTCGCCCCGCTGCTCGCCATCTGGTTCGGACCCGGCCTGCTCAGCAAGGTCGTCATCTGCGGGCTGATCGTGTTCTTCCCGGTTGCCGTCTCCACGATGGTCGGAATCCGGACCGTCGATCCGCGCCTGATCGAGCTCGGGCGCAGCCTGCGCGCCACGCGGCGACAGCTGCTGTGGACGATCGAGGTCCCGTCCGCTTTGCCGTCGATCCTCGGCGGCCTCCGCGTCGGTGTCACGCTGTCGGTGATCGGCGCAATCGTCGGGGAATGGGCGGGGGCTTCGCGCGGGCTGGGTGTGCTGATCAACCTCGCCCGCGGCTCGCTGTTCGATATCCCGCTGATGTTCGCGACGCTGCTCACGATCGCCCTCGTGGGGATCGGTCTCTATGTCGTGGTCGTCCTCGTCGAGCGCCGCCTCGTCGGCGCCCGTTGATTTCCAATTCGGAGGTACCCGTGCGCGCTCGCTTCGTCGTCGGTCTCCTGGCCGTCCTCCTCGTCGTCGCCGGTTGCGGCGTCGAATCGGCCACCCCGATTGCCGCCGAGTCCGAATCGCCGGCGGCGAGCGAGCCTTCCGAGACCGAAGCCGCTACGAGCCCCAGCCCGCAGGGCAGCGTCGTCCCAGTCGATCTGTCCGTCGGGCTCGGCTACATCCCGAGCGTCCAGTTCGCGCCGTTCTACCTCGCCGCACAGAAGGGCTACTACGGCGAGGCCGGCCTGAACGTCGAGTTCCAGAACCGGATCGACCCGGACCTGATCACGCTCGTCGGTCAGGGCACCATCGACGTCGGCATCGGTGACGGCACGAGCGTCATCCCCGCGGTCAGCCAGGGCATCCCGGTCCGCTACATGGCGACCATCTACGGGAAGTTCCCGTCGATCGTGTTCGCCAAGGCGTCATCCGGGATCGACTCGCCGGACGACCTCGCGGGCAAGAAGCTTGGGACGCCCGGGCGGTTCGGCTCCGGCTGGGTCGCGCTGCAGGCCATGCTGCAGTCGGTCGGGCTCACGCCCGAGGACCTCGAGATCGTCGAGTACCCCGACTTCGGGCAGGGCGCCGCGGTGGCCGCCGACCAGGTGGACGCCGCGACCGGCTTCGTCAACAACGAGCCGGTCCAGCTCGAGCTGAGCGGGACACCCGCGTCGGTCCTGCGTGTCGACGATGTCGTCCCGCTGCCGGGGCCGGGGCTGATCGCCGGCGTCGACACGCTCGAGGAGAACCAGGACGCGATCCAGGCGTTCATCGCGGCGACGCTCCGCGCGATGGAGGAGATCGCCGACGATCCGGAGGCCGGGCTCGAGGCGGCAATCACCGAGGTTCCGGAGCTCGGCAACGATCGGGAGACGCAGCGCGCGATCCTCGAGGCGACGATCGACACGTGGCGCGGTCCGCTGCAGGCCGAGCGTGGCCTCGGCGCGGTCGATCGCGACGGATGGCAGGCGTCGATCGAGTTCCTCGACGACCTCGGCCTCGTGCCGAACCCGATCACGATCGAGGACGTGCTGCGCGACGACCTGCTGCCGGCGGGCGACTGAGCCGTTGGCCCTCTCAGCCAGCGGGTTTGGCTGGTTTCGGGCATAATGGGGGACCCCCGAAATGCCACCTTGCGGCAGGGTCCGCCGATGGGAGTGTCAGTGAATACCCGCCCCCCCGCCAAGTCCGCCACGGCCACCGAGCCGTTCAAGCACGTGATCGACGAGTACAAGCATCGCGATCAGACGATCACCTGCACCTGCGGCTGGCACGGAAGCTCCGCACAGATCGACCGCGGACCGTCCGAGTGGACCTCCCACCTCATCGAGGTTCGCGGCAAGAAGCGCTGAAGCGCTGATGCGCTGACGTCCTGATCGAACGAGCCGGCCTGCGGGCCGGCTTCTTTCGTTCCTCGGGCCTGGAGGGGCGTGCTAGCATCGCCGACCGTGGCGCCCACACCGGTCCTCCCCGAGCGACCACCCTTCTCCCTCCGTGCCAGGTTGCTGACACCGCTTGCCGACGGCGGAAGCCGCCACGAGTGCGGACGGGCTCCTGGTCGTCGACGCGGACGGGCGGATCGCCTTCGCCGGCGCCGCGGCGGATCGTCCGGCGGAAGCCGCGTCGGCGCTTGCGCTTCCCGGCTGGGTGCTGCTCCCCGGGCTGGTCGACCTCCACGCCCACCTGCCACAGCTGCCGAACGCCGGGCTGGGAGCCGGCCTGGACCTGCTGACCTGGCTGGAGCGCTACATCTTTCCGCTGGAACGCGGGTTCGACGAGGCCCGGGCCGACGTCGTGGCACCGGCCGCCTGGCGGGCCTTCGCGGCCGCCGGCACCACTACGGCACTCGTCTACGGCGCGGTGTACGAGGCGAGCCTCGACGCCACGTTCCGGGCTGCCGAGGCGCACGGCATCCGCGCGGTCGTCGGCAAGGTGATGATGGACCGGGTCACGTACGACCAGACCATCGACCCGGCGACGATCCTCGATCGGTCCCTGCGCGAAGCCGCCGACCTCTGTTCGCGCTGGCACATGCGCGACGACGGCAGGTTGCGGTACGCGTTCACGCCACGGTTCGCGGTCTCGTGCAGCGCCGACATGCTCCGCGAATCGGCGGCGCTCGCCCGCGCCACCGGTGCGTACTGGCAGACCCATGTGTCCGAGGACCGCGGCGAGATCGCCGAGGTGGCGCGGCTCTTTCCGGAGGCGATCGACTACGTCGACGTGTACGACCGGGCCGGCGGGCTCGGGGAGCGGACCGTGCTGGCCCACGCCGTGCACCTGTCCGAGCGGGAGATCGCACGGCTCGTCGAGACCGGTACGCGGGTCGCGCACTGCCCGGCCTCGAACCTGTTCCTCGCCTCCGGCGTGATGCCGCTGGGGCGCTATCTCGAGGCCGGGATGCGGGTCGGCCTCGGGTCCGACGTGGCCGGCGGGCCCGACCTGTCGATCTTCGGCGCGATGCGAGTCGCGTTCTACTCGTGGAACGCGCTGCGAGTTGAACGAGACGGGGTGCCGCCCGTCCCCGGCCCGCTCGACTGGCTCCGCTTGGGCTCGCTCGAAGGCGCCCGGGTCCTGGGGATCGACGACGTCACCGGCTCGCTCGAAACGGGCAAGGAGGCCGACGTCATCGCGGTCGACCCGTCGCTCGTCGGCCCGCTCGACGGCCACGCCGACGACGACCCGACCGACCTGATGAGCAGGCTCATGTTCCGCGCCCACCCGGACATGGTCCGCGCGGCCTGGGTCCGCGGCCGCGCCCTCGACGGCCCAGGCACGATCAGAGCACGATGATCGCGCTTCCGCCCGGATCGCGACCCTCGCTCAGCGCGCGGAGACAGTCACGCTGGGAGACCGGGAACGCTGTGCCGAGGTCCGGCGCGCCAAGCCTCAGGGCGAGCCGGTTGGCCCGCGTATCCGCGACGAGCAAGATGACGTGATCCAACTCGCCGTCGCGCTGCTTCAGGTTCGTGCGCCGGGCGGCGGCCTGGAGGTCCCGCAACCGCGTCTCGGCCTCGACCCCGATTACGAAGCCCAGTCCGGCGATCGTTGCGTCCCAGGCTCGAAGGTCCCCAGGAATCGGCATCGGCACCTCCGTTCGCCAGCGCAGTTGTGGGGAGATTCTCGCCCGGAACCGATGAAGCAGCGCAACATGCGCTGCGTCGCGCACCGGATCCCCGGACGGGTAGAGGCGCAAAGACGCCTCGAGTCCCACAGTGGCGGAGATGCGGGCAATAGAGCCAAGGCTCACCTCCGGCGCAATTCCCCGTTCAACCCGCCATACCTTCGTGCGGGACATGCCGGCCGCCGATCCGACCTTACGCAGACTGAGACCAGCACTGATCCGTGCCAGGCGGATGTCACGGCCCGCAGCGCCGAGTTGCTCGGCGGTTCGCCGCGTGGCGCGCTCAACAGGTCGTTCACGAGTCCCCATGCCGTCAAGAGTCTCAAACGACGCTTACCTGGCGGATATTCGGCGCGCGTCACGTGTGACATGACAACCAGCCAAGCAGGCGTCGGCTGCAGGCTGGCGACCCTTGCTCGTCACATCAAGCGAGCCAAATGGAGGGGTGAGGAACTGATCATTCGCCGGAAGTCACGCATGCTGTGCCGATTCGCGACCGCCCGCACGCCCGACCGTTCGTTGTCACGCCGGATGAACCTCGGGCGGCTGGACGTGTTGACACGTGGCTGACGTCGCCGACCTTGTCATCGTCGGGGGGACGGTCGTGGATGGGACCGGGGCACCGGGGCGGCCGGGGACGGTCGTCATTGACGGGGAGCGGCTCAGGCTCACCCCGGCCGCTGCCGAACCCCCGCGCGCCGCCCGCACGATCGACGCCACGGGCCGGGTCGTCGCCCCGGGGTTCATCGACCTGCACAGCCACGGCGGCCTCGTCATCCTCGACGACCCGCGGCACGAGCCGAAGGTCCGCCAGGGGATCACGACCGAGGTGGTCGGCGTGGACGGGATCAGCTTTGCGCCGTTCCCGCGGCGCGAGGACCTCGACGCGATGATCGAGATGGACGCCGGCCTCGACGGCGATCCGCCGGTCGCCCATGACTGGGACTCCGTCGCGAGCCTGCTGACCCGTTACGACGGCCGGGCGAGCCTCAACGTCGCGACGCTGATCGGCAACTCGGCGCTGCGCATCGCGGCCCTCGGCTGGGACGACGTCCCCGCGGACCCGGCCGCGCTGGACCGCATGCGGGGACTCCTCCGCGAGGGGCTGCAGGAGGGCGCGGTCGGGCTCAGCTCCGGGCTCGACTACCCGCCCGGCAGCTACGCGACCACCGAGGAGCTCGCCGCGCTGACCGAAGAGGCGGGAAGGAGCGGCGCGTTCTATCACACCCACGTCCGGTACGCGCTCGGCGACCGTTACCTGGACCCGTTCCGCGAGGCGATCGAGATCGGGCGGCGAGCCGGGGCGCCGGCCCACATCACGCACTTCTACCACCGCGAGACGCATCCCGGCGGGTACGAGCCCCTGCTCGGCCTCGTCGACGATGCGCGCGCCGAAGGCCTCGACGTCACGTACGACTCCTACCCGTACGAGTGGGCGAGCACGCGGCTCCTCATCCAGCTCCCGGGCTGGATCCAGGCCGGCGGCCCCGGCCCGCTCAAGCAGCGCCTCGCCGAGCGGACCGCCCGCGACCGCCTCCGCGAGGAGCTTGCCGCCCGGGGCGCTGCCTACACGAGCCCGGCAGGCTGGGCCGACGTGCGCCTCGGCGCGTTCCGGAGCCCGCAGAACCTCCACTGGGAGTCGCACACGCTCGCGGACGTGATGCACGAGACGGGCCACGACGCGGTCGATGTGATCTGCGACCTGCTCCTCGAAGAGAACCTCGCGGTCAACCAGGTCACGAGCGGTCCGTGGACCGAGACCCTTCGACCGTTCGTCGTGCACCCGGTGGGGATGGTCGGCACCGACTCCACGTTCGTCGGCGCGAAACCGAGCCCGCGCACGTACGGCTCCTTCCCGCGCATCCTCGGCCAGTTCGTCCGCGACGAAGCGCTGTTGAGCATCGAGGAGGCAGTGCGCAAGATGACCTCGGCGCCGGCGGCGCGGCTCGGCCTCAACCAGCGCGGAACCCTGCGCGACGGCGCGCTGGCCGACGTCGTGGTCTTCGACCCGGCGACGGTCCGATCGAACGCGACCTACGACGAGCCGCGCAGCTACCCGACCGGGATCGAAACCGTGATCGTCAACGGCACGCTCGTCGTGGACGGCGATGCGCACACCGGCGCGACGCCGGGACGCGGGATCCGCCTGGGGAAGGACTAAGCCTCGCCCGACTCCCCGGCGTTCGCGTGCTCGGCCTCGGCAGCCTCGTCCGGGACAAGGTCGGAGCTCCGCCGCGCGTTGCGATGGACCTCGGCGTACATCCGCTCGGTGGCAATCCGGCCGGCGTCGTGCAGGCTGTCGTCGCCCGACGCGCTGGCCCAGCCTATCGCGAGCTTGAGTGCCACCGCCCCCAATTCGAGCCACAGGTCGCAGGTCCGCCGGACGCGCTCGACATAGTTGATCGCCTGGATCTCATCGGTCTCCGGCAGCAGGACCGCGAAGCGGCCGTCGCTCACGCGAGCGACGAAATCGGCCTCGCGGGCGAGGCGCCGGACGGTGTCGGCCACGGCGGGCACGAGCCGGTCGCCGGCCGCATCGCCGAGCCGGGCAGTGAGCCGATCGAGCCCATCGAGCTCGATCATCACGATCGTCGCGGGCCGCCGGTAGCGGCGGACGCGGGCGTCCTCGTCGGCCACGACGCGGGCCCAGCGGCTCGGGCTGAGCAGGCCGGTGAGCGCGTCGCTCGTCGGGCCATCGGGGTCATCGGCGGCGCCGTTGGACCCATTCACGGGACCGGGATTGCCGTTCGCGGGGCTGGCGAGGCTCATGGCCACGCGACTCGTCGCCATGTCGGAATCGAGCAAGATCGGGCCTCCTGCGCCCGCTGTCGCAGGCGTCATCGACCCGCTCCCCCGCCGCGGCATGCGTGGGATGACCACGGCCAGGGCGATCAGGAGCGCAGTCGCGAGCAGCGCAGCGATCAGCAGATACGTGACGGTCTGTTGATCCATGGTCCGAATGACTCCAGGATGAATGCCGAACCAGGGACGGTTGCCGCAGGACTATACGGATCGCCCGCCCGATGCGGACCCCTTTCCGGCGGCGATGGGACTCCTTTCCGGTGACCCCCGGCACCGCGCGGCGGGGTCCGGTGGGGTCCCGACGGGAACGGTGCGCACGCGTGACTCCGGGCCATCGCGGCCATCCTCGGGTGGTACCCTCACGCGCCAAGGAGGCTGCCCGCCGCGTGTCCACGGTCCCCCCCTCAGCCCCGGCCCCGCTCGTGGTTCCCGCCGATACGATCGTGCCCGGCCGCGCGCGCGGTCGCGGCCCGCTCCGCCGCGAAGGGCCCGCCAAGCTGACCGGCGAGGCCAAGTACGCGGACGATCTCGTTTTCCCCGGGGCGTGGTACGGGGCGACGATCCGCTCGGGCGACGCCCATGCACGCCTGATCGGGTTCGAGCGCGACGAGGACTTCGACTGGACGAAGGTCGTGTTCGTGACCGCGGCCGACATCCCGGGCGACAACATCGTGTCGCTGATCAGCGACGACCAGCCCGTCCTCGTTCCGATCGGCGGCGAGATCCAGCACCACGCCGAGCCGCTGGCGCTTGTCGCGGCCCCGGACCGACAGACGCTGCGGGCGGCCAAGGCGGCCATCGTGCCGCGCACCGAGGCGCTCCCGGCGGTCTTCGACCCGCTCGTGAGCGACCACGTCTTTGCGCACTACGAGATCGCCTCGGGCGACCTCGACGCCGGCTTCGCGGACGCAGAGATCGTGCTCGAGGGCACGTACAGCGTCGGGCACCAGGAGCAGCTGTACATCGAGAACAACGCGATGATCGCCGTGCCCGAGGAGCACGGCGGACTGACCGTCTACGGCTCGCTGCAGTGTCCGTACTACATCCACAAGGCGATGAAGCGCGCCCTGGCCCTCGACGACATCCGGACGCGCGTCGTGCAGGCCGAGACCGGCGGCGGCTTCGGCGGCAAGGAGGAGTACCCGTCGATCATCGCGATCCATGCGGCACTCCTGGCCCGCGCCTGTCGCAAGCCGGTGCGGATGATCTACGACCGGCACGAGGACATCTCGGCGACCACGAAGCGCCACCCGGCCGTGGTCACCCACCGCACCGGGATGCGTCGCGACGGGACGCTCGTCGCGCAGGACATCGAGGTCGTGATGGACGGCGGGGCGTATTGCACGCTGACGCCGGTGGTGCTGTCGCGCGGTGCGCTGCACGCCGGTGGCCCGTACCGCTGCCCGAACGTCCGGATCCGGTCCCGCGCCACGCGCACGAACACGCCACCGAACGGGGCGTTTCGCGGGTTCGGCGCCCCGCAGACCGAGTTCGCCGCGGAGACCCACCTCAACCGGCTCGCCGAGGCGGTCGGGTTGAGCCCGCTCGAGATCCGCCGCCGGAACGTGTACGTGCTCGGCGACACGACCCCGACCGGGCAGGTGCTCCGTCACAGCGTGGCGGGCGAGGAGGTGCTCGAGCGCGCGGCCGAGGCCGCCGAATTCGAGCGCATGCGCGAGCGAACGTCGGAGGCCCGGTCAGCCACCTCGGAGGCGCCGTACCGGACCGGGCTGGCGCGCCGTGCGCCGGGCGTCGGCATCGCGCTCGCGTGGCATGGCGCCGGGTTCACCGGGTCGGGCGAGGTCAAGCTCGCGTCGGTCGCGGCGGTCGAGCTGACCGGCGACGGCCGGATCGAGATCCTGACCGGCTCGACCGAGATGGGGCAGGGGACCAAGACGATCTTCCCGCAGCTCGTCGCCGACGCCCTCGGCGTCGCGTACGACGACGTGGAGATCGCCCCGCAGGACACCGCGCTCGTGCCCGACTCCGGCCCGACCGTTGCCTCGCGGACCGCGATGGTGGTCGGTGGCCTGCTGATCACGGCGTCGCGCCGGCTGCGCGACACCGTCGAGGCGGCGACCGGCCAATCGTTCGCGGCGAGCTACCGGGACTACGCCACCTCCAACGGGCCGCTGCGCGTCGACCAGCGCTTCGAGCCGTATCCCGACGTGTCGTTCGACGACGAGACGTACCGGGGCGACGCGTACCCGGCGTTCGGCTGGGCGTCATGCGTGGCGCACGTCGAGGTGGACCTCGACACGGGCGAGGTGTCCGTGCTCGACGTCGTGGCCGCGGACGACGTCGGCAAGGTCATCCACCCGGTGCTGGCCGAGGGCCAGGTCGAGGGAGGCACGCTGCAGGCGGTCGGCTACGCCACGATCGAGGAGATGAAGGTCCGCGACGGCCGCTACGTGAACGACCGGCTTGCGACCTACCTCATCCCGACCGCGCTCGACGCGCCACGGATCACGGCGATCCTCGTCGAAGCGCCGTTCCCGGACGCGCCGCACATGGCGAAGGGCGTCGGCGAGCTGCCGATGGACGTCGGGGCGCCCGCGGTCGTGGCCGCGATCCACGACGCGACCGGCGTATGGATCCACGACCTGCCGGCGACGCCCGAGAAGATCCTGGCGGCGCTCCACGGCGCGGAACGGCGTCCCGGCGGCGAGGCCACCGAAGCCGCCATCGAGGCGCCGATCGAGGGCGGGCCGGATCCGCGGCCCGACGCGCCGACCGACCCGCTCCCGCTGCGCGGCGTCCAGCCGGACGGCGACGAGCCGAGCGGCGAGGAACCCTCGGATCGGCCGTGGGATGGGCAGGCGCGATGAGCACGGTCCGCTTCCTGGTCAACGGCGAACCGACCGAGATCGACGTCCCGGGCATGCGCCGCCTCCTCGACGTCCTGCGCGAGGACCTCGGGCTGACCGGCACGAAGGAGGGCTGTGGAGAAGGGGAGTGCGGGGCGTGCACGGTCCTGCTCGACGGTGTCGTCGTCGATTCGTGTCTTGTGCCGATCTGCCAGGTCGACGGTTCGATCGTGCGGACCGTCGAAGGACTCGCCCGTCCGGCCTCGACGCCGGGTGGTACGCCGGAGCTGGACGAGCTCCAGACCTCGTTCCTCGAGCTGGGCGGCGCGCAGTGCGGGATCTGCACGCCCGGGATGCTGATGGCGGCCCGTGCGTACCTCGACGACGGCGGCGGGCCGGACGAGGCGGCGATCCGCGAGGCGATCGCCGGCAACCTCTGCCGCTGCACGGGCTACACGAAGATCATCGACTCGATCGCCGCCGCCGCCCACGGGCCGGAAGGACCTGCGGCGTGAAGGACGGCGAGTTCGACCGGCTTCGCATCCCGATGGCCGACCCGGAGGACGCTGACGATCCCGAGTCCGACGAGTACGCCGAGCGGATCGGCGTCGGCGCCTCACCCGCGCAGCTTGCCGCTGGTTCGGCGATCCTCGCGGGCCTCGTCCTGGTCGGCCTCGCCGCGCTGCGTCGCAGGCGCAGCCCGGAGCGCTGACGATGCCCGTCGAACCGCCGATCGTCACCCCGCGCTCGCTCGACGACGCCTACGCGGCCCTCGCCGAGGCGCCCCATCGGCCGATCGCGGGCGGGACCGACGTCATGGTCCAGCTCACCGGGGAGCTGGGGCCGGTCCCCGAGCGGATGGTCGACCTGTGGCGGCTCGACGAGCTGCGCGGCATCGGACTCGACGGCGACCGCCTCGTGCTCGGCGCGCTCACGACCTTCAGCGAGATCCGCCACTCCCCGTTGTGCCGCGAGGTGGTGCCGGCCCTGGTCGAGGCGGCGGCCACGATCGGCGCGGCGCAGATCCAGAACCGCGCCACGATCGGCGGCAACGCGATGAATGCCTCACCGGCCGGCGATTCGCTGCCGGTCCTGCTCGCGACCGACGCCGAGTTCGTCGCCGGCTCGCGGCGCGGTGAGCGGACGATCCCCGCAGGCGCGTTCTGGGTGGCCTACCGCACGACGGCGCTCGAGCCCGACGAGCTGCTGCTGCGAATCCGCATCCCGTTGGTGCCGGGGCGTGAGCTGCGCTTCCGCAAGGTCGGCACGCGCCGCGCCCAGGCCATCAGCAAGGTCGTGCTCGCGCTCGCCCGGCGTGAGACGGAGCCTGGCGGCCGCTGGACCGAGGTTCGCCTGGCACTCGGGTCCGTGGCGGACCGGCCCATCCGGGCGGCCGCCACCGAGGCCGTCCTCGAAGGCGCCGAGCCCGACCAGGGGACGGCCGACCGCGCGGCCGACACGCTGGCCGGCGAGCTCCGGCCGATCGACGACGTCCGTTCGACGGCCGACTACCGTCGGACGGTCGCCGCGCGCGTGCTCCATCGGCTCGTGCGCGAGGCCGGCGGCTGGTGATCGACCTCGAGGTCGGGCCCGCCGACGAATTCGAGGCCGCTGTCGCGCCGCTGTTCGAGGGTGCGCCGCAGTTCCTCGCGCGGCTCGCGGCGGCGCGGCCGTTCGCCACGCCGGACCAGTTGTTCGCCACCGCCCGATCGATCGCCCATGCCATGCCCGAGGCGGACCAGATCGAGCTGATCGATGCGCATCCGCGCCTTGGCGCTCCACCCGGATCGGTGTCGGCGCTGTCGTTCGTCGAGCAGGGTTACGACCGCGACGCCGCAGACGCGGCGGCCGAGACCGAGCGTGCCCGCGTCGCCGCGCAGCTGGAGCGCCTCAACGCCGCGTACGAGGCACGGTTCGGCTTCCGCTACTGCGTGTTCGTGGCCGGCCGGCCGCGCGCGGCGCTGATCCCCGGGTTCGAGGCCGCGCTGGAACGGCCGCGCGACGACGAACTGCACCGGGCACTCGATGCGGTGGTGGACATCGCGATCGACCGGCATGCGAAGCTGTCAGCGGAGGGAGCGCGATGATCGAGCTCGGCGCGAACCGCTACGGCAAGGCGCAGATCCGCCTGGTGCGCGTGGTCCGCGGGCCGGGTGCCCACCGGCTGCGCGACCTCACCGTGGCGATCGCGCTCGAAGGCGAGTTCACGGCCGCGCACGTCGACGGCGACAACGAGCTGGTCGTGGCGACCGACACGATGAAGAACACCGCCTACGCGTTCGCCAAGGAACACCTCGACGGGTCGCTCGAAGCCTACGGCCGCGCGCTCGCCGACCACTTCCTCGCGTTCGAGCAGGTCGACCGGGCGAGCGTCTCGATCCGCGAGCACGGCTGGTCGCCGATCGCCACGCCGAACGGGCCGGCGCCCGATGCCTTCGTCCGCGCCGGCAGCGGAACGCGCGTCGCGACCGTGGTCGCCGCCCTCGGCGGGACGACGATCGAGGCCGGCGTCGAGGATCTCGTCGTCATGAAGACCGCGCGCTCGGCGTTCAGCGGTTTCCCGCGCGACCAGTACACAACTCTGCGCGACACCGACGACCGGATCATGGCCACCAAGGTCACCGCGATCTGGCGCTACGGCTCGCCGGACCTCGCCTCGGACGCGCTCCACGCTGCGGTCCAGGCGACGCTGCTCGAGGTCTTCGCCGACCATGACAGCCCGTCGGTCCAGACCTCTATCTGGCTGATGGCGCGCGCGATCCTCGAACGGCACGAGGAGGTGGCCGAGGTGCGCATGGCGCTGCCAAACCTGCACCACTGGCTCGCCGACCTGTCGCCGTTCGGGCTCGAGAACGACAACGAGATCTTCATCGCCACGACCGAGCCGCACGGGCTCATCGAGGCGACCGTCCGCCGCGGGGAGGGCTGAACGATGAGCGTTCCCGGCATCGACGTGACCGGAGGAGCCGTACCGGGCAGCGACCGCATCCTCACCGACGACGCGCTGGTGTTCGTGGCCGACCTGCAACGACGGTTCAAGCCGCTTCGCGAGGACCTCCTCCAGCGCCGCCACGAGCGCGACAAGGCGATCCGCGCCGGCGCGCAGCGACTCGGCTTCCTGCCCGAGACCGCGGAGATCCGCGACGCCGACTGGTCGGTGGCGCCGGCCCCGGCCGACCTGGATGACCGGCGCGTCGAGATCACCGGCCCGGCCGAGCCGAAGATGATGATCAACGCCCTCAATTCCGGCGCGCGTGTGTTCATGGCCGACCTCGAGGACGCGCTCTCGCCGACCTGGGCGAACGTCGTCGGCGGGCAGGCCGCCCTCGCCGACGCGGTGCGCCGGACGCTCACGTTCGAATCCCCCGAGGGCAAGACGTACCGCCTCGGCGAGCGGCTCGCGACGTTGCTCGTTCGACCCCGCGGCTGGCACCTGGTCGAGTCCCACGTGCTCGTCGACGACAAGCCGATGTCCGCCTCGCTGTTCGACGCCGGGCTGTACCTGTTCCACAACGCCGCGGAACGGCTGCGGCGCGGGACCGGGCCGTACTTCTACCTTGCAAAGCTCGAGTCGTACCACGAAGCGCGCCTGTGGAACGAGGTGTTCGTCCACGCCCAGGAAGCGCTGGGCATTCCGCGCGGCTCGATCCGCGCCACGGTGCTGATCGAGACGATCCACGCGGCATTCGAGATGGACGAGATCCTCAACGAGCTGCGCGAGCACGCGGCCGGGCTCAACGCGGGTCGCTGGGACTACCTGTTCAGCTCGATCAAGACGTTCAGCCACGACCGGGCGCTCGACCTGCCGGATCGCGCCCAGCTGACGATGACGGTCCCGTTCATGCGCGCCTATACCGATCTGCTCGTGCGGACGTGCCACCGCCGCCGCGCGCACGCCATCGGCGGCATGGCCGCGTTCATCCCGAGCCGCCGCGACCCCGAGGTCAACGCCGCGGCCATCGCCAAGGTGCGCGACGACAAGGAGCGCGAGAGCGGCGACGGCTTCGACGGCACGTGGGTCGCGCACCCGGACCTCGTCCCCGTCGCGACCGAGGTGTTCGACGGGGTGCTGGGCGACGCGCCGAACCAGAAGCACCGCCTGCGCGAGGACGTGGCCGTGACCCCCGAACAGCTCCTCGACCTGCGCGTCGAGGGCGGCCGGGTCACCGAGGCCGGCCTGCGCGCGAACGTCCGGGTCGCGCTCGCGTACCTCGACTCGTGGCTGCGCGGCAACGGCGCGGCCGCGATCGACAACCTGATGGAGGATGCCGCGACCGCCGAGATCGCCCGCTCGCTGCTGTGGCTGTGGCGCGCGCGCGGCACCGCGCTCGACGACGGGCGTGTGGTCGACGACGGCCTGTACCGGCAGGTCCGGGACGAGGAGCTGGCCCGGCTCGGCGGCGCAGACGAGGGACGCCTGGCCGAGGCAACCGAGGTGCTCGACTCGCTCGTCCTGACCGACACCCCGCCGGACTTCCTGACGCTGCCCGCCTACTCGCGCCTCGACTAGGCAGGCCGGCCGAAGTCGCCGAGCGGGCGGACGAGGTCGAGGACAAGGCGAGCGATCTCAGCCGGCGCCTCGACCGCGACCAGGTGCGCGACGCCCGGCACGACCACGAAACGAGCGCCTGGAACGTTCGCCTCGAGATGGCGCCCGAACAGTTCGACGTACGAGAAATCGAGCGCGCCGTGGACGAACAGGATCGGCATCGTCAGGCGGTCGAGCCGTTCGGCGGCGGGCGGGTCGAGCGGCGCCTTGCGACCGAAGACGCGGCCCGCATCGTTCGTCGCGCGGACCATCGGTCGGAGGAACGCGCGCACCTCCCCGGGTAGCCGCTCCACCGGCTGGTCGACCCCCGCGCCCCACAGCGCAAGCTCGAAATCGGTCAGGGCCTCGATGTCACCAGCCTGGTCGATCTCCTCATAGCGCTGCTCGACTGCCTCGTCGCGCGGCGACATCTGGACGTCGAGGCCGCCGATGCCCGAGGCGAGCTGGACCAGCGCCGCGACGCGATCGGGGTGACTCACCGCGAGGTCGAGCGCGATCTGACCGCCCTGCGAGTTGCCCACGAGGGCCGCTCGCTCGATAGCCGAACGCGTCCAGCACGGCGAGCAGGTCGTCGACGCGGCTGAACTCGACGTCCTCGGTTGCCGAGCGGCCGAACCCCCGGGCGTCGTAGCGGATCGTGCGATAGCCGGCGTCCGTCAGCAGCGGAACGAACGGTTCCCACACGCGCGAATCGACGACGCCTGCGTGCAGCAGCACGATCGGCGGTCCGTCGCCCTCTCCGACGGCGTACAGGCGGCCACCGGGCACCGGGATCATCCGTTCGTCGCGCATCGTCCTCCCTGTCGCTCCCCGGTCAGGGTATGCGGTACAGCTTGTAGAAGCCGCCGACGCCGAGCTCCTCGCATGGTGTGCAGTCGGTGACGCTGCTCAGGACGACCGCGCCGGACGGTGCGCGCGTGTCGCGTGGCAGGTGGACGAACCGCTCCGGCCCAACGCCGCGCAAGGCGCCGTACCAGTAGCCGTGGACATAGGTCGGCACGATGCCGTCCTCGAGGTAGATCGGGTCGGCCCCGGTCGCCAGCGCGGCGTCCAGCAGCCGCGGGTACTCGGCGTCGAACCAGCCGCCCCGGTTGCGCGCGATCTCGTCGTAGCGGACCTGGAACCAGATGCCCTGCACGACGACCGCGACGGCGAGGACGGCGAACGCCCCTTTTCGCGCGGCGCCGGAGGTGCCTGCGCCGCCCAGCAGCCACTCCTGCGCCGGGATCGTGAGGGCGATCGCGAAGATCGGGACGGCGATGAGGCGATGGACGTGGAACGGGTCGAGCGTCAGCGATGCCGGGATGAACGAGGCCACGAGCCCGAACAGCAGATAGCGCAGGAATGGTTCGGCGGTGAAGCGGCGAATCGCCACGACGATGCCGATGAGCGCGAAGCCGAGGACCCCGAGAAGCATGCTTCCACCGATCCCCAGGACATGGTGCCGTTCGTTCGGGTCGCCGGTCACCAGCAGGCGGTAGGGATCGAGGTTGCCGAGCAACTGGGTGACGAACGTGCCGGCCACCTCGGGCAGCGGCCGTCCGAGGTACCCGGCTTCGGTCAGGCGGACGAGCAGCGCGTCCGGCGCAAACAGGTTGAACAACAGGAACGGGATGAGGAGTAGGCCAAAGACGAGCCAGGTGCCCGCGACCGCGCGCCAGCGGTCGCGGCTCACGTAGACGAGCAGGCCAAGCGCGAGCAGCGGGCCGAGCAGCCGGCCAAGCGTGTACGTGTAGGTGAGCAGCGCGAGGATCGCGGCGAGCAGCACGATCGACCAGCGCGAGGAGCCCGGCGGGCGCGCCTGGAGCGCGAGCAGGAATCCCCCGACGAGGGCGGGCATCAGGGCGACCTCCATGGCCAGCCGCGTCGGTTCGAACGTCCATGGCAGGAGGAGCGTCATCGCAGCAGTCAGGACGGCGACGAGCGGACGCCCGGTCATGCGGAATGCCAGCGCGCCCATGAATACGATGGCCGCAACCCCGGCGGAGGCCGAAACGACGCGTGCGGCGAGGATGCTCGGGCCGGTGACGGCGAAGACCGCGGCAAGCAGGTAGATGTACGGGGCGGTCTTCCAGTCGCCGAACGACTCGAAGAAGATCGGCCACGGCCGGCCGTGCTCGTCGGCGCCCGTGGTGACAAGCGACCAGGCATTCCACGAGAACGACGACTCGTCGAGGTAGTAGCCGCTCGGGCGGTCGGTAAGGCCGGTCAACTGGACGACCAGCACCACGAGCGCGAACGCAACGAGGGCGAGCGGCAGCCCGCGTCCCCTCAGGCGGTCCATGCTTTAGCCGTCCCCGGCGTGACCACGCTCGACGAACCGTCCGAACCCCCGGCGGCCGACGAATGCGCCGTCGCGGATGACCGCCCGGCCTCGCACGAACACGCTGCGAACCGCGCCGACCGCATCGAGTCCTTCGTACGGGGTGTAGTCACTGGTGTGATGCAGGTCGGCGGCGCGGACCGTCCGTCGCGCCGCGGGGTCGAACAGAACGAGGTCTGCGTCCCGTCCCGGCTCGATGGCGCCCTTCCGCTCGAACCCGAAGAGCCGCGCGGGGGTCGTGGCCAGGAGATCGACCATGCGCTCGATCGTGAGCCGGCCAGGTGCGACGCCGCGGCTGTGGACCACGGTCAGCAGTGTCTCGATCCCCGGCGCCCCGTTGCTGATGCCGTCGAAGGTGATCCCCGAGACGGCACCGGCCTTCTCCACCGAACGGCGGTCCGGGACGTGGTCGGTCGCCACCAGGTCGAGGTCGCCGCTCGCGAGGCCGTCCCACAGGACGTCGCAGTTGGCCCGCTCGCGAAGGGGCGGCGAGATGATCGCGCAGGCCACGTCGAGCTCGTCCGGCTGGTCGTAACGGGTCGCATCCAGCGCCAGGTAGTGGGGGCACGTCTCGGCGAACGCGCGCACCCCGGCCGCCTTCGCCTCGCGGACGTGGCGAAGCGCTGCGGCGGACGAGAGGTGCACGACGTAGACGGGCGCGCCATTGGCGCCGGCGAAGGCCATCGCGCGGTGGGTTGCGACCGCCTCGGCCTCGGGTGATCGCGTGGCAGCGTGGTAGCGCGCTGCCGTGTTACCACGCTGAAGCGCCGCGTCGACGGCGGCGTCGATCAGGACCGGGTCCTCGCAGTGGACCTGGAGCATGCCGCCACGCTCGCCGAGCACCCGCATCGCCTCGAAGATGCGGTCCGGGTCGAGCCGGAAGTCGAACACCATGAACGCCTTGCACGTCGCGACGCCGGCATCGACGACGGCCGGCAGCTCGGCGATCGGGTCGTCCATCCGGCCCGAGATCGCCAGGCTCAGCCCGAAGTCGACGGCCGCGTCCGACTCGGTGGCGGTCCGCCACTCGCGCATCCCCGCCACGAGCGACCGTTCCGCGGCCGGTGACGACCCGGTTCCCGGGTTGTTGAACGCCAGGAACGTCGTCGTGCCACCGAACGCTGCGGCCACGGAGTCCTGGAAGAAGCGGTCGGGCTCGGCGTCCGTGGCGACCCGCGTGTGGGTGTGCACGTCGACGGCGCCCGGCAGGACGAGGAGATCGGTCGCGTCGACGACCTCCCGGGCGGACGCGGTCAGCCCATCGAGATCGGGTTCGACTTGTTCGATCCGTCCGCCGGTCACGAGCACGTCGGCACGGCGAGAACCGGCCGCGGCGACAACGGTTCCGCCGCGGACGAGCAGGTCAGCCCCGCCAGGTTCGATCGTCACCCCGCGAGAATAGCGATCCCGGGCATCACCCCGGGCAGGATGTCAGTCCGAATTCGACGACGCGGCGAGGATCGCCTCGAGCACCGGATCGCGCCCGGCGAAGTAGTCGTCCGCCGTCAGCTCGGCGCGGATTTCCGGTTCGATCGTGATCCGCATGTCGTCGGGCGTGCTGCGCTCCCAGTAGCGGGCCGCCATCCGCAGGATCTGGCCGCTGTCGGGAAGCGTGACGGGACGCGTGTCGCCGAACAGGTTCGGGCTCCCGCCCATGTCCTCGCCGGCGAACGTGACCGAGGTGGCCCCCTCGAGATCGGTCGCGAAGTTCGCTGCGGCCGAGAACGTCACGCGGCCGATGATCGCGTACAGCTTCCCGGGCCGGTCGATCGCCGGGTCGCGGAGCGCCAGCTCGAGCGGAGCCAGCGTCGTGTTGTCGCCGCCGCTGTTGTGGCGCAGGTCGATCACCACGCGCTCGACGTCGTCGGCCTGTGCGCGCTCGCGAATCTCGGCAATGACGTCGGTTGCGTCGCCGCGCACGGCGTTGAACTGCGCGAACAGCGTCCCGGAATCCTCGAGGAACGTCCACCACAGCGTCTCGTCCTGGTCGCGCAGCCAGGGCGCGTCGGTTGGGGCGAGCCGGTGGGGCAGCCCGGAATCCCACGCGTCCTCGATGGCCGGAGTGACCGGCTCGATCGTCACGTCGCGCCGGACGCCGTCCCGCCCGACCACCGTGAACGCCGTCGGGCCTGCTTCGTCGATCACGCCGAGCCCCGCCAGCAGCTCGCTGACCCGCAGGAAGAGCGTGCTGAACGCCAGCAGGTTCGACGGATTGTCGCGGGGCGCAAGCGGCTCGACGAGCCCGAGCACCTCATCGATCGGTCGCCCGCCGATCGCCTCCACGCGAGCGCCCACGAGGTCCTCGTACGGCGCCCGAGCCGCGGTGATGACCAGGCCCTCGGGGAAGCGCCACCAGCGGACCGGGTAGAGGTGCGTTCCGTCGTCGGGCGTGAACGGCCAGATGCCGCTGTGGCCGTCGCGCCCGTTCCAGGTCGGCATCGCGGCGAGACGGATCAGCTCGACGAGGCGCTGGTCGTCGGACAGGGTATCGGCTCGAGCGGCGACCTCGTCGGCGGCCGCGATCCACTCGGATCGATCCATGCCGAACCAGCCGTCGGGGTGGATGGTGTCCCGGGCCTCCAACATCGCCTCGACGTCGGCCCGGAATCCGCCGGCGGCCATCGCGCTCGGCGTCGCCGTCGCACGTTGCGGCGTCGCGGCGGCGGACGGGGCGGACGGTGCTGACGAACCGCACGCAACCCCAAGGAGCCCGATCACCACGAAGACGATACTGCCAGATGGTACTTTCCTGCGGGCGGCGTGCACCGGCATCTCCTACGTGGCTGGCGTCAGGCGGTCTGATCGGCGGAATCGGCGGACAGGCGTTCCCGCGCGACAGTCGCTGCGCGCCCGATCCCGCGGAGGACGGCGCGAGTCTCCTCCTCGTCGGTCGCCAGGGCGCCCATGAACCGTGCGTCGGCCTCGCTGAATGCGGCGCTCGCGGCTGCCTGGGCATCCAGGCCCGCATCGGTCAGCACGATCCGGTAGGAGCGGCGGTCCGCGGGTGACAGGGCGCGCTCCGCATGGCCCCGCTCGAACATCGCGCGCACGAAATGCGACATCGACGTCGGCGGCATGCCCGTACGCCGGGCCAGCTCCGTCGGAGCATGCGGGCCCTCGTCGAACAGGACGCTGTAGACCGCGTACTCCTCGGGCGTCAGCGGCGAATCGATCATCGCCTCGCGAACCAGCTCACCGGCGGAACGCGACGCCGCGTACAGCTCGAAGAGCAGGGAAAGTCGAGATCCAGGCCGGCGTCGCACGAGCGAGATGCTACCACATGGTAGGACCGTGGCTAATGCGGTGCGGCGTGGTCGTCCTGCCCGGTCGGCCGCTCCGGGTCCTCCAGGGTGCTCGTCTCGGCGGGCGCGTCGGCCCGTCGTTCGCGTTCGCGCGCGCGCTGCTCGGCTCGCTGACGACGTTGCCACCAGCGGGCGAACACGATCGTGATCACGATGATGAAGATGGTGTCGAACAGCGGCCGAAGGTTCGGATCCACCGCCTAGCCGACCTCCTCGATCCGGATCGGCTGGGCGCCTTCCCACAGCGTGCGGCGTCCCATCTCGCGGAGGCGGTCCTGCCAGCCGTCGTCGGGAACGATCGACGCGAAATGGTTGGCGGCCAGCTGGCCCACCTTCGACGACGTCGTGCACGCCCCGTACGGGAAGAAGATCTCGCACTCGCTGATGCCGCCCGGGTACATCGCGAGCATCCCGGGGGCGGGGTGCGAGGTGTGGTTCTCGTAGTCGATGCCCGGCCGGAAGTCGCCGTACGGGATCCACACCGACTCGCCCGACCAGCGGCAGTGGATCACCTTCGACTCGATGGGCAGCATCCGTCGGATGGCCTCGATCGTCTGCGGCGCGGCCGCCTCCCAGCGGGCGCTAAAGTGCAGGTCGCCGACCTCGATTTGCAACGTACCCATGCGCGGAGGATAGCGTGGCCAACCCACAGGCTCCCGGCGCACCGACGATCTCGACCCACGTTCTCGACACCGAACGGGGTGCGCCTGCGCAAGGGGTCCACGTGACCCTGTATCGCCTCGATGTCGGCGTGGGGGCCCCGATCCGCATGACCCAGGCGTTGACCGACGGAGACGGGCGCATCCACGACCTGCTCGAGCGCCCCCTCGTTGCCGGGGACTATCGCCTGGAGTTCGACATCGCCCACGAGGATGGGTCGTTCTTCACACGCCTCGCGATCGACCTGCGCATCACCGACACGGGCCGCAGCTACCACGTCCCGCTGCTGCTGGCGCCCTACGCCATGACGACCTACCGGGGCAGCTGACGCCGGCTACTGCAGGTAGGCGAACGCGTCGATGTCGAAGCGTGGATGGCCGGCCGTGCCGGTGAGGACGAGCTTGACCTTGTGGCTGCCCGACGTGCCCCAGTTCCGGGCGAACAACACGATCTTGGACTGCGACGAGCTGCGGTAGGCGCTGGTGGTCCCGACGTAGGTCCCGTCGACGTAGACCTTCGCGCCGCCGCGACCGGTGCTCTTCGGTACGATCGCCGCAACGGCACGTCCGGTGAAGCTGAACTGGACCCACGCCCCGGACTTCGTTGCGTAGCGCGTGCTGCCACCTGACGCCGACGAGGAGCTCGCGGTGGTCCATGTGCCGCCGTACGTCACCCCCGTCCCGTTCTGCTGGGTCAGCTTCGAGCGGACCTGGGGACCGTCGACATATTCGCCGGTGTTGCCTGCCCGGTCTTGCGCACGCACCCGGTAGCGGTAGGCGGTCGAGAACGTGAGCGAGCGGTCGGAGTACAGGCCCGAGGTCGAGGCGGTGACGGTGGTCCAGCCGGCACCGTTGACCGACTGGCGCAGCGCGTAGGAGGCGACGCCGCTGAGGTCGTCGGTGCCCGCCGGCCAGCGGACCCGCGTCGAGATCGCGCTGCCGATCGCGATGCCGGTGACGAATGAGTAACTGTTCGGCGCTGATGCCGTCGGATCGGTGTGGTCGATCGCCGCGGCGGCGCTCGCGACGCGACCCGTCAGCGTCATGCCGCCCGTGTCGCCCACGTTCTTGGCGGTGTCGAGGATCCGCTTCTTGAGGTCGGTCGGGGTCGTGAGGATGGACGGCGTCAGGGAGCCGACCACCGCCGCGATCGCCGAGACGTGCGGCGCGGCCATCGACGTCCCGTCGAGATAGTAGTAGCCGGCTTCGTTGCCGTCGTAAGCGGGGACGAGCGAGGCGATGCTCACTCCGGGTGCCGACACGTCGACGCTCGTCTCGCCATAGTTCGAGAACGACGCGAGCTGCCCGGTGTTGTCGACTGCCGCGACGCTCAGGATGTTCGGCAGGTCGAAGGACGCCGGAATGCTCGGCCTGCTGACGCTGTCGAGGTCCTGACCGCTGTTGCCGGCTGCCGCGACGAACAGCATCCCCGAGTCCTCGATCGCGTTGCGCAGCGGAACGTCGTCGGCGGGATCACCGAACGGCGGCGAGCTCGCCGGGCGAGCCCAGGAGTTGTTCGAGATCCGCACGCCGAAGGACGTCGCGTATTCGATGGCCGCGATCGCCTGATCGTCCCAGCCGCAGGCCGGGTCGTCGCCGAGGAACTTGAGCGCCATGATCTTCACGCCCGGCGCAAGGCCGACGATGCCCGCCCCGTCGAGCTTCGCCGCGATCGTTCCCGAGACGTGCGTTCCGTGGAAGTCGTCGCCGGGGTCGTGGAGGGTCTTGTCGTCGTGGCAGAAGTCCCAGCCGTTGACGTCGTCGATGTAGCCGTTCGCATCGTCGTCGACGTTGTTCGTCTCCTTGCCGCCGCCGGATTCCCCGGGGTTGACCCACGCCTGGCCGGCGAGATCGGGCTGGCTGAAGTCGACGCCGTCGTCGATGACCGCGACGACGACCCCGGTACCGGTCGACACGCCCAGCGATTCGCGGCCGTCGACGTCGACATTCGCGAGACCCGCAAATGCCTCGATGGTCTGGCCCGTGTTGTGCAGGCCCCACAGCTCATCCCAGAACTGCTCGTCCTCCGGATCCGCTGCCCGATACAGACGGTGGCTGACCTGCACCGTGCGGACGGACGGATCGCGCTCGAGGCGGCGCTTCTCGGAGCGCAGCGCGGTCCGGGTCGTCTGATAGATCGCCCGCCTGGCGCCGCGCTCGAACGTCACGAGCGAGACGGCTGAGCCCTCGAACGCCTGGGCGTCGGAGCGAGAGGCGTTGTCCCTGAACGTGACGACGAGCCGGACCGCATCGTCGGTGCGCCGGTCCCACGCAGGGCGGCCGGCGGACTGGACGCCGCTCCGATCAGCGGCGAGTGCTGTCCCCGTCGATGCGACCGTGAGCGCCGCCAGGATGACGAAGGCGGCGATGCGGACGCGAGCGCGGCGAGCCGGTTGCACGGTGGGGTGACCTCTGGACGGTGCCGCGACGGGAAGCGGCTGTAGCGCGCATCGTACGCGGCAATTCAATAACGCCGTGACAGCCTAGATGTCACGGGACGCGCGCACCGTTCGGGCCATGGAAGCCAGAACGCTCGTGCCGCTGCCGTCGACCGCCGATGGAACCCCCGCGTCGGCCCGCGTCCAGGTGCAGGGCGACCGGATCGTCGTGGACCGCCTGGTCCTCCACGACCCGTCGCTCGCCGCGTCGCTCGGCGATCGCCCGGCCGAAGAGCGGCCGGCATTCGTCGAACGCGCCCTGCGCATCGGGCTGATTGCGCTCCAGGACGCGGGCGTGAGCGTCAACGTCGACGTCGTCCGGTCCGAGTTCGAACGCGTCCTGCGCCAGACCGAGCAGGTCAACGAGCGCGCCGCCGTGGCGCTCGAGGAGACGCTGCGCACGAACTTCGCCGACGGGGACGGGCGCCTGCCGCGAACGCTCGAGCGGTTCCTCGGGGATCGCGGTGCCCTGCGCGCCATGGTCGATGAGCTGTTCGACGAGTCGAAGCGCGACAGCGCGATCGGCCGGATCGGCCGGATGCTCGAGCGCTACTTCGACGGCGACGCCTCGAAGCTGGCGGTACTGCTCGATCCGACGCGCCTGAACTCGCCGATGTACCAGTTCCGCGAGGAGATCAGCGGTGGGTTCAAGGCGATCGAGGAGCGCCTGGTGGCGATCGAGGCGGCTGCCGCAGCCCGTGGCGCCGAACGTGCCCGATCCGCGGCGAAGGGCGCGGACTTCGAGGAAGCGCTCGACGCGCTCCTGGGCGAGCTCGCGCGCGGAGCCGGCGACCTGCTCGATCGGACGGGAACCGAGACGGGTGCGCTCCTGAAGTCGAAGAAGGGCGACTTCGTGATCACGATCGATTCGCGGGTTGCACGGGGCGCGGACCTGCGCGTCGTCGTCGAGGCGAAGGACCGCCCGATGTCCATGCGCGCGATCCGCGAGGAGCTGCGGGAGGCTCGCGAGAACCGAGGGGCGGCGGTCGGCCTTGTCGTCTTCAGCGCGGCACACGCTCCCAGCGGGATCGCGCCGTTCGCCATCGTCGGGACGGACGTGTACTGCGTCGTCGATCCGGAGGCGCCCGACGCCGCCACGGTCGAGGCGGCGGTCCGACTGGCGCGCCTGCTCGCCCTCGCCACGCTCGACGAGCACGAGGTCGAAGTCGATGCGGCGGCGATCGGAGCGGCGCTGACCGCGATCCGGGAGCAGCTGGACACGGTCCGGACGCTGAAGTCGCAGCTCACCTCGATCTCGACCGCCACCAAACAGATCTGGTCTGGTCTGGACGTGATGCGCTCGAACATCCTGGCTCGTGTCGCAGAGGCAGAGACCGAGATCCAGCCGGGAACTAGCCACCTTCGAACCTGACTAACCGTCTCGGAGCTCTCCGAGGGCTGAGGCGACGCGGCGCTAGCCATCAGCCCGAGGATCGCGCGAATGAGCGCGCTCGCTCGGGTGCTCAGCGGCGCCTTCGCCTGAACCGTCCGCGACCGATCTGAAATGGCGTCTTTGCTGACCTATCGGTACCGAACCATCTAGGACCGCATCACTAGCGTTGACCGGGACCACCGGGTCCTAGGCCCGCCGGGCATCCGCCGCGAGGCTGGCGACGAACACCTTCCGCTCACCGGACGTGTTCCTCCGTCGCCCCACTCGAAGCGGAGACCCTGATGCGTCGCCGGATCAGCCTGATTTTCCTTGCCGCCCTGATGGTCGTGCCGGCCGTCGCGCCCGTACGGGCCGCGAAGCCGGCCCCGACCGAGCCTCCCGTGGCCTCCGCCGAGCCCGTCGCGACCCCCGACACCGACACCCGAGGCGACCGCGGAACCGACGCCCGAGGCAACTCCCGACCCGACCGAGCCGGTCGAGCCCGCGCCTCCGGACGCGTCGCCCGAGCCCGAGCCAAGCGATCCGCCGGCCGTGGAACCGACATCGTCCCCCGAGGCGACTCCCGCCGCGGATGAGACGCCCGCAACGGGCGGCGACGATTCACGCGGCCGCCCGGATGTGGCCGGCCGCTACATCGTCATCCTCGACGCGGGGACAAACACGAGCGCAACCGTCGAGCGGATGGGCCGCCAGAAGGGCATCAAGGCCGAGCGCACCTTCGGCAAGACGATCCGCGGCTTCAGCGCCCGACTTGATTCGAAGCAGCGCAAGGCACTCGAGTCCGACCCGAGCGTCGTTGTGGTCGTCCCCGATGAAGTCATCGAGGTCGAATCGCAGCACACGCCCATGGGCATCCGGCGCGTGTTCACCAAGAGCAACACGATCGCGAAGCTCAACGGCGTCGACGAGCGGGTGGACGCCGACGTGGCGATCGTCGACACGGGGATCCAGACCAGCCACCCCGACCTCAACGTCGTTGGCGGCTACAACTGCTCGACGACCAACAGGAGCGCATGGCGCGACGTGCAGGGCCACGGTACGCATGTCGCCGGCACCGTCGGGGCAAAGGACAACACGACTGGCGTCGTCGGCGTTGCGCCGGGCGTCCGGCTGTGGGCCGTCAAGATCCTGAATGACGACGGGTACGGCCTGCTGTCCTGGTATGTCTGCGGCCTGGACTGGATGCTCGCCCAGCGCGATCCGGCCGACCCGGCCCGACCGTTGATCGAGGCCGCGAACATGAGCGTCGCGAAGAGCGGCGACGACAAATCCGATTGTGGAGCTTCCGAGAGGGACATCCTGCACCTGGCGATCTGCCGCGTGGTCAACGGCGGGATCACCGTCGTTGCCGCCGCCGGCAACGACAGGATGAGCGCCGCTCGCTGGGTTCCTGCTGCGTACAACGAAGTCATCACCGTCTCGGCCCTGGCCGACACCGACGGCAAGCCGGGTGCCCTCGGCGGGAACCTGTGCTACTCGTGGGGCTCCTACGACAGCGACGACACGTACGCAAACTTCAGCAACTACGGGGGCGACGTCGACATCATCGCCCCCGGAAAGTGCATCTGGTCAACCAAGCCCGGCTCGACGTACGGCTACTCGTCCGGGACGTCGATGGCGACGCCACACGTGACGGGCGCCGCGGCGCTCTACAAGGCAAGCAGGCCGCTGGCAACGCCGGGCGAGGTCAAGGAAGCCCTCCAGTACCTGGGCAACTCGAACTGGAAGACGTACACCGACCCCGATTCGACCCACGAGAAGCTGCTCGACCTGTCGAAGCTCGGGCCGCTCGGGACGTTCTCGCTGAGCGCCCCGACCACGGGCGCCGTGCCCGAGTCCGGCGGGGCTGCCTCCATTCCGATCACGATCAATCGCAGCTCGACGTTCTTCGAGCGCGTCCGGCTGTATGTGTCGGGGATCCCGGCAGGCTGGACGGCAAGCCTGGACCGCGCGAGTGTGTTCGGCTGGTCGGCGAAGTCGGCGCTGCTCAACGTGACTGCGCCCGACTCGGTGGCGGCCGGCACGTACGAGATCACCGTCAAGGGCCGGAACCAGGGACGCATCAGCGAGGTCGTCGCCACGGTTACCGTTGGCCAGGACCTGCCGACCGCGCTTGCGCCGACCTCGGCCCAGGTGAAGACGAACGTCGCCCTGAACGCCGATTCCGCACCCGCGGTCATCACCTGGCCCAGCTGCCAATGACCTGTCGAGCTCGATCTCGGGCTACGAGAGCCAGTGGAGTCGTGACGGCGGCGACTGGACCGGCACGATCGCGACGTCCGGCTCGGTCCGGACCGTGGTCCGCAACCTGGCCTTCAACAGCTCATACCAGTTCCGCGTCCGCGCGCACGACGCGGCCGGCAACTGGAGCACGTGGGCCACGACGAGCGTGCCGTACAAGTTGACCCATACCAGCGACCGAAGTCCATCAGTGCACTACAGCGCGTCATGGAAGAAGGACTCGTCATCCTCCGCCACGTCGGACACGTTGATGAGCACGACGAGCAACGGTGCGAAGGCGCGCTACACGTTCACCGGGAAGGGAATCGCGGTGGTCATGCCTCGCAGCCCGTCCCGTGCCTGGGTCGAGGTGCGCATCGATGGCGCGTACGTCGGCAAGATCAGCTTGTGGGCCTCCAGCCTCAAGGCGCGTCAGACGGTGTTCTCGCGGGCCTGGTCGTCCAGCGCGACCCGGACCATCGAGCTCCGCACGGTCACCAGCAGCGCGCGCAAGGCTGTCGGCCTCGACGCCTTCGTGGTCAGCCGCTAGCGATCGCGACTGCGAGACACCCGTCACGTCCGGCGCGGGCCGGGCAGCGGCCCCGCTTGCCCGCGTGCGCTATCGTGACCGTCCCGGCTCCAGCGGCCCGGGTTGTCGCTGGTTGCGTCGGGTGCATCGACGAGGTTCAGTGCCGTGGCGCGAGCGATGTGGAAGGGGGCCATCCAGTTCGGACTGGTCACCATCCCGGTGAAGCTTTATCTCGCGACCGAGTCCAAGGGCATCAGCTTCAACATGCTCCACAAGGACGACCTGTCGCGCATCCAGATGAAGATCTTCTGCCCGGTCGAGGACGAGGTCATCTCACGCTCGGACACGGTCAAGGGCTACGAGTACTCGCCCGGCGAGTACGTCGTCGTGACCGACGAGGACCTCGAACGGGTGCCGCTCAAGACCGTCCGCTCGATCGAGATCGAGCAGTTCACCAAGGCGGAGCGCACCGACTCGAACGTCCGCTTCGTGAAGAGCGCCTACTACATCGAGCCCGACAAGGTCGGCCGCAAGGCGTTCTACCTGCTCAGGCAGGTCCTCGAGGACGAGGACCTGACGGCGATCTGCAAGGTGGTCATCAAGGACCGTGAGGCCCTGGCCGCGATCGACCCGTTCGGCGACACGATGCTGATGACGACCCTCCACTGGCCGGACGAGATCCGCTCGACCGGAGAGCTGGACCTTCCGGAGGACGGGGTCGATTTCAAGCCGGCCGAGGTCGCCATGGCCAAGCAGCTCGTGTCCGCGATGACCGGCGAATTCCGGCCCGAGGACTACAAGGACGAGTACCGCGAGGCGCTCGAGAAGATCATCGAAGCGAAGGTCGACGGCCGCGAGACGGTCGAGGTCGAGGAGCCCGAACCCGAGGGCAAGCTGATCGACCTGATGGCCGCGCTGGAGGCGTCGGTCAGCGCCGCCACGGCGTCGCGCAAGGAACCGGTCTCGGTGTCGGAGGCGAAGGCGGCCCGCGAGCAGCGCGCGCAGAAGGGCGAGAAGGCCAAGCCCGCGGCTCGCCGAAGCGCCGCGAAGGCGAAGAGCGACGAGGACGAAGAGGCCGCGGCATCAGGGTCGCGCCGCAAGCGCAAGTCCGCGTAGCGGCGTCAACCAGGCCTTCGGGGATTTCTGCCAGATACGCATCCCACGCGTGCTAGACGAGCCTGCCGCCCCAAATACGGCCGCGAGTTAGCTGAATCAGGCTAATCGCAGGTCGCATTTCCGTCGGATTCCACGCCGAGTACGCAGCTGTCGTACGTGGCAGAACCGTAGGTGGCAGAGATCGCCATCGCTGCGACTTCGGCCCGGCCGACCCTTTGCCGCTCCGCGTGCTCTTCGGCACACTTGATCCCGTGCCGCTGAAGGACTACCACCGCAAGCGCGACTTCACCAGGACGCCCGAGCCCGCGGGCGACGCCCGGGACGCGGATGAACGTGATGGCACCGGGCCCTCACGATCCGGCCAATTCGTTGTCCAGCGCCACCGTGCCACGCGCCTGCACTATGACTTCCGGCTCGAGATCGAGGGCGTCCTGGTCTCGTGGGCGGTCCCCAAGGGCCCGACCCTCGATTCGACCCAGCGGCGCATGGCGGTCCACGTCGAGGACCACCCGATCGAGTACTTCGACTTCGAAGGCGTCATCCCCGCGCGGCAATACGGCGCCGGCGACGTGATCGTCTGGGACTGGGGCACCTGGGAAGGGGAGGCGCCCACGCTCGACGGGCGCAAGGCGATCGCGGACGGCGAGCTCAAGTTCGTGCTCAAGGGCGAGAAGCTGCGTGGCCGGTTCACGATCGTCCGGACCGGCGGCCGCCGCGGCGCGGAGACCGGCCGGCCATTCGAGGACGATTCCGAGCAATGGCTGCTCATCCACAAGCGCGGGCCCGAGTCCCTCGAGGGTTGGGACGCCGAGGACTTCCCGACGAGCGTCAAGACCGGTCGCACGAACGACGAGGTCAAGGTCAACAAGGACGCGATCTGGATCAGCCAGGCGCCCGCCGGCGAGGCCGAGATCGACCTGTCGCGGGCACGCGAGGCGCGGATGCCAAACCACGTCGAACCGATGCTCGCCACCCTCGCCAGCAAGGCCTTCGACGACGCCGACTGGCTGTTCGAGATCAAGTGGGACGGCTTTCGCGTGCAGGCCGTGGTCCGCGCCGGCGACGTGCGGCTGTTCACCCGGAACCTCAAGGACGCCGAGACGTATTTCGGGCGGCTGCTGTCACCCCCGAGCTGGATCGACGCCCGCGAGGCCATCGTCGACGGGGAGGTGGTCGCGCTCGACGAGAACGGCGCGCCGGATTTCGGCCTCCTCCAGGAGCGGATCAGCGAGCTGCGCGCGGGCGGGCGGCGCACGTCGGGGCCGCTCGTCTACCAGCCCTTCGATCTGCTCTACCACGACGGGCGGTCGCTGCTCGAGGTGCCGCTCGAATCGCGCAAGCGCCTGCTCAAGACCGTCCTGCGCGAGCATCCCCGTGTCCGCTTCGCGTCGCACGTGGACACCAACGGGCTGGCCTTCCATGCGGCCGCCCAGGAGCGTGGTCTCGAGGGGATCGTGGCCAAGCTGCGGACCTCGCGCTACGAGCCCGGCCGTCGCTCGAGCGCGTGGCTCAAGATCAAGATCCGGCCCGAGCAGGAGCTCGTCGTCGGCGGCTGGACGCCCGGAGAAGGGAATGCCCGCGATCTCGGCGCGCTTGCGATCGGTGTCTACGAGGACGGGGCGCTGCGCTATGCCGGCAAGGTGGGCTCCGGGTTCACGGGCGCGACCCGCAAGCGCCTCATTGAGCGCCTGGCTCCGCTTGCAACCGACGACCCGCCGTTCGACCCCGCACCCGAGCGCAAGGGCGAGTTGCGCAACGTGACGTGGGTCAGGCCCGAGCTCGTGATCCGTGCCGAGCTCGGCGGCTGGTCCCGCGACAACCTCGTTCGGCAGACCTCGTTCAAGGGGATCGAGGAAGGCCGCGACCCGACGACCGTGCTTCGTGAGCGGGCGGTCGAGACCGGCGAGGCGGTGCAGGCCGCCGAAGCGTCGGCGGTCCCGCAGGCAGACGATGGAGGTCCCCCGATGCCCAGGTCCCCCGCCACACCGAAGACAGGCTCGCCCGAGCACCCGTGGGTCGCGACGAAGGAGGAGCTCGAGGCGCTCGACGGGCTCGGCAAGGAGGGCATATGGCGGGTTGGCGGCGAGGACCTCAAGCTCACCAACCTCGACAAGCAGCTGTTCCCGCCGCTCGAAGGCTCGGGCGAGGAGCCGATCACGAAGCGGGAGCTGATCCGCTACTTCGCCCGGATCGCCCCGACGATCCTCCCGCACCTCGCTGACCGCCCGCTGAACCTGAACCGCTTTCCGAACGGCGTGGGCGGCCCCGGCTTCTGGCAGAAAGACCTGCCGGACACGGTACCGGGCTGGCTGAACCGCTGGGTCGAGACCGGGGTCGAGGAGCGCGAGGATCGCAAGCCGAACACCCACCTGCTCGCCGATCGGGTCGCCACGATGTGCTGGCTCGGCAACCAGGCGGCGTTCGAGATCCACGCCTGGACGTCGAAGAAGGAAGACCCGTGGCGGCCCGACCTTCGCGCTGGTCGACATCGACCCGGGCGACAAGACGACCTGGGAAGAGACCGTCACCCTCGCGCGGCTGTACCGGACCGCGTTCGAACACCTCGGCGTCCGTGCCTACCCGAAGCTCACCGGCAAGCGCGGCATCCAGGCCTGGATCCCGGTCGTGCCCGGCAAGTACGAGTACGCGGACACGAGCGCGTGGGTGGAGAAGGTGTCGAAGGCGGTCGGCGCGATGGTCCCCGACCTCGTCTCGTGGGAGTGGGCGAAGGCCGGCCGGAAGGGACGAGCCCGCCTCGACTACACCCAGAACGCGTCGATCAAGACGCTGGTGGCGCCGTACGCGGTGCGGCCGGCGGCCGGTGCGCCGGTGTCGGCGCCGATCACCTGGGAGGAGCTGGACGACCCCGACCTGCGACCGAACCGCTGGACGATCCGCGACGTCGTCGAGCGGGTCGAGCAGGTCGGCGACCTGTTCGCCGCCGCACAGACGGACCTCCAGGAGCTTCCGAAGGTCTAGCTGGCTAGCCGGCGCGCGTCTCGATCTCGGCCACCCACTTCACCCAGTCGAGCCCGCGGTGACCGGGTACGACGAGTCGGAGCGGCGCGCCGTTGCCGGCCGGGAGGTCGGCCCCGGCACAGCCCCACGCAAGCAGGCAGTCCGCCGCTTCGCCGGGCGGCACGAGCGTGGCCCAGCCGGTCGCCGAGCGGACGACGACGTCGCCGTCGACCGGGACGCCCGCGGCCTGGAGGACCGTGACCAGCGGCACGCCCTGCCAGTCGGTCTCGAGCGCCCAGCCCGAGGTGCAGTCGAGCACGGCCGTCCGGGTGGTCGAGCCCAGGCCGCGCAGCTCGTCGAGGGCGAACGCGCGATCGCCGACTCGCAGGCGCCAGCGGGCAGCGTCAATCGATGGGGCGGGCTCGCCGAAGAACGTGGTCTGCGGCGGTATGCCGCCGGGCGGCAGCCAGCGCGAGCCGGTGAACCGGCGCTCGCCGCCGCGGACCAGCTCGACACCGTCGGCAGCGCCGCGGATCCCGACCGCCGCGACCAGCAGGCCGCCGCCGACGAGCACGGATCGGCGCGTCAGGAGCCGCGCCCGCTGTCTGTCGATCGCACCGGACGCGGGCCGCAGGAGCCGCCAGCGGCGGGGGAGCAGATGGAGGACGACGAGCGGCACCAGGACCAGCCCGATCCATGCGTGCACCGTCAGCAGCGTCCAGCGCATGAACCCCGCGACATCAAGCCAGACGATCTCGCCGAGCGCGACCCACAGGTAGCCGGCGGCGAGCGCCGCAGCGGCGCCGATCGTGATCACGAGTCCCAGCCCGAGTCGCCACCAGTGCCGCCCCCTGACCGCACGCGGCACGCTCCGGCGGACCTTGAGCACGAGTGCGACGACGAGCAGCCCGGCCAGGACGCCATGCGCGACGAACAGCCACGCACCGCCCGGGTCCCCGGTGCGCAGCGAGACCAGTCCCGTCGTGGCAAGCAGCACGACGAGCACCGCCAGGAATCGGTCGAGGGACGCGCTGGACATCGTCGGTCCGGGCTATCGTCCCACGGCGAGGCTCAGTCCAGGGCCACCACGCCGAGGACCGGCTCGCCCGTCGACTGCTTGCCCGCTCCGCCGATCGGGACCCACACGTCATCCTTGTTGGGGTGGTTCGGATCGTAGACGCGGACACGGATCGAGCCGTCGTCGCCGATCTCGTATCCGTAGGCCAGGACCTGGTGGTTGCCGGTCAGCTTGAACGGGTTGGTACCCGCCACCCGGATCAGGCCGATCGCCGTCAGCTTGTTGTCGTCCAGGGCCTGCTTGATCTGAGGCCACTCCCGGTCGCGCGTGCGGGCCGCTCGATCCGCGGCGTTCATCGACGCCAGTCGCCAGAAGCGCATCGGCACGACCCCGAGGCGCAGGGAACGGACCTGCTCGCGGACGAGCTGCTGGAACAGGTCGGAGCCGTTGCCGGGGACGGTCGTCATTGCCGGCACGGGGCCGCCGGTGGCGAACCGCCGCCGGACGAAGAAGCTCATCCCGCCGCACAACCCGCTCGAGGCATCTCCGATGCCGACGATGCGCGGATCCAGCGGGCCGAGGCGAATCGTCGGTCCGGACGGGAAGTTGTTCGGGAAGTGGAGGGCATCATCGCTGGGCCGGAAACCGGGAACGAAGTGGGACTCTGCCATGAGGGCAGGATAGCGACGGATCGTGAGGCGCCGTCTCGCAGCAATGCGAAACCGGACGGTCAGGCCTGCTCGGCAGCCTCCAGGTCGAGAAGCATCTGGGCAAACTCGATGGCGTTCGTCGCGCCGTAGTTGGCGTAGCAGTTGTTGAACAGGACGTGCATGTCCTTCGACTGCGCGGCCGCCTCGCGCACCTTCGGCGCCCAGTCCCCCAACTCGTCGTCGTCGTACAGGTAGCGGAACCGCTCCACGGTCTTGAGGTTCTGCTTCTCCCAGGTCTCGGTGCGCCGGCCGTGGAAGCGGATGAGCGCCAGGTCGGGCGAGGTCGTCGCGACGATCGGTGGCACGCTCGACTTGAAGCCCTGCGGGCCGTCGACCATGACGATCGGGATCGCTCGGTCGCCGAGGAAGCGCATCGTGCGGTCGAGGTTCTTCTCGTTGAACCAGGTCGCGTTGCGGAACTCGACCGAGCCGGTCAGCCCGACCGCCCGAAGGCGTTCGACGGCACCCTCGATCTCGTCCCGGTTCTCCGACGAGGTGAAGAACCAGCGCGGGTACTGGAGCAGGATCGAGCCGAGCTGGCCGGCCTCCCTGAGCGGTTCGAGCCCGTCGGCGAACCACGCCCACACGTCGTCGCGCAGCTCGTCCGGGAGGTCCTTGGCGTAGATGCGCGGCTTCTCGGCGACCTCGGCGGGGAGCGCGGCGCGGAGGTCCTTCGGCAGCCGCTTCGTCTCGGTCGGCTGGCCGGTCATCAGCGCGTGGGCCTTGATGTCGAACACGAAGTCCGGCGGCGTGCGTTCGACCCACAGCTCGGCGGTGCGCCGCACGGGCAGGGCGTAGTAGGTCGAGTCGACTTCGACCACTGGGAACCTGCTCGCGTAGTAGTTCAGGCGCTCCTCGGCATTGTCGGCGCCCTCCGGGTAGAAGACGCCGGCCGCGGTCATCGTCGGGTCGGTCCAGGACGCGGTGCCGATGCGGATCGTGGCGCTGTCGCCGATCCGGAGGGGCGACGCGGCGATGTCGGGTGACACGCCGTCGAGCCGCTCGCTTGCGGCGTCCGGTCCGGGATCGTGGATGGTGTCGCTCATGCCCGAATCGTACCGCCGATACCTGCCAGTTCCCGTCCGGTTCAGGCCGCGGTCGGCGTGCGCTCGCGCTCCGCGATGACGCGGCGGTAGATGGCCTCGTAGTCCTCGGCCATGCGGGTCGGCGAGAAGCGCTCGAGCGCCCGCTCGCGGATCAGCCGGCGGTCCAACTCGGCAACCCGCTGCACGGCCAGCTCCGCTTCGATCACGTCGTCCACCAGGAAGCCGTCCACGCCGTGCTCGATCGTCTCGGTCAGCCCGCCGGCTCGGCGTGCGATCACGGGGGTGCCGGTCGCCAGCGACTCGATCGCGACGAGGCCGAACGGCTCGGGCCACGCGCCCAGCATGATCGTGGCCAGGGCGCCCGCGTAGAGCGGGTCGCGGGCCTTCGGATCGACCTCGCCGAGGAACTCGAGATCGACGTCCGGATCCTCCAGCGCGGGCTCGACGACATCCGCGAAGTGCGCCTGCTCGTGCTCGTCGTAGACCTTCGCAGCCATGCGCAGCTTGCGGCCGGTGCGGCGGGCGAGTTCGATGGCTTCTTCGATGCCCTTCTCCGGGGTGATCCGCCCGACGACCGCGAGGTAGTCGCCGGGCTCCGCGCTGAACGGGGCCGATTCCAACGGCAGCCCGTGGTGGATCGTCGCGACCCAGTTCGACTCGGGACTGAACCGGCGCTGGCTGTCGCTGATCGACACGAGCGGGATGTCGCGGAACTCGTCCAGGAGTTCCGGCGCGCCTGCCTGGTCGAGCCGCCCGTGGAGCGTGCTCACGACCGGGGTTGGACAATGCCGCGCGAACAGGAACCCCATCGTCTCGATGTGGGAATGGATGATGTCGTAGCGCTCGTGATCGGCCCATGCCTTGGCCAGGCTGATCGACACGTGCGCCGAGATGTCGCCGCGGTACTCGGTCGACCAGAGGCTGCGCTCGATCGTGGGCACGAGCGTGCCACCGCTGATCTCGGAATCGCCGGGCGCGTAGAGGGTGACTTCGTGGCCACGCTCGATCAGCACGTCGCCAAGCGCGGCGACCACCCGTTCCGTGCCCGCGTAGGTGGGCGGTGGAACGGGCAGCATCGGCGTCGAGACCAGGGCAATCCGAAGCGGACGGTCAGGGGTGTGGTTTTCCATCCCGCTCATCGAACCAGAACGGCACACGGCCCGGTGCATCGGCAAGCCCCGTGCTCGTTGCGAACTGCTCGCGTTCAGTGCGCAGGCAGCGCCGATCGCTCGAGCTCGATCAGGGAGATTCCGGGCATCGGCAGCGGGAAATCGAGGCTCGCCTGACCGTCCGGGCCGACCTCGAGCGAGGCCGGCGGCTCGAAGTCCTCGAGGTAGTCCCGCTCCTTCAGCCGCTCCCAACCGAAGTCGTCGGGCCAGTCGTCGTCACCGAACTCCTGCCACAACCCGTAGATGTTCGAATGGTCCGCGTCGAGACGCCGGTGACGAAGCAGGTACGTCCCGGGTTCGAGGCCGCCGATCGACAGCGCGACGTCGCGGCCGAGGTCGGGGTCGCCGTCCGTCTTGCCCTGGTCGAGCGTTCCGTTCCAGACGGCGATCGCGATGCGGTCGTTGTCGCGCGACGCCCATACCTCGACGAGGCTGCCCGCGCCGTCGCCCTCGAGCTCGCAGGAGACCTCGCGGGTGCCGAGCTGCTCGAGGACCCAGATGGCCCAGAAGCGCGGCTTGCGCAGGTTTCCGACCGTGAGCAGGCCGAACCCGCCATGGAACAGGCGCTGTGGCGCACCGAGCTCGACGAACTGGTCGGACGCGACCCAGTACGAGAGCGAATGCAGCCGGCCGGCAGCCGAGCGCATCCCGCGGGCGACGAGTGGCGCGCCCCATACGCTGTCGTTGACGGGTGCGCCATGACTCGGGCTGACGCCCCATTCGGTCCACCAGATCGGCAGGTCGGGCCGGCCGGCCCGAGCCAGCACCGGGCGCAGATCCAGCGGGGGAGCCCCGTAGGTGTGGGTCGACACGAAGTCGAGCGGGACCACCCGTTGCCGCGCGTGCTCCAGCAGGTCGTCGACCCAGCCCACGGCCGAGGTGGATGGTCCTCCGACCTCGAAGGCTGGATCGACCGCCTTGACCGCCTCTGCGGAGGCGTCGTACAGGTCGAAATAGTCGGTCTCCGTGCCGGTCCAGAACACCTGCAGGTTCGGCTCGTTCCAGACCTCGAACAGCCAGCGGGCGACCTCGTCACGGCCGTGGCGATCGACGAGATGCCGGACCAGCGCCTCGACCAGGTCGCGCCACCGGCCGAGATCGCGCGGCGGCGAGATGATCCCGCGGTAGTCGAAGACCGTGCGGTTCGGGTCGGACGCCAGGTCGGCCGGCGTGAACGACAACTCGATGATCGGGCGCAGCCCGGTCTCGAGCAGCCGATCCAATGCGGCGTCGATCCGGCTGAAGTCGTGCACCGGCCGGCCGTCCTCCTCGCGGTAGACGCCCAACCGGTCATGAAGGATGCCGTGAGCACGAACCATCTCCGCGCCGAGCTCGGCCCGGACGATCCGGAACGCCTCGAGGAGGTCGTCGCCGATCGACAGGTTGCCCGGCCCCGGTCCATCGAGCAGCAGCGCCAGGTGCTCCGAGCCGATGCACGGTCGCCACGGCCGGGCGACCGGGCCGACGTCGGCGGCCGCGTCCACCCGGATCGCGACTCGTCCGAGCTGCTTCGTCGCCAGTGGCACCGGCGCCGCCGGGGTCGACGTCTCGCCGACCGGCGCGTCGATCGTGGCAAGGCTCGCCACCGCGTAGGCGGTCGCAGCATCGAGGTCGCCGGTCGTGTCCACGTACGGCCCGTGCGGGACCGCAAGGACGTCCCCGCCCCCGTGATCGATCGGGACCATCTCTGTCCCGCGGTCCGCGCGGCACACGAGGTAGCCGGCGGCACCTTCGACCGGCGTCCAGTGGATCGTGACCTGGCCGCGACCTCGCTCGGCACGCACCTCGTCGGGCGGCGGCAGCACGACGTCCGGCGCCGGTCGGTCGCGCTCGGTCTGCGCGCCGAGGGTCTCGAACCAGGCGATCCGCGGGTTTGCCGCGCGCCGCCGCGTTTCCGTCACGGCGCGGGGTCGTAATCCACTGCGCTCCGCGGGCCGGAATTGAACCGTTCGATGCCGATCACGGGCTTGAGCGCCTTGCGGAACTCCTTCGTGGCAAATGCATCTCGCAGCAGGTCGCCCGCGAGCGCATTCCCGATGGCGGCCATCACGATGCCCTGGTCGAGCGACAGGTAGAAGCCTGCGATACCGTCGCCGGTGTCGACGTTGACGGAGTCGCGGAACCCCCACTGGTCGTAGATGTCGAAGTCGGCCTCGAGGTTGGCGAGGTTCTCCATCACCGCGTCGGGCGCCCAGCGCAGGGCGAGGAACGCGGCGTGCGGGGTCACCACGCCGTTCGTATACGCGGATGGCGGCGGGTCGGGCTTCGGCTCGCGTCCCGGGCAGCCCTCGAACCCGCGATCGACGTAGGTCGCATCGTTGTTCGACTTGTAGCCCTCGGGGTTCATGCCGATCGCGTCGACGCCGTACTCGGTGTAGCCGCCCTCGGGGACGTTGGCGGGGGAGAAGCCCCAGTAGCCGTATTCGGCCTCGACGAGGCCGTGGTGGATCTGCGCCGTGATCGTCAGCGGATGGTTGATCGCCCAGCTGCGCGGCGCCCACTTCTCCTCGGGGACGAAGAGCGCCGGCATCAGCGCCTCGAACATGCTGCCGCCCCAGCCGGGCACGACCAGGAAGTCCTCGTACGGGTAGGCGCCCTCGAACACGTTGACGCCGAGGTACGTGGTGTTGAAGCCGACGGGCTTCGTCTCGGGCCAGCTCCAGTCACAGGTTTCCGGGAAGGTCCGCCACGCACCGAAGTACTCCTTCGGCGGCAGCTCACCCTTGGCGATCCCGATGTAGCTCGCGATCCGGCTCTCGCTGACGATCGTGTCGTAGCAGCACGGCGATGCGCCCGTGCTCGGCGCGACGTGGAAGGCGATCCGGTTGACCTCGGGCCGGTAGTAGAAGCCGAAGTCCATGCTGTCGAACAGCGCGGCGGCCCGCTCGGACACCTCCGGGACCGAGTTCGTCACGACCTGCAGGCCCGTCGCCAGCCAGCCGTTGTCGACCGACGACAGGATCGGCGTCAGCGGGTCGCCTGTCGGTGGCCAGGCCGTCAGCTTCTCGCCCGTCGTGTGGTCGTACCAGTTGTAGTACTGGCCGCTCGGCTCGTGGCGCTCCATCGTCTCGAGCGTCGAGATCGTCGTCGCGAGCCGCTCGACCGCCTCGTCGTGGCTCGATGATGCCGAGCGCCTCGGCGACGACCGTGCTCCACATGTACGCGCCGATGTTCGTCGTCGAGGTCTGCACGCTCGGCGTGCCGTCGGCGGCGAGGCTGTCGGCGGGCAGGCCGGTTTCGGGATCGGTCATGGCGACGAATCCCGCCCACGTGTCGGTGGCGTAGCGCAGGAGCGTCTCGCGCTGCGGCGCTCGACAGGCCTGCCGAGTCGTCGGCGGCAGTGCACGGCGACGGGCGCGCGCGAGGCTGCAGGGCAAGGGCGATGAGCAGTGCGGCGGGTCGGCGGGGCATCAGCCGTCCTCCAGGGTTCGCGGGGTTGGGGATCGCGGTGGTCGCTTGGGTCAGCCCTTCAGGCCGGTGGTGGCGATGCCCTCGGTGATCCAGCGCTGCATCAGGACGAAGACGATCAGCACCGGCACGACGAGGATCACCGAGCCGGCCATGAGCATCCCGTGATCGGCCTGGTTCTGGCCGATGGCGAACGTCGCGAGCGCGACCGGGAGCGTGTACATCTCCGGCGACGTCGCCATCACCAGCGGGTAGATGAAGCCGTTCCACGAGCCGAGGAACGTCAGGATCCCGAGCGTTGCGAGCACCGGGGCCGCGAGCGGCATCGCGATCCTGAAGAAGATGCGGAACTCACCGGCGCCGTCGATCCGCGCCGCTTCGAGGAGCTCGTCCGGGAGCCCCTGGAAGAACTGGCGTGTCAGGAAGACCCCGAATGCCCCGGCCAGGAACGGCAGGAAAAGCCCGGGGTACGTGTTGACGAGCTCGAGCTTGCTCATGAGCACGAAGAGCGGCACGAGGGTGGCTGCCGCGGGAAGCATGAGCGTGGACAGCACGAGCCCCATGAGCAGGCCCTTGCCGCGGAAGCGCAGCTTCGCGAGGGCGTAGCCGAGCATCGGCGCGAACACCAGGTTCGCGGCCGTGACAACGCCTGCAACGAGGATCGAGTTGAAGAAGTAGCGCGGGAAGCTCAGCCGGTCGAGGAGGCGCTGGTAGTTATCGAGCGTTGGGTTCTCGGGGAGCCACGTCGGCGGGGTGCGGAGGAACTCGCTCTGCTCCTTGAACGAGCCGAGGAGCATCCACAGGAACGGGCCGATCATCGCGAGCAGCCCAAAGAAGAGCAGCACGTAGACCACGATGCTCTTCGGCGTCAGCCCGCCGCGCGGCTCTCCTCGGACGGCGCTTGCGAGAACGGTCGGATCCGGGTCGGGATGGCGCCCGGGTGCTTGAGCAGTCATCTCGCTACGCCTCCGACCGCAGCAGGCGGATCTGGACCACGGCCACGATCGCGACGAGGATGAACAGGATCCACGCGATGGCGGCGGCATAGCCCTGGTTGAAGAACTCGAAGCCCTGCTGGTACATGTACATCGAGATCGACAGGGTCTGGTCGAGCGGGCCGCCTTCGGTCATGACGAACGGCTCCTCGAACAGCTGGAGGTAGCCGATCGTCGTGATCACGACCAGGAAGAGGATCGTCGGGCGCAGCAGCGGCAGCGTCACGTTGCGGAACGCCTGCCAGCGCCCGGCGCCGTCGATCGCGGCCGCCTCGTAGAGCTGGGCCGGGATCGTCTGGAGGCCGGCGAGGAACACGATCATCGCCAGACCAAGGTTGCGCCACACGGCCATCGCGATGATGGACGGCATGGCCAGCATCGGATCGGCCAGCCAGCTCGGGCCGTCGATGCCGACTTGCGCGAGCAGCAGGTTGATCAGGCCCTGGTCGGGATTGAGCACGAACCGCCACACCACGGCGATGGCCACGATGCTGGTCACGACCGGCAGGTAGTACCCGACGCGGAAGAGTGTCCGGAATTTCTTGATCCCGCGGTCCAGCGCGAGGGCGACGGCCAAGCCGATGACCAGCGTCAGCGGCACGCCCACGATCACGAAATAGACGGTGTTGATCATCGCCTTGTGGAACTTCGGATCCTCGAGCAGCGCCTGGTAGTTGGCCAGCCCGACAAAGTCGGTGCCGAGCGGGTTGCGCAGGTCGCGCAGGCCGAAGTCGGTGAACGACAGCACCAGCGACGCCACGATCGGCCCGGCCAGGAAGATCGTGAAGACGAGCACGAACGGGAGCGCGAAGCCCCAGCCGATGAGCTGCTCGCGGAGCCGTCGGCGCGAAAGGGGCGAGCCGAGCCCCGCGCCGGCAGGCCGGCTGCCGAGGCGACCGATGCCGGTCGCCCCCGGAACGGCCGAGCCTGCCGCGTCGCTGCGCTGGGCCATGGGTCAGTTCCCGGTGCCGATCGAGGTCGCCGCCTCCTGCATCGCGCTGCGCAGCTTCCTCCGGCGTCGCGTCGCCGACGGTCATCCGCTCGAGCTGGTCGTTCATCGCGGTCGCGATCTCGCTCCAGGTCGAGATGGCCGGCGGGGTCTTGCCGTCCTTGAGCTGCTCGCCGAAGACAGCCACGTTCGGGTCGTCGGCAAGCTTCGGATCGTTCCACGCTTCCTGGACGGCCGGGAGGACCGGTGGCCTCCTCGTACCAGCGCACCTGGATGTCGGGCCGCGTCAGGAAGTTCACGAACGCCCACGCGGCGTCCTTGTTGTCGCAGTCCGTGTACGACGACGAGGTTGGCGCCGCCGACGAACGACGTCGCCGAGTCCTTGGCCGGGATCGTCGAGACGCCCCACTTGCCTTCGATGTCGGCGCCGCCTGCCTCGGTGATCAGGCCGACGTGCCACGGGCCGGAGAACATCATCGGGTGGCGTGCCGCTGACGAAGGCCGGCGTGATGTCGAAGCCCTCGGGGACTTCGCTCGGGGCGAGGCCCTCCTCGAAGAACGAGTCGTAGAACGTCAGCGCCTCGATCGCCTCGGGGCTGTCGAGGGTGAACTCGCCGGCCTCGTTCATGATGTCGCCGCCGTTCGACCACAGGAACGGCACGTACTCCTGGTAGTTCTTGGTGCCGAGGCCGATGCCCCACTCGGCGCCGCCCTGCTCCTTCATCGCCTGTGGCGGTCGCCGTGAGGTCGTCCCACGTCGCGGGCGGCTCGGTGATGCCGGCCTGCCTCGGCGATGTCGGTGCGCTCGTAGAGCACGCGCGTCTCGACGTACCACGGCACGCCGTAGGCGGTGCCGTCAACGACGTTCGAGTTCCAGGCGCCTTCGAAGAACGCCGACGGGTCGATGCCCTCGCCAACCGGCTCGATGGCGCCGGTCGCCACGAACTGGCCCATCATGTCGGTGCCCATCTGGCTGACGCACGGGGTCTGCCCGCCGCCGATCGCGGTCTGCAGCCGGGTCACCGCCTGGTCCCACGCGATCGGCGTGACCTCGACGGTCACGTTCGGGTTCTCCTCCATGAACAGGTCGGCCATCGTGCTGAGGAGCTCGCCCTCATTGCCCATGGCCCAGACCTGGAGCTCGCCCGAGGCCTCGCCCGCTGGGCTGGCTCCTGCGCTGCCGGGTGCTCCCGTCTCCCCTCCGACCGCTCCAGGCTGGCTTGCGCCGGGGCTGCCCCCGCCCTGTCCGGCATCGTTCCCGCCGCACGCCGCCGCCATGACGGCGATCGCCGCGACGAGCAGGAACGTCATCGGGTGACGTCGCATCCGCTGCATATCGACCTCCTCCGGGGTCCGCGTGCGGGACCCGGAATCGGAGCGTTACGCGGTGAGCTCGTGCCGCCGCCACCGTCAGCAGGGCACACGACTTGCACTGTCGTTGCAGTGCGCTGGACTCCCGGGCCCGGGCGGCGCGTCGCGCCGCGTCGTTACGAGGCGGGGAGGACGGTGACGCGGACCATCGTCGGCGGAACGCCGATGGAGGCCAGTGAGCCGTTGCCCGGCGTGACGACGTCGAGGATGAGCAGGTACTGGCCGGGCGCCGCCGGCACCGCGAGGCCGAGGGTGGCGTCGACGGTCGTCCCGGGCTCGAGCTTCGTCGGCAACGACGCGTCGACCGGGGCGAGGTTGCTGGTGCCGCCATCGAGCGCGACCCAGTGGCCGACGACCTGTGCATACGTGGCCGGGGAGCCACCGCCGCGCCGGCCGTGATCGACGACCGCCGCCTCGCCCCACGTCGCCGTTCCGAGGTTGGCGACGCGGACCGCCAGGTCGACGTTCGTGCCCGCGTCCAGGGTCGCGGCATCGGTCGCGAGCACCTTGGCGTCGAACGGCCCGACGATCCGAACGAGCATCGGCGACAGCAGGGCCTGGGTCGCCGCATCGTAGGCGACGCCATCGGGATCATGGAGCGTCACGGTGAGTCGGTACAGGCCGGCCGCCTTCGGCATCGTGACCTTGAAATCGACGCCGTACTTCTTGTAGTAGCCCTTGACCGGCTGCACCACGTCGCCAGTCCGCTCCGGCTGGACAAGCAGGACGTCGGCCGGCGGTGCGGCCGGCTCGGGGATCGCCTCCTCCGGCGTCGGTTGGGGCTGTTCGCGAGCCATGCGTGGGGAGTCGCCCGCGGGCTCTTCCGACGGAGCCGGCGCTCCGGCATCGTTTACCGCCGGGGCTGTCTCGTCGACCGCAGGGCTCGCCTGGGCGTCCTCCGGCGCGGATGACGGCTCGGCGGATGCCGCTGGCTCTTCGGCCGGTGCGGCCTCCGGCTCGGCGGACGCCTCCGGCTCGGTCGTGGGGGACGCCTCCGGTGCGGCCTCCGGTTCGGCGGATGCCCCGGGTTCGGCAGTCTCCTCGTCCGGGACCTCTTCCTCGGGATCGGCCGGGACGACCGAGACGTCGATCGGATCCCAGCGGACACTCGCCTTGAGCTTTTCCGGCAGCTTGTCCCGGTCCTTGACCTTGAGCGGGATCCGCAGCAGCTGCTCGGATGCGGCGGTCGTCATGCCCCGGACCTTGGGCGCCTTGACCTTGATGCCCTGGCCGATCAGGGTCGGCTCGGCGGCTTCCGCCTCCTCCGCCGGGGTTGCCACGGTTGACGCAGCGCCGCGGCCGCTGGCGAGAACGTCCCTGGACGCCAGGCCCTTGCGAAGCACGATCGAGCGATGGAACCCGACGCGCCCCCGATCGGGGTCCATCTGTGCGACGTAACCCGGGCTGCGCTTGCTCTTGAAGGCGAAGGTGTTGCCGTGCGCCGTCGGAGCCGCGCGCCAGATCCGGTCGATGGAGCGGGAGCCCTGGAGCACCGAGCGGATCATGTAGGCCGGACTCGAGTAGGCATCCGCTGAAACCGCGGCAGCGCCGGCACGAATGAACCCGGCCGCGTAGTTGTCGACTCGCAGCTTCGCCTGCGCGAGCGTCCCCTCGGACAGCCCCGGCTCGGTATTGCCGCTGGCGTAACACAGGTGGTGGAGCAGGACGATGGCGTTCTTGGCGAGCTTGATCTGGTCGCCGACATACTTCTCGCCGAAGTACTGGTGCCGGCTGTCGCTGACGCCGGCCACCGGGTTCAGGCCGAAGCCGTTCTGCGTGGGCGGGAAGGGGGAATCGCGGTAGCGGCTCGGAAAGCCGTTGCCGTGACCCATGTAGACCACGACCGACGCGTCCTGCAGGGCGGCCCGGACCTTCGGCCAGGTCGCGTTGGGCGACGCGATCACGGTGACGTCGGACGTGTAGCGCCGGGCGATCCGGGCGGCCTCGTCGGCCTGCGCGCGGAAGCGGTCGGTCATGCCGGGCCCAACCGGGCCAACGACGATGACGACCTTTGCAGGGCGTGCGGCGGCGGAGACGACGGGAACCCAAAGTCCCGCCACCAGGAACGCCGCGAATAGGCAGGCTAGCAGGCGTTTCACGACAGGTAGACACAACCCCTGTTCGATGGCATGGCGAGCGTAACCCAACTCATGGCCCTACGACCATACCTATGTGCGGTTATCTCACCCTTATGGACGCCGCCGGGTGAGCCCAGCGTTGACAAAACGCCCCACCCGGGCCGATTGACCCATAGCGCGGGACGTGGGAGGAGCAGATCTCCCGGCCGCCGGGCTCCGCTGGGGACAAGTCGGGGCGTCACTCCATCCCCTCCATGATGTGCCAGACGCCCATCATGCCGATGTCCTCGTGCTCGATGATGTGGCAGTGGATCATCGCCATCCCGGCGTAGTCCATGACCGGCATCAGCAGCTCCACGGTGCCCATGCGCGGGACGATCGTGACGTCCTTCCATGCCGGGGCCGTCGTGTAGAGACTGCGGTAGCCGGCGTCGCCGCCCGAGATCGAGAGCACCTGGGCCGAGTTGGTGTGGTGGTGGAATGGGTGGTCCATCCCGCTCGCGTTGGTGATTTCCCAGATTTCCCACGTCCCGGTTTCCGAATGGGTCATGAAGCAGTTCTCGTGGTCGACGTAGGTGATGCCGTTGATCGCCACGCCGCCGTGACCCATCTCGAGGCTGATCCGCTTTCGCGGGAGGGCGCCCAAGTCCATGGACACGCGCGCGGCCGACGGGTCGACCGCCGCCGGGATCGACTGGTTCTGCTTGCTGCCGCTGTAGGTCAGCGTCATGAGCGTGACCTGCTGCTGGCCGCTCATCCCGCCACGGGCATACGGCATCGAGAACCACTTGTACGAACCGGACTTGCGCGACGCCTTGACAAGGATGTCGACGCGCTCGCCGGGTGACAGAAGGAGCTCGCTGACCTGGTACGGCTTGTCGAGCAGGCCGCCGTCAGTCCCGACGAGGTGCATGGCGTGGTCCTGGAGCGACAGGCGGTAGAACCGGGCGGTCGACGCGTTGACGACCCGCCAGCGCTGGACCTGTCCGGGCGCGATCGAGAGCCGCGGATTGACCTGCCCGTTGACCATGACGGTTCCGCCCTCGAGCCCGTGCATGTAGTCCATGTGCGAGTCGTGGGCGGCGGGCTCCGAGCCGGAAAGCGTGATGTCCTTGAGGACGATGACCTTCTCGCTGAAGGCGGACAGCGCCGGCACCTCGTCCTCGACGACGAGCGGGGCCGACAGGCCGCCCCACATCTGATCTGACACGTTGCCGTGGATGTGGGGGTGGTAGAAGTTGAGATTACCCGCCGGATGCTTCGACAGGTCGTACTCGTAGACCGTGTTTTCGCCGGGAGCGAGCATGACCATCATGTTGTCCGCGTGCGTGCCGTTGGCGTTGTCGCCCGGCGACACGTGCAGGCCGTGGGTGTGGAGGTTCGTCATCCGGACGGGGTGACCGAGGTAGTTGATGGCGTCGTCGTCCGGAAGTCCGTTGCGGAAGTTGATCCGCAGGAGACGATCCCGTCGGGCGCGGATCAGTGGTCCGGGATGCGCGCCGTTGTAGGTGATGAGGTTGGCGGATGCACCGTTGACGTCGACGGCGGCACGCCGGGCCTCGAGGGCCACCTCGACGATGCCAGGATCCGTCGACTGGTTCGCGATGAGTGCTGGCTGCCGGAAGGCCTGGCCGACCGGTGGATCGATGATGGTGACGCCGCCTCCCATGCCTCCGCCGCCCATCCCGCCGCCGCCTGGACCGCGGGCGATCGGAGCGGCTCCCGGCAGGAGAGCTGCGGCTCCAGCCAGGGCGGCCCCGCGGATGAAAGTGCGCCTGCTGATGGCGGTCACGGTGTTCTCCCTCTGGGGGACGCCGATGTGGGCCTGGGCGCCGGCGGGGCCGGCGCCCGGTCGAGGGTGGCTACGGAAGGGTCAGGATCGGGGACGGGGTCGCATCCACCTGGGCCGAGGGCCCGAGGGCGTTGGTCGACCAGACCCTGAACCAGTAGTTGGTGTTCCGACTCAGACCGCCGATCGTGGCGCCGGTGGCATTCGCTGCGACGTTCGTGCTGGCGACGCCGGTCGTGAAGGCGGCGTCCCTCGCTCGCTGGACGACGAAGCCGGACTCGTTGGTGGAGTTGTCGGTCCAACTGAGGACGATGCTCCGGTTGCCGCCCTGGCTCGGTCCGACGACCGCCGAGACGCTGGACGGCGCGGACGGGATCGACACGTTCGCCATGGCGATATTGGACCAGCCCGACTTCCCGGCGACGACGGAGTTGACGGCCGCCACGCGGTACGTGTAGGTGGTGCCGAGAGCGACCGTCAGATCGGTGAACGACGTCGAGCCCGTGTTGCTGCGGGCCGGCGCCGTCGCGAGCTGGGTGAAGCTCACGCCGTCGAGCGAGCGCTCGATGACGAAGCCGGTCTCGTTGGCGGCGTTGTCCGTCCACGTCAGGTTGACCCGAACGGGGCCGCCGATGATGCCGGCGGTAAGGCCGGTCGGGGCACGGAGCACGGCGACCTCGGGCGAGATCGACTGGGCGGTCATGGACGGATACTGCCCGCCGTAGCCGATGGTGTTCTGGGCCACGACGCGGTAGGCGAGGTGCTTGAGTTCCAGCGGAACGTCGCGTCCGTGTAGGAGCGTGTCTCGTGGATGTTCGGCTGGTCGAGCGGCGAGAGCACCGGGTTGGGCAGGTTGGCCCACGCTCCGGCTCCGGCCTTTCGCTGGACGACGAACGACGTCTCGTTGATCGAGTTGTCGTTCCAGCGTGAACGTGAACCGGCGGTTGTTGCCGCTGCCGGTGATGACCCACGTGAGCCTGTCCGCCTTGAGCGGCGGCGAGCGCGACCGAGCCACGGGCCGCATCATGTCCATCTCTTCATGGCTCAGGATGTGGCAGTGCTAGACGTACTCCCAGCCGAAGTTGACGAGCTGCGTTGGTGATCGGCGCCGTCGGGTTGCCTGGCCGGATCGAAGTTGTTGAAGCCCATCGCGTCGCGCCGATCGGCATCATCGGGTTGAGCGGCCGGATCGCTGTTCGGGACTTCGAACGGGACCTCGGGGATGATCGGCCGGAGGGCAACGATGGTGTCCTGCGAGCGGACTGATCGCGGACGGTGTCCTTCCAGCCGAGCTCGGTCTTGTCGGGTCGGGATGATGATGTTGTCCCAGGTGACCCGGTTGAGCACCTGCACGTCGAACAGGTGGAAGTGGATCGGGTGGGTGTCCACGCCGTTGTGCGTGATCTTCCAGACCTGGGTGCCGTCCGAGCCGACGTGATCGGCGAGACTTGACGTCGCGACGTGCGCCGTTGGCGTCGTAGGCGACGTTCTGCTTCGGCAGGTTCGTCGCGTCGATGAGCTCCGTCGGCGGGTTCACGAACGGGTACGAGCGTGACGTTCTGCTGACCCGGGTGTCGGCGGCTGGGCCTCGAGCCCGAGGTTCGCCATCATCCGCCCGAACTCGTCGAAGGTCGTCGAGTTCATCTCGTCGTGCATGCGCCTTCGGCTCGACGGGGATCGCCAGTCTTGTGCGTTCGGTTGCGCCAGGGTGTTGAAGCCGAAGTTCTGGTGTCGTTGATCCGAGACCAGGCCCGTCGCAGCGCGTGCAGGGTTGCTGTCGGGCGGTGTTGCAGTTGCTGCTGGCGACGAAGTTGGTGCCGTAGGCCGAGTTGTACGGCGGCCTGCCCGACGATGATCGGGTGCTGACGCTCGACTCGAACACGCCGGTACCGTCGGCGTGATGCCTGAACGCGTTCTGCAGCTTCGACAGGTTGAAGCCGGCAGCCGGGGCGGTGTCGGCGATCTTGACCTGCATGATCGGTCCGGGTGTTCGGGCCGTAGCCGGGCAGGATCGTCGGCGCGCCGACCGGGCTGAGGTCCGGGGCGCCCGTGTAGTAGTCGTAGGACGGGACGCGGGCCGGGAACGCAGCCGGCGCGTCGTTGTACAGGATCAGCGTCTTGCCGGCGAACTTCGAGAAGTCGACGATCGCGTCGGCCCGCTCGGCGGGCGCCAACAGCAGCGAGTGCTGGTCGACGTTGCCGACGTCGAACCGGGTCGGATCGGTGATCCAGGTGGTCGGCTGCTGGCCGTCCACGATCACCGGGGCCGGCAGGAAGCCGCCCTCGGTGCCGATCTGGATCCAGTCCGGTCCGGCGGTCGCGACTCCTGGACCGGGTCGGGAAGACCACCGGATCGGTCTGGGCCGCGGCGAGCTCGGCGGGGTTCGAGCGCGACCTCGGTCGCCCGATCAGCGTCGCCGTTGGCGTTGAGCCCGGTGCTGGCCGTGGTCGGATCGCCGACGTACCACTGGAAGTTGAAGAAGCGGTCGTTCGCCGCGTTGAGCATGCGGAGGCGATAGGCCTTCGGCTCCAGGGTCACGGTCGGGTAGGCCGTCCCGTTGACGATCGGCGTGTCGTTGAACTGTTCCATCCCCGCCGAGATGTTCGGCGTTCCGGGGATCTGCTGCGGCTCGCAGAACGGGTCGGTCTGGTACTGCCACGTCGCCGGGTCGTCCAGGTTGCAGGGGCGTCGGCGTCGTCAGTGCGCGGCGTTGTCGGGCCCTCGGGTCCTTGCCGTAGTACGGGTTCGGATCGTCCGTCGGCCGGCGGCCAGAACCACGGCCCGTACATCCAGCGCCCGAAGGCGCTCATGCCGCCCGGGTCGCCGGGGTTCTGGGCGGGCATGTACACGTGGTGGTACCAGAAGGTTCCCGAGGCCACCCCAGCGGCTCGTGTCCCAGGTCGGATCCTGCGCCGCGAGCTGGGCATCGTCCGGAACGAAGGTGCGGTCCTGGACGATGAGCGGGATGCTGTCGGCCGGGCCGGGGATGGTCGCCGGTGTCGATGAGCTTCTTCTCGGTCGGCGTCCCTGAGCACGTAGCCGGCGGCCTCGCCGGCGTACACGTTGAGGCGGGTGATGCCCCACGAGTGGTCGTGGTAGAACATCAGCCGGGCGCTCTGCTGATTGGTGTAGTAGAAGGTCTGCGCATCCGTCATCGGCCGCCGTGCAGATCGGGCATGTCGGGCACGTTGCGCACGCTCACGCCCTGCGGCCACGGCGGTCGTCTCGTTGGCCGGGGTGATCCACTGGTGGGGCGTGCCGTCGCTGATCCACGGGGTGTTGCCACCGTGCAGGTGCACTTCGGCCCGGTTGTCACTTGAAGCAGCTCTCCGGCTTCGGGTAGTCGCTGCAGGCCGGATTGCGGATCGTCATCCATGACGGTGCTGTCGTCGAGTCGGCTCGGCCATGTTCATCGGGCCCATGCCCGAACCCATCGAGCGTCGAGTCGGTCGGCAGGAACAGGTCGCCCTCCGTGCCCGTCGGCAGCAGGTTGTAGAAGACGATCCGGACCGGCTGGTCCTTCGGGGCGACGATCGTCGGTCCGAGGTAGTGCGGCGGTGTCGACGCCGAGCCCCTGGGTGACCCCGTCGGGCATGAGGACCGGGGTCGTCGTCCCATCAGAGCAGTGTTGGCACCGGCCAGGGATGGCTGCTCGCCTGGGACGCGGCCGTCGAGAGCTGGACGTAGCCGCGGACCAGCGTCGGCGGCAGATCGCTGTGAATCTGACGTCGCGGTGCTGCACCACGGCCGATGACGTAGTAGTCGGCAGCGATGCCGCGGAACGTCGTCGTGTCCGGCTCGGCCGAGCGGGATGTACTGGCCGAGGTTGTTCGCGCAGGCTCGGTGGCAGGCCAACCGGGCAGGGTGTCGACGAACTTGCGGATGCCCGGCCGGTGAGGTAGCCGGACCCGCCGGCCGCGTGTGGTCGAGTCCCGATGACCGCGCCGAAGTCGGTCGTGGCCGTCGCCGCTCGCGCCCGTGCCCGCGCCGCGTGTCACCGAAGGTCGACGGTCGGAGCGGACGTGTAGCCGGCGCCGAACGTGTCGAGGGCGACGGTCGGCGATCTCCAGGGTCGTCGTTCCGGCCGTGACCGTGCGACGGGCGTGGTTGACCGGGTCGAACAGCGTCCCGTCGCGGATCACGACTTCGGGGCCGAGGTGTAGCCGGAGCCCGGGTCGGTGACGGTCACGCCGGCGACGTGAGCGGGTCGTCCGGGTCGGGTGCAGGTTGCAGTCAGGGATGGGTCGGCGCAGCACCGCCACCCGTGCGCCTGACGTCCCGTTCGGGTCGTCAGGCAGGTCGAAGTCGACGGTCGGGAACTGTGTAGCCGCTTCCCGGGTCGGTGACCGTGACCGCATCCACGCCGCCGTTGACCGTGCCCGTGGCCTGGGTTGCGCCGGCGGTGACCGCGACGCTGGCGCCGAACCCGTAGGTCCGCGCTTGGCCGAAGTCGGGGAAGCCTGCGCTGCCGAAGGTCACCGTGTCGCCCTGGGCCGGAGCGGCCGGGGCGGGATAGCTGAAGCGGTCGAGGCCGACGAGCGTGTCGACCGGGATGCCGGCCCCGTAGAAGCCGAGGACGTCGCCAGCCTGGACCGCCACCGGTCGAACGGGATAGGTCGCCAGCTCGGATGCGACCCCGGAGAGCGCCGGGACCGTGAGCTCGCCGCTGTCGAAGACGACGTCGTACTCGTCCGCGACTCCGGTCGGCCGGAGGACATACGCGTGGAACTTCTGGTCGGCCGACGGCACGGGCGCACCGCCCGGCGTGGCCTGGTTCCACGACTGGAACTCGGTGAGGTTCCCGGCTGGAAGTGCCGTCGGAACGACGACGAAGACCGGGACGAGCGGTGCCGCCGGCTGCGTCAGGTTGGCGTCGTCGAGGGTGACCGTCATGGGCGGGTTCGCGAAGACGATGACCCACGGCGTCGAACCGGAGACGCTCGCGCCGGGTCAGCCCGGCCTCGACCTCGGCCGCGGTCGTGTCCAGGCGATCGCCGCGGAGGTAGTGCCGTCGACCGTCAGGGTGAAGGTGCCACCAGTGGCACTTCCGACTGTTGCCTCATAGGTGGCCGCGGGGCTGACACTTTCGCCCGTCGCGGCCCGGGTAAGGCCAGCGAAGCTGGCGTCGACGGCCGTCGGGGCCGCTGTGAAGGTCATGACCCAGGGATCGCCGGTCGCACCGGAGCCCGTTACGGTTGCGGCGCTGAGCGCGGAGAGGGCGGCCTCCACCTCGAGGGCCGTCGCGTTCCAGGCAATCGGTGCGGTTAGGGTCCCGTCGATGTCGAGCGTGAAGCTGCCGCCGGAGGCGCTGCCGACGTCGACGTTCCAAACATCAGGCGTCGCGCCGACTGGAGCACTCGCATCCGCCACACCGCGGGTCGACGCGGCGCCGTCGATGGAGACGACAGGGTCGTTGGCGTTGAACACGATGGTCGACGGGCCATTGCCCGTGACGGTGGCGCCCGCGAGCTCCGCCTCGATGGCAGCCGCCGACGCGTCGAATGCGATCGGTCCGCTCGTGGAGCCGTCGACCGTCAGGGTGAAGTTGCCGCCGGTCGCATTGCCGGCGGTGACAAAGAACGTATGGTTGGCGACCTGCGTCACCGCGGCGGGAACAACCGCGGGCGGCGCCACGTAGTCGGTGGCGAAGGCGCGGTCGATCATCGGGTTCCCGACGACGGTGTTCGTGACGACGCCGCCCCCCCCCGAGAACGTGACCGTCGGCGCGGTGTAGCCGCTGCCGCCCGCCGTGACGTTGACGGAGGTCACGGCGCTTGACGCGGTGACGACCGCGCTCGCGGTCGCGCCCGTGCCGGCGCCGGTGATGTTCACGGTGGCGTTCGTGTAACCGCTCCCTGGGTCGGTGATCGTGATGCCGGTGACCTCACCGTTGGCGCCCACCGTGGCCGTCGCGGTGGCGCCGAGGCCGTCGCCGACGATTTCGACATCAACGTCGGCGGTCGTCAGGGGACTCAGCGCCCAGTTCGGGTACGGCCCGAAGTAGTGGGGTACCTTCGATTTATCGGTCGGTCCGGCCGGCAGGCTCACCGCAGGGGCATCGTCCCCTGGAGTGGGAGCTACCTGCGCCGCCGCCGAGCCCACCGTCGTGAGCCCGAGCACCAGTGCGGCCACAAAAGCCGCGAGCTTCCTTGCCATGGGATCCCTCACTCCATCTGGACCGCATCCAGCGGACCTGCGCCGAACTGACCTGTTCTCGTCGTGCCGCGCTCGAGAGGCGCGCACGGCCCGGGAATCCGCGGAGACGCGCGGACCCGTCGAACGTACGCAGGCAGCTGCCAGACGTAACCGGGGATGACCCGGAGCCGGGTACGGGATCCAAGGTCCGGGCCGGGCCACGGATTTACCGTAGGCCCACTGAGTCGCGACCGGTATTGGGATCGGTACATCCACGGGTCCCGGGTCGGACGAATTGGTCCTACAGTCGAGCGATGGGTCGCCGCGATGAACTCGATAGCGCGGCCGCGGGGGTCGACATCGGCCGCTGCTGCCGGGAGAGCGGCTGGTCGCGCATCGCGGGGCCGCGACCTTCGATCGCCGCCAGACGCGACGCCAGCGCCGGCCCGTCGGTGAGCTCTACCTGACGTCAGCCAGGCTGCTCTTCGTCAGCTCGCCGATGGCATCGATCCCGCTCGATTCGATCGAGGATTCCATCCTGATCGGGGATCGGATCCAGCTCATGGTCCGCGGCGGCGTCGGCGTATTGATCGACGCCGACCGAGCGCGCCTCCTCCGCGAGCAGATCGCCGCCGCCAGGGCCATCCGAAGGAAAACGCGGAACGATCCGCCGAAGGATCAGCCCTCGCCCCGATAGTGCTGCGACGCCTCGACCCTGTTCCGGACACCGAGCTTGTGGAGCACGCTGCTGACGTGCGTTTCGACCGTTCGGGTCGAGATCGTGAGCGCCCCGGCGATCTCGCGATCGGTCATGCCTTCGGACAGCAGGCGCAGGACCTCCCGCTCGCGTGAGCTCAGGCCGTGGTCAGTCAAGGGATCGTGCCCGGAGGGAGCGTGGCGGGCGCGATCGGCGAGGTGCCGGACCAGACGTGCGGCCATCCGCCGCGGGATTGCCAGATCGCCGGCATACGCACCTCGCACCGCGCGGAGCAGCGCATCCGGCGTCAGGTCCTTGGTGAGGTACCCGCTCGCGCCGAACTCGATGGCGTCCAGCACGTCGTCGTCTGCGCTCGACACGGTGAGCATGACGAAGCGTGTCTCAGGCAGTCGGGGCACGAGCTCCCGAACCAGCTGCACGCCCGAGGCACCCGGCAGCCCGATGTCCACGAGCATCACGTCCGGTCGCGTCCTGAATCGCGATCTGCGTGCGCGTCCTCGGCCGATCCTGCTTCGCCCACGAGCTCGATATCGGGCGCGTCGATTGCCTGGCGAACCGCCGATCGGACCAGCGGATGGTCATCGACGAGCATGACGCGGATGCGTCGTTGCGTGGAGGGCGTCAACGCAGCGCCTCCAAAGGCCTTGATTCGGCTTTGGGCGCTTCCTTCGACGAGTCCGGCATGGGCTGCAACGGCGTCGCGCGGGCGCCGGCACGACCGGCGCCCGTACCTCGACGCGGGTACCTCCGCCGGGGCGGGAGTCGATGCTGCAGCTCACCACCGATCATCGCCGCCCGCTCGCGCATCGCGAGCAGCCCGAAGTCCGACTGCCCCGGGCTCGGCCACCTCGAAGCCGCGGCCGTCGTCCTGGATCACCAGGACGAACCAGCCATCCTCCATCCGCGCTCGGATCCGGGCGATCCTGGCGTCAGCGTGCCGGTGGACATTGGCGAGGGCCTCCTGGGCGATCCGCAGCAGCTCAGCCTGGGTGCGGACGGGCAGCTCGGGCAGGTCCGGATCGCACTCGACCCGGACGCGCTGCCCGAAGCGGTCCTCGAAGTCCTCGGTGTATCTGGTCAGCAAGTGGCCGAATGAGCCGTCCTCCGCCGCGGCGATCCGCATCGCCATGACTGCCTGGTGCGCCTCGGCCAAGCCCTGGTCGATCGCATCGCTCGCATCGGAGATGAGCGCACGCGCTTCCGGATTCTTCCCCACCGCGGCGGACAGCCGCCCGATCTTGAGCTTGGCCAACCAGAGGTCCTGCGTGAGTCCGTCGTGGAGCTCGCGCGAGAGACGAGCTCGCTCCTCAAGCGCAGCCCGGGACATCTCGACCGCGTGCAGCTCCTCCAGCGTCGCGTTTGCCTGGCGGAGGGCACGCAAGAGTGCGCGGGCCTCGGCCTCGATGGCCAGCAGCAGGGTGACATCGAAGGCGAGCCACAGTGCGTCGGCGATCGTCACCGGGCCGGGATGGCTTCCCGCGGTGCTCGCACCGATCGCCATCGCGAATGCGGCGAAGAGCAGCCCGACGGTCACGAAGGCGTCCGCGACCGATCGATCGCGTCGCCAGAGGCGCCGGTAGACCACGACCGCGCCCAGGAACAGGGCCGCACCGACCAGTTGCAGCGCGGAGCCGAGCGGCGTGATGTCCGCACCACCTGCCCCGGTTTCGACGTGCTCGAGGAGCGGCGGGAGAAGGCTCGAAGCGGGATGGGCGAAGACAGCGATGGCGACCGCGGCCGCGATCCCCAGGATCGACGACCCGGGCTTGGGTGAGTCTCCTGCCGGCCGCGGAGCGCGAAGACGCCACCGATGACCAGCAGGGCCGCCGCAACGAGCCGTCCCGCGATGAAGACATAGCAGCTGTTCGTAGCCGGGCTCCGAGGAGGTCAGCGGGGCGGTCGGATCGATGCCCACCGTGTCGATGACTGCTCGGAGATAGGTGATCGCCAGGACCAGGAACGCAGTCGCCTGATACAGCGCAAAGGGATGCTGGCCCTCCCGGAACCGGATCCATGAGAGCGTGGCAACGAGGCTGGTGACGACGAGCGCGATGGAATCGAGGGCGAGATCGAGGGACGGGGCCACGATCCGTTCCGGCAAAAACGGGAACGCGACGAATGTCATGGAAACGCCGCTCAGGCCGACCAGCGTGGCCAGCAACGCACCGTCGAGTTTGTCGATGGCGCGCCGAGCCGTCCGCGATGATTTGCGCGGCCGTTGACTGGCGCTCACTTGGCCCCCCCCACGGTGACCCCGGTCCTAGTACCCTACCAACACGTCGGAGTTGCGCAAGGGGCAACATGGCCTGCCCGGTACAGGCCGAAACGCACGCTCCCGGGATGCCACGCGTACCATCGGGCGATGCCCAACCGCCTCGCCGGGGAGACCAGTCCGTACCTCCTCCAGCACGCGCACAACCCGGTGGACTGGTTCCCGTGGGGTCCTGACGCGCTGGCTCGGGCGAAGCTGCTCGATCGGCCGATCTTCCTGAGCATCGGCTACGCGGCCTGTCACTGGTGTCACGTCATGGAGCACGAATCGTTCGAAGACGCGGTGACCGCGGCATACCTCAACGGTCAATTCGTCTCCGTCAAGGTCGACCGCGAGGAACGGCCGGACCTCGACCAGGTCTACATGGCCGCGGTCCAGGCCATGACGGGCGGTGGCGGCTGGCCGATGTCCGTCTTCCTGACGCCGGAGGGCCGGCCGTTCTACGGCGGGACGTACTTCCCGAACGAACCTCGCCACGGCATGCCGTCCTTCGTCCAGGTGCTGGAGGGCGTCGACCGGGCGTGGCGCGAGCAACGGGGTGAGGTCGAGGGTGCCGGTCAGCGCCTGGTCGAGGCGCTCGTCGCCCAGAACCGCGTGGCCGCCGTCGCGGCGGACCCGACACCCGCCCTGCTCGAAGCGGCGATGGCCGGGATCGAGGCGTCGTTCGACGCCCGCAACGGCGGGTGGGGGAGCGCCCCGAAGTTCCCCCAGCCGATGACGATCGAGTTCCTGCTCCGTCGTCACGTCGCGACCCGGGATGCCCGGCCGCTGGCGATCGCCCGGCGCTCCCTCGACGCGATGGCGGACGGGGGCGTCCGCGACCAGCTCGGCGGCGGCTTCCACCGCTACTCGACCGACGCCGAGTGGCTGGTCCCGCATTTCGAGCAGATGCTCTACGACAACGCCCAACTGGCGCGGGTCTACGTCCACGCCTGGGCCCTGACCGGCGACGCCCGCTACCGGGCGGTGGGCGAGGCGACGCTGGACTACGTGATCCGCGAGCTGACGACGTCCAACGGAGCGTTCGCCGCCAGCCAGGATGCCGATACCGAAGGCGAGGAAGGCGCGACGTTCGTGTGGACCGCCGACGAGATCGGCGAGGTGCTCGGCGACGACGCGGCGTTCTTCGCGCAGCACTACGAGGTGTCGCCGCTCGGCAACTGGGAGGGCAGGACGATCCTGCGCCGGACGTCTCCGCCCGCCGGCGAGGAGGTCGAAGCGCGCCTGGCCGACGCCTGCCGTCGCCTGTTCGAACGGCGTCGAAGCCGGCCCCAGCCGGCGCGCGACGACAAGGCGCTCGCGGCCTGGAACGGCCTCGCAATCGCGGCCTTTGCCGACGCCGGCCGCGTGCTCGACGACGCGCGATACGTGGAAGCGGCGGTTCGAGCCGCCGAGTCGATCGTCGGCGGACTCCTCGCTGACGACGGCCGGCTCGGCCGGTCGTGGAAGGACGGCCGGGCCGTCGGGCAAGGCGTGCTCGAAGACTCGGCGCAGCTCGCCGAGGGCCTGCTGGCACTCTACGAGGCGACGTTCGACGAGCGGTGGTTCATGACTGCGCGGACCCTCATGGACCGCGTGCTGACGCGCTTCGAGGACCCGGCGGGCGGCTTCTTCGATACCGCGGACGACCACGAGCGACTCGTCACCCGACCCAAGGACCTGCAGGACAACGCAACGCCATCCGGCAATGCGATGGCCGCCCTCGTCCTGCTGCGTCTTGCGGCATGGACCGGCGAGGGACGCTACCGGACGGCGGCCGAGCGGGCGATCCGGACCGTCGCTCCGTTCGCCGAGCGGTACCCCACGGCGTTCGCCCAGTGGCTGTCCGCGATCGATTTCGCCTTGTCGGACGCGGTTGAGGTCGCGATCATCGGCGATCCGCGGGACGCTGCCACTCGGGCGCTCCTCGAACCGGTTGCGACCGGCTACCGCCCGAACCAGGTGCTGGCCGTTGCCGCTGACCCGGAGGGGAGCTCGATCCCGCTCCTGCACGGTCGGGCAGCGCTGGGTGGGGCGGCAACCGCCTACGTCTGTCGTGGCTTCGCGTGCAGGATGCCGGTGACCGACGCGGACGGCCTGCGCGCCCAGCTCGAGGAACCGGCGCGTGTCGCCTGATCCGGCCGCGGCGCCATCCCGCGCCTCCTTCACCATCCGCCTGGTTGAACCCGCCGACTACGACGGGCTGGGCCGGATCACGCTCGAGGCATACGAGGGCAACCGCGACGACCTTGGCGACGACTACCGCGACGAGCTGCGTGACGTCGCCGGACGGGCGGCGGCGTGCCCTGTGCTCGTTGCGGTCACTGCCGATGGCGGGCTGCTTGGCGGCGTTGCCTACGTCCCCGGGCCGGACAACGCGATGTCGGAGCTCGAGCGGGACGGCGAGGCCGGCATCCGCATGCTGGCGGTCGATCCGGGGGCGCAGGGTCTCGGCGTCGGTCGCGCCCTGACCGTGGCGTGCATGGACCGGGCGCGCGAGGAGGGTTGCTCCGGGATGGCCCTTTACACGCGGCCAGCCAACCTCCCGGCGCAACGCCTGTACGAGTCCCTTGGGTTCGTCCGCGACCCGGACCGGGACTGGCAGTACGCACGCGGCCGCTGGCTGTGGGCATTCCGGCTGACCTTCTGAGCGTCATGCCGCCCGAACCGGCCGTCCCGATCCCGGCGGCGACGGTGGTCGTGCTGCGGGAGACGGCACATGGCCCGGAGGTGCTGCTCACGCATCGCCCTGCCACGATGGCCTTCGCCGCGGGCATGCACGTGTTTCCCGGTGGACGCGTGGACGCGGCCGATGCGGCACCGGCGCTCGCCGCCCGCGCCGTCGCCGGCGCCACGGAGCCAGCCCATGTCGCGGCAATCCGGGAGCTGTGGGAGGAGAGCGGCGTTCTCCTGGCGGATTCCGCGGCGCCGGCCGCGGAGCGGGAGGCGGCCAGAGCCGCGCTCGTCGCCGCGTCGGCGACGTTCGAGTCGGTCGCCGATGCCCTGGACCTCCGCCTCCGGACCGACCTGCTCGCGCCGCTGTCGCGGTGGGTCACGCCTCCCGGCTACCCGCGACGCTTCGACGCGCAGTTCTTCGCTGCGGTGCTGCCCGAAGACGCCGCCACGCCCTCGATCGCCAGCGACGAGGTCGTCGCGCTGGAGTGGTTCCGGCCCGGGGACGCGCTCGACGCCATGGCGGACGGCCGGATCGGCCTGTGGCTGCCAACGAGCTCGACGCTCCAGCAACTGGAGTCCGTCGCCGACGTCGGCCGACCTGGCGGGGCTCGCCCCTGGTCCGCTTGGCCCGATCGTCGTCGACGAACCCGCTCCGGACGTCGTCCGGATCGTCATGCCGGCTGGGGGCGGCGTTGCGGGCCAACCGGTCTGCGCGTACCTCGTCGGTCGCCGCCGGTTCGTGCTGGTCGATCCCGGAGATCCCACCGGACCGGCTCTCGAGCGGTGCCTCGACGAGGCCGCTCGGCGAGGCGGCGAGATCAGCGCCATCGCACTGACGCACGTCGATCCCGACCACCACGGCGGCGCCGAAGGCCTCGCCGAACGACTCGACATCCCCGTCTTCGCCGGCCCGGGCGCGTCGCGCCGGCTTCCATACCAGGTTCGCGAGTTGGCCGACGGCGAGACCATCGGCAACGGGGACGTCGCCATTCGCGTGCTTGCGACGCCGGGTCCACGGCCCGACCATCTCGCATATGTGGTTGGTGACCTGGCGGCCGTGCTGACCGGCGATCTCGACGGCACGCGCGGGGCCCGAATGCTGCCTGGACCGGCCGACGACCGGGCATGGGCTGTGTCCCGCGACCGGCTCGACGCCCTCGGTTCAGTGCTCCGACTCGGCGGACACCCCGAGCCATGAGCGACTTGCCCGAGGCTCGCGGCCCGCACCTGCCGGACACGCTGACCCGGATCCCACTCGGCGTGTGGCCCTTCCTCGCCCTCGCCGTCCTGGCCGCGTATGGCCGCTGGGTGGTCCTCAGCACGGGCGGGTTCGAGAATCCGGTCGATGTCGTCTGGCGAGTCATCGGGAGCGTGGAGACGCTCGCGGCGCCGTTGTTGGGCGCCGCCCTGTTCTACCGGCATCCGAACGCCCATCGACTGTTCCCGGCCCTCACATTGGGCACAGCCCTCTTCGCAATCGCCATCGTCGCGGACGCCGTGCGGCGCCCGGTAATGGACGGCATCCTCGGCTCGGATCTCGAGTTCGATGCAACGATCCTCGCCAGCGCGGGCTACAGCGTGATCGAGGCACTCTTCCGGGTGTTCGCCCTCACCTACATGGCAATCGGGCTCGCCGACGCACGCAGGTTCGAGGACCGCGACGCGAACGGGCGAGGTTGGGTCGTACTCGTCGCCGCGGCGCTCGGATCGTCCGCGCTCAGCGCAGTCTTCAACCTGGCGTCCGTCCCCGAGCAGGCGGTCGTCGTGGTGCTCCTGGTGACCGCCCAGCTCCTCATCAGTCTTGCCTGGGCGTACCTGGGATGGACGGCGTATCGAGGCTGGACGGCAAGCGAGGAGCCGCGCAACGCCTGGGGCCTCGTTGCCGCGGCCGGGATCGGCTTCCTGGTCGCGGGCGTCGTCATCGCCCTGCTCAATGTCGTGCTGTGGATCATCGGCCCGACCGAACCGCCAGTCCCCATCGTGTTCGAGGTGTTCCAGGTGCTGACTGCGGTGTTTGCCGGGCTGTGGCTCGCCCTGCTCGCGGCGTTCTGGCTCGGGCTCCCGGCCGAGCCCGTGCCGCTCGAAGTCGACCCGGACACACCCGAACCCGTCTAGGCGCGATCGCGCGGCAAGGCCGCCGTCAGGTTGCGCAGGAAGTTGAGGCCCTCGTCAACCTCCTCGGTCGGTGCGTACGGGCCGGGCATCAGGAAGCACGGCCGCCCGGCAAGGGCCACGTCCGGCAGGTGTCCCCACGACTCCGCCAGCGGCCGTCCCGCGCAGGCCGCGGCGGCCCGCTTGTACACGAAGACGATGGCGGCGGGTCGCCAGATCGCGACCTTCTGCCAGAGCGGCCCAACGCCCGTCCGGAGCTGTGCGTCGGTCGCCTCGTCGCGCGCGCTCGGACCCTTGAGGAGGTCGGTGATCCCGTGGCCGGCCTCGACCAGCGCGTCGTCGGCGGTTTCGACCGGCGTCGCGGGAGGAAGGACCGTCGCCAGCATCAGGCGCCGCCAGAACGTCCTGCCGAGGCGACCCTGGTGATAGTGGCCGGCCTCGACGCTGACCGGCGACGGGTTGAGGCCGACGAACAGGAGATGGTCGCGGAGCGGTGGCAGATCGGCCAGCGTGGCGGTGGCGATGCCGTCGATCTCGACGGTGACGCGGTGTTCCCCGGGCCCAGGGCGGTGGGTGAGCGCCGCGAGCTCGTCCGGCGTCACGGCCGATCAGGCAAGCAGCGCACGGACCTCCTCGCCGAACAGGCGCAGGGTCTCGCGCTGGACGCCCGGGTCGAGGCCCGGGAAGTACGAGCGCGCGATGAAGTGCCCGCCCGGGCCGAGCGCGTCGCGGTAGGCGGCGATCTCCTCGGCGACCTGGTCGGGCGTGCCCACGAGGGCGCGTCCTCGCACGGCGGCTTCCTGTTCGGGCGTCAGCGCCGGCGGCAGCCGCCGCTCGAGCGAGCCGTACGCCTCGTCCATGTCCTCGTACTTCCAGCTCATGTAGTGGGCGTAGTCGCGGATCGTGGCCCACGGGTCGCCGTCGCGCCAGACGAAGGTCGGCCGGTGGACGGCGATCGTCACCGTGGCCGGATCCCGGCCGGCGGCCTCAGCGCCCTGGCGGACCAGGGCGGCTCGCTCCGCCATCCTGGCCGCGGTCGCTCCGCTCGAGATGTAGCCATTCGCGACCCGACCGGCCCGCTCGACCGCGACGGGCGCGCCGGCGCCGATCCAGATCGGCGGTCCGCCGGACCGCGCGGGCTTCGGGGTCACGTTGAAGCCTGGCTCGGGATAGCGATAGATCCCCTGGCTGTCGCCGCGCGCGAGGTCGTCACCCCACGCCTGTCGAAGGACCTCGATGATCGCCTCGAGTCGGCGTCCCTTGTGACCCTCGGTGCCGCCGAGCGCCACGAATTCCTCCTGCCGCCAACCGATGCCAAGCCCGAGGATCAGCCGCCCGTTCGACAGCACGTCGACCGTCGCCGCGTCCTCGGCGAGGTGGAGCGGGTCGAACATCGGCGCGAGGAGCACGCCCGTGCCGAGCGCGATGCGCTCCGTGCGTGCCGCGATCGCCGCGAGGACCGGGAGCTGCGACGGCATGTAGCCGTCGTCGACGAAATGGTGCTCGCTCGTCCAGACCGACTCGAGCCCGATCCGCTCGGCCTCGACCGCGAGCTCGACGATCTCGCGGTAGATCTCGACGTCGGAGCGCTGGTCGTTCGGGTGGTGCTGGGCGGTGAAGAGGCCGTAGCCGAGATGCATCGCTCGCGGTCCTGGCAGCGCGGCGTCAGGCCGGCGGCCGGGTGTCGTCGTCGGCGTGGTTCGGCTCGTCGTCGAGTCGTTTCTGGATCTCGCTCTGGGCCTTCGTGGCCTCCGTCCGCGCCCCGCGGACGGCCTGGCCGACGGCCTCGCCCCATTTCGGCAGCGTCTTCGGACCCCGCCAGATGAGGACGGCGCCGAGGATGACGATGAGGACGATGATGATGTCGACCGGCATGCGCTGATGGTAGCGCCTCCCGTGCTCGGCCAAGCCCGGCTATCGTGCCTCGATGCTCCTCGTGTACGGGCCGCGCTCCCCGTCGTACGACTTCGGCCCGGGCCACCCGTTGACGCCTCGCCGGTTCGGACCGGGGATCGATCTGCTCCGGGCGGTCGGTGCGACGCCCGGGCTGGCGCCTGAGCCGGTCGTGGACGAAGAGCTCCTGGCCTGCCACTCCGCGGGGTTCGTCGGCGTCGTCCGGGGCTTCTCCTCGGACCCCTTCGGGCTGCCCAGCGCGGGGATTGCCGAGGGCGGCGACGTGCCCCCGTTCCGCGACATGCACGAGGCCGGTTCGATGGTGGCGGGCGGATCGCTGCGGGCGATGGAGGCGATCCTGCGCGGTGAGGTCGAGCACGCCTTCCACCCCGGCGGCGGGCTGCACCACGCGATGCGTGACCGCGCTTCGGGCTTCTGCATCTACAACGACGTGGCGTTGGCCGTCGCCCGCGCCCGCCGCGACGGACTGCGGGTCATGTATCTCGATTTCGACGTGCATCACGGGGACGGCGTCCAGGCGCTGTTCCGGGACGACCCCGGCGTCCTGACCGTGTCCTTCCACGAGACCGGGCGCTACCTCTTCCCGGGGACGGGCTTCGCCGACGAGATCGGGGAGGGAAGTGCGGCCGGGACGTCGATCAACGTGCCGCTCGAGCCGGGGACGGGTGAGGGACCGTGGCTGGATGCGGTCCGGCTGCTCGTGCCGTCGCTGGCGGCGGCCTTCCGGCCCGACGTCGTGGTGTCGCAGCATGGCGCCGACTCGCACGCGTTCGATCCGCTGGCGCACCTCCGGGTCACGACGACCGCGATGGGGGCGGCGGCACGGATCGTCGACGCGGTCGCGCACCGTTGGGCGGGCGGCCGCTGGCTGGCGACGGGTGGCGGGGGCTACGACGCGTACCGGGTCGTGCCCCGGTCGTGGTCGCTCGTGTGGCTCGCAGGAGCGCACCGGGATGTGCCTCTTGCGACGCCGGAGGCATGGCGGGAGCGGTGGGCCGAGGAGGCGGCACGGTACGGGCAGGCGCCACTCCCCGAGACGTTCGACGATCCCCCGAATGCCGGCCTTCGCTTCGAGCCGGCCCAGGCCGGTGCCGAGGAGCTGTCCAACGCGACGAGCGCTCTCGTCGCCTCCGTCGTTGTTCCTGCGCTCGTGCGGACGGCGGTCCGGCGTGGGTGGTGGGACCCGCTCGCTCCTGCAGGCGATGAGGCCTTCACCCCGGTCCCGGGAGGTGCGCCAACCGTGCATGCGCGTGCCGAGGCTACGGATCTGGCGCGGGTCGCGCTCGCGGATCGCGTTCTACCAGTGCACCCGCGGTCCATCCTCGCCACGGCGGACGAGCGCGATCGGGTGAGTGTCACCGCGGCGACCGTGCAGAACGTCCTGGTGGGCGCGGTCGTGTCGGCCGCGGCGGAGTCGGGCACGGGCCGCGAGATCCTGGCGGTCGGCGTCGCGCCGGAGCATCGGGGGCACGGGCTGGCATCTTCGATGCTCCGGGCCCACGTCGACTCGTTCCGCCCCGGTGATGAGCCGCTGTCTGCGACCGTCACCGTGGCCGAGCGTGACTCCGTTGAGCCTCTCGACCATGCGCTCCGGGCATCGATCGCCCGCCGCCTCTTCGAAGGCGCCGGCTTCGAAGTCCGCCCCGCCTCCGGCCGCGTCCGTGGCGTCGATCCGCTCGCCCTTGAGGCGACCCTCGGCTGAACGAGGCTTCAGCGGCCCAGCATGACACCGCGCGGCGGCCGATCGAGGACGCGCACGGCGTCGCCGGTCACGTCGGCCCAGAGCAGACCGTTGCCCGGCCACGGGCCGGTGCCGGTCAGCGCGGCGAAGACCTCGTCCACCGACGCGGGATACGCCGCTCGCAGCGTGGCTTCGAAGCGCCGGGCCAGCTCTCGAGTCGCCCGCGTCGACCGAATGACCAGCAGCTGCCCGACCGTCGGGCTGTCCGCGAACCGCCAGAAGTCCGCAGACGGCAGTGACTCGGCCTTCATTCGCGCCCAGCCGAGTTGTTGCTCGAGACGCCGCACCTGCGAATGGACCTCGGTTGCGACGACCTCGGCAGGCTGCGGATCGTGCAACACGACGTCGATCCGCCCGCGGGCCGGCTTGTAGACCGGGACCTCGGTCATGCGCCGCCAGCGCGGGTGGGCAATGCGCAGCAACTCCTCGACCATCCGCGCCTGGATGTGGTCGCGCACGATCGGCCCGGTGTTCGGATAGAGCCGGATCGACAGGTCCGCCCCGAGCGACCTCGGCCAACGGCTGACGAGCGACCGGAGATGGCTCCGCGTCCGCGGTTCCTCAGCTCGATCTCGGGTCGAGATGGCTGCGAACGTCGATACCCGACGCGCTCCGCGACGCGCTGAGGATTGGGCGCCCGGCATCAACACGGAGGGATCGCGCATCCGGCCCCACGACAGCTGCGGATCCGCCGGAGCGTCGTTGCGCCGTCGACCGATCGGCGACGCGATCGCGGACGCTTGCCGACTGGCGCAGTGAAACGGGAGTCGCTGCATCGCGCCATTACCGCAGCGAAACGCGAGCGAGTCGACTTCATCTGGCTCATTTCGCCATGAAGCTCGTGGCGCACGGCAGATGCTCACGAAGTCGGTCGACGAGGTCGACGAAATCTGTCAATTCGGCTCGGCCTCGGATGGCACCGATGTCGGCTCGCGGCCGACGCAGGGCGACTGGAATGCGGCCAACGACCCCTACGCGCGAATGTCGATGGTCATCGACATCCCCGGCGCGAACCTGGGCGCCGTGCGGGCCGGTTGTTGACACGAGATGGCGTGCTTGCCGGCGAGACTGTGGCCTGCGAGGCCACGACCGATGTGGCCGGATTGGAACATCTGGTCGATTTGGAGGAGGGAACCTATACTGGCAGGTCCCATGGCCACGCTCGCCCGCACGGATCCGCTCGCGCCGTTCAGCCCGGCCGTCCGCGAGTGGTTCGCCACGAGTTTCGAGGCTCCCACCGAGGCGCAGGCCGAGGGGTGGGCGGCGATCGCGCGCGGCGAGCACACGCTGATTCACGCGCCGACGGGGAGTGGCAAGACCCTTGCCGCGTTCCTCTACGCCCTCGACCGCCTCGTTCGAGACCCCAGCCCGCCCGCCACGCGCGAGAACCCGGGCCACGTCCGCATCCTGTACATCAGTCCGCTCAAGGCGCTCACCTACGACGTCGAGCGCAACCTCCGCGCGCCGCTCGCCGGGATCGCGCTCGCGGCCGCCCGCCTCGACGAGCCCGAGCCACGCATCACGGTCGCCTCACGGACCGGCGACACGCCCCAGGAGGATCGCCGCGAGATCGCCCGGCGCCCGCCGGACATCCTCATCACGACGCCCGAATCGCTGTACCTGATGCTCACCAGTGGCGCCCGCGACGCGCTTCAGGAACGTCGAGCACGTGATCGTCGACGAGGTCCACGCGATCGCCGGCAGCAAGCGCGGCGCGCACCTCGCCCTGAGCCTCGAACGCCTCGAGCACCTCCGCGCGGAGGACGCCAATGACGCCCCAGCGCATCGGCCTCAGCGCGACGCAGCGCCCGCTCGAGACGATCGCCCGGTTCCTGGGCGGCACCAGCCCGGACCGCCAGGTGACCATCGTGGACGCAGGGACGCGAAAGCCCCTCGAGCTCGAGGTCGTCGTCCCCGTCGACGACATGACCACGCTCGGGGAGCCGCTGCCGCTCGACGAGCAGCCCGGTGGACCGGCCACCAACCCGGAGGCCCGCTCGAGCATCTGGCCGGCCATCCACCCGCGGATCCTCGAGCTGATCCGGGAGCACCGCAGCACGATCGTCTTCACGAACAGCCGGCGGCTGTCGGAACGGCTCGCCCAGCGGCTCAACGAGCTCGCCGGCGAGGAGCTCGTCCGCGCCCACCACGGGAGCATCGCCCGTGAGCAACGCCTCGAGATCGAGGAGGAGCTCAAGGCCGGCCGCCTGCCGGCGCTCGTGGCCACCTCCTCGCTGGAGCTGGGCATCGACATGGGCGCGGTCGACCTCGTCATCCAGGTCGAGAGCCCCACCTCCGTTGCCCGCGGCCTGCAGCGCGTCGGGCGGGCAGGCCACCAGGTCGGTGCCCCGAGCAAGGGCATCATCTTCCCGAAGTATCGCGGCGACCTGCTCGAGACCGCCGTCGTGACCCGCCGCATGCACGAAGGGGCGATCGAAGCGACCACGCTTCCACGCAACCCGCTCGACGTCCTTGCCCAGCAGATCGTGGCGATGGCCGTCATGGACCGCTGGCATGTCGACGACCTCCTCGCGACCGTCAATCGCGCCGCCCCGTACGAGACCCTCAGCCGCGACGTGCTCGAAGGGGTGCTCGGCATGCTCGCCGGCGCATACCCGAGCGACGAGTTCGCGGAGCTCAAGCCGCGGCTCGTCTGGGACCGCGTGACGGACGTCATCGAAGGCCGCCGTGACGCGCGCGTGGTGGCGGTCACGAGCGGCGGCACGATCCCGGACCGCGGCCTGTACGGCGTGTTCATGGTCGGCGAGCCGGGACAGGTCGGCCGGCGGGTGGGCGAGCTCGACGAGGAGATGGTCTACGAAAGCCGGGTCGGCGAGGTCATCACGCTCGGCGCGAGCTCGTGGCGGATCGAGGAGATCGGTCACGACCGCGTCACGGTCAGCCCGGCGCCCGGCGTTCCCGGCAAGCTCCCGTTCTGGCACGGCGACGCCGTCGGCCGGCCGATCGAGCTCGGACGTGCGCTCGGGGAGTTCGTCGGCGAGCTGGAGGGGGACCTCGCCCGCGGCGACACGGGCCGGCGAGCCGCAGCGGCCCGGCTGCGCGAGGCACATGACCTCGACGAGCGGGCGGCCGACAACCTGCTGATGTACCTCGAGGACGAGCGCGAGGTGACGGGCTCGCTGCCGACCGACCACAGGATCGTCGTCGAGCGCTTCCGCGACGAGCTGGGCGACTGGCGGCTGTGCCTGCTGACCCCGTTCGGTGGCCGGGTCCACGCGCCGTGGTCGCTCGCGCTCGAAGCGCGCCTCCAGGAGCGCCTCGGCATGGAGGTCCAGACGATCTGGTCGGACGACGGCATCGCGATCCGAATGCCGGAGGGAGACGCCACCCTCGACGGCGTCGAGGAGCTGCTGTTCCCGGACCCCGATGAGGTCGAAGACCTCGTCGTCGGGCAGGTCGCGTCCTCGGCGCTGTTCGCGAGCCGCTTCCGCGAGAACGCGGCACGGGCGCTGCTCCTTCCACGCCGCCGGCCGGGCACGCGGACCCCGCTCTGGCAGCAGCGCCAGCGGGCGGCAGGCCTGCTCGCCGTCGCCAGCCGCTACGGCTCGTTCCCGATCCTCGTCGAGACCTACCGCGAGTGCCTGTCCGACGTGTTCGACCTGCCCGCGCTGCGCGAGGTGCTCGAAGGCGTCGCGAGGCGGGACATCGCGGTCCACAGCGTCGAGACCCTGCGCGCGTCCCCGTTCGCGAGCTCGCTGCTGTTCGACTACGTCGCCGCCTACATGTACGACGGCGACGCGCCGCTGGCCGAACGGCGGGCTGGCGCCCTCACCCTCGACCGCGACCTGCTCCGCGAGCTGCTTGGGCAGGAGGAGCTGCGCGAGCTGCTCGATGCCGAGGCGCTGGCCGACCTCGAGCTGTCGCTGCAGGCGCTGACCGACGACCGAAAGGCCTCGACCGCCGACCAGGTCCACGACCTCCTCCGACGTTTGGGCGACCTGACACCCGAGGAGGTGGCCGCCCGCAGCGAAGGCGGGGCCGCGGTGGCGGAGCGCTGGCTCGAGGAGCTCGTCCGGACGCGACGTGCCGCGCTCGTCCGGATCGCAGGCGAGGGTCGCTGGATCGCGATGGAGGACGTCGCCCGATACCGCGACGGGATCGGCGTCCAGGAGCCCGCCGGCGTGCCGAGCGCGTTCCTCGGCCCGGCCGTCAACGCGCTCGACGGCCTGCTTGCTCGCTGGGCACGCTCGCACGGCCCGTTCCTGACGCACGAGCCGGCGCGTCGCTGGGGGATGCCGCATGCAGGCCGTGGAGGATGCCCTCGAACGGCTGCTCGCCGCGGGCACGATCCTCCGCGGCGAGTTCCGGCCCGGTGGCGCCGAGCGCGAGTGGTGCGACCCCGACGTGTTGCGCCTGCTCCGCCGGCGGTCGCTGGCGCGCCTGCGGCGCGAGGTCGAGCCGGTCGATCCGGCAGCGCTCGCGCGGTTCCTTCCCGACTGGCATGGCGTCACGACAGTGGGGAGCAGCGAGACCCCGTTCCGTGGCTCGGCCGCCCTCGAGCGACTCGCGACGGTTGTGGACCAGCTTGCCGGCCTCGCGATCCCGGCGTCGGTCCTCGAGCGCGACGTCCTCCCTGCCCGCATCCCCGGTTACCAGCCGCGGCTGCTGGACGAGCTGGGGTCGCTCGGCGAGGTCGGCTGGGTGGGGCGAGGGAGCCTCGGCCGCGATGACGGGCGCATTGCGCTGTTCCGCCCGGGCAAGGAGGCACTCCGGCCGGCCACGCACCCCACGGAGACCGAGCGGCCGGCCGGTCCACGTCACGACGCGATCCGCGAGCACCTGGCCCGCCGCGGCGCCTCGTTCTACCGCGAGATCCATGCGGCCGCAGGCGGTGGCTCGGACCGCGATGTGCTCGACGCGTTGTGGGATCTCGTGTGGGCGGGAGAGGTGACCAACGACACCTTCGCGCCCCTGCGTGCGCTGCGCTGGAAGCGGACCGGTCGGGACTCGCGGAAGCGGCCGGGCCGCCTGACGGCGCTCGGCCCGCCCGAGGCGGCAGGTCGCTGGTCGCTCGTGGAACCGCCCGCAACGACCCCAACCGAGCGGCTCCACGCCCAGAGCCTCGCCCTGCTCGAACGGCACGGTGTGCTGACGCGCGAGGCAGTGGTCGGTGAGGGGATCGAAGGTGGGTTCAGCGCCGTGTACCCCGTGCTCCGCGCCCTCGAGGAGGCCGGCCGGATCCGGCGCGGCTACTTCGTGGACGGCCTCGGTGCCGCCCAGTTCGCGCTCGCGGGCGCGCTCGACCGGCTGCGCGCCGTGCGTGAGCCGTCGGACGCGGATCCGCTCACCCGGACGGCCCATGTGCTGGCCGCGGCCGACCCGGCGAACCCGTACGGGGCGGCCATGCCCTGGCCGCGGCGTGGCGAGGACGATCGCCGGCCGCTCCAGCGGGCGGCGGGCGCGTACGTCGTCCTGGTCGATGGCGAGGCAGCCGTCTACCTGGAGCGTGGCGGCGCGACCCTCCAGGTGCTGTCACCGGCCGACGATCCGGGCGTCGCCACGGCGGCGCTGCGCGCCCTGGCCGTGCTCGTCGCCGACGGCCGCTTCCGCGAGCTCGTTGTGACGAAGATCGACGGGCTGCCCGTGGCCGAGTCCCCGTTCCGTGCCGCGCTCCTCGAGGCGGGCTTCGCTCCCGGCTATCGCGGCCTCACGCTCCGCGCGTCCGCCGTGCCGGCAGCGCTGACCCGTCGCTGACCGCGGGCCGACCCGACCGTGCCCGAGGGCGACACGCTCCACCGGACCGCCGCCGGGCTGCGGCCGTATCTCGTCGGGCGGACGGTGACCGCGGCCCGGACCAGCGGGCCGGGCGCCGTCCCGCAGATCGAGCGGGTGGTCGGCAAGGAGATCCGATCCGTCGAGGCGCTGGGCAAGAACCTCCTGATCCGGTTCGACGGCGACCTCGAGCTGCGCACCCACCTCCGGATGAACGGCTCGTGGCATCGCTACCGGCCGGGGGAGCGCTGGCGCCGCCCGCCGTCGCGGGCACGACTCGTGCTCGAGGTGCCGGGCGCCGTCGCGGTGTGCTTCGACGCCCCGGTTGTCGAGCTCTTCGAGGAGCGGGCCGAAGCGCTCCACCCCGCCCTGGGCAGCCTCGGTCCGGACCTGCTGGCGCCCGACTTCGACGCTGCGGAGGCCGTCCGCCGGCTCCGCTCCCCGGAACGCCGCGACCTCTCGATCAGCGTCGCCCTGCTCGACCAGCGGGCGCTCGCCGGCATCGGCAACATCTGGCGCAACGAGACGCTGTTCGCCGAGCGCGTCGACCCGCTCGCGCGGGTCGCCGACCTCGACGACGACACGCTCCGCCGGCTGGTCGCGACGGCTCGCCGCCTGCTGACGGCGAGTGCCGGGATCGCCCCGGGGCGAGCCGCCCCGATGCAGGTGTACCGGCGCACGGGAAGGCCGTGTCCGCGGTGCGGGACGGCGATCCGGTCGGACCAGCTCCGCGGCGAGAACCCGCGGACGACGTACTGGTGCCCGACGTGTCAGGCTCCACCCTGATGACCGCCACCGCGGGCGAACGGATGTACCCGATCCTGCCGTGCCGGGATCTCGACGAGGCGATCGGTTTCTACGAGGCGCTTGGCTTCGAGCGCACCTATCGCCAGGTCCGGCCCAACCCGCATGCCGTCGTGGCCCGCGGCGACCTCCAGGTCCACCTGGCCGGGATCGAGGGCTTCGACCCGGAAGGGTCGTATGCCAGCGTCATCATCGTCGTGCCGGACCCCGATGCGCTGTACACCTCGTTCGCGGCAGGGTTGCGCGCCGCCTACGGTCGGCTGCCGGTTTCCGGGATCCCGCGGATGGTGCGGCCACGCAAGCGCTGGGGGACGGTCTACGGGTTCAGCGTCGTCGACGTCGGCGGGAACTGGTTGCGGTTCTCCCGCATCGGCGACACGCGAGGAGGCGGTCGACGAATCGGAGCCAGGCCTGGCGAAGGGAGTCGACGTTGCCGCGCGGCTCGCCGATTCGCATGGCGACGACGCCGGTGGGCTCGCGACGCTCGAACGCGCCTTGGCGAAGTATCCCGACGCTCCGGCCATCGAGCGGGCGCGTGCCCTTGCCTACCGGGCGGACCTCGCGATCCGCCTGGATCGCCCGGAGCTCGCCCGGGCATCGCTGGACGAGATCAGGGAACTCGATCTCGACAAGGACGAGCAGGCCGGCCTCGCGGCCGAGCTGGACCACGTCGAGGCCCTGCTCCGATGACCGACATCGAGGTCACGAGTCGGACCACTTCGGACGGCTGGACCGCCAGCGTGGTCGTCACCGACCCGGACGGATCGGCGAGCCGCCACGAGGTCACGGTCACGCGGGTGGTCCTCGAACGGCTGGCGCCGGGCGCGGACGATCCGGTCGACCTGGTCCGGCGCTCGTTCGCGTTCCTCCTCGCGCGCGAGCCGAAGGAGTCGATCCTGCGGTCGTTCGATCTCCCGGTCATCGGCCGCTACTTCCCCGACTACGAGCGCTCGATCACGACCTAGCCCCGGCGCGGCGCAACACCGGCGCGGCCGAGGCGTCACACTGCCAACCGGGAAGTCGATGGCGCCCGCGGGGTTGGCGCCGGAGGGGAACCGAATGACCGAGTCCGTCACGAGCCTCGGAATCACCGAAGCCCCCACCGCCGATGGCGCCCGCCCGAGCATCGACCTGCCGATCGGCGCACCTCGTCCGCATCTCGGCCTTCTGGCTCGGCCTGACCTCGATCGATGCCGTCGTGAACGCGACGGTCCAGGCGCGCCTCGAGTTCGACAACATCGTGACGCCGGGCAGCGAAGGGATGGCGCTGGCGTTCATCGCGGTCGTGACGTTCGCCTTCTCGGTGGCGGTCCAGCCAACCGTCGGCTCGATCAGCGACTACACGACGTCGCGCTGGGGTCGACGCAAGCCGTACATCGTGGTCGGTGCCCTGTTGGACGTCGTCTTCCTCATCGGGATCGCGACGGCCAATTCGCTCCTCGCGATCACCGCGTTCGTCACGCTCCTCCAGTTCAGCACGAACACCGCCCGTGGCGCCTTCCAGGGCTACGTCCCGGATCTCGTGCCGGACCGCCAGGTCGGCCTCGCCAGCGCGATGGTCGGGCTGATGCAGGTCTTCGGGAACGTGCTCGGGTTCGCGCTCGCCGCGATCGCGACCGAGCCAGGGGAAATGTCGGCGTCGCCGTGCTTCGCGATCGCCGTGGTCGAGGTGGTGACGATGCTGAGCGTCGTGCTGCGCGTTCCGAAGGGGCCGCCGGCGAAGCCACGGGAGGGGCGCTCCTGGGTGCAGATCGCCGCCGAGACGTGGGGCACCGACATCCTGCGCGAGAAGACTACATGTGGCTGCTCGCGTCGCGCCTGTTCATCCTCGATGGGCGGAGCGAGCCTCGTGAACTTCGTGATCTGGTCTACCTGCGCCGCAGCGCACGGGCGTCGTCGAGGGCGAAGCGACACCGACGGTCCTGCAGTGATGCTCGCGGCGGCGACGTCGCGGCGCTGGTCGCGATCATGCCCGGGCATCGCGCCTGTCGGATCGGATCGGGCGCAAGCCGGTCATCTAGCGGCTGCACCGCGATGGGGCATCGCGGGCCTCGCGACGACCGCCCTCGCCCCGAACATTCACGGTGGCGATCGATCGGTACCGCGCTCATCGGGGCGTCGCAGGGGACGTTCCTGTCGGTCGACTGGGCGCTGATGACCGACATCATCCCGAAGGCCGCGTCGGGGCGGTACATGGGCCTGTCGAACGTGGTCACGGCCTCCTCGACGACGATCGCGGTCGCGATCGGCGGCCTGACGATGGATGCGGTCGGCCGGGCGGTCGGGCATCGGGGCCCGGGCCCGCGGATCGTGATGCTCCTCGGGATCGTCTACTTCACCCTTGGGGCGCTGGCACTCCGTCCGGTCGTCGAACCGCCGAGGGGACGCCGGGCCGCGGCTATGCCCGCAGCCCCAGGAACTCCCTGACCCGCCGGTCGACGCGCGCGCGGCGATCGCAACGACTCGAGCTGCCACGACGACGGGCGCAGCAAGCGGAACGGATCGGGGTGGCGGTAGAGCCAGGGGACGAACGCCCACAGGAAGACGAGGTAGTCGAGGCGGACCGGGCGCGCCCCGAACCCGAACAGCGCCTGCAGCTGGATGATCGTCAGCGGCAGCGTCACCAGGCTGAGCAGCACCGACACGCCGAGCCAGATGAGCCCCCACAGGCGAGTCCGCGGCGCGAGGATGAACCAGACGACGGCCGGCGCCCACTTCATCCAGGTGGCGAGCGCCCACAGCAGCCCGCCGAGACGCGGACCGGTGAACTGGGCAGCCCACAGCATCAGCGTCAGCTGCAGGTTGATGTTGCCGGTGTCGAGGTTCGCGCCGAACGGGAACGCGAGGACGGCCACGATCAGCGCGGTCGTCAGCGGCCGCCTGCTGTACGCCCAGTGGATCGTCCACAGGAGCCCGAGGATCGTCGCCCCGCGCCAGACGAACCAGGCCACGTCCCACGGCAGGAGCGCCCACGGCGCGAACAGCGGCAGCATCCACGGCGCGTAGACGTAGGGCATGAACGGTCCGCTCGGCACGTACGGGTTGCCGCCGTTGATCCACAGCCGGACGCCGGCCCAGTAGGCGCGCGCATCGGCGCCGGCCGGCTCGCCGCGCCCGATCATCCCGGCCAGCAGGATCGAGAACGTCAGGCTCAGCAACACGATCGCGGCGATCCGCCGCGGATCGCGCAAGCGCGATGCCTCGCGGCGCAGCGCCCGACGGAAGACGCCCGCCCGCCGGCGCGTGGGGCGATCGAGGACCGTGCTCGTCAGCTCCCCCCAGCCGACCCCGATCCGGCCCCGCCCGCTTGCCGAGCCAGGGACGGGGTTCAACCCCCCCGGCTCTTGCTCGTCGGCCATCGCGACGGCATTCTCGCACGGTCTCGAACCGTTGCGAGGACGGACTCCGCGTCTGCCCCGCTCGCCACGGTATGCTCACGCATCATTTGACGCATCCCGAAGGGAAGCCGTGGCCGAAGGTTCCGTCATCATCATCGGCGGCGCGGAGGACAAGGTCCGCGATCGGGTCATCCTGAATCGCTTCGCCGGCCTGGCCGGCGGTCGCGACGCGACCGTCGCGGTGATCTCGACCGCATCGTCGCTCGGCGCCGAAGCCGGCGAGCGCTACCGCAACGTGTTCGCCGAACTGGGCATCGAGCGCGTCCGCCCGCTCCACGCGATCACGCGCTCGCAGGCCAACGACGAGAGCGCGGCGCGTGTCGTGAAGGACGCCACCGGCATCTTCCTGACCGGCGGCAACCAGTTGCGTCTGTCGTCGACGATCGGTGGAACGCGGCTCGCCGACGCGATCCTCGAGCGGTTCCGCAACGGGGCGGTCATCGCCGGGACGTCGGCCGGGGCCAGCGCGATGAGCAGCCACATGATCGCCTTCGGTGCATCCGGGGCGACGCCGAAGCACCGCATGGCCCAGATCGCGGCCGGGCTCGGGGTCCTGCCCGGGGTGATCGTCGACCAGCATTTCCAGCAGCGGAACCGCCTCGGCCGGTTGCTCAGCCTCATCGCCCAGAACCCGAGCCTGCTCGGGCTCGGCGTCGACGAGGACACCGCCGGGGTCGTCGGGCCGGATCACGTCATGGAGGTGATCGGGCGCGGCTCGATCACCGTCGTCGACGGTGCCGGCTCGGAAACCGACGCCTGGGAGATCCACGGGCACCGACCGCTCATGATCAGCGGCGTCGTGCTCCACTCGCTGCCCGCGGGCTACCGTTTCGACCTGCGCCGCCGCCAGCGGATCGCGACGCCCGCCCTCCACGCACTGCCCGGCCGCGAGGCCGCATCGAGCTGATCGCCGAACCGACCGCCAGCTAGGGGAAGCCCGTGGCCAAGACGCCGCCCGTCGCCAGGAGGAAGTCCGCCCCCGACTCGAACGGCGCCAAGCCGCGCCGCCGAGCCTCCGACACGTCCGGGGTGGCTCGCCCGGAACCGACCCTGCGCATCGTCGAGACGCGCATCCTGCGCGGCCCGAACTACTGGGCGCGCGAGCCGGTCGTCCGCATGCTCGTCGACCTCGGCGTGCTGGAGCAGTTCCCCTCGAACACGATCCCGAACTTCACCGACACGCTGATCGAGCTGATGCCGACGCTCGAGGACCATGCCTGCTCGCTCGGGCGGCGGGGCGGCTTCGTGACGCGGCTGCGCGACGGGACGTGGATGGGTCACGTCGCCGAGCACATCGCGCTCGAGTTCCAGAACCTGGCCGGGACCGACGTCCGCCACGGCAAGACCCGTTCCGCGGGGCCGACCGGCTTCTACAACTGCATCTACGAGTACCGCGAGGAGCAGGTCGGGATCCGCGCCGGGATCATGGCGGTCGGGCTCGTCAACTACCTCGTCGCGCCGACCGATCCGACGCACCTGTTCGACTTCGCCATCGAGCTCGAGGAGCTCATCTCGCTCGCCGAACGGCGGGCGTTCGGGCCGTCGACCCAGGCGCTGATCGACGAAGCGGTGAGCCGCGACATCCCGTTCATCCGGCTCGACCGCCATTCGCTCGTCCAGTTCGGCCACGGCGTCCACCAGGAGCGGATCCGCGCGACGATGACCTCGCGGACAGCGGCGATCGCGGTGGACGTCGCGTCGGACAAGAGCCTCACGAACCGGCTGCTCGACTCGGCCGGCCTGCCGGTTCCGAAGGCCGAGGTCGTCGAGGACGAGGAGGCGGCGGTGGCCGCCGCGAGCCGCGTCGGCTACCCGTGCGTGTTGAAGCCGCTCGACGGCAACCACGGGCGTGGGGTCCACCTCGACCTGCGCAACGCCGACGCCGTGCGGGCGGCCTTCCCCGAGGCGCTGAGGCAGAGCCGAAACGGGGACGTCGTCGTCGAGTCGTACATCACCGGCAACGACTACCGCTGCCTCGTGATCGGCGGCAAGGTCGCGGCGATCGCCGAGCGCGTCCCGGCCTCGGTCGTGGCCGACGCGGAGCACACGGTCCGTCAGCTCGTCGAGATCGCGAACGCCGACCCGCGGCGCGGCATCGGCCACGAGAAGGTGCTCACGCGGATCAAGATCGACGCAGCGGCCGAGGAGCTGGTCCGCGCCCAGGGGTTCGAGCTCGACGATGTCCCGCCCGAGGGCACACGGGTCAAGCTCGCGCTGACCGGCAACATGTCGACCGGCGGCACGTCGATCGATCGGACGATCGAGGCCCACCCCGACAACGTCGAGATCGCCGAGACCGCGGCACGGATCGTCGGGCTCGACGTGGCCGGCATCGACTTCATCTGCCCGGACATCGCGACGCCCGTCCGCGAGACCGGCGGCGGGATCGTCGAGGTCAACGCCGCGCCCGGGTTCCGGATGCACACCCACCCGACCGAGGGCGAGCCGCAGTACGTCGCCAAGCCCGTGATCGACTCGCTGTTCCCGCCCGGCACCACGGCCCGCATCCCGATCCTGGCGGTGACCGGCACGAACGGCAAGACGACGACCGTCCGGATGATCGCCCACATCCTCAAGCTCATGGGCCGCCGGGTCGGGATGACGTCGACGGACGGCATCGTGGTCGACGGCCGGCTGATGAAGAAGGGCGACATGAGCGGCCCGAAGTCGGCGCTCATGGTCCTCCAGAACCCGACCGTCGACACCGCGGTGTTCGAGGTCGCGCGCGGCGGCATCCTCCGCGAGGGCCTCGGCTACGACCGCAACGACGTGGCGGTCGTGACCAACGTCAGCGGCGACCACCTGGGCCTCGGCGGCATCGACTCGCTCGGCCAGCTGGCGAACGTCAAGGGCGTCATCGTCGAGGCCGTCCCGCGCTCGGGGACCGCGGTCCTCAACGCCGACGACAGCCACGTGTACCGGATGGGCCGCCATTGCCGCGGCAGCGTCGTGCTGTTCTCGATGTCGACGACGAAGGGCGAGGACGGCTTCGACCGCGTCGACGGCCATACGGGCCGCGGCGGGGCGGCGTTCTGCCTCGAGCCGTCAGCGCAGGGCGAGCTGATCGTGCTCCGCCACGGGCCGCGGACGATGCCGGTCCTGTACACGCACCTGATCCCTGCCACGTTCGGCGGCAAGGCGCGCATGAACGTGGCGAACGCGCTGGCGGCCGCCGCCGCGGCGTGGGCCTCGGGTGCGCACCTGCACGACATCCGGCAGGGGTTGCGGACCTTCACGACGTCGTTCTTCCAGGCGCCCGGCCGGCTCAACCTGCTCGACGTCGGCGGGATCCGGCTCGTCATCGACTACTGCCACAACGTCGACGGCATGCGCCAGCTGGCCGACTTCGTCGAACGGATGATGCTCGACTCGCAGAGCAAGGCCGGGCGGATCGGATCGAAGGCCAAGCCGGCGCGCGTCGGACGCGCGATTGGCGTGATCGGGATCCCCGGCGACCGCCGCGACGACGACCAGCGCGAGTACGGCTCGATCGCCGCGACCGCGTTCGACGAGATCATCGTCCGCGAGGACAAGAACCTGCGCGGCCGCCAGCCGGGCGAGACCGCCGGACACGTCATCGAGGGCGTCCGATATGCGCGCGAGAACGGCGAAGTGCGCGTCGGTCGTCACGAGAAGGTGCTCGACGAGATGTCCGCGGTGCGGACCGCGTTGCGCCGCGCCGGCCCTGGCGACCTGGTGGTGTGCTGCGTCGACGACGCGATCGCGGTCTACCGCGAGGCGATGAAGCTTGGCGGCCAGGCCCGCGGCGGGACGGCCTTCGCCGATCCCGGCGAGCTGGAGGCCCCCGAGGGCTGACGGCCTTGCGCGGCGGCATACGATTCAGCTGTCGCGGCTGACGGGCTCGCAGCGCGGGGTCGCGCCGCGCCGTTGGGGGAGGTTCCAGCATGCGTCGGGGGACGACCGTCGCCGCTCTTGTCGCGGCAGCCGCCGCCGTGGCCGGCTGCAGTTCGGGCGGCGCGGAGCCACCAGCAGCAGGCGGGAGCGCCGCCACGCTCACCGGGGATCCCTGCAACCCGCCCCGGCAGGACGGGGTCACGTTGACCTTCGTCGCACAGGGGGGCGAGTACCAGGACGCCCTGATACAAGCGTGGCAGGAGCCGTACACGGAGGTCACTGGCGTGCAGTTCGTGAACGACGGGCAGTCCTCGAACGCGACGGTCAGGGCGCAGGTCGAGTCCGGCCAGGTCACGTGGGACGTCGTCGATGTCGGTAGCGACTTTGGTCTGGATGTGCACAAGGACCTGCTCGAGCCGATCGATTTCGGCCTGATCCCGCGGGACGAGCTGAACGCGGACCTGGGTATTACCGACTACCGGATGCCGGTCATGACGTACGGCACCGTGTTGGCGACGAACACCGACCAGACCGGTGGTCAGGTTCCCGCCGGTTGGGCGGATTTCTTCGACACCTCGAAGTTCCCGGGCAAGCGTGGCGTCTGGGACTACCCGACGGGCGGGATTTTCGAGATCGCGTTGCTGGCCGACGGCGCAGCCCCCACCAGCCTCTACCCGCTCGATCTCGAACGGGCGACCGCGAAGCTCGACGCCATCAAAGACGAGGTCGTCTTCTGGGAATCCGGCGCTGCGTCGAGGGAGCTCATCGGCTCCGGCGAGGTTGCCATGTCGATGATGTGGAACGGTCGGACGTGGTACGCGATCAACGATGACAACCGGCCGGTCGAAATCCAGTGGAACCAGCAGATCGTCAGTGCTGACCACTTCGTCGTCCCCAAGGGCGCCCCAAATCGCGACGCGGCGATGCGGTTCATTGCCTGGACCGCGTGCGCTGAGAACAACGGCGAACTCTCGACATACATTCCCTACGGGCCCTCGAACGTGAACTCGGAACCCGATCCCGCGATGGTCGAGGATCTGGCGGTCAGCCATGTCGACGAGAACTCGGCGTACTTCGACGACGTTTACCTGGTCGACCATTTCGACGAGATCGACGCGGCCTGGCAGGACTGGAAAGCCCGCTGACCGCCTCGGCAGGCTGATGAGCCAGCGCACGGCATGACCGAGCTCGCCGTCCCGGCGACCGAGCGACGCCGGAACGTCGCCCACCTGTCCACAAACCGCTGGGCGCTGCTCGTCCTGCCGGCCGCGGCCTTCCTCGCCGTCTTCTTCCTCGCGCCACTCATCGACATGAGTGCGCGAAGCGTGACTGAGCCGGCCGGCGCAGGCCTGTCGAACTACACCAGGTTCTTCGAGCAGGAAGCCTACGTCCGCGTCCTGACCAACACGTTCCTGATCGCGATCCTGACAACCGCGGTCTGCCTGCTGATCGGCTTCCCGTTCGCCTACCTCATGACGGTCGTGCCCGGCCGGATCGCAGGCGTGCTCCTCATCGCGGTGCTGCTGCCGTTCTGGTCCAGCGCGCTGGTTCGGACCTTCGCCTGGCAGGTGATCCTGCGCGACACGGGGATCATCAACAGCTTCCTGCTGGATATGGGGCTCCTCTCGGAGCCGCTGCCGCTGATCAGAACGACGACCGGCGTCATCATTGGCATGTCGCACATCCTGCTGCCGTTCATGGTCCTGCCGATCTGGGCGGTGCTGCGGCGGATCGACCCGGAGTACAGCCGCGCCGCAGCCAATCTCGGCGCGTCGCCGGCGACGGCGTTCCGACGGATCGTCCTGCCGCTCAGCCTGCCCGGCGTGCTCGCAGGGTGCCTGCTGGTGTTCGTCCTCGCGCTCGGTTTCTACATCACGCCGGCGCTCCTCGGCGGCCCGCGGGACCAGATGATCAGCCAGCTGATCGTCGACCAGGTGGAACGCCAGCTCGATTGGGGATTCGCGTCGGCCATCAGCGTGCTGCTGATGGCCGCGACCTTCGCGATCCTGTTCGTGGCGTCCCGAGCCGTTCGCCTGCGTGACGTGTTCGGCAGCACGGTGGAGGAGTGATGCCGTGAGCGACTCGTGGCGCCAGCCCCGCCGGATCCTGATGGCTGCCCTGGGCTTCCTGACCGTTCTTTACCTCGTCGCGCCGACCCTCGTGATCGTCCCGATGAGCTTCACCGAGACCCGGATCCTGAGCTTCCCGCCGCAGGGTTTCACACTCGAGTGGTACGGACAGTTGGTCAATGACCGGCAGTGGTCGTCGGCCATCGCGAACAGTGTCCAGGTCGCCATCCTCACGACGATCCTGTCGACGGGACTCGGGACGCTCGCCGCGCTTGCGCTGGCGCGCGGGCGCTTCCCGGGCCGGACAGCCGTGAACGGGCTGATCCTGGCGCCGATCATCGTCCCGATCGTGATCGTCGCGATCGGCATGTTCTCGCTCTACGTCCGCTGGCGGATCGGAGGCTCCCTCGTCGGGCTCGTGCTCGCGCACACCGCGCTGGCCGTGCCGTTCGTCGTCGTAAGCGTGTCGGCCAGCCTGCGCACGATGGACCGGAACCTCGAGCTGGCCGCTGCGAACCTGGGCGCCAACCCGCGGCAGACCTTCACGCGGGTCACGCTCCCGCTCATCCTGCCCGGTGTGATCGCTGGTGCGATCTTCGCCTTCATCACCTCGTGGGACGAGGTCGTCGTCGCGATCTTCCTCACCTCGGCCCGGTTCCGGACGCTCCCCGTCGAGATGTGGGAGCAGGTGCGCCAGGCGGTGGACCCGACTGTCGCCGCGGTTGCGACGACGCTCCTCGTCGTGACGACGGTCCTGCTGCTTATCCTGCTGGTCGTGCGCCGCCCGGTTGCGGCCCGATGAGCGCCGAGGAAGCGACCGCGCCGGTCGACACGCCGGTCGCCGCGTCGGCCGCCGCCGACACCCACGAGGGTCCGGCGCTCGTGCTCCGAAACCTCCGCAAGCTCTTCGGTTCGGTCGTGGCAACAGACGACGTGGACCTCGACGTCCCGCACGGTGAATTCCTCACACTCCTCGGTCCGTCGGGATCCGGCAAGACGACGACCCTCCGCATGATCGCGGGGTTCACGACGCCGTCCACAGGGACGATCGAGATCGACGGCAGCGACATGACGCGGGTCCCGCCGCATCGTCGGAATGTCGGGATGGTGTTCCAGAACTACGCGCTGTTCCCGCATATGACCGCGTACCAGAACATCGCCTTCCCGCTCCAGATGCGCGGCGTTTCACGGGGGACGACCCGCAAGCGAGTCGACGAGGCGCTCCGCCTGGTCAAGCTCGAAGGCTTTGGCGATCGCTATCCGCGCGAGCTGTCCGGCGGCCAGCAGCAGCGCATCGCGCTCGCACGCGCCGTGGTGTTCCGGCCGTGCCTGCTGCTGATGGACGAGCCGCTCGGTGCGTTGGATCGGAAGCTCCGCGAAGCGCTCCAGCTCGAGATCATGCGCGTCGGCCGCGAGCTTGGGGCGAGCGTTCTCTACGTCACCCACGACCAGGAAGAAGCCCTGGTGATGAGCGACCGGATCGCGATCTTCAACAAGGGCCGGATCGAGCAGCTCGGGACCGGCGAGGACCTCTACGACCGGCCCGCGTCGCTGTTCGTCGCCGAGTTCATTGGCGAGTCCAACATCATTCGCGGCCAGTTCGAGCGCGACGGAGGCGCGGCGGGCTGGGTCGTTCGGGAGCCATGGCGCTGCCTGGTTAGCGCGGGCTCGGTGCAGCGCGCATCGCTGGACCGGGGAGCGGCCGTGGGGCTGGTCGTTCGACCGCACCTGATGCGGATCCTCGCTCCGACGGAGGGCGCGCCACCGAATGCGACCGCCGTGGCCGGCATCGTCGACGAGGTGCTGTACCTGGGCGCCGATCGGAAGTACGGGCTGCGCCTCGCAGACGGGCAGCGCGTGATCGTGCGGGAGCAGCGCGATGGCAACGAGCGGGTCTGGGCGCGCGGTGACGCGGTGCGCGTCGCCTGGGCCGTCGACGACGGTGTGCTACTCGCGGACCCGGCTGGCTGAGTCGGGGGGCCGGGTTCTCGCTGCCCGACGTCGCGCATGCCTTCGGCGCGCTCGACAGCCACCTGTACGGCTTCACGATGCAGGTCGTCAGCTGGCCGTTCGACGCGGAGGACCTGCCGGACGTCGCGGCAGAGATGGTCGAAACCCTGCCGGCTGACCGCTATCCGAACCTGGTCGCGATGGGGTCGATGGTCGCGGCGAGCTGGCAGGGGATCCCGGTCGCCTTCACCTTCGGCCGGGACCTGTTGCTCGACGGCCTCGAGCGCCGGCTCGCCGAGCAGGGCGCGTGACCGCGTGGTCGGGCACGAGAGCTATGCCCTAGCAGGGTGGACCGCTGCCGTTGATGAATGAACCGGTGGTTGCATCGACGCTCGCCCAGAATCGGCATCCCTGCGCTGCGGGATCGTCCTCGAACGTCACGATCCAGATCGGCAACGACTCACCGGGACGCACGAGACCGCGTTCGGCGCAGTTACGCGAGGGGTCATAGCAGGTAACGACCCCGTAGATCGCCGATTGCACGCGAGCGCCAGGAGCCGGGAAGCCTTCCACTGCCGGACGCCAGTCCGCCGCTCCTGGAGGCGGCTGAGCCGGTGTAAACCGCTGCCCGTACCCGTTCAGATATGTGGTGAAGGCCGAGGACGGAGTGGCGCTCGGGGCCGCCGTCGGACTCGTAGCAGCCGACGCGGTCGGCTCGACCGATGGGCTGGCGGCAGCGGCAGCCGACCCGGTCGGCTGGACCGATGGGCTGGCGGCAGAGGGCGGCCCGCCGACACCGGTATCCGGGCTTGATCGCATGAGGTTGATAGTTACGACGGCGGCGACCGCGACGATCGCGACCAGGGCGGCAAAGCGCAGCACGGCAGGCATGTGGACGGTCCCCCACGGGACCCGTAGGTCCCGTTCCTGTGGGGTCGTTCGGATGGCGAGCAGGACGGCCTCGATGGCGTGCGGCGGGGTGCCATCGGAACCTGACTCGAGCCATTCCGAGGTGGCGTTCTCGAATGCCCGGTCGTCGCTCATGCCGGTCGACCTTCCCTGAACTCGGACGGCGCGCGCGCCGCATCGAACGCGGCCCGAAGTGCCTTGGTGGCGTAATGCAATCGCGAGCGGGCGGTGCCCTCCGGGATGCCGAGCGTCTCGGCGACCGCCACGAGAGGCAGCCCCACGTGGTGGTGAAGGACGAAGACCGCACGCTGGTCGAGCGAGAGCTGCCCGAAGGCCTGTTCAAGCTCGTCGCGATCGGTGATGGTCTGGATGTCGTCCGCCTCGCTCGCCTTGCCAATCGGCAGGACGCGGACCGTTGATGCCCATCGTCGGTTCCGCGGGGCTTCCGCGTAGCAGGCGTGGACGAGGATCCTGAAGGCCCAGCCTTCGAAGTGGTCGACCTCCCTGAGGTGGGGAAGCTTCCGCCAGATGGTCACGAGGGCGTTCTGCAGGACGTCCTCGGCGAGACCGGGATCGCGGAGAATCCGTCGGGCGACACCGAACAGCGTGTCGCTGATCTGGTGCACCAGATCCTCGAACGCCGCCTGGTCACCTGAGCGGGCTCGCTCCACGAGATCTCGGTCCATGTGGACCCCTCGGTGCGCCGCGGTCGACAACCGCGGTCTACCCAAGATGAGGGTAGGGCCCGCCCGAATCGTTCAACGGCTGAATTTGTGGCGGCGGAATGCGCGGTCCGATCTCGAGAAGGGCACGCGCACAATGTGCTGGACGGAACCTGCCGCCGAAGGAAATCCCATGATCACCGAGCTGCCCGACCTGCCGCCCGGCGTTATCGGTTTCGAGGCCGGCGGCAAGCTCCGCGCCGAGGACTACCGCGACGTGCTGCTCCCCGCCGTAAACCGAGCGGCCGCGGGTGGCGACGTCCGCTGCGTCATCGTCATCCAGGACTTCGACGGCGTGGAGCCTGGAGCCCTGTGGCAGGACGCGCGGATGGGCATCGATCACCTGGGCAATTGGAAGCGCACTGCGCTGGTGACCGACATCGAGTGGATGAAGAACATGACCGCGATGTTCGGCTGGTTGACACCGGGCGACGTCCGGACGTTTGCCCTCGCCGAGCGCGAAGCCGCCATCGCCTGGGCGGCCGGGACTGGATAGCGCCCACGCGCCGGCGGGCGGCCACGTACGGTGATGCCGGGAAGTTGCATCGCGGGGAAAGATGCGTTCGGCGCTCGCGGCTGGATGTCGGCCGTCTAGCCTCGCCGCGGCCTCGGCTGCAACCGCGGGACGAGCTCGGTCAGCTCCGACGCGACGTCCACGGGCCGGGCGCCGACGGACCGCAGCAACTCGAACACGCCTTCGCGATCCTCGTGGCACATCAGGACGATCACCCGTGGCGCGTCCGGCCGCGTCCCATCGACGGACGCCGCCGGCCCCGTGCCGTTGAGCTCCGCGCGGAGCGCCGCGGTCTCGGACTCGTAGACGGGCACCGCCTCGCGCTTCACACCGCCCGCGCTGATCCCCGCGAGGATCTCGCCGACGACCGACGAGCGGGTCCGTCCGCGGAGGTACTTGAGCGTCTCCTTGATCGCCACCCGCTGCGCCCGCTTCGCGGCGATCAGCCCGATCCCTCGGAGCGTGTCGTCGGGACGGTCGCCGGCGGTTCCCACGATGGCCGTGATCGGTGCGGTTCGGCCGGCTGCGCCGCCGGCGATGCCCTCGGCGACGTCGAGCACGGCCGCGACACCCGCCTCGTTGTGGGCAAAGTCGACGATCACCACGCGCTGACCGACCCGGAACAGGTTGAGCCGGCCGGGTGAAAGCTCGGAGCTGGGCCGGAAGTCGACAAGGCCGCGGCGGACCTGCTCGATGGTTGCGCCCAGGCCGCGTGCGGCCCCCGCGGCCGCCATCACGTTCGCCACGTTGTGGCGCGCGATGCCGCCGATGGTGATCGGGACGCGACCGACGTCCACGATCTTCCGGGCGTCGCGGCCTTCGAGCTCGTACAGGTCCAGGCCGTCTCGCAGGACATAGCCGCGGCCCCCGCCGGCCGCGTGGCGGCGGACGAGGGCCGTGCCGTCCGGGGCCGTCGTGAACAGGGCCACCCGGCCGCGGACCCGGCGGCGCACGGCGGCAACGAGTGGGTCGTCACCGTTGAGCACGACCCAGCCGTCGGGCTTCGTGATCCGGGCGATGACGGACTTCACCTCGGCGAGCTCGGGCAGCGTGTGGATCCCCTGGAGGTCGAGGTGGTCCGAGGAGACGTTGGTGAGCACGCTCGCGTCGTTCGACTCGTAGCCGACGCCGCGCAGGACGATCCCGCCGCGGGCCGTCTCGAGCACGCCGACCTGGACGTCGCTCCGCGCGAGGACCATCGCCGCGCCGCCGGGACCCGTCCAGTCGCCGGCATCGACCAGCCGCTCGTCGACGAGGACCCCGTCCGACGTCGTCGTGCCCACGCGTCGGCCGGCGCGAACGAGGATGTGGGTGATCAGCCGCGTCACCGTGCTCTTCCCGTTGGTCCCGCTGATCGACACGATCGGGATCCGCCGATCCTCGTCGCGGAGCCATGGCGGCGGCGTCGTCCGCGCCTCGGCGATCCGCGTGGACCAGCGCGTGACGGCTCGTTCCTGGTGGCCGGTCAGCTGGGCAGTCCTCGACGGCGACACGTCGCGTTCGGCCAGCGCAAGCGCCGCCTCTGCGATGGACCGCGCCCGTTCCTCGCCCGTCCACGGGAACGTCACGATCCAGTGCCCGGGGTCCGACGAACGGTGGACGGCGACGCCGCCGACGCCCTCGCCGTGGTCGGATCGAAGCCGGCGGATCCACGAGACGACCGCGGCGATCGGATCAGGCCAGGCCCGCGCCGGGACCGTGGCCCCGAGGTGCACGAGCGCGTGCCGGCCCGGCTGGCGCTCGCCGTAGAACGTGCGTCGGCGCCCGATGGCCAGCTCGACCTTCACCACCGGCTCGAGCCGGTAGACGTTGGGTCCTTCGAGCAGGCGGATCTCGATCAGGCGCACGGTCCCGGCAGGATAGCAAGCGGCGCTAGACTGCCCGCGATGCCCGTCACGATCCGTCCGACCGATGCCGACCTGGGCGCGCTGCGCGCGTCCATCGAGGCCGACCTGCCGGCCTTCCTCGCCGACCTCAAGCACCTGGTGAACATCGACTGCGGCAGCTACGTCCCGGCGGGCGTCGATGAGGTCGGGCGCTGGACGGGCGGGTTCATGGAGAGCATCGGTGCCCGGGTCGAATACCGGCCGGATCCCGAGGGACGCCTCGGCAGCACCGTGGTCGGCACCTTCGAGGGCAGCGCGGGTGGCCCGCGCGTCCTGCTGATCGGCCACATGGACACCGTGTTCGAGCCGGGTACCCCGACCGCCCGGCCATTCCGACTGGACGGCAACATCGCCACCGGTCCGGGTGTGACCGACATGAAGGCCGGGCTCCTTGCCGGGCTGTACGCGCTGCGCGCGATCGGGGACGTGCCGTTCGAACGCCTGACGTTCATCGCGAACCCGGACGAAGAGGTCGGGTCGCCGACGTCGACGCCGCACATCCGGGCGGCGGCCGCGGACGCCGATGTTGCGCTCGTCCTCGAGTGCGGCCGCGCCAACGGCGACATCGTGTCGTCCCGCAAGGGGATCGCCGACCACCGGATCGTGGTCCACGGCCGTGCGGCGCACGCGGGCATCGAACCCGAGAAGGGCCATCACGCGATCCTCGAGGCGGCGCGCATCGTGCGGGCGGCCCAGGCGCTCAACGGCCGCTGGCCCGGCGTGACGTTCAACGTCGGCACGATCCGCGGCGGAACGCGACCGAATGTCGTCCCGGACCGCTGTGAGCTCGAGGTCGAGGCGCGGTCGGTCACGCGGCGATGGCCTCGACGCGGCCATCGCGGCGATCCGCGAGCTCACAGCGACGACTGAGGTCCCGGGCACGACAGTCGAGGTGTCCACCGAGTACTCATGGCGACCGATGGAGAAGACCGAGCGGTCGGCCGTGCTCGTCGAGCACACGAAGTCCGTCGCCGAGCGGCTCGGGTTCAGCGTGAACGACGCCGCGACCGGCGGCGCGTCTGACGCGAACACGACGGCCGGGATGGGCGTCCCGTCCCTCGACGGTCTCGGGCCGGTGGGCGGCAACGACCACGCCCCGTCGGAGTACCTGGAGGTCGATTCGATCGTGCCGCGGACGGCGATGCTCGCGGGCCTGCTCCTCGAGATCGCCGCCGATCCCGTCGTCCTCGAATGGCGCGCCGGGGCCGCCCAGCGCACATGACGCCCGCGAGCCGGCGCCGCATCTCGTCGGGCGGGCCGTGGGAGGCGACGGCGTCCTACAGTCGAGCGATCGTCGTTGGCGATTCGTGCTGGGTCGCGGGCACGACCGACGCCGGCCCCGACGGACGTGCACGCCATGCCGACGACGTCGCCGCACAGGCCGGAGCGGTCTTCGACATCATCGAAACCGCGCTTACCCAGGCCGGTTTCGCCTTCGCCGACATCGTGCGGCTGCGGATGTTCATCACCGACATGTCTCGGGCAGGCGAGCTCATGGCGGTCCAGGCCGAGCGCTTCCGCGACATCCGGCCCGCCGCCACCCTCGTCGAGGTCTCGGCGCTCATCGACCCGTCGCTGCTCGTCGAGATCGAGGTCGACGCCCAGCGCTGAACTCGTCAGCCTGGAGGCAGCCCTGCCAACCCCGTCGCGCGAGCGACCACCACGATCGCGACCGCGACCAAGAGCCCGAGCAGCAGGTTCCGGCGCCAGACGATGATCCCAGGCAGGCCAGCACCGCGACCCATTCGATGCCGAAGTAGAAGGCCGGCGGGCCGTCGTCGGGCGTTCGGACCATGACGGCCACCGCCGCAAGGGCCGCGAGCACCGCCGGCCCGACGAGCTGGAGGTAGGCGATCGCGGCCTTCGGCAGGCGGTCGAACGCCGGCGCGAGCAAACCCAGCGCCCGGGTCGGGTAGGTTGCCGCGAACATGACGGATTGCCAGCGGGACGAGGTCCGTGCTCATCGGCAGCGCCCTCGGCATCGTCGCGAGACGCTTCGTGCCGGGCATGGCAAAGCGCTCCGCGGAGGCCGTCGTCCCGAGCGGCGCGCTGCTCGGCGGCCAGCGAGGCCGGGATGAGCAGCCCGACCAGCGGACCGAGGACGCCGCCGGCGATGACACCGGTGGCCGGCTCGACCCCCAGCGCCGGGCTGACGAACAGCGCCCAGCGCGACGCCGATCCCCGCTCCGGCGAACGCGGCAACCAGCTCCCGCCGGCCCGTGATCAGCCCGACGGCCAGCCCGATCATCGCGGCCGGGAAGATGATGTCGACGCCGAAACGGCCGGGCTCCGGGATCGACCCGCCCGCGTACACCCCGGCGAGCGTGGCGAGGTTCCACGGGATGAACGTCGATGCCGAGCGCGCCGATCCAGTAGCCGGTCTCGTCCGCTCGCCCGAGCCGCCGGAAGTGCGCGAGCGACACGCGCGAAAGCCTCGTCGGTGAGCAGGTGGGCCATCACCGCGCGGCGCGGCCGCGGGACGTCGGACATCCACGGTCCCAGGGCCGCGGAGTAGAGCAGGTGGCGGGCATTGAGCAGGAAGGTGAGCAGCGCGATCGCGGGCCAGGCGAGCCCCGCGGTCACGTAGCCGATCGCCGCGAACTGGGCGGCCCCGGCGAACACGACCGTGCTCATCACCATGGCCTCGAGCGGGCTGAAGCCGGCCTCGCGGGCCGATAACCCGTAGACAAAGCCGAAGCCGATCGCTGACACCGCGATCGCCATCGATTCGACGAGGAGTCGCCGCCGACTCGCCTCGAGGGTGGTGGGGCCGGGTTCGGAGGTGCCGGCGTTCGGGCGCGCTGCCTAGCGCAGGAACGTCTTCGCGCATTCCCCGTCGCACACGACGAAGAGCGCATGCTTCTCGGCCGCGTAGCCCGCTACGTGGAGGAGCCCGCGACAGCCCGGTGTCGGGCACTTCCAGACCCACCAGCGCTCGTTGTCGTCGAGCGGTGTCGTCTCGCTGGCCAGCTTCTCGCCGAGGTCGGAACGGGCCTCGACGAGCTCCTTGACGCTCGTCGCGCGGTCCGCTTCGGTCTCGCTCGTGTACGGGTAGTTCTGGCCGACGTTCGAGGTCACCCGGGCCTCCGCGGTTGTCAGGGAAGGACCGGTGGCGGCGTCGTGTGAGCGCAGCCTGCCACCGGCCGAACGGCAGTATCGCACACGTTCTGCAGACCGCCTCAGCCGGCTTCTGCGTCGAACACCGCAGCGCCTGCGGTGCCCGTCACGTAGTGCTCATCGCGCCGGAGCTGGGCGAGCGGGATCAGGGCCACGAGCAGGAGCGCGAGCGTGGCGACGAACATCGCGTCGATGCCGCCGATGTCGGCTGCGGCGCCGCCGATGACCGCCCCGGTGATCTGCCCGATCGCCAGGAACACCGAGTAGAGACCCATGATCGCCCCACGGTCCGTCGGGAAGCGCTCGGACACGTCGGCGAGCAGGCCGAGTGCCGCCGGCGTCGCACCCGCGAGGACGAAGAGCCCGAAGACCGCGACGAGCGCCGCGGCCAGGGCAACGACCGTGGGGATGCCCGCGGAGTGGTTGATGACCAGCCCCGCACCGACCAGGGCCGCCCCGCCGAGGATCCCGTAGAGGATGATCGTCGTGCGCCGGAAGCGCTTGAAGCGATTTCCCCAGTACAGCAGCCCCGCGCCGAAGATCAGGCCGACCACGAGCGCGCCGAGGCTGATCTGCCACGGCTCGAACCCGCCGTGCAGGAGCTGGTCGGGATGCTCGGGGTTCGCGGCGGTCAGCTGGAAGATCGACTGGTGGAGCCACAGGCCGATCGACGCGTTTACCGCGATCCAGGTGGGAGCGAGCAGCCAGACGTGCGAGCTCCGCAGCAGCTCACGGTAGCGGCGTACGCCGCCATGCTCGCCCGTGAGCGTCTGCGCTTCCCCGGCGGGGTCCTTGACGCCACGCCAGTAGATGAGGAACGAGATGCCATACACGAGGGCATTGAGCAGGAAGGCTGTCGGACCGATCGCGGCGAAGAGCACCGGCGCCACGACAATCCCGGCTGCCAGCCCGAGCAGCGTCGCGCCCTCGAAGCGGGCGGCGGCGCGTCCGCGGAGCGCCTGGTCATTGGCGGTCACCATCGCGATGTAGCCGAGGATCGACGGGACGCTGGCCGCGGTCGAGGCGCCTTCGAGCCAGCGCGTGCCGCCGAGCAGCAGCAGGTTCGTGGTGAACGCGGTCAGGATCACGGCAACCGCCCCGAAGACCGGGCCGTAGAGCATCACCTTGTGATGGCCGATCCGGTCCGACAGCGCCCCGAAGACCGGCGACAGCACGAGCTCGGCCAGGTAGAACGTTGCGGCGAAGATGCCGACGACGAACGCGTCGACCGGCTGCCCGCCGTGCTCCGGCAGCGTCGCGAGGTACACGGCGAGCATCGCTCCCGTGAGGCCGGTGCTGAAGCGGAGCGTGAACGTGCCGCCGATGACGGCCCACAGGGAACGATCCATGCACGCGAAGCGTAGCGGCTCGCGGCCGCTTGCTCCCCGTATCATTCCCGCAACCGAAGGGGGATGGGAGGAGGCGTCCATGGCCCGCGTCGCGGTCATCACCGATTCGGCGTCGGATCTCGATCCCGCTGAGGCCGCCGAGGCCGGTGTCACCGTCGTGCCGCTGATCGTGACCTTCGGTCCCGACAGCTACCGCGCCGGGGTCGAGATGTCGACCGAGGCGTTCTGGGAGCGGATGACCGCCCCGGACGCGCCCTTCCCGACGACCGCCGCGTCGAGCCCGGGCGACTTCCGCGACGCGTATGAGGCGGCCTTCGCCGATGGCGCCGAGGCGATCGTCTCGATCCACGTCGCGGGCACGCTGTCGGGCACGATCAAGAGCGCCCAGATCGGGCGCGAGATGCTGGCGGACCGCGAGATCCACATCGTCGACTCGCAGGGCGCTTCGAAGGCGCAGGCGATCCTGGCCCGGATGGCCGTGGCAATGGCGGCGGACGGCACCGCCCCGGCGGAGATCGCCGAGTACCTCTCCCGCCGCGCATCGGATCTCCGGATGTACGTCGCGCTCGAGACGCTCGAATACCTCAAGCGCGGCGGACGGATCAGCGGCGCCCGGGCGGCGATCGGGACCCTGCTCTCGGTCAAGCCGATCATCGCGGTCGAGGCTGGTCTCGTCGACACGGCGGACCGCGTCCGGACGCGGGCGAAGGCCCGGGAACGTCTCATCGAACTGATCACCGCGCGGCCGATCGAACGGCTCGAGATCCTCCACACCGTCACCCCGGACGTCGAACAGTTCCGGCAGGAGGTGATCGAACGGGCGACCGGCAGCCTGGATCCGTCGACCGTCACGGTGGGCCTCGTCGGCGCGTCGGTCGGGCCGCATCTCGGCCCGGGCTGCCTGGGCGCTGCGGTCCTCTACGAGGCCGGCACCTAGATCCGTGGCGTGGCCGACGCCGCGCCGTTCCGGGCGTTGGCCGGCGGCCAACCAGCCGGAACCAGTGGCCAGACGGTCCTTGCGCCCGATTTCGTGGCCTGGCCGGCAACCGCAGGCAGGACCTTCGAGCCCCGACGGTTGCAGCAAGGTTGCCGTAACGTTGCCACACGGTGACCAGTTCGGGCAGAGAGCCCGGCGTCCCGGCTATACTCGAGACCTTGGACTCATTCGCGCGCCGCCCCGACCGCGTCCAGCAACAGGGTCGGCGTCACGCGCCCGTCGGGTCGTCCGGAAGACGGCCCGTTCCGACGAGGTGGCAAGGACCACCCGTCCCGGAGGCTTCACTTCGATGACGACCGAGCATGCCGCTGTCCAGATCAATCCATGGACGGTTGCGCAACGGCAGTTCGACCTCGCCGCTGAACGTCTCAACCTCGATCCCGGTCTTCGCCGCGTGCTCCGTCAGCCGCGCCGCGAGCTCACCGTCCACTTCCCGGTGAAGATGGACGACGGGAGCGTCCAGGTGTTCACCGGCTACCGCGTCCAGCACAACCTGGGTCGCGGTCCGGCCAAGGGTGGGATCCGCTACCACCAGGACGTCTCGCTCGACGAGGTCAAGGCCCTCGCGATGTGGATGACCTGGAAGTGCGCCGTGGTCGGCATCCCGTACGGCGGCGGCAAGGGTGGCGTGATCGTCGACCCGAAGAAGCTCAGCCAGAAGGAACTCGAGGGGCTGACCCGCCGATACGCGACCGAGATCGAGGTCCTGATCGGCCCCGAGCGCGACATCCCCGCGCCGGACGTGAACACGAACGCCCAGGTCATGGCGTGGATCATGGACACCTACTCGATGCACCAGGGCCACACGGTCCCGGGCGTCGTGACCGGCAAGCCGATCAGCCTCGGCGGGTCGGAGGGACGCAACGAGGCGACGGCCCGTGGGTGCGTCTACACGATCATCGCGGCGTCGAACCACCTCGGGCTCGACCTCAAGAGCGCGAAGGTCGCGGTGCAGGGCTTTGGCAACGCAGGCTCGATCGCGGCGCGCCTGATTTCCGACGAGGGCGCGACGGTCGTCGCGGTGTCGGACTCGACCGGCGGGATCGTCAACCCGAATGGACTCGACATCGGCCGCGTCATGGGCTGGAAGCAGGAGCATGGAACCGTCCGCGGCTTCCCGGGCGCCGAGGACATCACCAACGAGGAAGTCCTCGAGGTCGACTGCGACATCCTGATCCCGGCCGCCCTCGAGAACCAGATCACGGCCCGCAACGCCGGCCGGATCAAGGCGAAGATCGTCGCCGAGGCCGCCAACGGCCCGACCACCCCCGAGGCCGACGAAATCCTCCACGCCAACGGCGTGTTCATCATCCCCGACATCCTGTGCAACGCGGGCGGGGTCACGGTCAGCTACTTCGAGTGGGTCCAGGACCTCAACCGCGACCACTGGACCGAGGAAGTCGTCAACCAGAAGCTCCACAAGATCATGACCCAGGCATTTGAAGAGGTGCTCGAGCTGTCGCATCGCGAGGACGTCAACGAGCGCACCGCCGCCTACCTCCTTGCCGTCGAACGCGTGGCCGACGCCACCTCGATGCGCGGCCTCTACCCGTAAGTCCTCGGGCTGACGAGCCAGCGGAGCGTCGGCCGCTATATCGCTTGACTCTATATCGATGAGCGATATAGTTTGGTGATGACCGCCGCCAGCGTGACGTTCGCGATCCCCGGGGCGGAACGGCCGTCGGGGCGATCCCGCCTTGCGGGCCTGCTTGGCGTCGTCGGCGGGGCGGCGTTGCTCGCCGCGTTCGTCATTGAGATCCCGCCGTGGCTGAACGACGTCCGCCTCACGCTGTTCTTCATCGGGTCCATGGCAGTCGCCACTGCCGCCTATCGGCCGCTTGCCAGGACGGGGCTGGTGGTAGCGCGCGTTGCCGTCGGGTTGGTGCTCGTCGCGAATGCCTGGGGGCTCGTGATGGGCGCCATCTCGACCGCTTTCTCGATCCCGGTCGGGCCGGGGACGTTCGGCGTGGTCTATTTCTGGTCCGGGCTGGCGTGGTGGCTGGCCGACGCAATCTTCGGATTGGTCGCGCTCCGCCTCGGCGGCTGGGCACGCGTCGGCGCGGCTGCTCTCGCCGTCGGCTCGCTGCTGGCGATCCTCGGCATGGACCGGCTCGAACTGACAACCCGTGACAACCCAACGATCTTCCTCCCGCTCTCATTGACGGGCATCGCCCTGAACGGGGTCGGCTGGATCGTCCTCGGTCTCTGGCTGGTTTCCCGGCGCGAGCCGTAGCCCGCTTCGTCAGTTCTGCCTGAGCGGCGGCATCCGCAGCATGTTGAGGCTCGAGTGCGGCAGGACGCGCTGGCGGGGCGTGTCAGGCCGGGCGCAATTAGCCGCGACGGGACACGGTGCGCAACGTCAAGAGATTGAGGTGCTCGGACCTTCTGCTAGAGTCCTCGCCATGCTCGACCACGAAGAAAAGTTCCTGTTCAAGGAGGAGATCCTCCACCTGGCGAACGCCGTCGCCGAGCCGGGCGTGCTCGACAACGTCGAGGACCTGCTGACCGACGTCATCACGAGCCCGCGCTTCGACTCCGAGGTGTTCACCCTCGAGCGCAGCCTGCAGGTCATGCTCGGTCCGCGGGCGGGGACCACGCTGGTCGGGCTGCTGACCGTCGCGCCCGAAGTGTTCGACGAGGTCGCGGAGGTTCGCATCGCCTCCGAGGTCCACGAGCGGCTCGTCGCCTGGCGCGCGCAATTCGGACTCGCCATCGACAACGCCCTGAACTTCCTCAACAACCCGGACGGGATCCAGGGCCACAACTTCGCGACGCAGGTCGCGCATGTCGAGGAGCGACGCGTCCTCCAGGGCCGCCTCACGCTGGTCCGCTACAACAACGAGCCGCAGTTCTTCGTGGCCGATGCGAGCGTCTTCCTCGGGCTGGTCGCCGACATCATGGAGCGACTCGGTCCGTACCTCGAACCCGACGCGGTGGACGCCGAGACGATGGCCCGCCTGCGCGACGCGCTCCAGCTGATCGAACGCAAGACCGCGCCCCGCGGCTAGCATCGCCGCCCCGCCGTGAGGCACGTCTACCTGGCCGCCACTGGGCAGAACCGCGGCAAGACGACGATCAGCCTCGGTGTCCTCGACGGATTCCAGAAGCGAGGCCTCGCGGTCGGGTTCATCAAGCCGGTAGGCCAGCGGACGATCATCGAGGACGGCGTCCCGGCCGACGAGGACGCGATCCTCATGCGCAGCGTCTTCGGGCTGTCCGAGCCGCTCGACCGGATGAGCCCGGTCCACATCCCGCGCGGCTTCACGCGCGACTACATCGAGGGCCGCGTCGTCGAGGACCTGCCGGCCCGCATCCAGGCCGCGCACGCCGGCTTCGCCGGTGACCGCGACATCGTGCTCATCGAGGGCACCGGTCACGCCGGCGTCGGAGCGGTGATCGGGCTGTCGAACGCGGTCGTGGCGCGCATGCTCGGTGCGCCCGCGATCATCGTCTCGGAGGGCGGCGTCGGCCGCCCGATCGACGAGATCGTGCTCAACGCCGCACTGTTCGAGCGGCAGGGCGTGCACGTCGGCGGGGCGATCGTCAACAAGGTCAACCTGGCCGCGCGACCGGATCTCGGGCGGGTCCTCGAGAAGGGCCTCGCACGCTTCGGCATCCCCCTCCTCGGCGTGCTGCCGTACCGCCCGATCCTGTCCAACCCGACGCTCGCGATGGTCCTCGAGGGGGTGCACGGCGAGACGATCCACCCTGGTCCGGACCTCGACCAGGTCATCGGCGGCGTGGCGATCGGCGCGATGGAGCCTGCGCACATGCTCGAACGGGTCGGACCACAGACGCTCGTCATCGTGCCCGGCGACCGCGAGGACGTGATCCTCGCGATCACGACGACGCATGACGATGGGTCGTCGGAGGGCTCGGCGCTCGGCCTGGTATTGACCGGCGGCTACCGGCCCCGCCAGGCCGTGCTCGACGCGATCCGCCGGGCCGACCTGTTCGCCACGCTCGTCGGGGCGGACACCTATGCCGTCGCCTCCGACGTCCACGACCTGCTCGTCAAGACCCACAAGTCGGACCACGGCAAGATCACCGAGATCAAGGACCTCGTGTGGGAGCACCTCGAGATCGATCGCGTGCTCGAGGTGGCAACCACCGCCCGCGTCTAGCCCGGATGCGGCCGGTCAAGTCGCGCGTCGGAGACCGGCGCGGGCCGGGGCCGCGACCCCGCCGGTCCCGTCTCGTCAGGCGCGGCTGGGCTCCGCCATCCGAGTCCGCCGTGCCAGCGTCAAGGCCACCATCACCAGCAGCAGGACCCCAGCCGTGATGATCGCGACGGCGATCGGCAGGTTCGGAGGTGGGTCCTCCGCTGCGACGGTCGTGTCCACGGACCGGTCGGCCACAGGATCCGCTGCGGTCGCCAACGGGCACAACCGGGGGAGCTGCCGCCGCCTGCGGAACGCGCTGGTCCTCGCGGAGCTCGAACGGGAGGTCGGAGCGCGTGCATGATCCCTCGACGCACGACTCGCCGAACAGGCCCACCTCGACACGACGCACGCCACCGGACGGGATGGCGATCGTGGCCTCGTAGTGCCCGGACCCCGGCGGGATCTCGCGGCCCATGGACTCGGTCGATCGGCCGCCGTCCGCAGAGACGAGGCGGATGAAGACTGGCGACGCACTGAACGGCCAGTCCGACCCGCCGTCCGGCGTCCACGCCCGCCACGCCACGTCGATCTCGGTGCCGGGCTCCGCGTCAACGGGGATCGGCGTGTCGAGCGACGCAAGCGCGCCACCCTTGGCCGCGGCCACGCCGGCGACAGAGAGGGCGAGCGCAACAGCCGCCAAGGCGGCCCAAAAGCGGCGATCCATCGGCTGCACCTCGCGCGTGGCGTGTCCTTCAACGCTGGTACACCGGCACGTGCGGCCGGGTTCCCGGCCTCAGCCGAGCGGCTCGTTGTCGATCAGCCGCGTGGTCCCGAACCGGACGGCGAGCGACGCGAGCGCCGGGCCCTGCACCGTGTCGAGCTCCGCGAGGGTCGAACCGTCCGCGATCGAGACGTATTCGACGGCAGCGAGCGGCTCGCGGTCGAGCTCGGCGCGCATGGCGGCGCGGAGCGCGTCGCCCGAACGCTCGCCGCCCTCCCAGGAGGATCGGGCCGCGAGGAGTGCCCGGCGGACGGCCCCTGCTGCGCGACGCTCCTCCGGCGAGAGGTGGACGTTGCGCGATGACAGCGCGAGGCCGTCCGCCTCGCGGACCGTCGGGCAGGCGAGCACGTCGGTCCCGATCGCGAGGTCGCGCGCCATCTGCCTGATCACCATCACCTGCTGGGCGTCCTTCTGGCCGAAGTACGCCCGCTCCGCGCCGACCAGGTTGAAGAGGATCGCGACGACGGTCGCGACGCCGTCGAAGTGGCCGGGCCGGGCGGCCCCCTCGAGCGGCCGGGCGACCGCCCCGACCGACACGGCCGTGTCGAAACCCGGCGGATAGATCTCCTCGACCCCGGGCGCGAACACCAGGTCGACGCCTTCGTCCGCGCACATCGCGAGGTCGCGTTCCTCGTTGCGCGGGTACTTCGTGTAGTCGGCGGCCTCGTTGAACTGGCGCGGGTTGACGAAGATCGACACGACCGTCGTCGCGTTGTCGCTGCGGGCGCGCCGGATCAGCTCGCGGTGGCCGTCGTGCAGCCAGCCCATCGTCGGAACGAGCCCGACGGGTCGCGGCGCCGCGCGAAGCGCCTCGCGCAGCTCCGCCCGAGTCCTGACGACCTTCAAGCGGAAGTTGGCCTACAGGTCGCGGTCGAGCGGGATGCCGCCCTGCGGGACCGCGGCCGGGAGGCGGTCCAGCGCGCTCCGACCCAGCACCTCGTCGAGCGTCGCGTCGTCCATGCGGACGGTCTGCTCCGGCCCGGGGAACGTGCCCGCGGCGACCTCATCGGCATACGTCCTCGCCGCTTCCAGCACGGCGTCGCGCAGGTTGGCATATGGCTTGGCGTGCTTCGGGTGCCAGTCGCTCCAGCCCAGCAGATCGGTAACGACCTGGACCTGGCCGCTGCAGCCCGGGCCTGCGCCGATGCCGATCGTCGGGATGCGCAGCCGTTCCGTGATCGCGCTGGCCAGCTGTTCGGGGACAAGCTCGAGAACGATGGAAAACGCACCGGCCTCCTGGACCGCAAGCGCGTCGGCGAGGAGATTTCGGGCCCGGTCCGGGGACTTGCCCTGAACGCGGACCTTGCCGCCGAGCGCGTGCTTGGCCTGCGGCGTCCAGCCGATATGGCCCATCACCGGGATTCCCGCCTTGACGAGCGCCTCGACGATGCGAGCGCTGCGCACCCCGCCTTCGATCTTGACCGCCTGGGCGCCGGCTTCGCGCAGGAAGCGGCCGGCGTTCTCGACCGCTTCGGTCGGGGTCGAGTACGACAGGAACGGCATGTCGCCGACCACGAGCGCACGGCTCGTGCCACGCACCACCGCCGCGGTGTGGTGGAGCATGTCGGCCATCGTCACGCGGATCTCGCTGTCGTAGCCGAGCAGGACGGTCCCGAGCGAATCGCCGACGAGGATCACCGGGATGCCCGCCTCGTCGAGCAGCTTCGCGGTCGGGAAGTCGTAGGCGGTCAACATCGCGAAGCGCTCCCGGTCGGCATGCAGCTTGGCGATGTCGGCGACGGTCAGACGCTGGTTCGCGGTTGGTGCGCTCATCTGGTCGGCTCCCGGACGGGCTCGGATCGAGATCCAGTCTGCGCGGCGGCGTCGCGGTCGTCCAGCGCGCGTCCCACGCGGTCGAGGATGTGCTGGGCGACGTCGCGCTTCGACAGGAGCGGCAGTTCCTCGCTCGTGCCGTCCGCCGCGAACAGCGTGACCCGGTTGGTGTCGGTGCCGAACCCGGAGCCCGCCTCGGCGACATCGTTGGCGACGAGCAGGTCGACGCCCTTGCGACGCAGCTTGTCGGCGGCGCGTTCGAGGCCGCCGGTCTCGGCGGCGAATCCGACGAGCACCGGTCGCGGTTCGAGCGGGCGGCGCGTCGTGGCCCCGCTGCTGTCTTCGCCCCTGGCGATCCGGCCCACTTCGGCGAGGAGGTCCGGCGTCGGCTCCAGCTCGAGCACGAGCGAGGCGCCCCGTTCCAGCTTGCGCTCCTCGGGCGTGGCCGGCCGGAAGTCGGCGACGGCGGCGGCCATGATCAGGGCGTCGTACGAGGCCCGGCCATCGTCTGCGTCGGGCGAGGCCGCGCGGAGCAGGGCCGCCCGCAGCTCACCGGTCGACGACACCGCGACGACCTCCGCACCGGGCGGTGGTGGCACCTCGAGGTTCGCGGCGATCAGCGTGACCCGCGCTCCGCGCTCCACCGCTGCGGCAGCAACGGCGACGCCCATCTTCCCGGTCGAGCGGTTGCCGATGAAGCGGACCGGGTCGATCGGCTCCCGCGTGCCGCCGGCCGTGACCACGATGTGGCGGCCAGAGAGGTCCTCGTCACGCGCGCCTTCGACGAACGGGGGCCGGGCCGCCGGATCCGGCAGGCGGATCGGTCGGTCGGCAAGGAGCTCGACGACGGCTTCCACGATCGCGCCGGGTTCCGCGAGCCGCCCCACGCCGGACTGACCGGACGCCAGCGGGCCTGCCTCTGGTTCCACGAACGTGTAGCCGAACCCGCGCAGCCGCTCGACGTTGGTCCGGGTCGCCGGATGGTTCCACATCTCGCCGTCCATGGCCGGGGCGACGACGACGGGCGCCGCGGTCGCGAGGCACGTGGCGGTCACCACGTCCGCGGCCAGGCCATTGGCCATCGCGCCGAGCCAGTGCGCCGTCGCCGGCGCGACCACGATGAGGTCGGCCGATCGGCGAGGACGATGTGCCCGATGCGGCCGTCGGGGAGCAGGTCGAGCTGGTCGGTCTCGACCGGGTGCCGGCTCAAGCGCCGCGAACGACAGCGGCCCGACGAAGCGCGTGGCCGATGGCGTGAGCATGGCCTGCACGTCGGCGCCCTCCGCACGCAGCAGGCGGAGCAGCTCGACCGCCTTGTACGCGGCGATGGAGCCGGTGACGCCGAGCCCGATGAGGCGCCCGGTCAGGCGCCCGCCGGCCGTCACGACAGCCCCAGCTCGAGCGGCTCACCGCCGGCCACCTCGGCGTGGAGGATGGCGAGACCCTTGAGGGTGAGCTCAGGGTCGATCGCGTTGGCGCCCTCGACCAGCTGTGCCCAGGGCGCCGCCGACAGGCCGCCGGTCAGGATCACCTTGACGTCGCCCGGATCCACGGCGTGGCTCTCGCCGAGCTCGCGCCGGATCCGCCCCAGCAATCCGTTCGCCAGGCCGAGGTAGCCGTAGACCGCCCCCGACTGCATGGCCCCGACCGTGTCGCGACCGATCGCACGGTCGGGGACCGCAAGCTCGATCCGGGGCAGCTTCGCGGTCTTCGCGGCGAGCGCCTCGAGGCCCAGCTCGAGCCCTGGCGCGATCGCCCCGCCGACGTACGCCCCGTCGGCCGCCACGCAGTCGAAGGTCGTCGCCGTGCCGAAATCCACGACCACGGCCGGTGTCCCGTACAGCCGCTGGGCGGCCAGCGCATTGACCAGGCGGTCCGCTCCGACCTCCGAAGGCCGGTCGACGCGGATCGCGATCGGCACCGTGCCGGCCTCGGCCACGACGAGCGGCCGCTCGCGACGGGCCGCGATCGCCTCGATCCCCACCGTGAGCGATGGCACGACCGAGGCGCACGCGATGGCGCTCACGTCGGCGAACGACATGTCATCGAGCCGCAGCAGGCCGTCGAGCAGGAGCTCAAGTTCGTCGGCGCTGGCCCGCGGCGGGGTCATCGCGCGGCGCACCGCGACGAGCGATCCGGACCTGACCAGCCCGATCGTGACGTTCGAGTTGCCGATGTCGATCGCGAGGAGCATCGCGCGGATGATACGCGTCGCCGAAGGCCGGTCCGTGGCATGCACGCCAGGCGAACGAACGCTCGCCGCCGCGTGCGTTTCGGGGCCGACGACCCCGACCCGCTGCGGTACCATCCGACGCGTCCGCCCCGGGCCCCGATCTGAGGAGACCGCTCCGTGTCGACCCCGCCGGCCAAGTTCTTCGTGAACCAGGGCGTCGTCAACAGCCGCACGGACATCCTTCACCTGCTGCGTCCCCTGCTCAAGCAGACCGTGACGTACCGCTACGTGCGCGGGCGCGACACCGTCGCCCACGGGACGGGCTGGGTCGAACGAATCGTCGTCGACGCGGACGATGTCTCGACCTACTTCACGCCCCTCGCGATCACGCTGAACATCGACTCGTTCGAGCACCTGGAGTTCGAGACGCGACCGGACCAGCTGCTGGTCTACACGCTCGTCCAGGGCGACGAACGCGTGGTCGTCGAGTTCGCGCCGGTCGGTCCCGGAGCCGAGGAGACATCGCCGTTCGCACCGCGCCAGCTCGAGTTCGACACCAGCGACTACGTCCAGATGGAGCTGCTCGGCCTCGACGCCCGCGAGGACGAATAGCCGACCGGCCTCAGACGCCGCGCTGTCCGCGGACGTAGGGGATGCCGAGCGCGGCCGGCGCGCCAAGGCGCTTGCGAAGCGCCTCGCGCGAGCCGATCACCACGACGACGATCACGAGCAGGTACGGCAGCATCTCGAGGAAGAACGTCGCCGAGCGGCCGGCCTGGAATGGGTTCGTGAACCCGAGGATGGTGTCGACGCCCTGGACGTCGAGGATGAACCGTGAGATCGCCCCGAACAGGAACGCGCCGAAGGCCGCGCGGATCGGGCTCCATTGGGCGAAGATCACGAGCCCCAATGCGATCCACCCGCGCCCGGCGACGGTCTGGTCGGAGAACCAGCCGGGCTGGATGGCAAGCGTGATGGTCGCGCCGGCGAGCCCGGCCAGCAGCCCGCCGACCAGCACGTAGACGTAGCGCAGCCGGTACACGTCGATCCCCTGGGCGTCGGCGGCACTCGGGTTCTGGCCGACCGCGCGCAGGTGGAGTCCGGGCCGGGTCTTCTCGATCCAGAACCACGCCAGCGGCACGAGCGCGTAGCCGACGTACACGAGGACGCTCTGGTTCGTGAGGAAGATCGGTCCAAGCAGCGGGATCTCGGACAGGACCGGCACGGTCAGTCGCGGCAGCTGCGACGTCGCGCCGGCCCCCGACAATCCCTCGCCAAGCACCCGGGCGAGGCCGGTGCCGAGGAACGTGAGGGCGAGCCCCGACACGACCTGTTCCGCGCGAAGGTGGATCGCAAACACGCCGTGGAGCAGACTCAGCACACCGCCGGCGACCATCGCGACGACGAGCGCGACCCACGGGTTGCCCGTCGCCACGACCGTCGAGAACCCGGCCACCGCGCCGATCAGCATCATCCCCTCGACGCCGAGGTTCAGCACGCCCGATCGCTCGGCGAAGATCTCGCCGATCGCGGCGAACAGCAGGACCGTGCCGGTCCCGACGCCGGCCGCGAGCACCAGCTGGTAGTCCATCAGGCGCGGCTCGGCGTCGGCGTCGCCGTTGACGGCTGGCGGCGTTCGATGCGGATCCGGTAGCGGACCAGCGTGTCGCCGGCGATGAGCGAGAACAGGATGACGCCCTGGATCATCGCCGGGCACGCCCGACGGCTGGATCTCGCGCCCCGCCAGGGTGAGCGCCCCGAACAGCACGGAGGCGATGACGACCCGGAACGGTCCGAAGTGGGCGAGGTAGGCGATGATGATCGCCGTGTAGCCGTAGCCCGGCGAGATGCGGTCCTGGAGGCGGTGGACAACGCCGCCGACCTCGCTCATCCCCGCCAGCCCGGCCAGGGCGCCGGAGATGACGAACACGACGATGATCGCCCGCTTGATGTCGATGCCCGCGTAGCGCGCGGCACGCGGGCTGTCGCCGATCAGGCGGATCTCGTAGCCGGCGCGCGTCCGGTTCAGCAGGAACCAGATGAGCGTCGCCGCGAGGAGCCCGAACAGGAACCCGAGATGGACGGTCAGGCCGCTGAACGCCGGGACCGCGGTCGCGACGTCGGTCAGGCGCGGCAACCAGGCTTCGCGCGGGAACTGCTCGGTCTGCTGGAAGCCTCCCTCGGACCACGGGCCGAACACCCAGTACTGGATCCAGAACAGGGCGACGTAGTTGAGCATCAGCGACGTGATGATCTCGTTGACGCCCAGCCGGGCCCTCAGGACACCCGGGATGAATCCCCAGACCCCGCCGGCGACGGCCCCGGCGACCATCATCACCGGGATCACCACGATCGCCGGTGTTCCGGCCGGGAGGATCGGCGCCAGCACGATCGCGCTCGCGCCCCACGCGCCCAGCAGGAACTGCCCCTCCGCGCCGATGTTCCAGAGGCGCATCCGGAAGGCAAGCGCGCATGCGAGGCCGGTGAGGATGAGCGGGGTCGCCGCGACCAGCGTGTCCGACAGGACGCCGACATCGCCGAAGGCGGCATCGAGGATGTGCAGGTATGCCCGCACCGGATCGCCGCCGACGAAGGCAAGGATCACCGCGCTGACGAGCAGGGCGACGACGACCGCCCCGATCGTCGTGACCGGCGACAGCCAGCGCGGGGTCGCCATCCGCGGTTCGAGGCGGATCGTCACGGAGCGTTACCCCCGGCGGCCGCCGGTTCAGCGGCCGCGTCCTCGCCGCCGGTCATGAGCAGCCCGATCCGCTCGATGTCCGCCGAATCCACCTGGAAGGATCCGACGACCCGGCCCTCATAGATCACGTCGACGCGGTCCGCCAGCGACATGATCTCGTCGAGCTCCTCGGTGATCAGGAGGATCGCCGCGCCGGCGGCACGGCGCGTCATGAGCAGGCGATGGACCGACTCGATCGCCCCAACGTCCAGGCCCCGCGTCGGCTGCACGGCGATGATGAGGTCCGGTTCCGATTCGATCTCGCGGGCAAGGATCAGGCGCTGGAGATTGCCCCCCGAGAGCAGCCGGGCTTGCGTATCGATCGACGGCGTCGCGATTGCATATCGTTCGCGCATGGCCTCGGCGACGCCGCGGGCGCGAACCGTGTCGACCAGCCAGCCCTGGGCGATCGGTGGCGTCCGATACGACTTCATGATGAGGTTGTCGACGACCGACAGGTTCGGCGCGCTGCCGACGCCGGTCCGATCCTCCGGGACATGGGCGATGCCGTGGCGGATCGCCTGGCGGGCCGAGGCGTTCGCGATATCGCGGCCATTGATGCGGATCCGCCCCGTGCATGCCCGGAGCCCGGTGATCACCTCGGCCAGCTCGCTCTGCCCGTTGCCGGCGATCGCCGCGATCCCGACGATCTCGCCACTGCGGATCGTGAACGATGTGCCTCGCAGCGCCGGCAGCTCGCGGTCGTTGACGGCGTCGACGTCGCTGACCTCCAGGACGGTGTCGCCGAGCCGTGCCGGGGTTCGCTCCACGGTCTCGATGACCTCGCGCCCGACCATCAGCCGCGCCAGACCAGCGCGCGTGGACCCGGCAGCCGGCATCCCCGCGGCGGTGACCTTGCCCCTGCGCATGACCGTGATCCGGTCGGCGATCGCGAGGACCTCGCCGAGCTTGTGGCTGATGAAAGCGACGCTCCGGCCATCGGCGGTCATCGACCGGAGGGTCCGGAACAGCTCGTCGATCTCCTGGGGGGCGAGGACCGCCGTCGGCTCGTCCATGATCAGGATCCGCGCGCCGCGGTAGAGCAGCTTCAGGATCTCGACGCGCTGTTGCTCACCGACCGACAGCTGCCAGATCTTGGCGCCCGGATCGACCCGCAGGCCGAACTGCCTGGCGAGCTGGCCCACCTTGGTCTCGGCCTGGCCGGTGCGCAGCAGGAACCGCGGCGAGTCAAGCCCGAGGATGACGTTCTCGGTCACCGTCTGCGACGGCACGAGCGTGAAGTGCTGGTGGACCATGCCGACGCCGGCCGCGATCGCATCACGCGGCGAGTTGAACGCGACCGGCCGACCGTCGAGCAGGATCTCGCCGCTGTCCGGACGGTACAGGCCGGCGAGGATGTTCATGAGCGTGCTCTTGCCGGCGCCGTTCTCGCCGAGCACGGCATGGACCTCGCCGACGCGCAGGTCGAGGGAGACCCCGTCGTTGGCGAGGACACCCGGGAAGGCCTTGACGATGCCCCGAGCCTCCAGGGCGTTCGCCTCGCCGAGGGCGGCCGCGACCGGCGTGCCGGGATCGGTCACGGTCACGGACGGGCGGTGTCGGGTCCGCCGGTGAGTACGACCGGCGGACCCGCATCCTGTTACTCGAGCGCCGGCAGCTCGACGGTGATCCCGTCGGCCCACCAGTACATGCACGTCTCGCACTCGTTGCCGGGTGCGCCGGGCGGGAACTGGTCAAGGTCGGATTGCTCGAGCTTCTCGCCGTCGGCCAGGACCTCCTTGCCGGTGTTGTCGGTGATCGGTCCGGCGAACGTGTCGAACCGGGTCCACTCCCCGGCAAGCATCTTGGCCAGCGTGTCGCGCACGAGCTGGACGTCCGCCTCGGGCAGGTCGGCGATGCCCGAAGGCAGCTCCTCGCCCTCCATGAACCCGAGCAGGCCCATCGCCTTCGAATCGGCGTCGAAGTACTCGTAGCCCGCCTCGTACGTTCCCGCCTTCACCTGTTCTGCGATGCGGGTGTACTCGGGTCCCCAGATCCAGTACGGGGCGGTGAGGCACCGTTCGACCTTGCACGACGCCGGGTGGTCGTAGGTCACGCCCCACTTGTCCTTCTCCTGGGCGACATCGGCAACGGCACCGGTGTCGGCGCCGGTGAACACGACCTGTGCCCCGGCGTCGAACAGGGACGCGGCCGCGTCCTTCTCCTTGATCGGGTCGTGCCACGTGTTGATGAAGCGGACGTCCATCGTGCACTCGGGGCAGGTCTGCTTGGCACCGAGCATCAGCGCATTGCCGAGGCGCAGCTCCTCCGGGATCGGGAAGGTCGCCATGTAGCCGAGCTTGGGGTTGCCATCTGCCTTCGCACGCGATCCGGCCACCATGCCGGCGAGGTACTTGAAGTCCTCCATCGCGCCGAAGAAGTTGCCGAAGTTCGTGCCGTTCGACTTGTAGCCGGTCAGGTGCAGGTAGGTGATATCGGGGAACTCCTCGGCGACGGCCGCCATCGGGTCCATGTAGCCGAACGACGTCCCGATGACGAAGTCGAAGCCCTTGCGCGAGAGGCTCCGGAAGACCTGCTCGGAGGCGGCGCCCTCGGGGACGTTCTCGATATAGGCGACGTGCGCGTCCTCGATGTTCTCGCAGACGTACTGGAGGCCCTCGTAGTGCGCCTGGCTCCAGCCCGCGTCGTCGTGTGGTCCGATGAGGACCATCGCGACGTTGAACTTGCCTTCCTCGGCATCGGGGATCTGCAGCTCACCCTGTCCACCGGCGGTCCCGACGCCGGCACAGCGGTCGCCGGCCGCCGCGCTCGACGAGCTACCGGGCGTACTGCTGCTGCACGCGCCGAGCACCAGGACTGCGACTGTCAGGAGCGAGAGACGCGCGAACGACGTTCTGGCCATGCTTCCTCCTCAGATCCGGCTCGGCGGACCGATCCGGACTCGCGTGGGTCGCGCCTCGGGAATGCCGACCCCGCCTCCGCGCTTGCGAACCCGCGAGAAGAATAGCGGCCGCCGCCCGCGCGAACTCGCCGTCCGGGCCGGCGAGGCGATTCCTGTAGCATGGCCCGCGATGTTCGAACGAACCGCGCTGCCCGCCGGGCCGCGTGTGATCAGCGCGCGGGTGCCGGGCGCGCGCTCCGTCTCCGTTGCGGCCTACGTCCTCGCCGGCTCGCGCCTCGAAACGGCCGAGCAGGTCGGCGCTGCCCATTTCATGGAGCACATCACGTTCAAGGGCACGGCCGCGTACCCGACGACGCGCTCGATCAGCGAGGCCGTCGAAGGGGTCGGCGGGTCGTTCAACGCCGCGACCGATCGCGAGTCGACCGTGTACTGGGTCCGCGTGCCCGGGCGCGAGGCGGCCCGGGGCGTCGACGTCCTCGGGGAGCTCATCGTCCGGCCGACGCTCGACAGCGATGAGATCGAGGGCGAGCGATCGGTGATCATCGAGGAGATCCGCTCGTACCTCGACGATCCGAGCGAGTACTGCCAGACCCTGTTCCAGGGCGCGCTCTTCGGGGAGGGACCGCTCGGGCGCGAGATCTGCGGGGACGAGGAGGGGATCCGGGCGCTGCCCGGCACGACCATCCGCGACTTCTGGCGGGTCACGTACCGGCCCGCCAACACGGTCGTCGCGATCGCCGGCGATCTCGGTCACGACGAGGCGGTCGAGCTGGTCGCGACCGCCTTCGGGTCCGGTAATGGCGCCATGCCCGGTTTCGCGGCCGCCCCCGAGCTGCCCGCCGGGCCCCGGGTGATGCTCGGCAAGCGCGACACGACGCAGGCCCAGCTGTGCATCGGGGTGCCGGCGCTCCGCCGCGACCATCCGGACAGCTGGACCCTCGCGGTGCTCAACGCGGTCCTCGGCGACGGGATGAGCAGCCGCCTGTTCCTGTCGGTGCGCGAGGCGCGGGGGCTCGCCTACGACGTGTCGTCGGGCCTCGTCGACTACGCCGATGCCGGTGCGCTCGAGGTGTCGGCCGGCGTCGACCCCGACAAGCTGCCCGAGGCAATCGAGGCCATCCTCGCCGAGCTGGCCCGCCTGCGCGACGAGCTGGTCGGGGACGAGGAGCTGACCAAGGCGAAGCGCTACCTCGCGGGCGGCCTCGAGCTGCGCATGGACGAGACCCGCCACGTCGCCTCGTGGATCGGCGGGCAGGAGGCGCTGCACGATCGGGTCCTCACGGTCGAAGAGGCACTGGCGGCCATCGACGGCGTCGACGCGCCACAGATCCGCGAGCTCGCCGAACGGCTCTTCCGTGAGGAGGCGCTCCGGCTGGCGGCCGTCGCCCGGCCGCGCCACCTGCGCGGCCTCGAGGCACGGCTCAAGCTGCCGGCATGAGCGAGCCGGCCGGCGAGCGCGACATCGATCTCGTCGTTGCCCGCCTCCACCTCAGGCTCGGGTCGCTGCAGCTCGCGCGCGCCGAACTCGAGGAGATGGCCGGTCGCGGCACGCTCGACGACGAAGGGCTCGTGGATCTCGCCGAGGCGCGCTGGCGGACCGGCGATCTGACCGGCGCCGGCGAGGCGGCCAGCGTCGCCCTCAGCGCGGGAAGCGAGGCGGTCGTCGCACTGGTCATCTCGGCGGAGGCGACGGCGGCCGCGGGGCGACCGGCGGAGGCGCGCCGCCTCGCCAGTCGCGCGCTGGAGCTCGCCGACCTGTCGGTTTCCGAGGTCTTCGCGGGGATGCCGCGTGCATCGATCTGGCCGATCGAGCCGGGCGCCACGACCGTTGCCGAGCCGCTGTTCGGGGCAGAGGCGGCAGCGGTTGCCGCGGCGGCCGGGGACGTGGTCGCGCACCCGCCCGGCCTGTGGGACGACGCGCCCGGTGTCGACCTCCCGGATCCTCAGCTCGCGCTCGAAGCAGGGCGAACCGCGCTCGGCGACGGGCGCATCGCCGCGGGCGCGCTCCACCTCGCGCTGGCCCTGCGCCTCGCCCCGGCCCTCGCCCCGGCCGTCCTCGACGCTTTGGCACCACACGATGCTCCCGAGCTGGCGCTGGTCAAGGGCGATGCCTACCGGCTGGTCGGCCACGAGCGGGACGCACGGCTGGCCTTCGCCGAGGCCGCTGCTTCCATCCCCGTACCGGCAACGACCAAAGCGAGCAAGGAGAGAACGTGACCGAACGGACCCTGGTCCTGGTGAAGCCCGACGGCGTCCAGCGCCTGCTCACCGGGCGCATCGTGGCCCGCTACGAGGAACGCGGGCTCAAGATCGTCGGGCTCAAGCTGGTCCAGGTCGACCGGGCGCTCGCCGAGCGGCATTACGCGGTCCACCGCGAGAAGCCGTTCTTCAGCGGGCTCGTCGACTTCATCACGTCGGGTCCGCTCGTGGCGCTTGCCCTGGAGGGACCGAACGCCATCGCGGTTGTCCGGGCGATCAACGGCGCGACCCGCCCGCACGAGGCCGCCCCGGGCACGATCCGCGGCGACTTTGCGCTCGAGACCGCGCAGAACATCGTCCACGCCTCGGACAGCGCCGAGACGGCCGCCTCCGAGCTCCAGTTGTGGTTCGAATCCGCGGAGCTGCACGAGTACGCGCGCGACGTCGATCGTTGGGTGCTCGCCCCCGAGGAATAGGACCTTCCCGACCCGGCGTCAGCGCCGGCCGGTCTCGACCGCCACGGCTTCGACCGCGGGGCCCGCGCCGGCCGCCGCTTCGGTCACGCCGAACGCCCCGGCCGACGTGCCGACCGCGAGCAGGGCGAGCAGCAACGCGAGGGCGGCCGTGCTCGCGCCGCGGTTGACGCGCACGCTCGACGCGACCGACGTCCGGACCTCGTTCAGATCGACACCGGGCCATGATGGCCGCCAGTCCTCGGCCGACGAGCCGCCGTGCGGTCGACGGAAGCCGATCGCGAGCAGCCGCGAGTAATAGAGGACCGGGCCGAGCAGCGCGACGAGCAGCAGGCCGGCCCACGGCGCACCAAACAGCAGGCGGACGATCGTCGAGCGGGCATCCCACGCCGCGAAGCCGGGCAGGCCGACGCTGGCAACGATCACGAGCACCAGCGCGAGGACGAGGGGCGGCGAGTGCCGCGCCCAGCCTCGCAGGTCGTCGAGCCGGCCGGTCCAGAACGTCGCCCGGGTCGCGGCACACCACGCGGCGAAGGCGCTGCGCGCCACGACGAATGCGAGGATCCACACGCGGACCGGGCTCCATGCCTCGGTCCCGAGCGCCGCGAGCCCGAGGATGATGACGCCGGCATCGCCCATGATCGAATAGCCAAGGACGTGCTCGAGGTCGTCCTGGATCCATGCGGCGAACGTCGCGAGCACGATCGTCACGATGCCGATCCCGATCAGGACCGCGCGTTCGGCACCGACCTCCGGGAGGACCGGTGTAACGGCGCCGTCGATCCATGCGAGGGCCACCACTGCCAGGACGGCGGGACCCCACGCGGTGAGGACCGGCAGGGTCACCTCCGGCGCCGCGTCCGCCAGCCGGGCCGCCCAGAAGTGGAACGGGATCACACCGAAGCGGATCGCGACCGCGATCGCAAAGCAAAGATAGGCGAGCCCGAAGACCTGCGGCTCGACCGCCAGGTCACCCAGCGGTGGCGCGATCCAGGCTGCCGCTCCAATCGCCAGCGCGCCGGCGATGATCACCGCGCGAACCTCCCGGATCCCGACGGTCGCCCCGACGCGGGCACCGGTCGGGACGAGCGTGACCAGGACGCCGAGCAGGCCTCCGATCGTTGCTGCCGGAACCGCGATCCGGGCATCCGGCAGGGACAGCGCAAGGGCCGCCGCGGCCAGTGTCCCGAGCATCACGGCAGGGGCGTCGCGTCGCGTCCCGGCGCCTGCGCCGAGGACCGCGAGTACCAGGCCGGACAGGCAGCCGAGCACGAGGAAGAGGCGGAGGAAGTCCGTCGTGGCGACCGTGGCGCCGCCGATCACGATCGTCTCGCCGGGGCGGATCGCCAGCGCCGCGATGAGCGAGGCGACGAGCCCGGCGAGGACGACGGACGTGGCGCTCGTCGGCCGGCCGCGCAGGATCAGGGCGGCGCCGGTCGCCGCGATCGAGATCAACAGGAACGGAATGAGGCTCATCGTGCCCCGTCCGCGGTCGTCACCTCCGGCGGGCGCGGCGAATCGCGTCGCGCGTCATGCGGTCGGCGGATGCGGAACCGCGCTTCCGTGGTGAGGTCGAAGCCGCCGGGCCCGTCGGACCGGGCCGCGTACCCCAGAGCCGCGACAGCGCCACCGAGTGCCGCGACGAGGGTCGCGCTGACGACCTGCTCGAGCTGTGACGGGTAGCCGTCGAGGCCGACGCCCACGAGCAGCGCGGCCTGCAGCAGCAGGAAGAGCCCGATGCCGATGCGGAGCACGTCGCGCCCGGTGGCGACGGGCACGACCGCCAGCGCGGCGAGCGCAAACCCTGCCGCCTGGGCCTCGACTGGCCCAAGCGCCGGCGCACCGAGCCCGGGGGTCCCCAGCCCGACGATGAACGCGGCTCCGGCGAGGAGCGCGTCGGTCGGCCAGCCGAGCCTCGAGCCGCCCGTCATCCCGCCACCGCGGACGGCGATCCACAGCAGATAGGCTGCGAGGATGCCGCCAGCCAGGCTCGCGGCCAGGCCCAGTGGCTCATCGAGCGGGGTGCCGAGGAGGGCGGCGAAGACCAGCATGGCCACGAGGCCGACGACGGCGAGACGGCCATCGCGCACGGAGACGGCGACCACCGCTCCGGCAACCACCACCGCCGCGACCACCCCGAGCACGGGGTTCATCGGGCGGCGAGGGTCATGGCGCCGGGCTTTCGCTCGGTGCGGCGTAGGTCGGCGTGGCCAGCACGCCGAACGTGTCGAACGGCCAGTACCGGAGCCACGCCCGACCGATCACCTGGTTCGCCGGCACCGGCCCGAATGCGCGCGAGTCGGCCGAGTCCTGGCGGTGGTCGCCCATGAGGAACAGCTCGTCGCCGGGGATGACCCAGCGTTCCTGGGCGGCATCGGTGGTTTGCACGGAGCCGTCCGACTCCGTGTAGATGTACGGCTCGTCGAGGCGCTCGCCGTTGATGTAGACCCCGCCGTCGTGGATCTCCACCGTGTCGCCGCCGACGCCGATGACGCGCTTGATGAACGGCGTCCGGTCCGCTCCCACCCAGTCCTCCGGCGGTGTGAACACCACGATGTCCCCGCGCTTGTACTCGTCGAAGCGGGGCGTCAGCTTGTCGACGAGGACGTACTGCTCCTGCATGAGCGTCCGTTCCATCGAGCTCTGCTGGACCTTGTACGGCTGGGCGATGAAGTTCTGGATGACGACGAAGATGATCAGTGTCAGGGCGAGTGTCTCGACGATCTCGAGAAGACACCCGAGCTGGGGTCGTTGGCTCACAAGGTCGGCAGTATAGGGGCGCCGCCCGAAGCCCGGGATGCGGGCGCGGCCGGGCTGCATATCCGACCACCGCCGCGACGTTGACCCTTCTTCTGGCCGCTTGCTACACTCGCCGCGGCCTGCAAGGTTCCAGTCCCACCGTGCAAACGGACCGGATCCTGATGCGCCATATTCCCCGGCCTTGCCGCGTCGGCCGTTTGACGCGCCCGGTCCCGCCCAGACCGGCAGCCCAGCTCGTGGAGGAACCATCCGTCCGTGGACGCCAGTGCACTCCAGTTGCTCGTCCCGATCGCGGGCATCGTCGCGATCCTGTTCGCCATCTACCTTGCGCGCGACGTGCTGTCGCGTGACACGGGGACCGAGGCGATGCAGGAAGTCGCCGGCACGATCTTCGAGGGTGCCGTCGCGTTCATCCGGCGCCAGTACACGACGATCTTCATCCTGGCCATCGTCGGTGCGGTCGTCATCGGGATCGTCATCACGCTGGTCGAGACGCCCGAAGTCGCGGACGTGCCCAAGCTGGCGGGTTTGCCCATCGGCCTGATGACGGCCTTCGCCTTCTTCGTCGGCGCGCTGTGCTCGATGGCCTCCGGCATCATCGGCATGTTCGTCGCCGTCAGGGCCAATGTCCGGACCGCTTCAGCGGCACGGCGCAGCCTCGTCGAGGCCGTCCAGGTGGCGATGCGCGGCGGGGCCGTGTCCGGCTTCCTCGTCGTCGCGCTTTCGCTCCTCGGCGTGTGGGGCATTTTCACGCTGTACGACACGGTCGTCGCGGACGTGACCGTCAAGGAAGCACCGTTCCTGATCGTCGGATTCGGATTCGGCGCCTCGTTCGTCGCGCTGTTCGCGCAGTTGGGCGGCGGCATCTACACCAAGGCCGCCGACGTCGGGTCGGATCTCGTCGGCAAGGTCGAGAAGGGCATCCCCGAGGACGACCCGCGCAACGCGGGCGTGGTCGCGGACCTCGTCGGCGACAACGTCGGCGACTGCGCCGGGCGTGGCGCCGACCTGTTCGAATCGACGGCCGCCGAGAACATCGGCGCGATGATCCTGGGCGTCGCGGTCTACTCGATCGCGCTGACGGCCGGCTGGCCCAATCCAGAGGCCTGGATCTTCTTCCCGCTCGTCGTCCGCGCCTTCGGGCTTCTCGCGACGATCGTGGCGATCTTCTTCGTCCGCGGCAAGGAGACCGAGGACCCGATGAACATGCTCAACCGCGGATACTGGGTCACGACCCTGCTGTCCGTCGTCGGGCTCGCCATCGTGACGTCCGTGATGATGAACACCAGCGGCGCGACCGGCGTGGGCGGCCTGCCGACCTGGACCTACTTCTTCGCCGCGGGTGTCGTCGGCCTCGCAACGAGCGTCGCCTTCGTCTACATCACCCAGTTCTATACCGCCGGCTCGTTCCGACCCGTCCGCGAGATCGCCGAGGCGTCCAAGACCGGCCCGGCCACCAACATCATCAGCGGGACCGCGGTCGGCTTCGAGACCACGCTCGTGACTGCGGTAACGATCAGCATTGCGCTGTTTGTCAGCTACTGGCTCGGCAACCAGGCCAACCTGCTGTCGGAGACCGGCGTCAACGTCGGCGGCATCTTCGGCACCGCCGTCGCGACGATGGGCATGCTCATGACCACGGCCTACATCCTGGCCATGGACACGTTCGGCCCGATCACCGACAACGCCGGCGGCATCGCCGAATTCAGCCGCGCCGAGAAGGGCGCTCGCGAGATCACCGATCGCCTCGACGCGGTCGGCAACACGACCAAGGCTCTGACCAAGGGCTACGCGATCGCCAGCGCATCGCTCGCGGCGTTCCTGCTGTTCAGCGCCTACATCGACAAGATCAACCTGATCCAGGGCCGGCGGATCGCAGCCGGCGTGCCCGGCGCGGAGCTCCTGGACTCCGTCAACCTCGCCAACGTCAACGTGTTCATTGCGGCGCTGCTCGCGGCGATGCTCGTCTTCTTCTTCAGCTCGCTCGCGATCCGGGCGGTCGGCAAGACGGCGCAGTCGATCATCATCGAGGTCCGCCGCCAGTTCCGAGAGATGCCAGGGATCATGGACTACACGCAGCGTCCGGACTACGCCCGTGTCGTGGACATCACGACCAGGGCCGCTCTGCGCGAGATGGTCGCCCCGGGTCTCGTCGCCGTCGGGCTGCCGATCGCCATCGGCCTGCTCCTCGGCTTCGAAGCCGTGGCCGGCATGCTCATGGTCGGGACCATTACCGGCGTCCTGCTCGCCACGGTCCTCAACAACGGCGGCGGCGCCTGGGACAACGCCAAGAAGTACATCGAGTCGGGCAACCTGAAGGACGACGAGGGCAACGTCCTCGGCAAGGGCTCGGAGGCCCATGCAGCGGCCGTCGTCGGCGACACCGTCGGTGACCCGTTCAAGGACACCGCCGGGCCGTCGCTGCACGTGCTCGTGAAGCTTCTGGCGACGATCTCCCTGGTGCTCGCCCCTCTCTTTCATTCGCTAGGCCGGCCAGACCGGCCCGAACTTCGAGATGGACACGGTCCTCCAGGCCATCGTGATGGGGATCGTGCAGGGACTCACCGAGTTCCTGCCCATCTCGAGTTCGGGGCACCTGATCCTTCTGCCCACCCTGCTGGGCTGGGACGACCCGTTCATCGATTCGCTGACGTTCTCGGTGATGCTCCACCTGGGCACGCTCGGCGCGTTGCTCGTCTACTTCTGGCGCGACTGGCTGCGCCTCGTGCCGGCCGGGTTCGCCACGATCCGCGACCGCTCGTTCGCCGGCGATCCGGACCGCAAGCTCGCGTGGCTCATCGTCGCCACGATGCTGCCGGCGATCGTGGTCGGGGTCCTGTTCGACGACTTCATCGAGGCCAATGTGCGGACCGCCGGCACGGTCGCGGTCCTGCTCCTCGTGGGCGCCGCGATCCTGTACGTGGCAGACCACGTCGGCAAGACGGACCGGCGGATCGCCGACCTCACGTTTCCGCAGGCATTCGGGATCGGCGTCGCGCAGGCCGCAGCACTCTTTCCCGGGGTAAGCCGCGCGGGGATCTCCATCTCGGCCGGTCGGTTCATCGGCCTGGACCGCACCGAGGCCGCGCGGTTCAGCTTCCTGATGGCCGCGCCGATCATCGCCGGTGCCGGCGCATGGGAGCTGCTCAAGGTCGTACGGGGCGGGACTGACGTCGCGATCCAGATCGGGCCGCTCGTCGCGGGCATGGCCGCCGCGTTCCTCTCGGGGCTGGCCGCGATCGCGTTCCTCCTGCGCTGGCTGACGAACCACCCGCTCGACATCTTCGTCTGGTACCGGATCGGGCTGGCCGCGCTGATCATCATCGCGCTGCTGACCGGGCGGATCTGACGTGGAGGTCATGAAGCAGCTCCGCCAGCGCGCGATCCGCGACCTGGTGGACCAGCGCCCCATTCGCACCCAACAGGAGCTGGCCGCGGCGCTCCGCGAGCGCGGCTTCCGGACGACCCAGGCGACGATCTCCCGGGACGTGGCGGAGCTGGGGTTGATCAAGGTGGTGCGCGAGGGGATCCAGGCGTATGCGCTGCCGCCTCGGCTGATCGAGGCCGAGACGTCCGGCGAGGACCGCCTGCGCAAGCTTCTCGCCGACCTGCCGGTCGAGATCCACGAAGCCGGCCTGCTGCTGGTGGTCCGCACGCTGCCGGGGTCGGCGCATGCCATCGCGGCCGCGCTCGACCGGGCTCGCTGGCCGGAGGTGGCGGGCTCCATCGCGGGCGACGACACCATGTTCGTCGCGTTCCCGGACCGCGGGTCGCTGCAGCGCATCAAGCGCCGCCTGCTCCGTCTCGCGGAGGGCGGTTCGGGCTCGTAATCCGGGCCGGGCGCAACGCCGGCTCGCGGCTTTTGACACTGCCCGTGTCGCGCGTTACCCTACGCAGCCGGTCGGAACTTCAGGGGCGCGGAAGGTGCGCCAGCCTGGAGTTCTTTCCTTTATCCACCGACCGCTCGATCTCTCGGCGATCGACACATTCGGGGTCCGACCACCGTGAACACCAACAAGCCTACGTACCTGTCACGAGATGGCCTCGAGAAGCTCCGCGCGGAGCTCGAAGAGATGACCAGCGTCAAGCGGCCCGAGGTCGCCCAGCGCATCCACGACGCGAAGGAGCACGGCGACCTCTCCGAGAACGCCGAATACGAGGATGCCAAGAACGAGCAGGCATTCGTCGAAGGGCGAATCCAGACGCTCGAGGCGCTGATCAAGAACGCCACGATCATCGATGAGAACCACTCGACCGATCACGTCCAGATCGGCTCCACCGTCGAGGTCGAGAGCCCTGACGGGGCCGAGTCGTTCACGATCGTCGGTTCGACCGAGGCGCGTCCCAACGAGGGCCGGATCTCGAATGAGTCGCCGGTCGGACGGGCCCTGCTCGGGCGCAAGAAGGGCGAGAAGGTCGTCGTGAAGGTGCCGGCGGGCGACTTCACCTACAAGATCGTCAGCATCTCCTAGCGCTCGCGCCGGCCCGAGCACCATCGGCGTTCACGAGCCGGAGGCACCCCACCGGGCAGACCGCCGTCGCGGCCGGTAGTCTGATCGTCATGGACTGGGCCGACGAACTTGCCTCGCGCGTCAGCGGGCCGCAGGTCGTCAACGATTCGAAGACGCCTTCGGGGACGGTCCACGTCGGCAGCCTGCGCGGTCCCGTGATCGTCGACACGATCGCACGAGCCCTGCGCGCGAACGGCATCGAGACGACATACCTCTACGGCGTCGACGACATGGATCCGATGGATGCCCAGGCGCTGTTGACGCCCGACGCGATCGATCGCGAGATGGGCCGCCCGCTCGCCCACGTCCCCGACCCGGCCGGCGATTGCCACCCGAGCTACGCCCGGCACTTCGCCGGACTCTTCATCGACACCTTCGAGAAGCTCGGGATCCGACCCGACCGCTACTTCTGGATGAGCGACATCTACCCAACTGGCGAGATGGACTCGTTCATCCGGACGGCGCTCGATCGGGCCGAGGTCGTGCGCGACATCTATGCGCGCGTCGCGAACGTCCATCACGCTGAAGGCTGGCTCCCGCTGTCGATCGTCTGCCCCACCTGCGGCAAGGTCGGCACGACGCTCGCGACTGACTGGGACGGCGAGACGGTCGCCTTCGTCTGCGGCCCCGAATACGTGACGTGGGCGAAGGGCTGTGGAACGACCGGGCGGGTCTCGCCGTTCGGCGGTAGCGCGAAGCTGCCGTGGAACCTCGAGTGGGCCGCGCAGTGGTCGCTGTTCGGCGTGACCATCGAGCCGTGCGGCAAGGACCTCTCGACCGCCGGCGGGTCGCGCGACCGGTCCGACGCGATCGCCCGCGAGGTCTACGAGCGCGAGCCGCCGCTCAACGTCGCGTACGAGTTCCTCAACATCGGCGGCCGCAAGATGTCGACCTCGAAGGGGCGGGGAGCGGCAGCCCACACGATCGCCGAGGTCGTCCCGCCGGAGCAACTGCGCTTCCTGTTCCTGCGGCCGCGCCCGAACCAGGCCATCGAATTCGATCCCGAGGGGACCGACGCGATCCCCAGGCTGTTCGACGAGTCCGACAAGTTCGCGGCGGCGACGGCGGGGCGCGAGGTCCGGGGCGAGCTGCCGGCCGGGTTCGAGGCCACATTCCGCTACTCGCTGGTCGATCCTGCTGCCGACGTTGCCGCGGAGGCGGCCGCCTTCCGGCCGGCCTTCTCGCACCTCGCGCTGCTGCTGCAGGTGCCGGGCGTGGACGTGGCCGCGCGGGTGGTCGCGGAGAAGGGGAGCGAGCTCACGCCCCGCGAGACGGAGATCCTCGGCGAGCGCAGGGCGGCAGCCCGTGCGTGGCTCGACACGTACGCGCCGGAGCGCGCGATCGTGGCCGTCCAGCCACAGCTGCCGGCGGCCGTCAACGACTCTCGACGCCGCGCAGCGCCAGCTGCTCGAGCGGCTCTCGTCAGTCGAAGGGAGCAGCGGCGACCAGTGGCAGGCCGCGATCTTCACGACGGCGGGAAACCTCGAGCTACCCGCCGGGCGTGCGTTCGACGCGATCTACCGCGCCTTCCTCGGGCGCACCAATGGGCCGCGTGCCGGCTGGCTGCTCGCATCCCTGGACCCGGACTTCGTCGCGACACGCCTCCGCGAGGCCGCGATGGAAGGCGCGGCTGCGTGAGCGTCGGCCTGTCCCGGCTGCGGGAAGAACCGGACGTCATCCGCAAGGGCGCCGTCGACAAGGGCGAGGAGCCGGCGCTCGTCGACCGGGCCCTCGAACTGGACGTCGAGCGTCGCCGTGTCCAGTCCGATGCCGACGGCCTGCGTGCGAAATTGAAGCAGAAGAGCGCCGAGGTGGCCAGGGCCCTGAAGGCAAACAGCGACACGCAGGCCCTGCGCAAGGAGGCGCGGGACCTCGGCGCCCGGATCGCCGATCGACAGGCTCGCCTGGAGACGGTCGAGTCTCAGATCGAGGATCTCCTGCTGCGCATCCCGAACCCGGCCGACCCGGACGTCCCGATCGGCGGCGAGGAGGCCAACGTCACCGTCCGGACGTGGGGCGAGCAGCTCGCCGCCGAGCAACCAGGGGATGGGGAGGTCGGGGCCGACGCACGCGAAGGCGGCGCGACGTGGCGGCGAAAGCCGCACTGGGAGATCGGCGAGACGCTCGACATCATCGACAACCCGCGTGGCGCCAAGATCGCGGGCTCGGGCTTCCCCGTCTACAAGGGTGCCGGGTCGGCGCTCCAGCGGGGGCTCATCAACTGGTTCCTCGACGTCCACACGCGCGAGAACGGGATGACCGAGATCTGGCCGCCTGCCGTCGTCAACACCGACTCGGCGCGGGGCACCGGCCAGATTCCCGACAAGGAAGACCAGATGTACGTCGTTACGCGCGACGACCTCTACCTGGTCCCAACCGCCGAGGTGCCGGTCACGAACCTGCACCGCGACGAGATCCTCGATGCGACTGCCCTGCCGATCCACTACGCCGCCTACTCGCCCTGCTTCCGGCGCGAGGCGGGGGCGGCCGGCAAGGACACGCGCGGGATCATCCGGGTGCACCAGTTCGACAAGGTCGAGATGGTCTTCTTCGAGCGCCCGGAGGCGTCGAACGACGCGCTCGAGTGGCTGACCGAGCGGGCCGAGATCCTCCTCCAGCGACTCGGGCTGGCCTACCGGGTGCTCCTGATGAGCACGGGCGAGATGGGCTTCGTGCAGGCGAAGAAATACGACCTCGAGGTGTGGGCGCCCGGCGTCGAGCGCTGGCTCGAGGTGAGCTCGTGCTCGAACTTCCGTGACTACCAGGCACGCAGGATGGCCATCCGCTTCCGGCCCGAGGCCGGCGCCAAGCCCGAGCTGGTCCATACGCTCAACGGTTCGGGCCTCGCGCTCGCCCGCACGGTCGCCGCGATCCTCGAGACCTACCAGCAGCCGGACGGGTCGGTCACGGTGCCCGACGTGCTCCGACCCTATCTCGGACGGGATACCATCGGGCTGCCCGGCTGAGCGGCCCGCAGGGAGAAGGTGCCCAATGACTGATCCGATCGAACCCACCGAGCCGACGCCACCGCCGCAACCGGCCGAACCTGCCCCACCGGCCGCACCGCCCACCCAGCCTGCCGCGGCCACGAGCTGGACAGCTCCCGAGCCGTCCCCCGGACCTGCGCCTGGCGTCGAGTTCGCCGATCCCGGGCCCAGGCTGATCGGCTACATCATCGACCTCCTGATCAACGCCGGGATCGTGATCGCCCTGACGGTCGTCGGGCTCATCCTCGCGGCGGTGCTGCCGATCCTGGCGATCCTCCCGTTCGTGCTGGTCGTGGTCATCCCATTCATCTACTTCCCGTATTTCTGGTCGAGGGACGGGCAGACGCCCGGTATGAAGCAGATGGGCGTCAAGGTGGTCCGGGACGTGGACGGCGGTCCGATTTCGACGGGCCAGGCCATCCTGCGCCTCATCGGCTACTGGGTCTCCGGTTTCGTGTTCTACCTCGGCTACATCTGGATCTTCATCGACAAGCGGCGCCGTGGCTGGTTCGACCTCATCGCGGGCACGGTCGTGGTCAAGGTCTGACCATTCGCTCCGTCGCGCGCTCCGCAGCCGCCCTGGCGCTGCTCGCCGGGGCGGTTGTCCTTGGGGGATGCGTGCCGGGCCGGGCGGAATCGCCGAGTGCGGCGCCATCCGTTCCCGCCGCCCCGGCCGGTTGGCAGGAGCACGCGATTGGCGACTCCCCGGTGCAGGTTGCGCTTGCCCGAAGGGTGGCAGACGTTCGACCAGGATGACCTGGCCGACCCGGACGTGCGCCGGCAGCTCGAGGCGGACTTCGCCGGCGCCGATACGCTCTTCGCGCAGCTCGACGCCCAGGGCAATCGCGCCCCACTCGTGTTCCTCGCCGTCGATCCGAGGGAGCGCGGCACAGGCCGGTTTCCTGGGGTCGTGACCGCGGTGGCGGTCGAGCCCGCGCTGCCACCCATGCTGCTGGGCGTCGGGGCCGACTTCGCGACGGACGCCTTCGAGAGCACGTTCGAGCTGGAGAGCGATGTCACGAAGTCGGACGTCGACACGCCGCTCGGCGACGGCATCCGGTTGCAGTTCACGCATCGGCTGGTCGGGCCGGGAGGCGGACCGGGCTTCGCCGCCGAGCACGACGGGGCGATCGTGACGACGGGCGAGGAGACATTCCTCGTCTCGACGGAATGTCGATCCGGAGACGGCCGCGGCCGACACACCGACCCTGGAGGAGATCCTGGCGACGCTCCGGGTCGGTTCCTGAGCCACTGCTATCCTCTCCCGCGGAGAGGTGGCCGAGCGGTCGAAGGCGGCGCTCTTGAAAAGCGCAGAGTTGCAAGACTCCGTGGGTTCGAATCCCACCCTCTCCGCCAGCAACCCGTCCCTCGGCGCCGTCAAATCGGCGAAAGCTCGCCCCGTGAGCGTTGGGCAGGCGGTTCCCGGCGAAGTGTTCGCCTGATGCGCATCTGCCGAGGATTTGGGCCGGCCGGCGTGCGTGACGAGCGTCGCGAAAGGCCGATCCCTCGGACGAACGCTCAGCTCACGAGCATCTGCCGAAATGCGGCCGGTAGCCCTGACCCGAGTCGGCTTGACGACCCGTGTGACCCCGCCCATACTCCCCGCCACATCACGAATAGCGGGCTGTGAACGGGACGAGTACCCGTCGCACGTCGACTCAGAGACCCGGCGGTTGGTGCGAGCCGGGACGGCGACGACGGTGAATGGACCCGGGAGCCTCCGGACCGAACGCGAAGCGGATTGCCGCAGGCGTCAGTAGGCTCCGGCGCAGAGCGCCAGCGATACCGGGCAGCGCCGATCGGCCGGCGGCCATGCGCCGCGGACTGTCGGTCACGCAAGTGCGGCAACGCCGAATGAGGGTGGCACCGCGGAAGGCACGGCCTTTCGTCCCGGGACGAAGGGTCGTTTCTGATTCTCGAGGCACCAACGCGATGAGCACCGACCAGCCGCTCAGCCTGACCGAGGCCAAGCGCCTCGCGCCGAACACGGACACGATCCTGCTGCGCGCGACCCGGCCGGCCGACCTCGAGACGCCGATCGGTGCATTCCTGCGCCTGGACGACGGCGGCCCGGCGTACCTCCTGGAGTCTGTCGAAGGCGGGGAGCGGCTCGGACGCTACTCCTTCCTCGGGACCGGGCCGCGGCGCCTGCTCGAAGTGCGCGATGGCCTCGCCTACACCCAGACCCGACCCCTGGACGTCCCGGCCTACCATCCCGACCTCGAGATCGAGACCGAACCCGCGCCCGATCCGCTCGACGCGATCCGCCAGTTCGTCTCGCGCCGCCGGATCGCCCCGACCGAGGGCATGCCGCGCTTCACGGGCGGCGGCGTCGGGGCGCTCGCCTACGACGCGGTGTCGATGTTCGAGCCGACCGTCCCGCTGCCGGAGCGCGACCCTGTCGGAGCGCCCACGGCCGCCTTCATCGAGACCGATCTCGTGATCGTGTTCGACCACCTGACCCACACGATCTCGGCGATCGCCTCGCTCCACACCGATCGCCCGGACCTCGAAGGCCGCTACCGCATCGCCGAGGCGGCGATCTACGAGGCGCTCGAACGGACGTCCCGACCAAGTCCGTCGGAGCTCAACGGCGCCGCGGGCAGGGCCGGCGTGAACGGCAGCCGCCCCGTGCCGCCCGGCCTTGCGATCGAGACGAGCCTTGGACGCGAAGCCCACATCCGCGCGGTCGAGGTCGCCAAGGAGGCGATCGCGGCCGGCGAGGCGATCCAGGTGGTGCTCGCGCGACGGCAGTCGTTCCCGCTCCCGGCCGAGGCCACGACCGGCAAACCGCTCGACGGGATCGCGCTGTATCGCGCGCTTCGCCGGGTCAACCCGAGCCCGTACCTCTTCTTCGTGCGAACGCCGTCGTTCGAGGTCGTCGGCGCGTCACCCGAGCTGCTCCTGCAGGTCGAGGGCGACAAGATCACGACCCATCCGATCGCCGGCACCAGGCCGCGCGGCGCCGATGCCCGCGAGGACGCCCTGCTCGCCGAACAGCTCCAGCGCGATCCCAAGGAGCGCGCCGAGCACGTGATGCTCGTCGATCTCGGGCGCAACGACCTGGGCCGCGTGTCGCGGGCCGGCACCGTCACGGTCAGCCGCTACATGGAGGTCGAGAAGTACAGCCACGTGCTGCATCTCGTGTCGCACGTCGAAGGGCGGCTCAAGCCGGAGCTCGACGCGCTCGATGCCCTCCGGGCCGTCTTCCCGGCCGGCACCCTGTCGGGCGCCCCGAAGGTTCGCGCGATGCAGCTCATTGCCGCCGCCGAGGGTGAGCGCCGCGGCCTGTACGGCGGCGCCGTCGGCTACCTCGGCTACGACGGCAACCTCGACACGGCGATCACGATCCGCAGCGCGGTGCTCAAGGACGGCTTCGCCCACATCCATTCGGGCGGCGGGATCGTCGCCGGCAGCGTGCCCGAGCGCGAGTTCGAGGAGACCGAGCACAAGGCCGCCGCGCTGCGGCGCGCGTTCGAGCTTGCGGCCGGGATCCCCGAAGCGACGCCGCCGGCGCCGGTCGGAGTCGAGCCGTGATCCTCGTCGTCGACAACTACGACAGCTTCACCTTCAACCTGGTCCAGGCGCTCCAGGCGGCGGGGGCGGACGTGCGCGTCGTGCGCAACGACGCCATCGACCGCGAAGGCGTCGAGGCGCTCGCCGACGACCCGGCCGAGACGCTCCGCGGCATCGTGATCTCCCCGGGCCCGGGCGACCCTGACGACGCGGGCGTCAGCGTCGACACGATCAAGGTCGCGGCCGAGCGCCGGATCCCGCTCCTCGGCGTGTGCCTCGGGATGCAGTCGATGGCCGCGGCATTCGGGGCCGAGATCGTCCGTGCGCCAACGCTCGTCCACGGTGAGGCGACCGAAGTCACCCACGACGGCGCGGGGCTGCTCGAGGGCATGCCGCCGGCCTTCATGGCCGCGCGCTACCACTCCCTGGCGGTCGATCCGGCGACGCTTCCGCCCGAGCTCCGGGTGACCGCGATGAGCGAGGTCGACCGGGTGGTGATGGGCATCCGCCACGTCGCGCTGCCGCTCGAAGGCGTCCAGTTCCACCCGGAATCGGTGCTTACCCCGCAGGGACCGCATCTCCTCGCCAACTTCCTGCGCCAGGCCGGGGAAGGGGAGGCCGGCGTCCTTGATGCTGCGTCCGGTTCGTTCGCGACGTCCGGGCTGGCCGAGGAGGACGCCGCCGCCGTCGGTCCCGTGGAGGCGACCCGATGAGCGACCTGCTCCGATCCGCCCTTTCCACGATCGTCGACGGCGGCACGCTGTCGATGGACGAGGCGCGCCTCGCGATGGGCGCCGTCATGGACGGCGAGGCGACGCCGGCGCAGCTCGCCGCGCTGCTGATGGGCCTGCGGATGCGCGGCGAGACGATCGAGGAGCTCGCCGGATTCGCTGCCGCGATGCGCGAACGGGTGACCCGGGTCGATGCGCCAGACGGCGCGATCGACGTCGTCGGCACCGGGGGTGACGGGAGCGGGACGCTCAACATCTCGACGACCGCCGCGCTCGTCGTGGCCGCCGCGGGCATCCCCGTCGCGAAGCACGGCAACCGGGCGATCACGTCGAAGGCGGGCTCGGCCGACGTGCTCGATGCCCTGGGCGTGCGGATCGACCACGACGCGGCGTCCGCCTCGGATTCGCTGCACGAGCTCGGCTTCGCGTTCCTCTTCGCGCCGAACTTCCACCCCGCGATGAAGCACGCCGGGCCGACCCGGCGCGAGATCGGGGTGCGGACCGCGTTCAACCTGCTCGGCCCGTTGACCAACCCGGCCGGCACGGCTCGCCAGGTCATCGGCGTCGGCGATCCGGCCGCGGCGCCGCGAATCGCCGAAGTCGCCCGGCTGCTCGGCACGGAGCGGACGTTCGTGGTCCACGGCGACGGCGTCGACGAGCTGCCGCTCGACGGGTCGGGCGTCCTGTACGACGTCACCCGCGACGGGATCGACCGGACCACGGTGGACCCGCTGTCGGTCGGCCTGCGCACCGCGGCAACGAGTCGCCTCGCGGGGGGCACGCCCGAGGAGAACGCGCGGATCGTCGAGACGATCCTGAGCGGCGAGCCCGGCGTTCGCCGGGATGTCGTGACGCTCAACGCCGGCGCGGCGCTGCTCGTGGCCGGAGCGGTGGAGACGCTCGACGACGGCGTCCAGCGCGCGGCCCTGACGATCGACGCCGGCCTCGCGGCCGAGCTCCTCGAGCAGCTCCGCGTGCAGCGGCGGGTGGCAGATGCCGAGAAGGCGGCGGCCGCACCGGAGGGAGCACCCGCGTGACCCTCGCGCCGCCGCGCCGGGCATCCCGCACCGCGCGCGGTGGCGTCGTGCTCGAGATCGCCGAGCGACGCCGGCAGGACGTGCTCGCGGAGGTCGAGGCGACCTCGCTTGGTGAGCAGCTCGACCGGGCCTTCGCGACACCGGCCCCGCGTCCCATCGTCGAGCGCCTGGCGCAGCCGGGGCTGCACCTCATTGCCGAGATCAAGCGCGCCTCGCCGTCCGCCGGACGGATCGCGCAGGGGAACGAGGACATCGTGGCGCGCGCACGTGCCTACGAGGCCGGCGGTGCAGCCGCGATCTCCGTCCTGTGCGAGCCGCACTGGTTCGGTGGTTCGCTCGCCGACCTGCGCGCCGTCCGGGCGGCCGTGTCGATCCCGGTCCTCGCCAAGGAGTTCGTCGTCGAGGACATCCAGCTGCCGATGCTGCGGGCCGCCGGCGCCGACCTCGTGCTGTTGCTCGCCGTCCTCCACCCGCCGAAGCGGCTCGCGCGGCTCGTCGAGCGGGCGCTCGCCATCGGGCTCGAGCCGCTCGTGGAGGCGCACGACGAGAAGGAGCTGCGCGCCGCGCTCGCCACGGACGCGCGGCTGATCGGGCTGAACAATCGGGACCTGCGAACGCTCGAGGTCGACCCCACCCGTGCCGACCGGCTCCGGTCGCTCGTCCCCGACGACCGGCTGGTCGTCGCCGAGTCGGGTGTTCGGGACGCATCGGTCGTCGCGCGCTGGCGCGCCCTCGGGTTCGATGCCGCGCTCGTCGGCGAGGCGCTCATGCGATCCGCCGAGCCCGTCGCGGCCGTCCGCTCGTTCGTCGCCGCAGGGCGGGCCCCCGACGATCCGGCGAACGTCGCGCGCCGACCGTTCGTCAAGATCTGCGGGGTCACCGACGCGGATGGCGTGCTCGCCGCCATCCGTGCCGGAGCCGACGCCATCGGGCTCAACTTCGCGCCCGAATCACCACGCCGGTTGGGCCTCGGCGAGGCAGCAGAGCTGGCCCGGCTCGCCCGAGTAGCCGCGCCGCCCGGACGTCGACCCACGGTCGTCGCCGTCGTCGCCGATCCGGCGCCGGACGAGGTCGCGCCGATCGTCGCGGCCGTGGATCCGGACGCCATCCAGTGGAGCGGCGCCCGAGAGCCCGGACCGTTGCCTCGCCCGCTCTGGCAGGTGGTCCGCGTTCCCACCGAGGACGAGGATGGAACGGGCGCGACGACCGCCTTCGGGTCGGCCCGGAGCCACCTCGCCGCGGAGGCGACTCGGATCGTGGTGGACGCCGCCTCCCCCAAGGCGCTTGGCGGGACCGGCCGGCGGGCGTCAGCCGCAGGTGCCACGGCGGTTGCCCGGGAGGTGCCCGTCATCCTGGCCGGCGGCCTGGACCCCGCCAACGTCGCCGCCGCGCTGCGGACGATCCCGGCCGTCGGCGTGGACGTGGCCAGTGGCGTCGAGGCGCCACGCGTCCCCGGGGAGCGCCCCCGCAAGGATCCGTTTCGCGTTGCGCTGTTCGTGAAACGCGCCAAAGCGGCGCGCGACGACCTCCCGAATATCCCGTTCGGGCCGACCCCGGTCCACCCCGCGCTGCTCGAGGCCGACGGCGCCGGGCGATGGGGGATGGAGCGCGACTTCGGCGGCCGCTACGTGCCCGAGACGCTGATGGCCGCGCTCGAGGAGCTCGAAGCGGCCTACGCCGCGCTCCGCCACGACCCGGTGTTCTGGGCGGACCTGCGTGAGCTGCTCGCCCGCTTCGCCGGCAGGCCGACGGCGCTGTACCGCGCGGACCGTCTCGCTCGGGCCGTCGAGGTGCATACCGCCCGGCTGTCGCGGGGCGCAGCCCCACCCGAGGTTCGCCTCTACCTGAAGCGCGAGGACCTCGCCCACACCGGCGCGCACAAGATCAACAACGCGCTCGGCCAGGCGCTGCTCACGCGCCGCCTCGGCAAGACGCGGGTCATCGCAGAGACCGGCGCCGGCCAGCACGGCGTGGCCACGGCCACCGCGTGCGCGCTGCTCGAGCTGCCGTGCGTCGTGTACATGGGCGCCGAGGACATCGAGCGACAGGGCCCGAACGTGCTCCGCATGCACGCCCTCGGCGCCGAGGTTCGCAGCGTGACGAGTGGCACCGCCACGCTCAAGGATGCGGTCAACGAGGCGATGCGCGACTGGGTCACGAACGTCGAAACGACCCACTACGTGCTCGGCTCGGCGATGGGCCCGCACCCCTATCCGACGATCGTGCGTGATCTGCAGCGGCGGATCGGCGACGAGGCCGCGGCTCAGCTCGACGACGTGGAGGGTCGCCTTCCGGACCTCGCGATCGCCTGCGTCGGCGGGGGCTCGAATGCGATCGGGCTGCTGTCGCGGTTCATCGGCGAGCCGAGCGTGCGCCTCGCGGTCGCCGAAGCCGCGGGTGACGGCATCGAAACGGGACGCCACGCGGCCGCGATCCTCGGTGGTTCGACCGGCATCCTCCACGGCTCGCGCTCGCTGATGCTCCAGGACCGTGACGGCCAGGTGGTCGAGGCGCACTCCGCATCGGCCGGCCTCGACTATCCGGGCATCGGCCCGCAGCTCGCCGCGCTCGCGGAGGCCGGGCGGCTCGAGGTGGCGGCCGCCACGGACCGCGAGGCCGTGGCCGCGATGCGCACGACGACGCGAACCGAGGGCATCCTGCCGGCGCTCGAGACCGCCCACGCGATCGCCGCCCTGCCCAAGGTCCTCGCCGGGATCGACGGCCTGCCCGGTGGGTTCGGCCAGGAGGTGCTCGTCCTGCTCGGGTTCTCCGGGCGCGGCGACAAGGATCTTGCGGCGCTCGAGCGGTTCGCCGACGTCGAGCCCTGGCCACTGCCGTGACCCTGGCCTCGCCGCCCGCCCATACCAACGACACCCGGGGAGCTCGGGAGATCGCGGCCGCGTTCGACGCCGCCCGCCGCGAGGGCCGCGCGGCGCTGATCCCGTACATCGTGGCGGGCTACCCGGACGCCGAGACCTCGTTCGAGCTCGCGGTCGCGACCATCGACGCCGGCGCCGACATCCTCGAGATCGGGCTCCCGTACTCGGACCCGCTCGCCGACGGCACCACGCTCCAGCGCGCCAGCCACGCCGCCCTGCGGGCCGGATCCACGCTCGACGGGTCGCTGGCGCTCGTTCGGCGCGTCGCTCGGGCCCGGCCCGGCATCCCGCTGGTGACGATGGGCTACGCGAACCAGCTCATCGGCGGTGGCGACGGCCGCGAGCGGGCCACGCGGCTCGTCGAGGCCGGTGCGGCGGGCGTGATCGTGGCCGACATGACGCCCGACGAGGGCGCGCCGTTCGAGGCAGCCGCCGCCGACGCGGGGCTGGCCGTCGTCTACCTCGTCGCGCCGACAACCCGCCCCGAGCGCCGTGCCGCAATCGCCGCGCGCAGCGGCGGGTTCCTGTATTGCGTGTCGCTGGTCGGCGTGACCGGCGCGCGCTCGACCCTGGCACGTCGCATCGGCCGCCTCGTCAGGGAGGTCAAGGCCGTGTCGCCGGTGCCGGTCGCGGTCGGCTTCGGGGTGAGCCGGCCCGAACACGTCCGGTCCATCGCGAAGGCCGGCGGCGACGGGGTCGTCGTCGCCTCGGCGCTGGTCGACGCGCTCGGCCCCGACGGCCGGGACGTGCAGCGCATGGCGCGCCTCGTTCGATCGCTCCGTGAGGCGACCGCCATCCCGGCCTGACGTATTCTCGGCGGGTGCCGAAGTCGAAAAAGGTGACCGTCGGCGTCGAGGTCACGCGGAACAAGGCGTTCGCGTCCGCGCTCGAATGGCCCGGCTGGTCGCGGTCAGGCAAGACCCCCGAGGACGCCGTCGCTGCCCTGGCCGCCTACGCCGAGCGATACGCCGCCGTGGCGAAGCGCGCGAAGGTCGTTTTCCCGTTCGACGGATCGGTTGCGTTCGATGTCACCGAAGAGGCGGATGGGAACGCCTCGACCGAGTTCGGCATCCCCGACGTGCGTTTCAAGGCCGACGGCCGGCGCACGACCACGAAGGACGGCGAGCAGCTCGCGGCGATCGTCGACGCGGCATGGAAGGTCTTCGATCGGATCGTCGCCGGGGCTCCGGCGGAGCTGCGCAAGGGTCCACGAGGCGGCGGGCGCGACCGGGACAAGATCGTCGAGCACGTCGTCGGCGCCGATGGGGGATACGCACGGACCTTGGGCCTGAAGGTCCCCGAAGTTGACCCGCGCGACCGCGCCGCTGTCGCCGATCTCCGGAAGCGCATGCTCGAGGCGATCCGCGCACCGTCGGACGGCTCGCCGATCGCCGGAAAGAAGTGGCCGCCCCGCTACGCCGCGCGCCGGGTCGCGTGGCACGCGCTCGACCACGCCTGGGAGATCGAGGACCGCAGCGACCCCGAAAGCTAGACAAGCCGGGTAGACTGCCTCGGCCCAGTCCATTCCGGAGCTGGGGCTATTGAGGTCCTGATGCGGAAGCGCAAGACGACATACCCGGTGGCACGCACAAGCCGGCGACCAGCCGGTCCCGCTGGCGCGCCAGAACAACAGATTCGCACGACCGTCGCTTCGATCGACCTGTCCGCGGGGCAGGGCCGAGACGGCTTCACGACCGGCAGCCGCGTCCGTATCGCCGGCGTCGGCCTGTACAGCGGTGAGGAAGCAACGGTCGAGTCCATCCCGGGTGGAGTCATCCCGTCCGTGCTCGTCCGAACGGACGCCGGCCGGACGCGGCGCGTTCGCACGATCGATCTCGAGCCGCTTCAGAGTCCCCCGAAGGCCGGACCGGCGCCTTCAGCCGAAGAGCGCGTCCAGGCCCCCTAGGTCGAGGGGCCGGGCCTCGGCGATCAGGCCGACGGCCGTCGCCGCCTCGCCAAGCACAACGTCCGGAGCGATGCCGCGCGCCCGGAGCTCCCGGACGCCGGTATCGCCGTCCGACTTCGACAGCTTCACGCCCCCGGCCTTGCGGATCAGCGGGTGGTGGTAGAAGGCCGGCGGGCGGTCGCGTCCCAGGAGCCGGCCGAGCCGGATCTGGCGCGCCGTCGCGTCGAGCAGGTCCTCGCCCCGCACGACGAGGTCGATGCCCTGGCGCAGGTCGTCGACGACGACGCAGAACGGATACGTCCAGTTGCCGTGGCGGTCGCGCACGAGCACGTCGCCTTCGCGGTCGGCGTCGTCGCGCCGCGGTCCGAGCCGCAGGTCGTGCCACGTTTCCTCGCCGGATCCGAGGGCGACGCGCAGGCCGGTTCGAGGGGCCTCCGCCAGGTTGCGGTTGCGGCAGCCACCAGGACAGCCGCCTCCCGACCACGGCCGCCCATGCGTCCGCGCCCACGCGGCAAACGTCGAGCGGGTGCAGTCGCAGGCGTAGACCAGCCCGCCATCCCGAAGTCGCGCAAGCGCAGCCTCATACACCGTCCAGTCGTCTGACTGGCGAACGGGGCCGGTGTCGGCGATGAACCCCAGCCAGCCGATGTCCTCGAGCAGCGCAGCGTCGAACTCGGGCCGCGAGCGCTGCCGGTCGTGGTCCTCGATCCGCAGCACCACGCGCCGACCCGACGCGCGGGCGAGACCCCACACGTACAGCGCGTTCGCGACGTGGCCGAGGTGGAGGTACCCCGTTGGCGCCGGCGCAAACCGCGTTGCACCCGCAGGAGCCTCAGGCGTCGTCGGACGCCTCCCGCCGGCGTCGGTCCTGCGCCTCGAGCGCCTTCGTCGCGGCGATCAACCGGCGGTACATCGCAAGCAGGTCGGCCTGCGGCAGCGGTCCGGCGTTCGCCATCGTGACCCGCAGGAGCACCTCGCGCTCGCGCTCGGCGTCGGCGATCGCCCGCCGGCCTGCCGCGAGCTTGGCTCGGCCCACCTCCCGCCCGAGCTCCGCCCTCTCGTTCAGCAGCCCGACGATGCGCCGATCGAGCGCGTCGATCTTCTTGCGCAGCCGGCGCAGCTCCGGGGTCTCGTCGGCGTGGCGCTCAGCCATGCGCCGCCTCGGAACTGCCGGCGCCGAACCGCTCGGCGATGAGGTCGAGCGCGTCAAGGTAGCCGCGCGGACCCAGGCCGACGATCGACGTGACGGCGATGTCCGACAGGTAGTTCACGTGGCGAAAAGGCTCGCGGGTCGCGGGGTCCGACAGGTGGACCTCGACGAATGGCCGCTGGATCGCCAGCAGGGCGTCGCGCAACGCCACGCTCGTATGGGTGAGGCCGCCCGCGTTCACGACCGCCACGTCGAAGTCACGGGCGTGGAGGCGGTCGATGAGGAACCCTTCGTGGTTCGACTGGAAAAAGGCGACACCAAGCCCGAGCTCGGCGGCGCGGGTCGCGATCCGGTCGTGGATCTCCTCGAGCGTCTCGTGCCCGTAGATCTCGGGCTCACGCGTCCCGACCAGGTTGAGGTTCGGTCCCTGCAGGACGAGGACCTGGGTCACGCCGGGCTCCCCGCAGCGAGCAGCTCGCTGGCCGCCTGGCGGACGGTCTCGAGCGGCACGTCCTCGTGGACCTCCACACCGGACGCGGCCGGCAGCACCCAGCGCAGCTTGCCCGCGGCGTGCTTCTTGTCGGCCGCGAGATGGTCGAGCACCGTCTCGAGCGAGTAGGGAAGCGGCATCGTGCCAAGACCGAGCCCGTCGAGGACCGCGCGGACCCGACTGCCGCGATCGGGCGGCGTCACCCCGACCGCCTCTCCGATCGCGCAGGCGGCGCGCAGCCCGTAGGCCACCGCCTCGCCGTGGAGCAGGTCGCGATAGCCGGCCGCGGCCTCCACGGCATGCCCGATCGAATGTCCGAGGTTGAGCGTGATCCGGCCGCCCGTGCTGCTCCGTTCGCGCTCGTCAGCCGCGACGATCTCGACCTTCGCCCAGCCCGCTCGCTCGACGAGCTCCGCGACACGACCCTGCTCGACGACCTCGTGATCGCCGCGGGCGATCGCGGCACCATCTGCCTCGAGGAGGGCGAACAGCCGCTCGTCGCCCAGGACGGCCATCTTGACCGCCTCGCCGAGGGCGGCCCGCCGCTCGCGCTCGGGGAGCGTCGAGAGCAGCGCGACATCGATGACGACGGCCGCCGGCTGGTGGAACGCGCCGACGAGGTTCTTGCCCTCGGGCAGGTCAACCCCGGTCTTGCCGCCGATCGAGGAGTCGATCTGGGCGACGAGGGTCGTCGGCACGTGCACGATCGGGATCCCGCGGAGGTATGTCGCCGCGAGGAAGCCCGCGGCGTCGCCCAGCGCCCCGCCGCCGATCGCCACGATCGGCTCCGACCGTTCCACGCGCAGCCGTGCCAGCTCGCGGGCCCCTTCCTCGATCACGGCGAGTCGCTTCGCGTCCTCGCCCTGCGGCAGGAGCACCCGCTCCACCGGCCAGCCCTCGGCGGCAAGCCCGTCGGCGATCGCCGCCCCGGCCGCGGCCCACGCGCCGGGCTCCGACACGAGGATCGCTCGCTGCGCCCCGGTCCGCCGCAACGACTCCGCGGTCTCGGCGACCGCGATGCCCTCGCCGAGCACGTAGCGGCCGATCTTCGTCTCCGCGTCGAGCAACCTCGCGGCGGCGACGCGAGGCGTATTGACGGCGGCCTCGACCTTGTCGAGCACCCCGTGGACCTCCGGCACGCCGTTGATGCGGACCGTCGCCGCGGCGTAGAAGCGCTCACGCTTCGTGGCAAGGTCGCGCACCGCCCCGACCGGGTCCCGGCCGACGATCAGCGGCCGCACGTTGGGGGAGCGCCGCAACCGTTGGGCGAGCACCTCCGGGCGTCCGTCGAGCCACACTGCGAGCCGCCCGCGGTACAGGGCCCAGCGGTTGCGTGGATCGACGACGGCCCCGCCGCCGGTCGCCACCACGCGCGCGACGCGGGACGACCGGTCGGGCGCACCAAGGTCGTGAATGACCGCTCGCTCGTGCGCGCGGAAGGCGGCCTCACCTTCCTCCTCGAAGATGTCCGGGATGCGCCGCCCGGCGCGCGTCTCGATCTGCTCGTCGAGGTCGATGAACGGGACGTGGTGGCGCTGCGCCAGGCGTCGGCCGACGACGCTCTTGCCGCTGCCCGGGAGCCCGACGAGGATGACGTCCACGATCAGTCGTCCCCGCCCGAGCTGGCCTCGTCGGTGCCGACCAGGCCATGTCGGGGCGCGGCCCCGCCGGCCGGCATCCCGGGTGGTTCGGCGATGCGCTCGCGATAGCGGGCAAGGCTCTCGCGGACGTCGCCCAGCGTGTCCCCGCCGAACTTCTCGAGCACGAACGCGGCCAGGGTGAGCATCACCATTGCCTCACCGACAACGCCTGCGGCCGGGACGACGCTGATGTCGCTGCGCTCGTAGTGCGCCTTCTCGACGGGCTCGCCCGAGATCAGGTCGGCCGAGGGCAGCGGGCGGGCGAGCGTGGAGATCGGCTTGACCGCCCCGCGAACGACCAGCGGCTCGCCGTTCGTCACGCCGCCGGTCAGTCCGCCCGCGTTGTTCGAACGGTGGACCCAGCGGCCGTCCTCGGCGCGACCCGCGATGACGTCGTGGACCGCCGACCCGAACCGGCGCGTCTGCTCGAACCCGAGCCCGAACTCGACGCCCTTCACGATGTTGATGCTCATGACCGCGGCCGCGAGCGCCGCGTCCAGGCGGCGATCCCAGTGGACGTAGCTGCCGAGCCCGATCGGCAGCCCGTGGACGACCACCTCGAACACGCCGCCGATCGTGTCGCCGTTCGAGCGCGCCTCGTCGATCCGCGCGATCATCCGTTCCTCGGCCTCCGGATCGGGGCAGCGCAGCGGTGACGCGTCCGCCTCGTCCCGGGAGCGGGTCGTGTTGGCGGGATCGACCGCGATGCCGCCGACCTCCGCGGTGAAGGACCAGGCCTCGATTCCGAGCTCGCGGAGGAACGCCCGCGCCACGCCGCCGGCCGCGACCCGCGCCGCGGTCTCGCGTGCGGAGGCGCGTTCGAGCACGTTGCGGACGTCGCTGAAGCCGTACTTCAGGGCGCCGGCGAGATCGGCGTGGCCGGGCCGGACGCGGGTGACCGGTGCGGCGCGCTTGTTGCCGTCGGCCGCCAGCGCGGCGAGCTCGGCCGCTGCCGCCTCGTCGAGCGGCTCCACCTGCATCACCTGCGTCCAGTTCTCCCAGTCACGATTGGCGACGAGGAGGAGGACCGGCGAACCGAGCGTCACGCCATGGCGCACACCGGCGACGATCTCGGCGCGATCGTGCTCGATCTGCTGGCGCGCTCCGCGGCCGTAGCCGCGCTGCCGGCGGGCGAGGTCAACCTGGAGCGCCTCGGCAGCGAGCGGGAGCCCGGCCGGGACGCCCTCGATCGTCACGCCCAGCGTCTGGCCGTGCGACTCGCCCGCGGTCAGGAAGCGGAAGGCAGCCATCGGCGGGCGGGACGCGTCACTCGGCGAGGGCGCCGCTCGGCTCGCCGGCCGGCTCGCCCTCGGCGGATCGAATGCCACCCGCGCGTGCCTCGGCGAGCTTCTGCTGCATGAGCTCGAGCGGTGCCGGCTGGCCCGTCCACAGCGTGAACGCGGCTGCCCCCTGGTGGAGGAGCATCAGCTCGCCATCGGACGTCACGGCACCGGCGGCTGCGGCATCGCGCAGCAACTTCGTCTTGGCATAGATGAGATCGAGCACGAGCAGGTCGGACAGCAGGACCTCGGCCGTGACCGGGCTCTGCTCGCTGGTCAGTCCGATCGACGTCGCATTGACGAGCACCTTGGTCTTCGCCAGCTCGCTCTCGATGATCGACTCGTGCCACGGCATCGCGCGAAGCTCCATGTGGGCGGCGGCCCGCCCGAAATGCTTCACGAGACCTTCGGCGCGATGGAGGTGGCGGTTGAACACGACGATCCGCTGGAAGCCTTCGGTGATCAGGCCGTAGACGACCGCGCGGGCACCGCCGCCGGCCCCGAGCACCACGGCGTTGCGCGGCATCTTCTGCTTCCCGACGAGCTTGTCGAGCGCGACCTTGAAGCCGGCCACGTCGGTGTTGTGTCCGACCAGGCGCTTGCCCTCGCGCGTGATCGTGTTGACGGCGCCGGTGGCATGCCCTTCCTCGGTCAGCCGATCGACCATCGGCACGACCCGTTCCTTGTGCGGGATCGTGACGTTGGCGCCGAGGAAGTCGTCGCCGCGCAGCTCGCCGATGGCGTCGGCCAGCTCGATCGGCGGCCGGTCCCACAGCTCGTAGGTCGCATCGATGCCGAGCTCGTCGAAGGCGGCCTGCTGCATCGCCCCGGACAGCGAATGGGCCACCGGATGCCCGATGAGGACGACGCGCTTCGTCATGCTCCGATCCTTTCGAGTTCGCCGAAGAACCCCGGATAGCTGATCCCGGCCGAGGCCGGTCTGCCGACCGAGGTCTCCCCGTCGGCGATGAGCCCGGCGATGGCGAAGGTCATGGCCAGGCGATGGTCGTCGTGACTGTCGGTCGGTGCCCCGCGCAGGCGGGTGCCGCCGTGGATGCGCAGGTCGTCACCCTCGATGTCGACTCGCGCGCCGAGGGCCTCGAGGCCGGCCGCGATCCCCGCGATCCGGTCGGTTTCCTTGTGGCGCAACTCGGAGGCGCCGCGGATCACGGTCGTACCGCGGGCCTGGGTCGCGGCCAGACACAGGATCGGGATCTCGTCGATCGCCGCCGCGACCTCGGCCGGGCCGAGCTCGATCGCCCGGAGCTCCGATGATCGGACGGTCAGGTCGGCGCGCGGCTCGCCGGCGTCCTCGGCGACCGGCACCGGCTGCTCCAGCCGACGGCCGTTCCTCGATCTGCGCGCCCATCGAGCGCAGGATGTCGATGACGGCACGCCGCGTCGGGTTGATGCCGACGTCGCGGATCGTGAGCTCGGCGTCCTCGTGGATCGCGCCCGCGACGAGCCAGAAGGCAGCCGCCGACACGTCGCCGGGAACCCGCTCCTCGATCGCGCGCACCGTCCGCCCTCCTTCGACCGTCCAGGCCACCGCATCCGAGCCGTCGAGCCGTTCGACGGGGATCCCCCGGGCCCGGAGCATTCGCTCCGTGTGATCCCGGGTCGCGACCGCCTCGCGAACCGTCGTCCGTCCCTCCGCCCGGAGCCCCGCGAGAAGGATCGCCGACTTGACCTGGGCACTTGGCACCGGGGTCCGGTAGTCGATCGGTCGGAGCGGGGTAGCACCGACCACGGTGAGTGGAGGGTGGGAGTCGTCGTCGCGTGCCTGGAGCACCGCGCCCATCGAGCGCAGCGGTTCGATGATACGAGCCACCGGTCGACGGCGCAATGAATCGTCCCCATCCAGCACCGCCCGAATCGGCAGTCCGGCGATCATCCCGGCAACCAGCCGCAGGCTCGTCCCGGAGTTCCCGCAGTCGAGCGCCTCGGCAGGCTCGCGCAGGCCGTCGGCGCCGGGCGAGATCACCCGGTAGTCGACGTTGCGGCCGTCGTCGCCGACTCGCTCCACCGACGCGCCCAGGGCTCCGATGATGCCCGCCGTCGAGCGCACATCAGCGCCGTCGCCTGCGCCGTGGATCCGGCTCTCGCCCTCGGCCAGCGCGGCCATGATCAACGCCCGGTGGCTGATCGACTTGTCGCCGGGCAGGCGGACCTCGCCGCGCAGCCGCGCGGCATGCCGGATCCGGGCGGCCGGGTCGGCCGCGCTGCCTGCGCCCATCGGTCAGTGCTTCGCCAGCTCGCCACCGATCCCGAGCGCCGCCTCGGCCGGTAGCGGGTCGCCGTGCAGCGCACGAACATGCTCGTGGATCGGGACGATCGCCTCCATGAGCGAGGCGAACTCCTCGAACGTCAACTGCTGCTCAGCGTCGGACAGGGCTTCCTCGGGATGGGGATGCACTTCGACCATGACCCCGTCGGCACCCACGGCCACGCCGCCGATCGCGAGCGGTTTCACGAGGTAGCGCTTGCCGGTGGCGTGACTCGGGTCGACGATGATCGGCAGGTGGGTGAGGTGGTGGAGGAGCGGCACCGCCGACAGGTCCATCGTGTTACGTGTGTAGGTCTCGAAGGTGCGGATGCCCCGCTCGCACAGGATCACGTTCGGGTTTCCCGCGCTGACGATGTACTCGGCCGCCATGAGCAACTCCTCGACCGTCGCCATGAAGCCGCGTTTGAGCATCACCGGCCGGGCGACTCGCCCGACGGCCGTCAGCAGCGAGTAGTTCTGCATGTTGCGCGCGCCGATCTGGAGGATGTCGGCGTACTCGGCGACGATGTCGACCTGGTTCGGCTCCATCACCTCGGTGATCACCGGCAGGCCGGTCTGCTCGCTCGCCTCCTCGAGGTAGCGCAGCGCTTCGACGCCCAGCCCCTGGAAGGCATACGGGCTCGTGCGCGGCTTGAACGCCCCACCGCGCAGGACCGTCGCGCCCTGGGACGCGACGGCCTCCGCCGTCTCGAAGAGCTGGTCGCGGCTCTCGACCGAACACGGCCCGGCCATCATCGTCAGCGACCCATCGCCGATCACCGCGTCGCGGACGCGGATCACGGTGTCCTCGGGGTGGAACTCCCGCGACGTCAACTTGAACGGCCGGCTGATCGGCGTCACCGACTCGACCCCGGGCAGCGCCGCCAGGCGACTGGCCAGGACCTGCTTCTTCATCCCGACCTCGCCGACGACCGCGATGACGACGCGCTCCGAGCCGGCATGGTCGTACGGGGACATGCCTTCCGCCAGGATCTGGCTCTTGACGCCGAGGATCTCCGCCTCGCTCGCGCCGACGACCATCACGACGATCATCCGTTTCGTCTCCTCGTGACGCGCGCGCCGCGCGCGCGTCGTCAGGCCAAAACAAAAGAGCAGAGGCTGCACCTCTGCTCCGTTAGCCCGGCACGACCCGTGCCCCGGTCTAGCGACCGGAAGCTGTCATGCCGGGCCTCGGTAAAAGTAGAAGTGGCTCATGTGCGTGCGCGAGACGGTACTCAGCCGCGGTCCGAGTGTCAATGACGGCGGCCCGAGTCCGGCCGCCCATCTGAGATATTCCCCGGCGGTCTATCAACCGTCAGCAGGGCAGCTGCCGGAGACCGATTCGGGTCGCTATCGGGACAGGCATTCCCACGCGGAATGGCAACACCCATCCGTGGCCCGATTCGCGCCGGTTCGGGTCGCGCATGTCACCGGATAGACCCGGCAGGTATAGCCGCCGTCGAGGCCTGGGCGCGCCAGGCTCCGAGGGCCTCCCGTGGTAGCATTTCGCGCGCCGCGCCGCATCGACGGAGAGGTCGCATAGAGGCCTAGTGCGACGGTTTGCTAAACCGTTGAGTGGGGTAACCTGCTCCGAGGGTTCGAATCCCTCCCTCTCCGCCACAGTCCCCGTGGCACGCGCGCCCGTAGCTCAGTGGATAGAGCGTTAGGTTGCGGACCTAAAGGTCGTGAGTTCGAGTCTCGCCGGGCGCGCCACTCTCCTCTTTGGAACGAGTCGTGTTCCCGCGCCTGCTCATTGACCGGCGGTTGAAGATTCGATTCCTGAGAACACTCGAGGAGGACGCGCCATGAACGGCTTCATGATCTCGACCCAGGACGCACCCGGCATCGCCGCCCGCCTGCTCGAGGCAACGGCCGCCCGCGGGGTCAACGTCTTCCCTGCCTACGGTCTCGCCGACGGCAGCACCGGGATCATCCTCGTGGGCTCCGACGACGAGGATGGGCTGCGCGGCGCGATCGCCGACGCCGGCCTCCAGGCGACGGCCCTCGAGATGGTGACGACCGAGATTGACAACCAGCCCGGCACGGGCGCCGCGCTCTTCCGCAAACTGGCAGACGCCGGCGTCAACGTCCGCGCGGCGGTGCCGATCGGCATGGGTGAGAACCGGATCCAGCTGGCCCTCGCCGCCGACGACGCAGCCGCCCTGCGGGCGGCACTCGGCGGGTAGGCGCAGGCGTCAGGCGTTCGCCCGCTCGAACCGGTGGAAGCCGTCCCGGTACTGGTCCCAGCTCTCGCGCGCCAGCTCGCGCACGGCGTCGTCGTCGACGAGCTCGGGCTTGGTGAGGTTGAGGCAGCTCCGGCCGGTCTTCGCCCCAGGAAAGGCATCCTTCACCGCCTCGACCAGGTAGCCGCCATCGCGCTGGCCCATGGAGTACAGCGAGATGTAGCCCTTCCGGTTGGCGAGCCCGACTGAGAACCAGCGGCCTTTGCGGTCGCCCTTGCTGTTCGAGTAGTCGTACGTGCCATAGCCGATGAGCGGCCCGCTGTAGTCGAACATCGTCACGTCCGCGTCCGGGATCGCCGCCGTGATGACGTCGTGCAGATGCCGCATCTGGGAGCGGCGTGGCTCGGGCAGGCTGTCGATGTGGGCCTGCGCCGCGTGGGTATCCCCATCCATCGAGAGACTCCTCCTCGTGCGTCTCCGACCCTAGGCGGAACCGGCGGCCCGTGCAACTGACCGCGCCGGGGACGTCCCGTGGCGACTACCATCTCGCATCGAGAGCGGGGGAGGGAGGCCGCGAGTGGACCGTATCGGTTTCATCGGTCTGGGCACGATGGGTTCGGCGATGGCCGCCAACATCGTCCGGGCCGGCTTCCCCCTCACGGTCTGGAACCGAACCGCCGGTCGCGCCGCCGAACTCGCGGACCTGGGGGCGACATTCGCGACGACGGCGGCGGAGGTCGCCGCCGCCAGCGACGTCGTGGTCGTCTGCGTGTCCGACACGCCGGACGTGGAGGCGGTCCTCTTCGGGCCAGACGGCGTGACCGCGGGCGCCCAGGAGGGCACGCTGATCATCGATTGCTCGACGATCGCGCCGTCGGGAAGCTGGATGTTTGCCGAGCGCCTGGACGGCCTCGGGCTCGTCTTCGTCGACGCCCCGGTTTCGGGCGGGAGCGAGGGCGCCCTGAACGCGACCCTGACGATCTTCGTCGGTGGCCACGACCGCGACGTCGAGCGAGCGCGGCCGGTGCTCACCGCGATTGGCCGGACGATCACCCACGTGGGGCCGATCGGCGCCGGACAGGCGGTCAAGGCGGTCAACCAGGTCATCCTGGCGGGCGCCTACCTCGGGGTCGCCGAGGGGATCGTCCTCGCGCTGAAGGCCGGCCTCGACGTCGGGCAGGTCATCGATGCGCTCGGCGGCGGAGCCGCGCAGTCCTGGGTGCTCGCGAACCGCAGCGGCCGGATGGTCGACAACGACTACCCGCTCGGCTTCAAGCTCGCCCTCCACCGCAAGGACCTCGGCATCGCGCTCGGCCTGGCGGACCAGCTCGGCGCGAGCCTGCCGCTGGCGGCGTTGACCGCGGCGCTCGAATCGGGGCTGATCGCCCAGGGCCACGGCGACGAGGACATGTCCGCCCTCGCGCGCGCAATACGTCAGCTCTCGGCGCTGGAGGGCTGACCCCTCAGTCGAGCCCGACCAGCAGCATCGGGTCCCCGAGCTTCCCGTCGTAGCGCGGCCGGAAGCGGACCTCGTTGTACATCGTGTCGACGTCGACCTTGCGCGGCCCGAGCGCCGGGTCGGGCAGGTGCGTATGCGCGTACTTGCCGTCCTGGATCGCCACCATCTGGCCGGTGACACCATCCGCGACGAGATCCATTGCGACATTCGCGAAGGTCGTCGCCACCAGCGAGTCGATCGAGTCGGGCTCGCCGCTGCGCAGGTCGTAGGTGAGCTCCGAGGCGAGCGTCTCGATCCTGGTGCGCCGCTTGAGCTCCTCGGCCAGCGCCTCGCCAACGTTCGCCTTGTGGCGATGGCCGAACGCATCGGCGTCGCCGATGTCGGTCAACGAGGCGCCCTTCCAGATCGCCCCTTCCGCCGTGATGACGAAGGAATAGTGGCTCGGGTTGGCGCGGTGGTCCTGCGCGACGACCTCGGCAAGCGCATCGAGGTCATAGCGGATCTCCGGGATCACGCAGCGCGCGGAGGTGACGTACGCCGTGTACAGCGCCGAGAACCCGGCGTCGCGCCCGAAGATGCGGAACACCCCGATCCGCTCGTGCGAGCCGAGCGTGGTCCGCTGTCGGTTGATGGCCTCCTTCGCCCGCGTGATCGCAGTCGAGAAGCCGATGCAGTACTCGGTGCCCTGGACGTCGTTGTCCATCGTCTTGGGGATAGCCACCAGCGGGACGCCGGCGTTGGCCAGGACCTGCGCGTAGGACAGCGTGTCGTCACCGCCGATCGTGACGAGGACCTCGATGCCGAGGCCCTCGAGGTTCTCGAGGACCACGGGCGTCACGTCGAAGATCCCCTCCGCGGCCTCCAGCGAAGGCCAACGCGAACGGGGGATCGCGGCCGGCATCGCGGCGAGGCCCATCTTGCGCGGGTTCGTGCGCGAGGTGTGGAGGATGGTCCCGCCGGTTCGGTCGATCGTGCGCGTGTTGGTCCGATCGAGGTGGCGGATGTAGTGGGAATCCTCCTCGGACCCGACCGTGATGTGGGTCAGGCCTTCCCACCCGCGACGGACGCCGATGGCCTCATAGCCCATCTCGGTCGCGCGGTACACGACGCTCTTGATGACGGAGTTGAGACCGGGCACGTCGCCGCCACCGGTCAGGATCGCGATGCGCTTCTGTGTCATTGCGGTGGCAATGCTACTGCGGGCGCCCGACGCAGAACGGTTGCCGAACGGTGACGACCGAGCGCGCGAATCCGCCCTGTATGATCGGCTCATGAATTACGAGCTGTACATGGGGGAGGCCCTCGCGGAAGCGCAGCAGGCGCTGACGCATGGCGAGCGCCCCGTGGCAGCAGTGGCAGTCGTCGACGAGGCGATGGTGGCGCGGGCGCACGACCGTGTCCGCGAGACGACCGACCCGACGGCACACGCCGTCGTCGTCGCCCTGCGCGAAGCGGCGCGCAAGCTCGGCCGCGAGCGTCTCGCCAATGCCACGATCTTCACGACCCACGAGCCGTGCGCGATGTGCGTCGGGGCGCTGCTCGAGAGCGACGTCGAAGCGCTCGTCTTCGCCATGCCCAACCTGGTGGACGGAGCGGCCGGCACCGTGCTCCAGCTCGCCCAGCACCCCGCCCTCCCGCGCCGCATCAAGGTCGTGAGCGGCATCCGCCGCGATGAGGCAGAACGGCTCCTCGCCCCGAGCGGGGTCCGCTGACCCTTTTGGTATCCTCTCGGGCGGAGAGGTGTCCGAGTGGTTGATGGTGCCGCTCTCGAAAAGCGGTCTGCGAAAGCAGCGTGGGTTCGAATCCCACCCTCTCCGCCAGACACACCGTTCGCCTGAACCGGCCGGCGCCAGCGGCCGGTTCTTGTGCGTCGGGGGAGAGGTCGCCTAGTGGACTATGGCGCCGCACTGGAAATGCGGTTCGGGGCAACCCGTCGCGGGTTCGAATCCCGCCCTCTCCGCCATTACGCGCGCCGACCTGAACGCCGATCGCGGCGTTGCCGTCTGCGCTGCTCCGCTCACGCACGGCCGAAAGTGCGCTCGCGTCGCCTGCTCGACGGCGCCTTGCGCTCGGCGCCCATCTCGGCGCGCTGAGGTCACATGGCGAAACTGCCTGAAATCACGCCCATCGAGTACGGGACGTTCAGGTTTCCGGATCCGGCGTTGGCCGGGCGACGGGGCGTGGTGGTCGGGTACGCCATTCGGCATCGCGGCGGCGTGCTCCTGTTCGACACCGGGTTGGGCTTCGGGAACGCCGAGCTCGAGGAGACGTATCACCCCGAGGCGCGCCGCGTCGAGGAGGCGCTGGCCGGCGCGGGGTTCGCGATCGACGATGTGACCGCGATCGCGAACTGTCATCTGCATGCCGACCACGCCGGCCAGAACCTGGCGTTCCCGGGCGTGCCGATCTACGTCCAGGCCGCGGAATGGGAGCTCGCCCACACGACCGACCACACGATCCTCGAGTGGATCGACTTCCCGGGCGCGACCTACGTTCCGCTGATGGGGGACCACGAGCCGTTCGATGGCTTCAGGATCATCGCGACGCCGGGCCACACCAATGGCCACCAGTCGCTCGCGGTGCAAACGGATCAGGGTCTCGTCGTGCTCGTCGGACAGGCCGTCTACACGGTCGACGAGTGGGTGGGCGAGCCCGACGAGCTCGAGGGTCGCAGCGGGGCACCGGACCGTGACGCCTACGACCGCTCGCTCGAGCGCCTCCGCGGACTGGAGCCAGCGCAGGTCTACTTCGGCCACGACCGGCGGTCCTGGCAGCGGATCGGATCCTGACGAGGCTCGCTCGATCCGGGGTATCCTTGGCAGGCCGTGCTAGGCGGGGAACTAGCGGTGCCCTGTACCTGCAATCCGCTCCAGCAGGGCCGAATTCCCTCCCGAGGTCATCGTTCTCGTAGGCCGCCGGACGCGCGACGTTGAGGACCGGGTCCCGCGCAGCGGCGAACCGCGAACCGTGTCAGGTCCGGAAGGAAGCAGCACTCAGCGACCATCGTCGGGTGCCGCGGAACGGCCTGGTCCGAGCCGTTCGTTCGTGTGGGCACGAGGGCGTTCTGATCGACGGAGGGTGCACGGCAAAATGCTTTCTGGATTCGCGCGCGAAGGAGGGCCGTGACGTCGCCCGTCCCCCATCAGGCCCTCTACCGGCGCTGGCGAGCGCAGACGTTCAGCCAGATCGTCGGCCAGGAGGCGGTCGTCGAGACCCTCCGGAACGCGGTCCGGGCTGAGCGGGTCGCGCACGCGATCCTGTTCGTCGGTCCACGCGGTACCGGCAAGACCTCCCTCGCACGCATCGTCGCCAAGGCCGTCAACTGCACGAACCTGCAGGATGGTGATCCATGCGACGTGTGCCCGGCGTGCGTCAGCATCCGCGAAGGCCGCGCCTTCGACCTCGTCGAGATCGACGCCGCATCGAACCGCGGCATCGACGCCGTCCGCGACCTGCGCGAGCGGATCCACTACCCGCCCTCGGATCTGCGGCGGAAGGTATACATCCTCGACGAGGCGCACCAGATCACCAGGGACGCGTGGAACGCGCTGCTGAAATCGCTCGAGGAACCGCCGCCCTTCGTCCTGTTCATGTTCGCCTCGACCGAGCCGTCGGGCTTCCCGCCGGCGATCCTGTCGCGCCTCCAGCGGTACGACGTCCGGCGACTGACGGTCCCGGAGATCGAAGGCAAGCTCGCCATGATCCTCGAGGCCGACGGTCGGACGGCCGAGCCCGAGGCCATCCGGCTCATCGCGCGGCTCGCCGCGGGCGGCATGCGCGATGCCGAGTCGATGCTCGACCAGCTCCTGTCCGCCGGCGACGGCCCGATCGACGAGGCCCGCGTCCGCGGCCTGCTCGGGCTCGCCGATGCCGAGGCGGTCGGCGGGTTCGTCGATGCGCTGGTCGGCGGGGACGTGGCGGCGGGCATGCGGATCCTCGACGACCTCGAGGAGCGCGGTCGGGACAGCCGGGCGTTCCTCGACCAGGTCGTCGACGCGCTTCGCGCGGAGCTCCTCGAGAGCCTCGGCGACGGCGTCACCCCAGCCCGACCGGTGGCTGCGCTGGCGGCTGCCGCGCGCCGGCTCGCGGCAATCGACCCCGATCGCAACGGTGTCGGAGGTCTGCGGCTGCAGCTCGAGCTCGCGCTGTTCGGTTCGGCCGCCGGCACGAGTCCCCAGCCCGGCGCGGTGCCGGTCGCGCGCCCGACCCCCGTCGTGTCGGCGCCTCCGGTGGTGGTTGCGCCGGCGCCTCGCCAGCCGAAGCCGGTCGAGGAGGCCCCGCCCGCGGTCGAGGCAGCAGCCGAACCCGTACCTGAGGCCGAGCCCACGGCGCGCCAGCCGAAGCCGAAGTCGAGGCGGAGGCTGCTCCGGACACCGCAACAGATGCCGCCCCGTCGGGCGCCCTCGAGGAGCTCCTTGCGGCGTGGCCGGCAATCGTCGCCCGGGTCAGCCAGCATCCGCCGACGAAGCCACTGATCGTGGCCTGCCGTCCGGTCGCGGTCGAAGGCAACGTGGTCACGCTCGGCTTCCCGGAGGAACAGGCCTTCCTCAAGGACGTCGCCGAACGCAAGAAGACACTCATCGAGCAGGGGATCGGCGAGAGCCTCGGACGTGCCGTCGCCGTGCGCTGCGTCGTGGCCAACGTCGAGCTCGCCGCACCGGATGCGGCAGGCGACGCGAACCTGATGGCCGAGGCACGCCGGATCTTCGCGGACGATCTGGTCGACGTCGGCGAGATCACGTAGCGGCTCCGGGGCGCTTCCGGCAGACTCACCACGCACGAACGACGAGGAGGTACCGCCATGGGCATGGCCAACCTGCAGCGGATGGCCCAGCAGATGCAGCAGGAGATGCTGCGGGTCCAGACCGAGCTCGAGGCTTCCCAGGTCGACGGCTCGGCCGGCGGTGGCGTGGTCAAGGCGGTCGTGACCGGCAAGCAGGAGCTCGTCAGCATCACGATCGACCCCGACGCGGTCGATCCGTCCGACGTCGAGATGCTCCAGGACCTGATCGTTGCCGCCGTCAACGACGCGCTCCGCGCCTCGCGCGAGCTGGCCGAGCAGAAGATGGCCGCCGTCACCGGCGGGCTGCAGATCCCGGGCATGTAGGGGCAGCCGAAAACGCGTGGCGACCCCGCTCATCGAGCCTGTTGCGAAGCTGATCGAGTCGTTCGCGCGACTGCCGGGCATCGGCCCGAAGACCGCTCAGCGCCTGACCTACCACCTGCTCCGCGCACCCGACGCCGAGGCGCGGACGCTGGCCGCCGCGCTCATCGCGGTTCGCGACCAGGTCGTGTTCTGCGAGCGCTGCTTCAACATCAGCGACCAGGCTCTCTGCCCGATCTGCCGGGATCCGGCGCGCGACACCCGCCGGCTGTGCGTCGTCGAGGAGCCGCTCGACGTCCTCGCGCTCGAGCGCACCAGCGAGTTCAAGGGCCTCTACCACGTCCTCCACGGCGCGATCTCGCCGATCGATGGGATCGGCCCCGAGCGACTGAAGATCCGCGAGCTCCTCGCGCGGGCCGACGAGGCCAAGCGCGACGGTGAGCCGATCGAGGAGGTGATCCTCGCGACCAACCCGACCCTCGAGGGCGAGGCGACCGCGATGTACCTCGCGGAGCGACTCGACTCGACCGTCGGCGTCGTGAGCCGGATCGCCCGCGGGTTGCCGGTGGGCGGGGACCTCGAGTACGCCGACGAAGTGACCCTGATCCGCGCCCTCCAGGGTCGTCGCGCGGTCTGACGGTGAGCAACCTCGTCAACGAGATCCTGCTCCGCCTGGCGAAGGCCGGGGCGGCCGCACTCCTCGGCCTGATCGTCTACCTCGTCCTCGTCGGACCGCTGTCGGTCGAGCCGTCGGCGGAGCTGGCGCTGCTGTCCTGGCTGAGTGGCGCAGCGTTCATCCTGCTGGTCGAGACGAGCCCGTTCTGACGGCCAATTCGGGCACCGGCGACGGGCGTTTGACAGCCCTTCGAAGCGGCCAGTAGTATTCGCGACCGTTGCCGCCGACGAGGTGGCGCCAGCACGAGCCGGCATCCCGGCTCGGAGCTTCGTCCGGTTTGACACCGTGACCGCAAACCCCGATCATTGGGGCTCTGCGCCGCGGACTGTCGTGCCCGGAACGCTGCACCTTAACAACTGAAGAGTGACAGAAGATCCGTGCAAGGATGTGCGAGTGGTCAAACCCTCGGATAAAAGTCGCAGTCGCAAGACTGCGCATCTTTTCGGAGAGTTTGATCCTGGCTCAGGATAAACGCTGGCGGCGTGCATGAGACATGCAAGTCGAACGGACGATCGAGGCTTGCTTCGATCGTTAGTGGCGGACGGCTGAGTAACGCGTGGGTGACCTGCCCCGAAGTGGGGAATAACTGCCCGAAAGGGTGGCTAATACCGCATGTGGTGATGCGTTCGATCGCATCAGTAAAGCCGCAAGGCGCTTCGGGAGG
>CAWGQH010000010.1:0-78109 GCA_963824735.1 uncultured Chloroflexia bacterium
GGGTATCAGCCCGCGACGGGCGTCTGGGGGGAAAGACGGCGTCGCATCACTGGGGGTCCCCGACGTCGGAGCCTCTGAATCCTAATGCGGCCGGTCAAATCCGATCCCGGCGGACGGGTTCGAGCCCCGTATGCCACCCCAGTCCCCCGTGTCCCGTGATGTTCCGAACAATATTGAACGTTTTGGGGCCCGCATTCGTCCTTACTAATAAGGGAGCCAGATCGTGACGGCCGCCGCACCGGCCGCGCGCCCGATGTTCGGGGGTTGGAGGGACGCCATGACCCGATCCAGGCCCACATCCCGGATCCGCCGCTGGATAGCCGGCGTGTCGGTGCTCGCGCTTGTCGGGGCGGTCGGGTTGATCTCGGCCGGGTCCGTCGCTGCGGCCGAGCCAGCCAACCCGGTCCTCGACTGGAACATCAACGCCGTCAACGCGATCGGCAACCCGGTGACCCCGCTGGTCACCGTGCCGCCCACGCCCCCAGGCCTTGGCCAGCCGCCGCCCATCGCGGTCATCCACCTTGCGATGGTGCACGGGGCAATCTACGACGCGGTCAATGCCATCGACGGTGGGCACGAGCCATATCTGAGCGGCCTGCCCTCGGCGCCTGGCGCCTCGAAGGCCGCCGCCGTTGCCGCGGCCGCCCATGACGTGCTCGTGGCACTCCCCGCACCTGCACCGGGGAATCCCGACCCGATGAGGGCGAGCGTGGCCGGGCTATATCGAGCACTACATGGACGGGATCCCTGATAGCTCCGAAAAGGAACAGGGGATCGCGATCGGCCAGGCCGCGGCTGCAGCGATGCTCGCGGATCGGGCCGATGACGGCCGCTTCGATGGGCACGCCGCTCTGGCCGATCGGCACGCTCAAGGGCGAATGGCGCCCGGTGGAAACCGCCAATAGCAACGTGTTCGCCTGGGTCGCCAACGTCGATCCGTTCACGCTCAAGGGCACGGATCAGTTCCGCACGGAGGGGCCGTATGACTTGACGAGCCCCGAGTGGGCGGCGGAGTTCAACGAAGTGAAGATGCTGGGTTCCAATGACCCGAGCACCCGCACCGAAGCGCAGAACCTTCTCGCCAGCTTCGTCTCCGCCAATCTGTTCTCGGCCTACAACCGGGCAATGCGCGAGATCGCCGTGGCGAACGGACTCACGACGCCCGAGCAGGCGATGCTCTTTGTCAGGACGACGATCTCAGCGGCCGACGCCCTGATCGGCTGCTGGGACAACAAGGAACACTGGATGCAGTGGCGACCGCAGACGGCCATCCGCCTGGCGGACCAGGACGGTAATCCGGACACCGTGGCGGACCCCACCTGGACCGCCCAATTCCAGAACCCGGGATACCCGGACAATCCGTCCGGCTTCAACTGCTTCACTGCCGGCTGGTTCTATGCCGCCAGGCAGTACTTCGGGACCGACAAGATGTCCTTCCAGGTCACGAGCGCGGGAACCGCGCCGCTGCCGCAACCGGTGACGCGGAGCTACACGCGGTTCACCCGCATCATGAAAGACGCCATCGATGGCCGCATCCTCATCGGCTACCACTACCGAAGCGCGGACGAACAGGGCGCCTGGCTCGGGAAGAAGGTCGCCCAGTGGGTCGACAAGCACTACTTCGCGCCCGTCGACTGACGTCGACAGGACGACTGCGGTAAGGCCCGACCGGTCAGCCGGCCGGGCCGAGCCGCGGTTCGGACGTCAAGGCAACCCGCTCCTCGAACCGGCGGGCCGCGATGTCGAGCGCCTCGAGGTGCTCGGCAAGCCGGCGGCGCGCTTCCTCGGCGGCCGCGTCGAGGCCCTCGAGCTCGAACAGCCGCCAGTGCCGGATGATCGGCAGGAGCACCTCGTCGCGGTGCACGCGGAGGTCGTAGATCCCGGCCTTGGCAATCTGCGCGGCCTTGCGCAGGAAGCCCGGGATTGCGGCACCCGGCATCTCGAAGGCGAGGATCTCGTCGACGATCGCGCGGACCGCGGCCGATGGCTGGATCTTGAGCGCCGCTCCGAGGATGTCCCGGTAGAAGACCATGTGCAGGTTCTCGTCGGCGGCGATGCGCACCATGATCCGATCGGCGACGGGGTCGTCCGAGTAGCGGCCGGTGTTGCGGTGCGCGATCCGCGTCGCCAGCTCCTGGAACGCGACGTAGGCCAGGCCGCGGAGCGTGTTCGGGGCGTCGTGGTCGTAGCCCTGCTGGAGCTGCGTCATCCGGCCCCGCTCGAGGAGCACCGGGTCGATGTTGCGCGTGACGGTGAGGTAGTCCCGCAGCACGATGGCATGACGCCCTTCCTCGGCCGTCCACCGTCCGACCCAGTTGATCCACGCGCCATCGCCCTTGCCGAACATGCCGTGGATCAAGCGGTGGTATGAGGGCAGGTTGTCCTCCGTGAGGAGGCCGATCTCGAAGGCGGTCTGGGCCACGCCGGTCAGCCGCGGCTGGTCCGGCGTCCACGGCTCCTTGTCGAAGTCCCGGCCCAGGCGGTACGGGATGTACTCGTGCGGGAACCACTCCTGGGCCACCTTGGCATGGCGGTCGTACAGCCGCGCCGCCTCCGGCTCCAGCTCGTTGAGCAGCGCCGTGTCCAGCGCCAGGGCGTCCGTTTCGGACAGCTCCGTGCCGGGGTCGAGGCGGCGGTCGATCCGGGTCATGGCATTCCTTCGAGGCGACATCGTCCTCAGCATAGGAGCGCTCCCGCGCCGTCACGGTCAGGTCGCGTGCACGCCTGCACGAGTCAAGCGGCGGGCAGCGTCTCGACGGCGGGGGATACCGGCTGAGGACGAGCCATGAACCGCGACCACCAAGCAGCCACCAGCGCAACGGCGACGATCGCCGCCCCGACGCCGCCGTAGACGAGGAGCGTCGTACGGTCCTCGACCGGAAAAAGGAGGCTCGATCCGAGATTGGCCGTGCCGTGCATGATCGTGGCCAGCCAGACGCTCGCGGTGCCCAGCCACACGAATGTCAGGAGGAATGACAACGGGATGATCCACGCCGCGAACGCAACGTAGGAGTCCCCATGGAAGGGCATGCCCGGCACGAAGTAGAGCGGGCTGTGCCAGAGGAGCCAGGCGACCGCGACGACTGCCGTCGCGATGAGCGGCGATCGGTCACGGAGCAGGCCCGCCAGGAGGAAGCCGCGCCAACCGATCTCCTCGCCGATGACGAGGAAGAAGAGCACGATCGAGATGGGCGCGATCGTTGCCGGGATCGTCAGGGGAGGGTTCCCGGCCACGACGTACAGGACATGCGCGATGGCCCACGCGAGCAGCGGGAGGCCGAAGGCTGCCAGGTACCAGACGGGGTGGACACGCCAGCGCGTGGTTGCCGCTCGGAGCCGGCAGGTGCCGGCCCGACCTTCGGCGGTCGATGCCACGATGAACGCCGCGGCGGCCGGGCCGAACAGTGCGAGCAGGCCGAAGACGAGCGAAACGTTCAGAAGCAGGGCAAGCATCACGGACAGGCCGAAGGCGAGGACGTAGTAGGCCACGAGGGGGTGCTGCCTCACCCAGTTCGCCATCGGGTCCTCCCCTGAGATACCCGTCGGGGAAGCGATCGGCATCAGCCGCGGGCGTCCGACCGAGTCTACGACCGCCCACAAGGAGGGCTGCTTTGCTATTCGCCTGCGGTCGGGCCCGACACGCCGGCAGAGTCGAACGTCGCCATGCCGGCGAGCAACAGCGTCGCCGCGCGGATGAGCGGCAGGGCGAGCGCCGCACCGCTCCCCTCGCCCAGCCGGAGATCGAGGTCGAGCAGCGGGTCGAGGCCGAGCTCCTCGATCACCACCGCGTGACCCGGTTCGGGCGATCGGTGGCTGGCGATCAGCCGGGGGCCGAGTCCGGGCGCAATCGAGGCTGCGACGAGCGCGGCTGATCCGGTGATGAACCCATCGAGGACGACCGGCATGCGGGCCTCGGCTGCCGCGAGAATCGCGCCGACGAGCGCCGCGATCTCCAACCCGCCGACGGACGCCAGCGCACCGATCGGGTCGTCGCGGCGTGGGCGATGCCGGTCGAGCGCCGCTTCGATCACATCGACCTTCCGACGGACGGCCTCCGCGTCGAGCCCGGTCCCGCGGCCGGTCACCTCGGCCGGCGGGCGGCCGGTGAGCGCGGCGACAAGCGCGCTTGCCGCAGTGGTGTTCCCGATCCCCATCTCTCCGACGGCGATCGTGTCGATCCCGCCGCCGATCAGCTCCTCGACGATCCGTCGCCCGACCTCGACGGCGGCCAGCGCCTCGTCGCGTCGCATGGCCGGCTCGACCGTCATGTCGCGGGTCCCGGCGGCAATCCGGGCGCGGACCAGGCGCGCGGCCCCCGGAACGGCCGGGTTCGCGGGCGGTCCATCCCCCGACACGCCGACATCCACGACGACGAGCTCGGCGCCGGCGGCATCGGCGAGGACGTTGATGGCCGCGCCGCCACGGATGAAGTTGGCGACCATCTGCGCCGTCACGTCGCTCGGGTAGGCCGAGACGCCGCGCGCGGTGACCCCGTGGTCGCCGGCGAAGACGACCACCGCAGGCCGATCGACCCGTGGTGTCGGCGAACCGCTGATCCCCGCGAGCTGTTCGACGAGGCGTTCGAGCCGTCCCAGGCTTCCGGGCGGTTTCGTCAGCCGGTCGAGATGCGCGCGTGCGGCCGCCATCGCGACCTCGTCCAGGGGCTCGATCGCGGCCTGGAGCGTCACGAGCCTTCCGGGGCGAGGAGCGCCAGCGGCCGCCCGGCGACCATGAACCACGCCTCGTCACTGCGCTCCACGAGCCGCTGGTGGGCGATCCCGAGCAGGTCGCGGAAGGCGCGGCTGAGCGCGTCGAGCGGGACCAGGCCAAGGCCGATCTCGTCGCTGACCACGACGACCGGCCCGTCATGGTTGTCGATTGCCGCGAGCACGTCCGCGAACACGCCGTCGAGGACGTCGTCGATGGGCCGCGGCTCGTCACCGAACACGAGGCTCAGCCAGAGGGTCAGCCCGTCGAGCAGGATCGTCGTGCCGGGCGCGACCGAGCGGATGGCTCCCGGCAGGTCCCGCCCGACCTCGATCGTCCCCCACGCCGCGGGCCGGTCGGCGCGATGCCGGCGGACCCGATCGTCGAGCTCGTCGTCACCGGCCACCACGGTTCCGAGGTACGCGACGCGGCCGTCGCCTGCGAGGGCCGCCGCCCGATCGCGCCCGTGGCGGCTCTTGCCACTCCGCGTCCCGCCGAGGACGACGACCAGGTGCGTGCTCACCGCAGCGACCCGGCAACAGCGATCGCGGACAGCATCGTCGACGAACACGAGCTCGATCACCGCGCCGTAGCCGTCACCGTCGAGCTGTCCGCGACGCAGCAGGACCCAGGCCGCGATCGCAGCACCCGCCGCGACGCCCCCGACGGACCCGAGCGCGATCGCCGGGCCGGCAAGCGCGGTCCCGGCAGCGACTGCCACGAGCGACGTTGCGAGCACCGCCGCGATCTCGGGCGGACCGACAAGCCGCACGAACCACGCCCCGGCACCGCCGCTCGCGCCCATGGTCGCGCGAGCCGTCTTCGACCAGCCGAGCGCTGCCACCGGCGCGGCGGACCTCGACACCGTCGCAGCCACGACCAAGGCCGTGGCGGCAAGCACCGGGTCCTGCGCAGCCAGCGTCGCCAGGCACGCGATCCCGAGGGCGAGCGCGAGCGTCATGGTGGCAACGCCGCCCGATCCGAGACCGGGATCGTTGCGGGCCCGTTCGGCGGCGTCCGGCGAGGGGGCCGCCAGTGCATCCGCCGTGTCCGCGAGCCCGTCGATGTGGACGGCGCCCGTCACCAGGACGATGACCGCAACGGCGAGGACGGCCGCGACGAGCGGCACCGGCCGCCCGAGCAGGACCAGCGGGACCGCGGCGAGCAGACCGATGCCCGCGCCGATCACGCCGAACGCACCGGCCCCGACCGCGTCCCGGTTGACGGCTCCGACCGGAAGCCGGGTCAGGAACCCGGCCGCCGCGCGGACGTCGCCGAGGGGTTCAGCCACCGGATGGGCTGGCGCTCGGCGCACCGAGTTCGACCTCGGGGTGGATCGCTGCGAGGAGCGCCTGCAGTCCCTCGGTGAGGCGCGGCCCGGGCCGGGTCAGCACGATGTCGTCGATCGGCTGGATGGCTCCATCGCGGACCGCGCTGACGACATCCCAGCCGGGGCGACCGCTGACCTCCTCGGCCGTGGCGCCGTAGGCGGCGTCGGCGAGCAGGATGATCTCGGGATCCTCGGCGACCAGTCGTTCGACCGGCATCTCCCAGTTCGTCGCGCTGCCCGTCGTGACCGCCTCGCCGCCGGCAAGCTCGATCATCTCGGCATAGACCGAGTCGTCGGCGATGCCGTAGACCGCGGGCTGGTTGCCGGTCTCGATGAACACGCGGGGCCGCTCGACGCCCGTGGTTGCCGCGGCGACCTCGTCGAACGCCTGCCGCATGTCTGCGATGAGGGCGGCGCCTTCGGCCGGGCGCCCGACCGCCGCGGCGGTCAGATCGATATCGGCAAGCGCGCCGTCCACGTCCTGTGCGTAGACCACGAGCACGGGGACGCCGAGCGAGCGGAGCTGTGCGATGGCATCCGGTGGCGTGCCGCCGGAACCACCGGCGAGGACGAGGTCGGCGCCGGCATCAACGATCTGCTCCACGTCGACGCCGTCGAAGCGGCCCATCACCGGCACATCTGCCGCCTCGGGCGGGTAGTTGGCGATGTCCTCGACCTTGCCGACGACGCGGTCGCCCGCGCCGAGGGCGAACAGGATCTCGGTCTCGGCCGGGGTGAGGGACACGATCCGTTGCGGTTCGGCAGGGAGCGTGACCGACGTCCCCTCGTCGTCGGTCAGCGTCAACGGGTACGTCACGGCGGCCGGGCTCGCCACTGGTGACGAGGCCGGCTGCGACGGCGCGGCCACCGACGGGCGCGGCCACCGAGGGCGCGGCCGTCGAGGTCCCACCCGACGAGCAGGCGAGGGCGACCAGGGCGACGAACAGGAGGAATGCATACCGCGCCAGGCGCGGAGCGGGTGAAGCGACGGTGGGCACGATGCGACTCCAGGAAAGCAAACGAGGGATCAAGGGCCGAGGCGCGGGCCGCCCCGGGCGGGCCAATGGGAAGGCGGATCAGCCGGTCGGTCGCATCGTTGCTTCCCCTTTCGCACGAAGGTTGAGCATCGACCGCGAGATCGGCGACCGGACTTCCGCGCCGGATCGGGCGCTGGTCACCGTAGCGGGACTGTGCCGGATTCACACCGGCTTCGCGACCCCGCGGCATCGAAGAGCACGCCGATGCTAGCACGCAGCGAAATCCGAAGAGCCTGCCGTCTCCGGCAGGCTCTTCGGTCCCAGGGGCTCTGGAGCCCGAGGCTCCAGGCCGGTCAGGCTGGGGTCGCGACCGGCTGCAGCGCCGGGACCCTGACCTTCTCTGGCCGCGCGGCCCAGACCAGGCCGAGGCCCGCGATGATGAAGGTGAGTCCGACACCGGCGAAGAGGCCGGCCATGCCCAGACCCAGCTGCAGGGTCGACGCGGTGACCGTGCCGACGCCCAGCTCGCCGATCAGGGCGTGTGCCACACCGGTCCACGCCTGTTCGCGGACGGCTGCGTCGATCGGGTTCGAGCGATCGAAGGCGGCCCAGTAGCGGCCGTCGACCGGAACCTCGTACGGCGTGCCGGCGGTGTAGACCGTGCCGTCGGGGGCGGTGAAGTCCTCCTCGAGGACGACCGTCTGCGTGCCGTGCAGCGTGTGGAAGGCGACCGTCGCCATCTGGTACATGTACTCGCTGCCGGTGTTGACGACCGGGTCGTTCGGGTTGAGCTCGTTGGCGGCGACCGGGTAGCCCCAGTCGTTCGTGAGCATCGCCATGATGGCCTGCGCTCCCGCGACCTCTCCGCGGTCGACGAGCTGGCCGTCTTCGTTGTAGCTGAGGGTGACGTTCTGGGCTGCGCTGAACGCGTTCAGCGAGCGATAGCCTTCCTGGACCTTGATGAACGCATACGCGGAGCCGACCGCGAAGACGAGCCCCAGGACTGCCAGGACGATGCCGAGTCGGCGAAGTCGGGTTGTCACGGTGGTGTTCCTTCCATGTTCCTTTGGCGCTTGCTTGCCTGGGAACACCATCGCGCCGTCGCGCCCGCGCGACGCGTGACGGCCGGCCCCTATTGGGGGGCCGAAAGCACCCTTCCGCTGTGACCTGAGGTGACAAACGGCCCCAGGCCGCTCGGGCGTCAGGGCGCCGGGAGCGTATCGACGACGAGATGCGGCGGGTGGGCTCCCTGATTCGAGGACACATGGAGCCCGTCGCTGGAGGTCGGCCGGAGCACGAACCCGAAGGTTCCGGTCCGCGTGACCAGCGCCGTCACGTCGAGCTCGACCCAAGCGCCTGCGGCGGCAGCGCCCATGTCCGACACGGCCGGACCCGTCGCCGGCGCCCGGGTCCTCCACGTCATGGTGTTCGACGCCCAGCTCGTCAATGTCGGGGCGACTGTCGGCCCGTCCTTGCTCTTGTCGGTCACCCACAGGCGCAAGGCGGCCCGATCGATGACCCCCGTCGTGTCGCTGACCTTGACCTTGACGTACGCGTGGGCGTCCATCCCGTTGCCAATGTCGCCGTCGATGACGAGCGTCGTCGTGTGGCCGTTGTTCCGGGTGGAGTGGGCCTGGTCGACCCACGTGTCGCCCTTCGAGGTGAGGGCGCGGCGGGTGCGTGCGGGTGGCGGGCCGTGGGTCGTCCCGCTGCCGGCGTCGGTGAACGTCTTCCCGGCGATCGGCACGAACGCCCAGTCGTAGCCTTCCGCCCGGAGGGTCAGCTTGAGCACGCCATGGGTTGCCGAGAAGACCTCGCTGTTCGGCACGTTCCTGGACTTCGGCCGCAGCGCCGTGCCGCCAGTGCCGACGACGAAAGCCCTGATCCCGAACGGAGCGTCGGCGCGTCCCCATGGATCCTGCGGGGCGAAGCGCTCGTAGCTGTGGTCGTGCCCGTTGAGCACGAGCTCGGCACCCGCCGCGTACAGCACCTCCCAAAGGGTCTGCACCCCGCCATCGTTGCCGTGCAGCCCGGAGCTGAAGCGCGGGTGGTGGAAGTACGCCAGGACGTGGTCGCCGGCATTCGCGGCGAGGTCCGCCTTGAGCCACGTGACCTGGGCCGAAGTCGGACCGCATCCGCCGACGAACGCACAATTCGAGTTGAGCACGACGACGTGCCACGCCCCGAGGTCGTAGCTGTACCAGCCTTTCCCGCGCGGCCCCGCGGCGCTGCCGAAGTAGTCGAAATACGGGGTCGCGGCCGACGTCGTCTTGTATTCGTGGTTGCCGACCGCGGGACGGGTGCGTCCGCGATGGCGGCCCCAGCTCGGCGCGTAGCAGTCGTGGAAATTGGCTGCGGTGCCGTTCGGATAGGCGATGTCGCCGAGGGCGGCCACGGTGCCCGGGATGCCGTCGAGCAGGGTGGCCGTTGCCTCGTCGCCGGTCGTGGCGCAGTCGCCGATATCGCCCGCCGCGACGATCACGGGATCCTCGACGGCCGCCGCCGGAGCTGCCGGAAACAGCAGCGTCGCGACGACCGCGATCAGGGGGTTGATGCCGGATCGTCGTCGATGGCCCACGGCGCTATTCAACCAACGGCACGGCAGCTCAGCCGCGCGGATTCGTCCGTGACCGGCCGTCGACGACCTGGATCAGTCATCGTCCGCGGCGCCGATCCCCCGGCCGCGAACGAGCCGTCGACCTCGTCGGCCAGGTCGAGGGTGAGCACCCACCGACCGGGAATGTTCGGCGCGCTGACGGTCAGCCGTTCCTGTGCGACCTCTCCGGGCTTGAGCGGGACCGCGAGCACGTCCTCGGGATCCGCAGCGGCCCGCTCCGCATCCCGGTCATCGGGCTCGACGAGGTGCCACAGAGCGCGGACCCTCGTGTTCCGCCGGCGATCGAGGGCCTTGGCGGCCGACGCCGACAGCCACTCGGGATCTGCCCAGTCCACGCTTCCGGTGTTCATGACGGTGGCCTCGAGATCGAACGTCTCGCCCGCGATCACCGCTCCAGGGTCCTTGGCGCCAATCGAGCCGCGCCGTTTTCCGGGCACGAACACGACGGTTGACGACCTGGCCACGGTTCGACCAAAGCGGCGCTCTCCGAGCGACATGGCGATCTCATACGCGCCGGGCCTGGCCGGCGTCCTCATCCGCGCTCGGATCGTCTTCTGGGCATAGCGGGCCGATGCCTTCTGCTTCTTCGCGGCAGGCTCACCGACGGGCGTCGACACCCACTCCATGATCGCGAGCGAAGCCGGGTTCTTGATGCGTTCCACCCGCGTCTTGACCTTGACCCGCGGCAGCCTCCAGCGCTTCGGAGCCTTGCGGACCTTCCAGTCGACCTGCAGCTGACCGTCCCGGACGGCAGCCTCGGGCGGAGCCAGCTTGACCCCGGAGAACGGGGCGCGTTTGGCGGTCGGGGTCAACATCACCCACAGGCCGCCGCCACCCGTCTGCCACGCGAAGGAGCGCAGGTAGCGCGCGGGGATCCACTCCCCCTTCCAGCCCGCCGGCGCGAGCGGGTCCATCACCCAGAACTGGTCGGTCCGCCCGTCATAGCGATCGAGATAGATCGCGTGGTTGTCCTTCTTGCCCTTCTTCTTCCAGAACCTGGGCGCCCAGCGGCCGTAGTAGCGGGGCAGCTCGTGATAGTCACCGAGCAGCACGGCCCCGCCGCCGGCGCGGATCCGGGCACGCATCTCGTTCCACGTCACGAACTCGCCACCTTCGGGTGACCAGCGGGCCTTGAGCCCCAGCCGGCGCAGCACCGGCGCGAGATCGTTGAAGTTCGAGCCCTTCTTCGTGTCGCCCGAGAGCCGGCGCAGGCGGTCCTTGGACACCGTGATCCGACCGGCCGTCCATTTCTCGACGAGCATCGACGCCGACGCCCACAGGCAGTCGGCGGTTGAGCTGCCGCGCTCGCGCTGCGTGACGAAGTCCGGGTGGTAGTGGGGCAGCGGGCGGTGCGGCTGACGGGCAGCGACGGGCAGGGCGGCGGGCGCGAGGAACGCGATGGCGAGGGCGAGCGCACCGAGGGTGCGCGGGAGACGTCCGGGCAAGCTGGGGGTCCGTTCGACGTTCTGGTTCGTGCCCGGACGCCGTCGCGTGGATGGAGGGCGGCCGCGCATCGGGTGGGCGGTGGAACGGTCCAACCGTGCCCGGTGCGCGCCTCGGTTCCTATCCCACCGTCGTTCACCGTGGGACCGCCAGGAGTCCCGGTTCCGATCAGCCCTTCGGAAGCGACGCTACCGGTTGTAGGTCGCCGGAACGATCTCGTCGGTCAGCAATCGGTGGACGGCATCGACCTGTTCGAAGGCCACCGAGTGGGCTGCATCGTCGTACGTGACGACGCGTTTTGACGGGGCACGCAGGGACGCAACCCATTCGAGTGCGGGGTCGCGCCGCCCGTCCAGCTCCGCGGCCCCGTCCAGGATCCACACAGGCACCTCGAGGCTCGGTGCGTCGCTGCGCAGATCGACGTCGTACACCTGCGGGTACATGATCGCGAACGTGTCGAACAGGCCACGCACCGCGTTGGCCTTGTTGATGAGGTCGTACTCCGATGCGCCCAGGCCGAAGAACCCGGGGGCGGCCTCCGCCAGCAGGTGGCGATAGGTCTCGGACGGGGTATACGACTCGTAGATGTAGTCGTAGTAGCCCCAGATCATCGCATTGGTCAGCGGGAAGTCCTTGTACGGCGGGGCGCCGAACCCCGCCAGCGTCGTCGCGAGCTCGGTGTTCCCGGTCCGTGCGGCGTAAGCCGCCAGGTCCTCGTAGATGCGTCGGTCCGTCTCGCGGATGTTGACCATCTGGCCGCTGCCGATGTAGGCGTGATACAGGTCGGGGCGCTGCTGAACTGCGAGGACACCGAGCAGTGTTCCCCACGACTCGCCCATCACGTAGATGCGCTCCTCACCGAAGCGCTCGGTGAGGTACTCCGTGAGCGCGATCGTGTCGGCCACTGCGTTGTCGAGCGTCATCTCCGACATCGGCTCGATCGCCGTGTAGGAGTTGCCGTTGCCGCGCTGGTCCCAGTCGACGAACACGAGGTCGTCGTCCCATACGCTGCTGATCGGCCGGGAATAGCCGAAGTCCGACTGGCCGGGACCGCCCGACAGGTAGAGCAGGACAGGATTGTCCGGGTCGGCCGCGCGGATCATGACGGTCTGCTCGGCGCCGTTGAGCTCGACCTTCACGAGCTCGGCGATGCTCCCGGGAACAGGCTGTCCGTCGGGTCCGAGGATGGGTGGCGTGGAGGCGGGCATCGCGACGAGCACGGCGAGGCCGACCGTTGCCGCCCCCAGGATCGTCGTGCCGATCGGCAGGCCACGCCGGTGGCCGTCGAAAGGCGGGCGCAGGCGGAGCCCGAGCGCGGTGCCGAACAGCATCGGCACCAGCAGCAGCACGCCGTGCAGGCCGCGGCTGAATGCGACAGCCATGAGCCCGAACGTATTGTCGAGGCGGATCATGTCGAGCGTGGGACCACTGGCATCGATCCGCCCGAGCTCGAGGGCAACGAGGTACGCCAGGCCGACCGGGACGATCGAAAACGCGCGGCCCGTGAGAATCCCGGAGAGCACGCCGACTGCCAGGCCGATCCCCATCACGAGGAGGCCGTTCGCGGCGATGACGGGCCCGCGCGGCATCAGGAACGCGCTGAGCAACCCGAACAGGAACGCGAGGATCGTGGCCGCCGCCAGCCCGACGTGCCAGTCGCGGGTCAGGAGTCCGGCGATCCGGTTGCTGCGGTGATGTGCGTGGGGGAGGGTCGTGCCGAGCGTCGCCATCGATGCATCTCCTCGTCGCGGGACGCATCCGGTCGCCACGGCAAGCGCGGCTCGTCTGGGACCCTATCGAACCATCGGGGCCGCTCGTCGCACAGGGGCCAAATGTCGCAGCTTCGCGGTCCGCCCGGACCGTCGTGCCGTGTCATCCGAGCCGCCGGAGCGCGGACCGGGCCGCGTGCCAGCCGGCCATGCCGTGCACGCCGCCGCCGGGCGGCGTGGCGGCCGAGCACATGAAGATCCCCGGGTCGGGCGTCGCGTACGGGTCAAGGACGCGGAGGCTCGGGCGTGTGAACAGCTGACCCAGGTCGAACCGGCCGCCGGCGATGTCGCCGCCGACGTAGTTGGGGTTGTACGCCTCGAGGTCCCCGGGGCCGATCGTCGAGACCGCCAGGATCCGCTCGCGAAAACCCGGCGCGAAGCGCTCGATCTGGGCGAGGATCGGTTCGGTCATGTCGACGGTGGAACCGTTCGGGACGTGGCAGTACGCCCAGACCGTGTGGCGGCCGGCCGGAGCGCGGCTCGGGTCGAACAGGCTCTGCTGGGCCAGCAGCACGAACGGGCGCTCGGGATGGCGCCCGGCCGTGACGGCCGCTTCGGACCGGGCGATCTCCTCGAGCGTGCCACCGACGTGGACGGTGCCGGCCTGATCCAGGCCCTCCGCCTGCCACGGGATCGGGCCTTCGATCGCGGCGTCGATCTTGAACACGCCCGGGCCGTAGCGATAGCGCTCCAGGCGGCGGCGAAAGCGACCCGTCAGGCGGTCGCCCGCGATCGTCGCAAGCGCCCGAGGTGCCACGTCGAAGAGCGCGACCCGGTGCGGCGGGAGGTCGCCGATCCGCTCGACGGGGCGATCGGTCTCGATCCGCCCGCCCTTCGCGACGAGCTCGGAGGCGAGCGCCTCGGCGAGCCGGCCCGAGCCGCCTTCCGGGAACGGCCAACCGTCGACGTGGGCAGAGCCGAGCATGACCAGCGCCGCCGCGCCGCTGACCGGCTCGGTCAGCGACAGGATCGAGTGCGCGCCCGCCCCGGCGACGAGGGCACGAGCCCGGTCGTCCCGGAACCGGCGCGCGAGCCGCGTGGTCGACTGGATCGCCGTCCACCCGAAGCGGGCCAGGCGGACGGTTCGAGGCGGCCACATGGGGACGTGGAACGGCGCGAGGATGTCGCGCTGCAGCTCGGGCCAGGTGCGAACGAGCGGCTCGAACGTCCTCCGATACGCGTCGGCGTCGGGACCGAGGCGCGCCGCGGTCGCTTCGACATCGCGCTCGACGAGCACCGCCGTCCCGTCGTCGAGCGGGTGGCCCACGCTGAACGGCGCCTCGACCCAGCGCAGGCCGTGCCTGGCGAGGTCCAGCTCGGCGAAGAACGGCGAGGTCCTGCCGAAGGGATGGATCGCACTGCACACGTCGTGGATGAAGCCCGGGAGCGTTCGCTCGGCCGAACGGGTGCCACCGCCCACGGTCTCCGCCCGTTCGAGGAGCGTGACCGGATGACCGGCCCGCGCGAGCTCGATCGCGGCCGCCAGGCCGTTGGGCCCGCCGCCCACGACCACGGCGTCGGGAGCGTTCATTCGCCCTCGCGCAGGCGGACCGGCCCGACGTAGTCCCCGACCGGCTCACGGTTCCACCAGCGGCCGGACGCGCGCAGCTCCTGCCACGAGGTGAAGCGGTAGCGGTACAGCCGCGCTCTGACGAACGAGGGCGGCCGGTCGGCAAACGGGTTGTGCCGCAGCAGCCCGAGGATCGCGCGGTCACCGCGCAGCAACGCAGCCAGGAATGACATGAACCAGCTCTCTCCGTACTGCCGCGACAGGGGCAGGAACCACATCAACCAGTCGAGGCGCAGATGGTACGGCGCAGCCTGGCGAGGGATCCGGCGCGGGTCGCCGGGCTTGCCCTTGAACTCGTACTCACGCCACTCGGCGTCCGGACCGGGATCGGCCTCCGGCGTCCCTTCGATCACGACCTCGTAGCGCTCGCGGCCGACGGTGCCGAATGCCCCGTACGTGTTCACCAGCCGGAGGGGATCGAACGAGGCGTTCATCATCTGGTGCGGGCTGAGCAGGTTTCGGACCGGGAACCAGCTGAGCACGACGACAAGGGCGGTGAGCCCGAGGCCCGCGGCCACGAACCAGGCCGGCACGGCGCCGAGCGCAGCCGCGGCACCCGGAACGAAGCCGAAGATCGCCGCGATCGTCGGGTCGTTGATCCCCGCCGCCAGGATCACGATCGTGACCCAGTTGAGCCATGCGTAGTTGCCGCTCACGACCAGGTACAGCTGTGATCCGATCATCAGGACAGCCGCGACTGACGCGCCGGGCTGTGGGAGGAACAGCGCGAACGGCAGGATCAGCTGGGCAACGAAGTTCCCGACGACCTCGATCCGGTGGACCGGGCGCGGCAGGTGGTGGAAGAACCACGACAGCGGGTTCGGCATCGGTTGGGTCTCGTGGTGCCAGTCCATGCAGGTCAGGCTGCGCCAGCACGGATCGCCGCGGAGCTTGATGAGCCCGGCTCCGAACTCGACGCGGAAGGCGAGCCAGCGGAACAGGAGGATGACCGGGATCAGCGGCGGCGTCTCGGCATTGCCGAGGAAGATCGCCAGGAAGCCGGCCTCGAGCAGCAACGTCTCCCAGCCGAACGAGTACCACGTCCCGCCGATGTTCACGATCGACGTGTAGAGCGCCCAGAGCGTGAACCAGGCAAGCATCGTGACCGGCAGCGGCGCCTGTTGCGCAAGTCCCAGCAGGAGCGTGGCGGCGACGAGCATGCCGATCCCGGCCACGACGCGGAGCCGCCGGTCGGAGTATCCGAGGTGGAAGATGCTCGGCGTCCGTCGGAGCGACGTGGCCGCCAGCAGGTGGCGGGCCGGCTCGAGCCCACGATCGCCGCTCAGCGCCGGGAACTGGTTGGCCGCAACGAGGAACGCGATCAGGTACAGCGCGGCCAATCCCCGTTCGAGCACGAACCGCGCGAACTGGTAGTCGGGGGCGGCGAGATCGGGCATCTGGACCACCATACGCGGGCCGGCATGACCTCCGGCCACCATGCACGCCCGCGGGCATGCTTCGTAACGTCTAACGGCCGCATGGCGCTATGCAAGGCAAGACGACACTCGCCGAAGGCAGGGGCCTGTCATCCGCCTATCGCAAAGAAGTACTTGCAAAGAAGTCTTTGCATGCTAGCGTGTCTCGCATGCCGCAGATACGAAGCGCGTCACCGACGTCCGGACGCTCCGCGCGATCGTCCATCCCCTGCGCATCCGGCTGCTGAGCCTGCTCCGTCTCGACGGACCGGCGACTGCCACGGAGCTCGCCCGGCGGACCGGCGAGTCGAGCGGCGCCACGAGCTACCACCTGCGCCAGCTCGAGCGCTTCGGCTATGTCGAGGAGGACGGGCCGCAGGCCGGGCGCGAACGCCGCTGGCGGGCGACGACCCAGACGACGAGCTGGGAGGTCGCCGACTTCGCGGCGGATCCCGAGGGCCAGGCGGTCAGCGATGCCCTCGAGCGCCGGCAGGTGGAGCGCGCCGTCGCCCAGTTCGAGGCCTGGCTGGCACATCGCGCCGAGCTTGACCCGGCATGGTTGCGGGCCGCGACGCTCGGTGACGACATCCTGCGCCTGACCCCGTCGCAGACGAAGGCACTGATCGAGGAGCTGTACGCGGTGCTCCGCCGCTACCGCAGCGCTCCCCCGCCGGCCGAGGACGGCGAGACGGCCGCGCTCGTCGCGGCCTATCTCCAGCTGTTCCCGTTCGAACGGCTCGAGGATCTCGACCGATGACGCCCGCGAAGCGCCCGCCCCTCAACGCACCGACAGGCCGAATGGCGCTACGTCGTGCTCAGCGGCCTGCAGTGGCTGCCGATCGGCCTGGTCGTCCCGATCCTCGTGCTCCAGCTGCGGGCGCGTGGCATCGAGCTCCCGCTCATCGGCGCGCTGTTCGCGGTCTACACCGTCGTCGTCATCGTCCTCGAGCTTCCCACGGGCAGCTTCGCCGACGTCCTCGGCCGGCGACGCACGCTGATCCTGTCCCGCATCCTGAACATCATCTCGCTGCTCGGCATGGCGGTCGCCACCGACTTCGTCCAGTTCGGGGTTGTGATGGCCCTCGGCGGGATCGCGAGGGCGCTGCAGAGCGGCCCGCTCGAGGCGTGGTACGTCGACACCGTGCGCGCGGCCGATCCCGAGGCGGACGTCCGACGGGGCATCTCACGTGGCTGGTCGGCCGAGGCCGCCGCACTGGCGACCGGCGCGGTGGTCGGCGGCCTGCTGCCCTCCCTTGCCGACGGGCTGCCCGCGGACGGACTGCTGATCCCGCTGTCGGTCCCCTACCTCGCGGCGGCCGCGCTCCAGTCGCTCGGCCTGATTGCCGTCTGGTTCCTGATGATCGAACCGCCGAACAGCGCGCATGCGCCCATGCGCCGGATCGTGCGCGACGTGCCGTCGACGGTCGCCAGTGGCCTCCGCCTCGCAGGCGGTGATCGCACGATCCGGCTCGTGCTCGCGGCGACCGCCGCCTTCGGATTTGCCCTGTCCGGGCTCGAGATCGTGGCGCCTGTCCAGTTCGCGACGCTGCTCGGGGGTGAGGAGAAAGCCAGCGGCGCATACGGCGTGCTTGTCACGCTCGCGTTCGTGGGGACCTCGCTCGGATCCGCGGGCGCGCCGCGGGCGGCCGCGGTCGTCGGCTCAGGACCGCGCACCGCGGCCCTGGTCACGGGGCTGATGGCGCTGGCGCTCGGTGGCATGGCCACCGGCGCGTCCTTCCTGCTCGTCGCCGCGCTGTACGTCGCGTTCTACCTGTTCGCGGGCGTCGCCGGGCCGCTCAACAACGAGACCCTCCACCAGCGCGTCGAGGCCGACCAGCGCGCGACGCTGCTGTCGGTGATCTCGCTGGCCCAGATGTCGGGCGGACTCGTCAGCAGCCTCCTGGTGCCGGCGCTGGCCGCGGTGAGCTTCGCGCTGGGCTGGGCCACGGCCGGCGTGGTCGTGCTGATCGGCGCGATCCTGCTCGCGATGTTGCCGAAGACGGTCGCGCGCCGCGGGGCAATCGGTGGTTCACCGGCCGTACGGCGACGCGCTAGGTCAGGCTGACCCGGGATCGAGCGCCGGCGGTGCACCGCGGAGGCCGGTTCCGGCCGGCCGGCCCGCCGATGGGCGGAAGCGCCGTAGCCGCAACGCGTTCGACACCACCGTCACCGAGCTGAGGGCCATCGCCGCGGCGGCCAGGATCGGGTCGAGGAGGATCCCGAACGCCGGGTACAGCACGCCCATCGCGACCGGGATCAGGATCGTGTTGTAGGCGAACGCCCAGAACAGGTTCTCCCGGATGTTGCGCATCGTCGCCCGCGAGAGAGCCACGGCCGTGCCGACCGCGCGCAGGTCGGGGCGCATCAGCGTGACGCCGGCCGACTCCATGGCCACGTCGGTGCCGCTGCCCATCGCGATCCCGACGTCGGCCGCCGCGAGGGCCGGCGCGTCGTTGATGCCGTCGCCGACCATCGCCACGGCCCGCCCGCCGGCCTGCAGGGATCGGATGGCGGCTGCCTTGCCGTCGGGTCGCACGTCGGCAATCACCGTCGCGATGCCGGCCGCGCCGGCGATGGCCTCCGCGGTGTGGCGGTTGTCCCCGGTCAGCATCACGACGTCGAGCCCGAGCCGACGGAGCTCCACGACCGCGTCGGCCGAGCCCGGCCTGAGCGTATCCGCAATCCCGACGACCGCGACGGGGCGTCCGTCGATCGCGACGAAGACCGGGCTGCGGCCCTGTGCGGCGAGGGACTCGGCGGCTTCGACCAACGGCCGCGGATCGATGCCGGCTGCATCGAGGAACCCGGCACGCCCGATGTGAACGGCCGCCCCGTCCACGACCGCGTTGACCCCCTCGCCAGGCGTGGCTTCGAACCCTTCCACGGGCGGGAGCCCGAGCGCGCGCTCGTCGCGGACGTAGCGCACCAGCGCATCACCGAGGGCGTGCTCCGACCCGACCTCCGCTGCGGCCGCCAGTGCCAGCAGCCGATCCTCGTCCGGAGCGCCGGCGACGCGGACAACGTCGGTCACTCGCGGCCGGCCCTCGGTGAGCGTGCCGGTCTTGTCGAGGACGACCGTCTGGATGCCACCGAGCCGCTCGAGGGCCTCGGCGTTGCGGAAGAGGATCCCGGCCTCGGCACCCTTGCCGGTCCCAACCATGATCGACGTCGGCGTGGCCAGCCCCAGCGCGCACGGGCAGGCGATGATCAGGACCGACACCGTGTTGAGCAGCGCGAGGTTGAAGGCGGGCTCCGGCCCGGCGACCAGCCAGACCACGAAGGTCAGCGCCGCCAGGCCAATGACGACGGGGACGAACACGCCGGTCACGGCATCGGCGAGCCGCTGGATCGGCGCCCGGGAGCCCTGCGCCTCCGCCACCAGGCGGACGATCTGGGCGAGGACCGTGTCGCGACCGACGCGGGTCGCACGCACGGTCAGGGTCCCGGTCGTATTGGTGGTCGCGCCGACCACCTCGTCGCCGGGCACCTTGGCAACGGGGATGCTCTCGCCCGTGACCATGCTCTCGTCGACGGCGGAGCGCCCGTCCACGACCGTGCCGTCCACGGCGATCTTCTCGCCGGGCCGCACGCGGACCACGTCGCCGACCGCGACAGACGCGATCGGGACCTCGAGCTCCCGACCGTCACGCAGGACGCGGGCTGTTCGCGGCGCGAGCCCGATGAGGCGGCGCATGGCCTCGGACGTCGATGACCGCGCCCGTGCCTCGAGATAGCGGCCGGCAAGGATCAGGGTGATGATCGCCGCGGCGGTGTCGAAGTAGAGCGGCAGCTCCTCGTCGCCCGCGCCCAGACCGGCGGCGCGGAAGAAGTCCGGGAACAGGATGGTGGCGACCGAGTACAGGTAGGCGGCGGACGTGCCGACCACGACGAGCGTGTTCATGTCGGCAACCCCGTGGCGGAGGGCGCGCCACGCGCCGGCGTAGAACGGCTGCGCCGCCCAGAGCTGGACCGGGGTCGCCAGCGCGAGCTGGAAGAGCGGATCGGTGAGGATCGCCGGGAGCCACGGGGCGATGGTCATCCGGGCCAACCCGAGCAGGAGCGGGATCGTCAGGATCGTCGGCGACGACCAGGCGCCGGCGCAGCGACGCGAGGTTTCGGGCGGCGGCGACGTCGCGCTCGGTGCGCTCCGCGGCGACGTCCTCGATGGCCGCCTCGCGGGCGTCGCCGACGGCGCGCTCGGTGCGCGCCTCGTAGCCGGCCGCCTCGACGGCTGCGCCGAGTCGCTCGACGTCGACGCGCCCCGGGTCGAACCGAACGGTTGCCGTCTCCGTGGCGAGGTTGACGGTCGCGGCCTCGACGCCGTCGACGTGGTCGAGGAAGCGCGTGATCCGGTTGACGCAGGCAGCGCAGGTCATCCCCTCGACGGGGAACGAAACCGTCTCGGCCTGCTGTCGCGTGGCTACCATTGTGTGATTCATGATACCCCCTGGGGGTATCGACCCCGTGGAGCACGCGGCCGTGGACTTACGCGGCGGTGGCCCGCAGCATCCAGAGGGTCTTCTCGTGGACGGCAAGGCGCTCGGTGGCGAGATCGACAGTCGTCGGATCGGTCGCCGCGCGCTCGGCGGCCTCGAGCACGGACCGCGTCGTCCGCAGGACGGTCTCGTGCGCGGCGATGAGGCGAAGCACCATCTCCTGAGCCTCGGGGGCGCCGTCCTCGTCATCGATCGACGTCAGACGAGCCATGCCGCGCAGCGACCCCGGCGCGACGGCCCCGAGGGCTCGCATCCGCTCGGCGATCACGTCGGCCGCAAGCGCGAGTTCCGTGTACTGCTCCTCGAACATCAGGTGGAGCGAGCGGAACTCCGACCCGGTCACGTTCCAGTGATAGCCCTGCGTCTTGACGGCGAGCGCGTACGTGTCGGCCAGCAGGCGCCCGAGCTCGAGCGCGACGGCCTCGTTCGACGTCATGGGCGGGACCGCGGTGGGTGTGGTCATCGGTCGTCTCCTGTGTGGATCGCCAGCGTCACTCGCCAGGCACGTGGTCACGAAGTGCCGAACGTCGGAAATTCGGGCCGAACGGCCCCCGCTGCCGGGCACGTCTGCCACTTGGGGCGCGCCACGGCCCTTGCAAAGGTGGCCGCATGACCACACGAACCGCATCTCTGACCCTGGACACCGCCGGCCTCCGGTTGACCGCGCGTACGGGCTCAGGTCACGACCTCGTACTCGACAGCGCGGAGGGCGACACCGGGCCGCGCCCGGCCGAGCTCATCGCAGTTGCGATCGCAGGGTGCGCGGCGATGGATGTCATCTCGATCCTGCGCAAGAAGCGCCAGGAGATCCGCCGCTATGAGGTCAAGGCGCAGGCGGAGCAGCGCGATGGCGCGCATCCAGCGGTCTTTGTTCGAATCGACATCATCCATGTCGTCGACGGTCCGTCGATCGACGTCGAGGCCGTCCGACGAGCGATCGGGCTGAGCGCGACCCGGTACTGCAGCGTCGGAGGGACGCTGGCGACCGGCGTCACCGAGATCCATCATCGATTTGTCGTCCGCTCGGGGGACGACGACGAGGTCATGGGCGAGGTCGCGGTGATGGGGCCTTTCGCGAACCCGGACAAGTTTGGTCTCGAGGCCGGGATAGCGATGTTCCCGATCTAAATACGACGTGTTCCGTCCATGGCGCGACGAAGATCACGGCATGCAGCCGATCCCGCCCGAGCTACGGCTCCGCCCGAGATGTTCCTCGCGCCCTACCCGGAACCGATCCGCGATGCCGCCGAGCGCCTTCGAGCGATCGTCCTGCGGACGGTGCCCGACGCGGTCGAGGCCGTGCGTCCGGGCTGGCACCTCATCGGCTACGACGTCCCGCTGGGCAAGCGGACGGCCTACTTCGGGTTCGTCGCCCCCGAGCCGATCCACGTCCATCTCGGGTTCGAGTACGGGATGCTGATCGACGACCCGGATGGCGAGCTCGGCGGCGCGGGGCTCAAGCAGGTCCGCTTCTTCACGTTCCGCCACCCCGACGAGGTCTGCGAGCGCCAGCTCGGGCGCTACATCCGCGACGCCGCCCGCCTCGCGGCGTTGACCCGGGCGGAACGACTGGCCCTGACGCTGGATCAGGACGTCATCCGCGAGATCGGCTGACCGGAGCACCGCGCGGAGCGCCCATTGCGACGAGCGCCTAGACTGCCCGCGAGGGAAGTGGGAACCAGGGAGAAGGGGACCTGTCCGAAGTGAGTATCGAACCCGAGCTGCACGCGACGTCCGACGCCGTGCTCGCTACGCTCGACCGGCTCCGGACGCTGGAGCTCGAGAAGCGCGATCTGCCCGTGGGCTCACCGCGGCTGGTCGAACTGGCCAAGGAGATCGAACGGCTCGCCACCTCGGTGCTCGGAGCGACCGACGCCCAGGTTGACCTGGCGAAGGCCGCCCTGGCCGGGGCCAAGTCCGGATCGATCGACCCTGGCACGACGATCAACGAGATGGGCAATCCTCCGCGCGACGTCCAGGCGGTGCTGGCTGACTGGCGTGATACGGAGCGGCACCTGGGGGATGCCCTGCCGGGGTCGCCCGAGGCGGCCCGACTTCGCGCGGATATCGAGCTGCTGCGCGAGGAATACCGCCGCGCGCACGACGCGGCCGTCCGGCGCACGTCCGTCGGGGAATAGCCGCAGCGCCGCGGGAGGTCGCGGCGCCGGGCTGGATTGGCGGGCCGTCCCGGTCCGGCCGGCATCGGGACATCGGTGACGAGTAGGTCGATGTCCCGAGGCGGGCCGGTCCCGAAACATCTGCAGCATCGCCTTCCGCGCGTGTGGCGGCATCCGTCGCCTGCATGATTTCCGCCTACGAAGGACGACGTATTCCTGTAATACCGATGCGCGCTCGAGGCGGGTTGTCTATAGGGATCGGACGTTGCGCGGTCCCGCACCCGACCGTACGATGCCGCCAACCCGCACCACCCACGTACGGGGCCCGTCCACGACGTCCGCTTCGGCGGCGGCTGGATGCATGGGCCCGCGATGAGCGGTCGGGACAGGAGGAATACTCGATGGCGACCGTGACCTTCGAGCACGTCAACAAGCAGTACGGGGACTTCCTCGCGGTCAACGACCTGAACCTCGAGATCGGTGACGGCGAGTTCATGGTCCTGGTCGGACCGTCGGGCTGCGGCAAGACGACGAGCCTCCGGATGATCGCGGGGCTCGAGGAGATCACCTCGGGAACGCTGCGGATCGGGGACCGGGTCGTCAACGACGTCCCGCCCAAGGACCGCGACATCGCGATGGTGTTCCAGAGCTACGCGCTCTACCCGCACATGTCGGTCCGCGAAAACCTCGCCTTCGGGCTCAAGCTGCGCAAGGTCCCCAAGCCCGAGATCGAGCGGCGGGTCAAGGAGGCGGCCGAGACGATCCAGCTCCAGAAGCTGCTCGATCGCAAGCCGAAGGAGCTGTCCGGCGGCCAGCGCCAGCGCGTTGCACTCGGGCGGGCGATCGTCCGCGAGCCCGCGGTGTTCCTCATGGACGAGCCGCTCTCGAACCTCGACGCCAAGCTACGCGTCCAGACCCGCGCCGAGATCGCCCGGCTTCATCAGCGCCTCGAGACGACCATGGTCTACGTCACCCACGACCAGGTCGAGGCGATGACGATGGGCACCCGGATCGCGGTCATGAACGAGGGCCTCCTCCAGCAGGTCGGCACGCCGCAGAAGCTCTATGACGAGCCGATCAACCGGTTCGTGGCTGGCTTCATTGGCAGCCCGTCCATGAACTTCATCGAGGTCACAACGGAGGGCGACGGCGACGGCACGCGGCTCGTGGGGCCGGGCGACTGGTCGGTCCCGCTGCCGGCGAGAGCGCGATCGGTGGCCGGCCAGGCCGACTCCAAGCACGTGGTCGGCTTCCGCCCGGAGCATCTCGAGATCGGTGACATCGGCGGCGAGAGCGCATCGTTCCAGGCGCGAGCCGACGTCGTCGAGTATCTCGGACACGAGGAGCTCCTCCACGTCAGCGCGGCAAACCAGGACATCGTGGCGATCGTCGACTCGTCGCATCGCGTCCGGCCTGGCGACGTCATCAAGCTGACGATCCCGCTCGACAACCTGCACCTGTTCGACGGCGAGACCGGGGAGGCGCTCACAACCGATCGCGCCGCGGCCAACGTCACGGCAGCCCAGGCGGCAGAAGAGATCGCTGCGGCACCGGCCTGAGCGCGGATCGCACAGACGAACCTCGACCGGCCCCGGAGGGATCCGGGGCCGATCTCATCGAGCGCGTCGTCGACTCGCGGATCCTCCACCGCGGTCGCTACCTGACGTTCCGGATCGACACGATCGAGCGGGCGGATGGGACCCGTGCAACCCGTGACGTCGCGGGCCATCCCGGCGCCGTGGCGATGGTCGCCGTGGATCCGGACGATCAGGTCCTGCTCGTGCGGCAATACCGCAGCCCGGCCGAACGCGCCCTGCTCGAGATCCCGGCCGGCACGCTCGACGAGCGGCCGGACGGAACGATCGAGGACCCGGACCTCGCGTCGCGACGCGAGCTCGAGGAGGAAACCGGCTACCGGGCCGGGTCGTGGCAACTGCTCGGCCGGTTCTGGACGGCGCCCGGGTTCACGTCCGAGCTGATGCACCTGTACCTCGCCACCGAGCTGACGCCGGCCGAGGAAGATCGGCTCGCGCCGGACGCGGACGAGCGGCTGCACCTCGTTCGGCTGCCGTGGCGGGACGCGGTCGCGGCAGCTGAGCGCGGTGAGATCGAGGACGCGAAGTCGATCATCGGGCTGTTCTGGCTGGCGCGGCTCCTGGGAACGTAGGAGCCGGCCTCGGGGCGCTGGCCCCGCCCGCCCGCTTTTGTCGCAGATACCAACCCCCGTGGTCCTGGCGCCGATCTGACCCTGTCGAATTGCCGATATCCGGGCTTACCACCACCGGGACTGGGGATGCGCCCGATCCGGGGGTCCGTTCGCCCGTACGACCACGCCCATTGGCAATTGCGCCGAAACGGGCTCAGGATTCGGGGTCCGGCTTCGGATTCGGGAGGCGGGCGAGGGCCTGCCGGTAGAGCGATGTCCGCGGGCTCAGGGCGACCGCCAGCTTGAGGTGGGTCCGCGCCTCGCTCGGACGGCCCAGCCGCTTGAGGCTCTGCCCGAGCGCGTAATGAGCGTAGTGGGCGGACGGCTCGAGCTCGAGCAGCTCGCTGAAGGTCCGCCGCGACAGCTCGTGCTGCCCGCTGTTGAAGTACGCCCGGCCGAGCGCCTCGAGGATCGACTGGCGGTGCGGCTCGAGACGGTTGGCCCGCTCCAGCACGATCGCGGCCTGTGCGTGGTGGCGACGCCGAAGGAGCTCCTCGCCACGCTGCAGCAGGTCGTAGGCGGTCTCGCGTTCGTCCGCCGGGGACGGCTCCATGGCCCGATGGTGGCACGGACCGCGGGCGCTGTCGCGCGGTCAGCCGGGGCGGCCCTCGCGCCAGGGCGTCAGATCGACCGGCTTGAGCCGCGGGCTGTCGGTGAGGCCGGGGATACGGCCGCGCTTCGCGATCGGCGCGCCGTCGATGACCTTGATGTCGCCGGTGAAGTCGATCGGCGAGGCGCCGCTGATGTACGACCCGACCGCATAGGAGTCGACGGGCGCCGCCGCCTCCTTGAAGTAGGCGATCCGCTCGGGGTTCAGGCCGCCCGACACGACGATCCTCACGTGGTGGAAGCCGGCCTGGTCGAGCCGTGTGCGCACCTCGTGGACGAGGTCCGCCGTGACGCGGCCACGCTCCGACGGCGTATCGAGGCGGATGCCATACAGCCGATCGCCCAGCGCGTGGGCCACCCGCAGCGCCTCCTCCGCCTCGTCCTTGAACGTGTCGACGAGGACGATTCGCGGCACGTTCTGATCGATGTGCCGGTCGAAGGCGAGGGAGGCATCGACGGTGTCGCCGAAGATCAGCACGAGCGAATGCGGCATGGTCCCGGTTGGACTCAGGCCGGCCAGCCGCGCCCCCGCGGACGTCGACGCGCCCACGCACCCGCCGACGATCGAGGCGTAATCGAGCACGTCGGTGATGTCCGGATGGACGTGGCGCGCACCGAAGCTGATGACCGGTTCGGGCTTCGCGGCCTCGACGCATTCGCTGGCGGCCGTCGCCCAACCCGTCGACTGGGCGAGCATCCCGAGGAAGGCGGTCTCGTACAGCCCGAACCGGCGGTAGCGCGCCCGGATCCGAAGGACGACCTCCTTCGAGCTGATGCGATCGCCGTCGTCGAGCGCTTCGAGGCAGGTCTCGACGGGATCGGCGTCGCCGAGCACGTGCCCGAGCAGGTTCTTCGCCTCATCGATGCCGCACAGCACGGCGTCGTGGCGGGCGAAGACCTCCATCGTCACGAGGGGATCGCGGCCTTCGGCCTCGAGGATGCGCTCGGCCCGCGCGTAGTAGACGTCGGCGGAATCGCCCGAGAGGATCTCGCTCGAGGGACGCGCGCGCTGCATGCCCATCAGCGACGCCGTCCTGCTCGTGTGTCAGCCAGGCGCTTCATCCCATCCTCGCCGCGAGCCGCCGGGGCTCGCGCCCGGCGAAAGAGGCGGCGAGTGTACCGCAGGCTCCGAAACGCCAGACCCCGCGATGCGGGCGCTCAGACGGGCGGTTCGGGGGTGGAAGGATCGCTGCGAACGACGACGTCGGTGGGGTCGGGGTCCCCGGCCGCCGGAACGGCGCCGGCCTCGGCGGACGCGTCTGCCAGCGCGGGACCTTCGCGCCCGCCCCGGCGGAGGCGGACGATGGCGATGATCGAGAGGATCGCGAGCAGGAGCACCGCGACGGCGATCAGGGCAATGACGATCGCGCGGGTCCGCCCGACGTCCGCCGCCTGGATCCAGGTAAGCCGCGCATCGTCGGCGGCCGAGGCGGATGCCTCGAGGTCGCCGGCCGCATACGCGGTCGCCGCCTCCTCGAGATCGGCCTCCGGGGTTTCGTCGTACAGGCCGAGCTGCGTGAACACGTCCGGGTTCGTCGGTTGGAGCGCGACGGCGTCGGCGTAGCGGTCGATGACGTCGAGCTGCTGGTCGATCTCGGCACGGGCATCGTCGAAGCCGTCGTTGCCCTCGAACGCCGTGCGCAGGCTGTCCGGCGGCGTCAGGTCGGCGTCGGCCGCGGCCCGGGCGATCGCGTCGCGCTGCTCGAGCACGGCGGCGGCCTCCTCGAGCAGACCGCCGGCCGTATCGAACTGCCAGGCGCGCATCGCGTCGCGGATGGGACGTGGCAGCGACCACCCGGCGGCCTCGTCAATGACCGCGTCGTAGTGCTCGCGTGCCTCGGCGCGCTCGGCAAGGAGCGGCGCGTCCTCGGGCCGGATGATCCACTCGCGCCACACGTCCTCGTAGGTCTGGTCGGTGTGCTCCTCGAGCAGGTCGATGAACCCGCGCCAGTCGGGCGGGCCGAGCACGCGTTCGGGCTCGGCTGCGTCCGGAGTTCCGCCCGCGCCGCTCGTGCCGGCGGTCGCGGCTGCGGTGCCCGCCGGCGGCTGGTAGGCGCCGGCCTTGTCCGCCGCCGCCTGCCACACTTCCTGGAGGCCCTCCTCCCCCGCCCGCTCGGCGATCTGCCGCGCGACCTCGAGGGTCGCGGCATACGCGTAGTCCTCGGTCGCGCGTTCCTCGCGCCCGATGGGACCCCATGCGTTGAGCGGGATCTTCGACTTGCGCAGCTCGTCGGTCAGCTCGTCGCCCTTGGCCTTGACCTCGAGGTCGGTGGCCGCCTCGAGCGCGTAATACGAGGCGAATGCCTCGAGCGCCCAGCGATCGGTCAGGAGGTTGCCGTTGAACCACGCATGGGCCGCCTCGTGCAGGACCACGAAGTCGTCCGCGTAATAGGCGACCTCGGCGTGGCCCCGCGTGGGGTCGAACAGCCCGGCGTAGCCGCCGGTCGAGCGGGTGACGGATTCCTGGACGACCAGCCCCTCCTCGCGCGGCCACGGCAGGCCGATCCGCTCGGAGAGTTGGGGGAGTCCGCGCTCGAAGAGGCCGCCCACCCGCTCGCCCCACGCGGCGTCCTCCTTCCAGTGCCGGACCGTGAGCCCGACCGGTACGTCGGCAACGGTCGCCTCGACCGCTTGCTCCACGTAGGCGCCCGGCCGGTCGGCAACGAAGTAGGCGAAGAACTCGAGCGGCTTGTTCAGCCGGCCGGTCTTGTAGATCGTGCGGCCCTCGTCGTCGACCGTCGGCGCGGGCAGCTCCCCGGCCTCGACGTCGATCGTGTAGTCCTTCGGGAAGACGACCGTGACGCGGCTGCCGGGCGTCTGGTCCGACGCGTACGCCCACACGGGGAACGAGGCGAGCGAGTCACCGACGCGGACGTCGCGGGTGCTCGACCCGCCGGAGTCCTTGAGGTTGAACGTGAGGCGGTATTTCGTGCTCTTGCCGCTGAACAGCCGGTTGCCGAGGGTGATCCGGAGCAGCGTGTAGTCGCTGTTCCGGCGTGTCGCCCGGACCGAGGGGCCGCCGCTGCCGTTGACCCGGAAGCCCGAGGTACCCGGCAGGACGGCGAGGAACGCGGTGTCGAAGAAGTAGCGGCGCGTGGCCGTGTCGCGAAGATTGTTCTTGAGGGTCATGTCGACCGTCACCCGCACGAGGCGGTCGCCGGGCCGGACCTGGTACGTCGCGTTGCTCACGATCGTCAGGTCGGGGGTTGCGGCACGGACCTCCGAGGCCGCGGGCGGGGCGGCCAGCAGGCCGATCGCAAAGATCAGGGCAAGGACGGTCAACCCGAAACGCCGGGCGTGGCCGCCGGTCACGCCGGGACCTCGATGCCCGGGACATCGGCGCCCGCAGGCTGGCGGCCGCCGAACAGCTCGGGCAGCAGGGGTGCGTAGCGGGCGATCAGCCGCTCGTTCCTCGAACGGCGGGCGGACTGGTCGGGGACCTTTCCACCGAGCCACAACCAGTCGGTCGACTCGTCGAAGAGCGCGTCGGCGACCCCCACGATCCGCGCCAGCGCCAGCCCGAGCGCATCGGGACCGTCCACCAGGGCGGACGTCGGCAGCTCAACGGCCAACAGGGGTCGCTCGTCCTCGCCGATCGAGAACTTGGCGAACGGGAACTCGTCGTTCCAGCGCAACAGGCGCCGATACGACTTGCGGAACAGGTCACTGATCGGCGGCGCGTAGTGCGCCCAGCAGATCAACCCGAGCGCCGGATCGAGGATGAGGGTGACCGACAGGTCGAAGCGGCGACGGCCGTCGAGGACGAGGTCCCAACTGGTGACGGAGTCCCGATCTGCACGTTCGCGCGGTTCGACGCCCAGGTCGGCCAGCCACGCCTCGACGTCGGCCGGGCGCACCTCTGGCGCGCCGGGTTCGGCGGATGGCATTGCGGCGGAAGTCTAGCCGAAGTGGCCCGATCCGGCTCAGCCGATGGGGTCGGCCGTTTTGGCGACCCCGCCGCCACGCGCGATCGCGACGTTCAGCGGCGAGCCGGCGACCGCGTCCTCAGCGGCCGCGCCGTTGCGATTGGCGGCAACCTTGCGACGCCGGTCCGTGCCGACTTCGACGGACTCCCCGCTCCGTATGACGCGGGTCCGGAAATCTGCCGAACGCACGTCCGAGGCGACCTTCACGTTGCGCCCGATCCGTGCCGCCCGCGGGATCACCGCACGCTTGCCGACGACCGTGATCCCGGTGTTGAGCCGGTTCGGCTCCTTCTTGTTCGGTCGATCGAAGTCGGGCCCGTCTCCCACGATCGCGCCCGGGCCGACGACGACCTCCTTGTCGAGGATCGCCCGATCGACCACCGCGCCCGAGCGAATGACGCCATCGAACATCACGATGGAGTCGCGCACGACGGCACCCATGTCGACCCGCACGCCGGGCGACAGCACGGAGTTCACCACCATCCCGTGGATCTGGCAGCCGTGACTGATGAGGCTGCGGTGGACCTGGGCGGTGGGGCCGATCTTGGCCGGCGCCCGCTCTTCGGACTTGGTGTGGACGACCCAGTCCGTGTCGTACAGGTCGAACTCGGGGTCGTCGCCCAGGAGTGCCATGTTGGTTTCCCAGTACGACTGGATCGTGCCGACGTCCTGCCAGTAGCCATCGAACTTGTAGCCGAAGACGCGTGCGCTGCCCGCGAGCATCGCCGGGATCACGTCCTTGCCGAAGTCCACCAGGTCATCGCCGAGCCAGCGGCGCAGTGCCTTCTTCGAGAAGACGTAGATGCCCATCGAGGCGAGGTCGCTCTTGGGCTGTTTCGGCTTCTCCTGCCAGTCGACGACGCGGTTGCTCTCGTCGAGTGCCAGGACACCCATCCGTGACGCGTCGGCCAGCGGAACGCGGCGAACCGCGATCGTCACATCGGCACGATGCCGGCGATGGGCAGCCAGGAACGGTGTGTAGTCCATCTTGTAGATGTGGTCGCCGGCCAGGACGAGGATCGTGTCGGCGGGATCGTGCTCGACCTCATTGAGGTTCTGGAGCACGGCATCCGCGGTCCCCCGGTACCACTCGGCGCCGCGCCCGCGAGCGACGTATGGCTGCCGCAGGCGAACGCCCCCCTGGTTCCGGTCGAGGTCCCACGGCCGGCCGAGCCCGATGTGGTCATTGAGCGAGCGCGGGTTGTACTGCGTCAGGACGATCACGTTCGTGATGTCCGAGTTCACGCAGTTGGACAGGGTGAAGTCGATGATCCGGTACTTGCCGCCGAACGGGACGGCGGGCTTGGCGCGCTTCTGCGACAGGATCGAAAGCCGCTCGCCCTCGCCTCCCGCCAGGATCACCGCCATCGTCTTCTTCACGCCCGGCCTCCGTTCGTGGGGCGCCGTCGGTTGGGTGCGCCGATGCTAGCACGGGGTTGGCGGACGACCGGTGTGCAGGGCGTTGCCGTTCGGTCAACGTCGCGTGACAGGTGCGTGCCGGTGACCGGTATTGCCGCCCCACGGCAGCTGCGACGAACGGGACGCGGCTGCCGGTCGCGATCTGCCGTCCGGCGGCAGCATCCGTACGGCACGGGTCCATTCGTGCCGTGGCGCGGCAGGAGTCGACCCGTCTGCTGGGCTCGTTCGTCCCTGCTACCGCCCCACGGCAACCGGCCTGGCCGAACCGCGTGCGGGCGCTAGAGGAACAGCCTCGGGTTCTTCCAGCCTCCGTTGAGCTCGACCATCCAGTGCAGGTGGGCGCCGGTCGAGTTCCCGGTGTTGCCCTCGTAGCCGATGACCTGGCCCGCTTTCACGTGCTGGCCCACGGACACCGGTCGTCGCGGCTGCAGGTGGGCGTACCACGTCTGCAGGCCCGCGGAATGCGCGATCACGACGATCCAGGCCGGGTCGAAGCCATCGGCGTAGTTCCAGCCCACGTACACGACCGTGCCCTTGCCCGCGGCCTTCACCGGGGTGCCGTAGCCGGCCACGATGTCAATCCCGTTGTGGAAGTGGGAACAGCCCTGGCCGGGCCCGTAGCCCGGATAGCTGCTGCAGCCGAACTCCCCGCTGATGCGGCCGACCATCGGCCAGCGGAAGCTGCCGTTGAACTTCGAGGGGATGTTCCCGCGCGCCAGCTGTTGCGCGATGATCCGGTTGATCCGCTTCGAGAGTGCGCGCTGGTTGGCCTGGGCCCGGGCGATCGCCTTCTTCAGGCCCTTCTTGTTCTTCGCCAGCTGCTCGTACGCGGCCTTCTGGCGGGCGAGCTCGCGCTCGGCGGCCCGCTCGAGCTTCCTGAGCTTGGCCTGCTCCTTCTTGAGATCGCGCATGCTCTTGTCGAGCTTCTTCTTCTGCGCGGCCGTCTCGACCCGGAGCTCTTCGGTGGCGAGGCGCGTTTCCTCGACGGTCTGGTGGACCGCCGCGAGCGCCGCCTGGTCGCGTTCGATCTGCTCGGCGAGCGCCTTGTCCTGCTCGCCCACATCGATCATGTAGCTCGCCTCGGCGAGGATGTCGGTGAACGAGCCGCCCGACAGGAACGTCTCGAGCAGCGAGGTCCGGTCGGTGTCGTAGGCGCTCCGGATCCGCAGGGCGAGCTCGTCCTTCCGATCGGCGAGACTGGCGGCTTTCTCGGCCTCTTCCATCGTGAGCCGCGTCAGGTCCGCATCGAGTTCCTCGCCGCGTGCGACCAGCGCGGCGTAAGCCGCCTTGACCTGCTCGATCTTCTCCTTCATGCGCGTGATGCGCTTCTTGACCGTGACGAGGTCGGCGTTGATCGACTTGAGCTCGGTCTTGGTCGCCGCGATGTCCTTGGTGAGACCACGCTGGAGCGAGTTCAGCCGGGCGACCTCGCGCTTCTGCTGCGCGATCTTCTTCTTGAGCTGCGTCTGGCGGGCGCGCGCTTCCGACAGCTCGTCAGCGTGGGCGCTCGGCGCATTGGGGGCGGCGCCGAGTGACCCAAGCAGGAACGGCAGAGCGAGAACGAGGATGAGGAGTCGACGACTCGGACGCTTGTGTCGTCGCGCCGAGTCCCAGGTGACGGTCTTCTCCTGGTCGCGTATGAGCATCAGGCTCGCGTGGACATCGTTGGGGGCGATCTCCGTTTCATTCGCACTGGGGTGTGCGGGGCACGTTGACTAGGCGGCCCGCCGGAGGTAGACGCCGATCCAGGCTGAGCGCAATCCCGGATCGACCCGGCTGCGGCGCATTGTACCGACCGAGTCTAGGAAGCGTGCGCTGACCCCGCTACCCGCCCGATCGTCCTGGGTCAGGCGGGCTGCAGGATCAGCACGGCCCACAGCGCGCCGATGATCAGGAACGGCCCGAACGGCACGTAGGAGCGCCGCCCGATCCGGCGTGCCGCGAGCAGGATTACGAGGACCACGCCTGCGAGCAGCAGCCCGCTGAGCACGCCCCCGACGCCGCGCGTGAGCCCGAGCATGAGGCCGGTCCCCGCGAGCAGCTTGACATCGCCCATGCCGAACGCGCCCGCGCCGAACGGGATCGACGGCAGGTACAGGACAGCCGGGATGGCGATTGCGGCGAGGACCGCCCCGATCCATCCGTCGCCGACGAGCGGGTTGAGACCGCTCAGCGCGTATACCAGCCCGACCGGGATCACCGGCAGCGTCAGGACATCGGGGAGCAGCCGCTGGTCGAGGTCGGTCGCCAGGCCGATGACGAGCGTGACGAACCACGCCCCGAAGAGCGCGAGCGCAACGGGATCGCCGGCGAACCGCGCCGGGAGAAGCGCGAACGCGATCGCGGATGTGGCGACGACGACCACCGTCCGCCAGCCGAGCGGCCGGCCGGCCGGGTGCTCTTCGTCCTCGGGATCGTGCTCTGGCCAGCGGACGGCGAGACGATCGGCCGCAAGCCCGAGGATCGCGCCGGCGATCCCGGCGAGGACCGCGACGAGCGGCGAGTCGGCTTCCACGCGGCGCCGGGCTGACGCGTCGGGCGAGTGCTAGCTCGGCCGGGCGCCGGCGAGGGCCAGCTCCACGAGCGTCGCGTGCGAGACGCCGGTGGCGCCACGGGGCGCCCACTGCGTCGCCTTGCGCAGGTAGCCGGTGCTGGCGATGTCGAGGTGGACCCACGGTCGCGTGACGAACTCGCGCAGGAACAGCCCACTCTTGATGAGCGATCCTTCCGCCGAACCCGAGTTCTGGAGATCGCCGTACCAGCTGTCCATGTCCGTGACGTAGTCGTCGATCAGCGGGAGCTGCCAGTAGCGCTCACCCGCGCGCTCCGCCGCCACCATCACGTCGTCGTAGAACGCCTGCGGCTGGCCGAACGCGCCCGTCACCAGGTGCCCGAGGGCCCGCCCGACCGCGCCGGTCAGCGTCGCCGTGTCGACCACGTGGGTCGCACCCAGCTGCTCCGCATAGGTCATCGCGTCGCCGAGGATCAGGCGGCCCTCGGCGTCCGTGTTGGTGATGTCCACCTTCTTGCCGTTGAGGGCGGTGACGATGTCACCGGGCCGCGTCGAGTGCGGGCCGGGCATGTTCTCGACCGCGGGTGCGACCACCAGCAGCGGCGTGCCGGGCGCCAGGCGGGCGACGGTCTTCGCGGCGACGATGACCGTGCAGGCCCCCGTCTTGTCCATCTTCATCTCTTCCATCCGGTCGGAGGGCTTGATGGAGATGCCGCCGGAATCGAAGCAGACGCCCTTGCCGACGATCGCGAGATGACGGCCAAGTGCGTCCTTCTCCCCTTCCCCGCCCGACCGCATGACGATCATGCGCGGCGGGTTGTCACTGCCGCGGCCGACCGCCATGAACATGCCCATGCCCATCTCGGTCGCGCGCTTGTCGTCGATCACGTCGATCCACAGGCCATGCTGCTCGGCAATCGCCGACGCTTCCTCCGCGAGGACCTCGGGCGACACGTCGTTCGACGCGCGGTTCGAGAGGTCGCGGGTCTCGTTCGCTCCCTCCCCGATGATCTGGCCGCGCTCGGCCGAACGGGCGAGAGCACCGACGTCGGCGCCCTCAGCGACGATGATCAGCTCATCGAGGAGCGGCGGCGCGTGCTCGACCTTCTCGCGGTAGATCGAATGCGGTTCGTACGAACCCTCGACGATGCCGCGGGCCACGAGCTCGGCCACGGCCGCTGCTCCACCCTCGATTGCGCCCGCGAGCGGCGTCAGCCAGAAGGCGACCTTGCGGACCTGACGACCGCCGAGCCGGCGCTCCGCGGCGGCCGCCACCCGGACCACGACCTCGCGATCGATCGACGCGGCATCGCCCGCCGCGACGGTCAGGATCCGCTTGACCGGCAGCTCGCCGGCGGCCGCGAGGGCCGTGCCGTAGCGCTTCGTCCGCAGCTCGCGGAACGTTGCGAGCTCCCTGAGCTCCCCGCCGCTGCGACGGTCGAGCTCGTCGAGCGCTCCGCTGAACGCGGGTTCGCCGACGTACGGCACCACGAGGACATCGGCCTGGACGTCCCAGGGCTGGTCGGCAACCACGCGGACTTTCATGAATTCAGGGTCCTCTCGGCGAAGGGCGCGACACGACGGGCGCCCGGGTCTGCTGGATTGGTGCGCAGTGTAACGGTCGCCCCGTTCGAGGTCCGGCGGACCGTCAGCGCTGCGTCAGGGCGCCGGTGCGACGGACGGCGACGGTGCGCCCAGGTCCTCGACGGCATTGGCCAGCCGGCCGCGGGCCTCCTCGATCGTGATGACGGCTCCATTGAGCCCACCCCGCCCGATCTCGGCCATGATCACGACAAGGCCGCGCGCGTCCTGCGGAAGATCGCGTCGCGCCTCGCGTTCGGCTGCGATCGCGTCGCGAACCCTGTTCGTCTGGGTGCCTCCGGATGCGTCGACCGCCTGGTACAGGTCGCGCAGCGCGTCTTCGTATGCCCGGTTGCGCCTGATCCACTCGACCAGGGTCGAGACGTCGACGGTGTTGGCGAGCTGGGCACGCATCGTGTCGGCCTCGACGAGGAGTGCGGCCGCCTCGTCGATCTTCGCGATGGCGTCGTCGTAGCCGCCGTCGCGGCCGACGAGCACCGCCTCGCCCATGACCCGGTCGTGATCGGCGAGGAGCCTCGACAAGCGCGCGGCGGCGAGTGACCCGGTCGTGAGGTTGACCCACGCGTCGTCGAGACCTTCGGTCACCTCGAGTGCCTCGAGCATCGTGGCGTGGCGGTCCCGGACCGCGGCCGACGTCGTGAGCACGGACTCGGGGCCCGTCACGCCCGGGACCTCCAGCAGCTCGGCCTGGAGCTGCCGCGCGCGGTCGCGGATCGCGGCAACGAGCACGGCTCCGTCATCGACGGACGTCTGCACGGTCTCGAGGTTCTGCCCGGCGAGGCTCGCGAGGGCGGCCCGCGCGTGGACGCCGAGCGCATCGACATCTTCGGCGAGGGCGGCGAGCTGGCCCTGCGCTTCGTCGAGCCGCGCGGTGGCCGCGTCGTCGGCCGTGGACGTGAGCTCGGCCCGAGCCGCGGTCCCGGGGACGTGATCCATGCCCACGACAAGGCCCGCGGCCCCGGCCGACACCAGCAGCGCGAGGCCCACCCATGCGGCGGCCAGCCCAACCGTTCGAAGCCTGGTCATCGCGGCGTCATCGGCTCGTCCTGTCCCTCGTCGCGGCGGTGCATGGCGGGCGCGTCGCCGACGGCGCGGAATCGTAGCATCGGACGATGGCTGGCCAATCGGTCCGACGCCTGCTCGAAGCGATGCCAAAGGCGGAGCTTCACCTGCACCTCGATGGCTCGGTCCGGGTGGACACGGCCCTCGAGCTGGCGCGCACGCGCGGCGTCGACGCCCCATCGGACTGGGCCGGGATGTACGGGGCACTCGTTGCGCCCGAGCGCTGCACCGACCAGGCCGAGCTGCTGCGCGCTTTCGACCTGCCGATCGCGCTGATGCAGGACGCGGAGGCGCTCGAGCGGATCACCGCCGAGCTGGTGACCGCGAAGGCCGCTGACAACGTCCGCTACGTCGAGATCCGCTGGGGGCCGCTGCTGCACGTCACGCGCGGCCTGTCGCTCGCCGACGGGATCGCGGCGGTCTGTCGCGGGGCGCGCGCGGCGGCGGCCACCAGCGGCACGACCGTTCGCCTCATCTGCACCGCCCTCCGTTCCCACGACCCGGCCGACAACGTCGTCCTCGCCGAGACCGCGTCGCGGTTCCTCGACCAGGGTCTCACCGGCTGGGACCTTGCCGGACCGGAGGCGGCCTACCCGGACCCGCTCGATCATGCGCGCGCCTTCGAGGCCGCGCGGGCAGGCGGGCTGCGGATCACGATCCACGCCGGCGAGTGGGGCGGCGCCGCGCAGGTCCGACGGGCGCTCGCGGTGGACCCGGAGCGGATCGCCCACGGTCCGCTGACCATCGACGACCCCGGTCTGTGCCGCGAACTGGCCGATCGGGGGATCAGCCTCGACCTGTGCCCGACGTCCAACGTCCAGGCCGGGATCGTCGAGTCGGTGGCGGCCCATCCGCTTGCCGCCCTCCATCGGGCGGGCGTCCCGGTCACGTTGAGCACGGACGACCTCACGGTCTCGGACATCACCCTCTCCGACGAGTACGTCCGGGCGGTCGAACAGAACGGCCTGACGCTGCCGGAGCTGTGGGCGATCGACCGTCACGCGCTCGACGTCGCCTTCGCGGACGCCGATACGCTCGCCCGGCTCCGGACCGAATTCGACGACTGGGCCGCCCGCGTTCCGGAGCTCGCCTAGGCGTCGCTCGAAGCGAAGTTCGGTGCCCGGGCCGGTCAGGACGAGCGCCTCCCCGTCCATCCGCGCGGCATCGACCTTGGCCAGACCCGCCAGGTAGGCGGACTCCAGCGTCATGATCGGCTCCTCGCAGGCCATCTCGGTGCCGCCGAGACCGCCGAGGGTCACGCGCCCGTCGACGAGCGCGAACTGGCCGAAGTACTGATTGCACGCGGACCGACCGCTGACGTTCGAACCATCGACGACAAAGGTCACGGGAGCGTCTGCGACCAGGGCGAGCGGCTGGCCGTCGACCGTGCCGGCGGTGAGCTGCCACGCACCGGCCGGGTCGAGCGCGGCCGGCGGCTCCGACGGTTGCGTGGACACGGATGCGCCGCCGCACGCGGCGACGAGGACGACGAACGCGGCGAAGGCCGCGGCACGACATCTCGACATGCCCGCCAGACGCTGGAGCACGCGACGCGGTTGCGTCAGGCCGGCGCGGCGGCGGTGGCCTGCTCGGCGGCCAGGCTTTCGAGTGCGGCAGCGAGCTGCGCCGCGTCCTCGGCCACGGCCACCGGCTGGTCGCCCGGAGCAAGGGCCCGCAACTGGTCGCGCGTGGACACGCCGGTCAGCATGAAGACGCAGCGCGCGCCGAGGGCGTTCGCGGCGGCGAGGTCGGTGAGGATCCCGTCGCCGACCATGATCGCCTCGCGCGGATCGCGCCCGACCGCGTGGGCGGCGATCTCGAGGAGCCGCGGGGCGGGTTTGCCGATCGAGATCGGCGTGACGCCCGTCGTCGCCTCGACCGCGGCGACGATCGCGCCGGCTCCCGGCCGCAGGCCGCGCTCGGTCGGGTAGACCGGGTCGCGGTTCGTCGCGATGAACCTCGCGCCGGCACGGACGCAGTCGGCTGCGGCAGCAAGCCGCAGGTAGGTCAGGTTCGGATCGAGTCCGACGAGGACGGCATCAGGCTCGCCGGCCGCGGCGAACCCGTCGATCCCCTCCTGCTGCATCCGCGTCGCGGCGTGGGCCGCGGTCACCACCTCGAACCCGACGTCCCGGGCCTCCCGTTCGAGCCCGCCGGCGCCCAGCACCAGGACCCGTCGGATCGGGCGGATCCTGCTCGGCGAGGTAGAGGGCGGTGGCCCGTGCCGACGAGACCACGGTGTCGGGGGTGACCGGGGCGCCCATGCCCGCGAGGCGGGTCACGTAGTCGGCCCGGTAGTGCATCGAGTTGTTCGTGACGTAGACCACGTCGTCGCCGGCGGCTTCCCGGGCGGCAAGGACCTCGGCGACGCCCGGGACGGGCTCGGCGCCGCGGTACACCACGCCGTCGAGGTCGACGAGCAGGAGGAGGCTCACCCGCGGGATGGTAGCCGACACCTTGGGATCGGTCGTTCCGGGCCGTATGCTGGCGGCCATGGCGCAGGGGGTGCTCCCTACCGGAACGGTGACCTTCCTGTTCTCGGACATGGAGGGCTCGACCCGGCTCGTCCAGGACCTCGGCCCGGCGGTCTTCACCGAGGTCCTCGAGCGTCACAACGCGGTCCTTCGCGAGGCGTTTGGCCGGCACGGCGCGACGGAACGCGGCACCCAGGGTGACTCGTTCCTGGTCATGTTCCCGGAGGCGCCGTCGGCGGTGGCGGCCGCTGCCGATGCCCAGCGAGCGCTGGCCGGCGCCGAGTGGCCGGCGGCCGCCGGGGTCCGGGTGCGCATGGGGCTCCATACCGGGGTCGCCCGGCTGGGCGGCGACGATTACGTCGGGCTCGACGTCAACCGTGCCGCTCGCATCTGTGGCCTCGGTCATGGTGGTCAGGTCCTGCTGTCGGATGCGACCCGTGCGCTGACGGCAGACGATCTCCCCGCCGGCGTCTCGGTGCATTCGCTCGGCCCGCATCGCCTGCGCGACCTGGATCGACCCGAGCCACTCCACCAGCTCGTGATCGAGGGCCTGCGTTCGGACTTCCCGCCGCTCGCCGCGGCCGACAGCCCAGCCGGGAACCTGCCGAATCGGCTGACCAGCTTCGTTGGGCGGGACCGCGAGCTCGAGACGCTGGATCGCCTGCTCACCGAATCTGCGCTCGTCACCCTGACGGGACCCGGCGGCGCGGGCAAGACCCGCCTTGCCATCGAGACCGCGCGTCGCCGTGCCGCGTACTTCGCCGATGGGGCGTGGCTCGTGCGCCTCGAGGCGATCGAGGATCCCGAGCTCGTCCTCGATGCGATCGCCGGGACCTTCGGCCTCGTCGAGTCACCACAGACCACGCCGATCGATCGGCTCCAGGCGTTCCTGGCTGGTCGATCGATCCTGCTGGTCCTCGACAATTTCGAGCACCTGATGCCGGCGGCAGCGCATATCCACGCGCTGCTCGAGCGCGCCGGGCCCGACGTCCGGATCGTCGTGACGAGTCGGGCACCGCTGCGAATCGGCTCGGAGCAGGAATTCCCGGTCGGCCAGCTCGACGCTTCCGACGCGATCGGACTCTTCGTGGAGCGCGCCCGGCGCGCCGACCCATCCTTCGGGCTGACGGACGAGAACCGCAGCGCCGTGGCCGAGATCTGCGATCACCTCGACGGGCTGCCGCTCGGGATCGAGCTCGCGGCCTCACGGATCGGGCTGCTCCCTGCGCCCGTCATCGCGGACCAGCTCACCCGACGACTGGACCTCCCCGGGGTCGCGCCCCGCGACCTGCCCGCTCGCCAGCAAACGCTCACGGACGCCATCGCATGGAGTTACTCGCTCCTCGACGAGCCGGCTCGGCGGTTGCTCGATCGACTGTCCGTGTTCGCCGGCGGGTTCAGGCTGACGGAGCTCGAAGCCGTCGGCGGTCCGGCAAGCGAACTTGGCGCCGAGCCGATCGACGCACTTTCCGTCCTCGTCGAGCAGAGCCTCGTCGAGTCGATGCCCGGACCCGACCTGCCCCGCTATCGGCTGCTCGAGACGATCCAGCGCTTCGGCGCGGGCCGACTCGCCGAACGCGAGGAGACGTCGCATGCCCGCGATCGGCACGCCCGTGCCTACCTCGCCCTGGCCGAGGAAGCCGCCCGGAACCTGCCGAGCCGCCACCAGCTGCCCTGGCTCGACCGGATGACCGTCGATCACGACAACGTGCGCGCGGCATTCGGCTGGGCGCTCGAGCGCGACGACGCGGAGCTGGCCCACCGATTGCTCGCGGCGAGCTGGCGGTTCTGGCAGTTCCGCGGCCACGTGACCGAAGGCGTGACACGGGCCTCGGCCGTGCTGGCGATGCCAGGCGGTGATGTCCCGACCACCTGGCGGATGCGGGCGCTCGAGGCCGCCGGCGGCCTCGCATGGTGGGGAGCGGACGTCCCCGGAGCCCACGTTCACTACGAGGGCCAGGTCGCGATGGCGCGGACCCTGGGCGACCAACACGGGATCGCCGACGCGCTGTTCAACCTGATCCACACGCAGTTCCTCGTTCACCCGGAGGACCCGGCCGCGCTGGAAGCCATGCGCGCCGAAGGCACCGCGATCTACGAGGAGTTGGGGGACGAGCCGGCGCTCGCCAGGCTGAAGTGGACCGCCGCATATCCACTTGCGATCGCGGGTCAGGCCGACGAAGCCCGCGCGCTCATCGAGGACACGCTTGTGCAGTTCGAGCAGGCGGAGGACGACTTCTACATCGCGCTCGCGGCGACGGCGCTGGGCGGGATCGCGCTGATGGCGCGGGATGTGTCGGGCGCCATCCGCTACGGCATGCGCGGCCTCGAGGCGAACCGCGCAATGGGCGACGTCGCGTCGATCACGCTGATGCTCCGCGCGGCGGCCGCTCTGTGGACCATCGCAGGGAGGCCCGCAGTCGCCGCGACCCTGTGGGGCGCATTCGAGGGACACTGCCGTCGATATGGCGTCGCGCCCCCAATCGACCCGGACGCCTTGATGGGGCTCGGCGAACCGACCCAGGAGTTGCTCGCTGCGCTCGACCAGCCTGAGCCGGCCGCGGCGCGGGCGCACGGCGAGTCCATGAGCACGGACGCCGTGCTCGATTACGTGTTCGAGCAGGCCGCCGAGCTGATCCCCGAACCAGCGAGGCCGTGAAGGCTCCCGCGGCGCTCGCCGTCCGGGCGGGCGAGGGCAGGACGGTCGCTCTCCTGGCCGGCCTGTTCGCGTCCATCGAGGCGGCCCGCGGGGCCGGTGAGGTCGCCTACGTGACCCTCTTCCTCAGCCGCCTCGGGCCCACCTACCTGCCGTACCTCTACATCGCGCTCGGCGGCGTGAGCCTGGTCGTGGCGCTGGGGTACGGCGTCGGGCTGGGAAAGCTGCCGCGGCGGCCGTTCCTCGTCGGGCTGCTGCTCGCCTTTGCCGGAACGCTGGTGGTGCTCCGCTTCACGCTCGCGAGCGGCGCACCCATCGCCTTCGGCGTCATCGGCGTCGCGATCAACGTCGTGAACACGATCATGCTGACGCTGGTCTGGACGATTGCGGCGACCGCACTCGATGCTCGCCAGGCGAAGCGCCTCTTCCCGCTGGTCACGAGCGCGGCCATCGCCGGCGGGTTCGTCGGGACGCTTGCGGCCGGTCCGCTGACCGCGCTGATCGGCCCCGAGAACCTCGTGCTGCTCGTCGCCGGGTTGATCGTCCTTGGCGCAGCATTCGCGGCGCGGATCGGCACGCGGGCAGCGCGGACGGCTCGGGCTAAGGCACGGACGGCCGGCGACGACGTCGGTCCTCGCCCAGCTCCGCGCCGGCTTCGACGATGTCCGCCGCTCCCCGCTCCTGCGGCTCGTCGCCGTCGCGTACGTCCTGTTCTCGATCCTCATGTTCTCGGTCCAGTTCCCGTACCAGACCGCAATCGCGGATGCCTTCGGGGACGACGATGCCGCGCTGGCCACGTTCGTCGGCCTCGTACAGGCCGGGGTCACGGCAATCTCGTTCGTCGTGTCGATCGTCTTCGCAAATCGGATCTTCGCCCGCTTCGGCGTGGTGGCGGCTGCGCTGCTCCTGCCGGTCGTCTACGTCCTCGGGTTCGGGACGTGGCTGATCACATTCACGCTGGCGACCGCCGTCGCGGTTTCGTTCAGCCAGCAGGTCGTCCAGCGCAGCGTCTCGAACGCGGCCTGGAGCGCCATGTACACGGTCGTCCCGAGCGAGCGGCGACCGCAGGTGCTGGCGTTCATGGACGGCGTGCCCGGACAGCTCGGGGTGAGCCTGTCGGGTGTCCTGCTGCTGGTCGCCGGGACGATCGCTGCCACGAGCCTTACGCCGGTGTTCATCCTCGGGCTCGCGACTGCGCTGATCTGCACGTGGGTCGTCGTGCTCGTGCGACGCCGCTACGGCGCCGCGTTGGTGCAGACCCTCCGGGCCGGCCTCGGCGAGCAGGTCCTCGAGGGCGGGCCAGGGCTGGCCACGATCGGTCGAGATCAGGCGTTCAAGGGCGAGCTGGTCACTGCGCTGTCGGACCCGATGCCCGCCGTGCGCGTGATGGCGGCCGACCTGCTCGGGCGCCTGGCCGACTCGTCCACGGCCGTGGCGATCGAGCCCCTGCTCATCGACGAGGACCCAGCCGTGCGCGCGGCTGCGGTGCGCGCCCTGACGACGTGCCGGCCCTCGGCGGGACTGGCGCTGGCTTCACAACTGGACGGGGATGCGGCCACCGGCGTTCGCGCGGAGCTGGCGGTGGCGCTCGCCGTTGCCGGCGAGAACCAGCAGTCCGACTCGCTCCTCGATGGGCTGCTCGGCTCCGACGATCCAACCGATCGCGCGGCCGGGCTCGCGGCCGCAGCGCGAATTCGGCCACCGCGGCTGGCCGGGCTGGCCTCCGCTGGTCTCGGCCGATCCGTCGGCGCGGGTCCGGGCCGCCGCGGCCGAGGCATTCGCGCCGGCACTCCACGCGGAGGGCACCGACGAGCCCGCCGCGCTGGCCCTCCTCGTCGCCGCCCTCGACGACGACGCACTCCCGGTCCGGAGGGCCGCGGCACAGACGCTGGCCGGCCACGACCTCGCGGCGACGACCCTCGTCGAGGTGCTCGAAACAGGATCCGAGCGGGCGCAGGAGGCCGCCGTCCGAGGGCTCGAAGGGACCGGCGACGAGGGGATCGAACCGGTCCGCGCATGGGCGCGCGAACGGGTCGCACGGATGACCAGCCTCCGCACGCACGCCGCGGCGCTGGGAACTCGCGTGGCCGACGAAACCAACGGCGCCTCGGATGACGCGAGCCTCGACTTCCTGCGCGGGCTCATCGCCCGGCGCGGACGCCGGACGGAGGCGCAGTTGCTGACCGCCGTCGCCACGCTGGGCGCGCCCGAGGCCACCGGGCTCCTCCGGCGCAGCCTGCAGGCCCCCGACCCGGACGTCCGTGCGCAGGCGATCGAGGCGATCGACGCCCTGGGCGACCGGGAACTCGCTCGGGACGTCGTCCGTCTGCTCGACACCGAGCTGCCGACGACCCGCGAAGCCACGGACGACGCGCTGCGCATGCTCGGCGAGGATCCCGACCCATGGATCCGTTCGCTCGCCGTGCGCGCGCTGGGCGACCGCATGACGCACACCTACGAGGCACTCGTTGCGCGCGCGACGAGCGATCCCGACCCCATCGTCCGCGCCACAGCCGCGACAATGCCCTCGGTTGGAGGACCGCCCGTGACCGAAACCTCTCGCACGCTCGGCGAGCTCGACCGGATGGTCGTGCTCCGCCGGGTTCCGCTGTTCAGCGAGCTTGACCCGGAGGACCTGCAGCGAATTGCCGCCTCGGCGCAGGAGCGCCTGTACCCCGCGGGCGAGGCACTGGTGCGCGAGGGCGACTTCGGCGACGAACTGATCGTGATCGTCTCTGGGATCGTCAGCATCAGCAAGCGATACGGCGAATCAGAGCGCCATCTGCGGACCTATGAAGCTGGCGACCACATCGGCGAGCTGGCGGTCCTCCGCGACCGTCCGCGCGCCGCAACGGTGATCGCCGACGTCGACGTCCGCGGTCTGTGCATCGGCGGCGAGGCGCTGCGGGCGATCCTCCAGGAACGGCCGGAAGCTGCGATGGCGATGCTCGCCACCCTGGCGGAGCGCATCAGCTACCAGTGACAGACCGGCCACGCGATCCGCTGGCGAATACTTCCCGGCTGATCGTCGACGGGTCGAACTTGCTCCACGCCCTGTCACGGCGCGACCAGTCACGGAGCGACCAGCCGCAGCCGCCGGCCGCATTGATCGGCCGCCTGCGGGCGATCATCCCGGCAGCGACGGCAATCGAGCTGGTCTTCGACGGCCCGCCGGAACGAGGGCTCCGAGGCGAGCGCATCGCGTCCGGCGTCCGCGTTCGCTATTCCGGCGCGCGAAGCGCCGACTTCGTGATCCTGTCGCTTGCCGAGGACGTCCGGGCGACCGCAGGCCCCGAAGCGACCGCCGAGCTCCTCGTTGTGACCGACGATCGCGACCTGCGCGGGCGTCTTCGCACGAAGGGCGCCCGAACGGCAGGCGCCGCCTGGCTCATCGGGCGGCTCGAGCGAGGCAAGCTGGCGTCCCCCTCCGCGGGAAACCCGCGTCCGCCACGGACTGAGGCCGACGATGCGGACGAGGACCGGCCTGGCTGGAAGCCCGGTCGCGGCGCGACGAAGAAGCGCGGTCCGTCGCGGCGGTCCAGAAAGCACGCACGGATCGTGAACGATTTCGATCCGGCTGGCGTCATAACTGGCAGGAGGTGCCGGGGGGTATGACGACGGCCATACGCTCGCAGGCCTGCTAGCGGTCAGCATCGCGGTCGCCGGCTGAACGGACAGGTCGTGCCGCCGAGCCGGCCGTCCGCCGATTGCCAGTCGCCAGTGGCGAAGACCCCGGTCCCGGCGCTGCTTGGCACGATCGACCCGTTGACCAGTGCGAGGACTGGGTCACTGGGATTTCCGATTACAGGAAGGGCGCAGTTGGCGTCCCGGACATCGTCGCCGCCACGCAAGCGACACAGGCAATCCGCCACAGTCCGGATGACCGGATCGTGGTCGAAGGCAACCGGACGGCCATCGTCCACGACGGCCAGACGATCTACGATCGCCGAGAGGCAGCGCGGCGGAGTGCCGGCGAGCTACGACGGCTGCGACTCTACACCGACACCAGACCGTGCCAGCGATCGGAAAGGTCTTGGCCGACGGCGTCCGGTGCGAAGCATCCGACTGTCCGGACCCAGCTTCCATCAAATATGTTCCGCTGCTTCGTAGCGGCGATGTTCGTGGCTGCTTCCAGTGGGCCGATGTACGATTGGCGTGGATGCGCTCGATACCACGGCGGAGCCGCCTGGGCGGCGCACCTTCCACGCGCCGCGTGCGTACATGATGGCCTCGATGTCCGCCTCCGATGACCACCTGCGCGTATCGGCGGACTCGAACGAGTAACCCGTTCGTCACCGCCAGTCGCGCGGTCCTGCTGCTAGGATGCCGACGACATGCTGATCGATGCGATCGAAGGGCTCTGGAACACGATCCTCGAGACGACGTCCCTGTTCGTGCTCCCCGACTGGGCCTCGCTCATCGGCCTGCTGCCGATCCTCATCTTCCTCGGGGTCGTCGGCCCGCTCCTGACCTTCACCGCGCTCGGCATCTTCCTGTACCAGGTGCGCAAGCCGCGCATCAAGGTCTCGTACGAGGAAGGGCCGCGCAAGGCCGAGCTGGACGAGTCGGGTCAGCCGATCTTCCCGCCGGGCCACCCCCACTGCCGCCGCGACGCGTTGATCTACGCGTCGGGCACGGTCCGCTGCGACGTCTGCCGCGACGACCTGGCCGTGATCTGCCCGATGTGCGGCGTGGGCCGCAATGCCGAGATCGATACCTGCGGGAACTGCGGCCTCGTCCTGAAGATCGAGACCCGCCCGTTGGCCGTCCGCCGGGGCCGCCCGAAGCCGGGCGGCGCGGCCGTCGCCTGAGTCCCGTGCAACCGTCGGCGCGCCCGCCGCGTCCCTGAGGCGAAGCCATGCAGTCGTTCGAACCGCTCTCCTTCGCGCTCTTCTCCGCCGGCACGATCCTGGTCGCGCTGTCGTTCGCGGCGCACGTCGGGCACGCCGTGATGCTTGCGAACGGGCGCCGGGTTCTTGCGCTCGCCCCCGCCCGCCAGCCCGCGTACGCGGGCGTGGTGACGGGCTCCTTCGTCGCCAGCCAGGAGCGGGCTGCCGCCTCGGGCCCGGACCTGTCCGCGTCGCCGAGCCCGCTGTCGCGGCTCGCGGTGTGGCTTGCGGTCGGCGCGTTCGCGGCGCTCGTGGCCTCGCTCGCGATCCGTGGCGTGATCGTCGGCCGCGGCCCGTGGGGCAACCTCTACGAGTTCAGCACGGCCTTCGCCACGTCGATCGTCGGTGGCTACCTGCTGCTGCAGCGCCGCTACCCGATCCGCTCGATCGGCTTCATCCCGGTCGGCGTCGCGTTCGCGCTGCTGCTCTACGCGTCGAGCCTGCCGTCGGCGATCGAGGCGCTCCAGCCGGCCCTCCACAACCCGCCGCTGCTCACGATCCACGTCGGCCTCGCAGTCATCTCGTACGGCACGTTCGCCACGAGCTTCGCGGCCGGTGTCGCCTACCTCGTCCAGGGCAAGACCGACCGGTTCGCCTGGCTGCCATCGCACAAGGTGCTCGACGAGGTCGCCTATCGGTCGGTCATCATCGGCTTCCCGATCTTCGCGACGATGATCATCCTCGGCTCGTGGTGGGCGTCCATCGCGTGGTCGCGCTACTGGGGCTGGGACCCGAAGGAGACGGCAGCACTGGTGACGTGGCTCACCTATGCGGTCTACCTCCACGCCCGCAACCAGAAGTCGTGGGCCGGCCGCCCGGCGGCGCTGCTGCTCGTGATCGGCTTCGGGATGGTCCTCGTCACCTACTCCGGCTCGCTCTGGTTCTCCGGCCTGCACGCCTACAGCGGACTCTGACGGCCGGCCCGGTTCGATGCGGACCGTCCAGGGGATCCCGGCCTCGACCGGGGTGGCGCGCGGCCCGTGGGTCGTCATCGGGGCAAGCGACGTGCCGGCCGGCGGGCGGATCGCACCGGGGCAGGCCGAGGCGGAGCTGCGAGCGCCTGGTGGTCGCCCGGGATGCGGCCGCCGCCGAGCTGGAGGCACTGGCAGCCGAGCTGACGTCGGCGGGCCGCGACGAGGGCGAGATCTTCGACGCCCAGGCAATGATGGCCCGCGATCCGTCGCTGCTGGACGCCGCGACGTCGGCGATCGGCGAAGGCCACGACGCGATCGGCGCGATCCGGATCGCCGCGGAGGGCGTGGCCGCTCAGCTCCGTGCGCTCGGCGACGAGCTCCTGGCCGCTCGCGCGGCGGACGTCCTCGATGTCGCGGAGCGGATCGCGGCGCGCCTGGCGGGCGTGGACCGGACGGTGGCCCTCGACGTCCCTTCGATCGTCGTGGCCGAGGACATCCCGCCATCGATCGCCGCCAGCCTGCCGCGCGACCGGCTGCTCGGCATGGCACTGCAGTCGGGGTCGGCGACGTCGCACGCCGCGATCCTGGCGCGTGCATTCGGGATCCCGGCCGTGGTCGGCGCGGCCGGGCTGCTGGATGCCGCCCGGTCGACGGACGGGGCCGCAGCTGTCGTGGCCGTCGTCGACGGCGACAGCGGCGAGGTGGTGTTCGAGCCCGACTCGGCGACCGCGAACCGCCTCGAAGGTCGTCGCGCAGCCGCCGACGAGGCCGCCCGCCGGGCGCTCGAGGAGGCGCCGCTGCCGGCCGTGACCCGCGACGGCCTCGAAGTCACGCTCCTCGCCAACATCGGCACGCCGGCGGAAGCCGAGCGGGCGGTCGCGCTCGGCGCCCGGGGCGTGGGCCTGTTCCGCACCGAGTTCCTGTTCGTCGAGCGGGCCGCAGCGCCGTCCGAGGACGAGCAGGTCGCGGCGAACCGCACGGTCGTCGAGGCATTCGCGCCGGGTCCCGTGACGATCCGCCTCCTCGATGTCGGCGGCGACAAGCCGATCCCGTGGCTGCCGATCCCGCCCGAGGCCAATCCGTTCCTCGGGGTTCGGGCGCTGCGCCTGGCCGGCGAGCAGCCGGACATCTTCGTCACCCAGCTCCGTGCCGCGATGCGGGCCGCGGCCGGTGGCGGCCGCGTCAAGGTGATGGCGCCGATGGTCGCGGACGCGGTCGACGTGGGCGTGCTCCTCGACCTCGCCGAGCGTGCCGGGGCGGGGCTCGCAGCAGAGGGCCTCCCCCACGGCGAGGTCGACCTGGGCGTGATGCTGGAGATCCCCTCGGCGGTCCTCGTGGCACCGACCTTCTTCGACCGCATCCGGTTCGCCAGCCTCGGTACCAACGACCTGCTCCAGTACACGCTCGCCGCCGATCGGGGCAACCCGGCGCTCGAGCGTTACCGGGATCCGCTCCACCCGGCGCTGTTGCGCCTCATCGCCTCGGCCGGAAAGGACGCGGAGGCGGCCGGTGTCGAGCTGTCGGTCTGCGGCGAGATGGCCGGCGACGCGGCGGCAGCGCTGGCGCTCGTCGGACTCGGCGTCTCCGTTCTGAGCATGGCCGCCTCGAGCCTCGCGCCGGTACGCCGGGCCATTCGGGCCGCCGACGCCGGCGAGCTCCGCGACGCCGCGCGCGATGCGCTCGACGCGCGATCCGCCGCCGAGGTCCGTACCCGCTTCGAGGCCCTGCTGCCATCCGCCTGAGCGCTGTTACGGACCTGTCACGAACCTGATATTCCGGACAGGCCATTTCCCGCGGCATTGGGCATGCCTCGCGGCATATTGCGACTTGAGCCCCCGGCCCGACGAGACCTCGTGCGCCCACAGGAGGATTGGATCGTGGCAACCGCAACTGCCGTTCCCTCCACCCAGCGTCGGTACAACTACAAGTTGCCCTTCGTGATCAGTGCCTCGGCGGCGGGCACCATCATCGAGTGGTACGACTTCTATCTGTATGGGGTCCTCGCTGCGTTCTTCTCGACGCAGTTCTTCCCCCCTGGCAACGAGACGGCCGCGCTGCTTGCCTCGCTCGCAACATTCGGAGCCGGGTTCGCGGTTCGGCCCTTCGGCGCCGCCGTCTTCGGCCGCATCGGCGACATCGTCGGTCGCAAGTTCACGTTCCTGTTGACCATCACCGTCATGGGCGTATCGACCGCCCTCGTCGGCGTCCTGCCGACGTACGCCCAGATCGGCATCCTCGCGCCGCTCATCCTCGTCTCGCTACGGCTGGCCCAGGGTCTGGCGCTCGGTGGCGAATACGGCGGCGCGGCGATCTACGTCGCCGAGCACAGCACCGACGAGAAGCGTGGTGGGAACACGTCGTGGATCCAGACCACCGCCACGCTCGGGCTCCTGCTCGCGCTCGTCGTGATCTTTGTGACCCGTTCGTCGATGTCGGCCGAGGAATTCGCGGCGTGGGGCTGGCGGATCCCGTTCCTCCTCTCGGCCATCCTCGTCGTGATTGCCGTGATCATCCGGCTGCGCCTCCAGGAGACGCCCCTGTTCAGCCGGCTCAAGGCGGAGGGCAAGAGCTCGACGGCGCCGTGGCGCGAGAGCTTCGGTGATCCCCGTAACCGCCGGTTGATCCTCCTCGCGCTGTTCGGGGCGACCGCCGGCCAGGCAGTTGTGTGGTACCAGGGCCAGTTCCAGGCATTGTTCTTCCTCGGCACGAACCTCGGCGTGCGCTACCAGGACGCCTACCTGATCGTGGGCACGGCGATCGTCCTCGCAACCCCGTTCTTCCTGATCTTCGGACGCCTGTCGGACCGCATCGGGAGGAAGGTGATCATCCTCAGCGGCTGCGCGCTGGCGGCAATCACGTACGTGCCGATCTACAACCTGATGATCCAGTTCGCGCATCCGACCGGCACGTTCGACCCCACCAAGGGCCGCTACGTGGACGCCGTCGGCGAACCGGCCATCGCGCAGCCGGACGTCGTGCCGCTGATCGCGCTCGTCTTCATCCAGATCATCTACGTGACGATGGTCTACGGCCCGATCGCGGCGTTCCTCGTCGAGTTCTTCCCGGCGCGGATCCGGTACACGAGCCTGTCGATCCCGTACCACATCGGGAACGGCTGGTTCGGTGGCTTCCTGCCGCTGATCGCGGCCGCGATCATCGCGGCGACCGGCAACCTCATTGCGCCCCTGATCTACCCGATCGCGATCGCCGTCATGACGATCATCATCGGCGGCCTCTTCATTCGCGAGACGAGGCATGTCAGAATCTGGGACGAAGTCGGCGGCGAGACCGCCGAGCTACGCCAGGTGACCGGCGAGACCAGCCAGGGCTCGGCAGGAGAACGGCGAACCGTACCGGGGTGACGCGCAGGAGGGAGCGGCGATGGCGGCGGAGGCTCGAGCCAGGTACGACGCCTTCTATCGAAGCTCCCTCGACGATCCGGAGTCCTTCTGGCTGAGGGAAGCCCAGCGCCTCGACTGGACCCGCCCGCCGGATCGGGCGTTCGAGCAGCCCGACCCGCCGTCCTTCCGCTGGTTCCCCGGCGGGCGGACCAACATGTCCGTCAACGCGCTCGACCGGCATGTCGCCGCCGGGCGCGGCGATCAGATCGCCCTCATCACCCTCGACGAGCGCGGTGGCCGCCGCTCCCTGACGTACGCCCAGCTCCTCGCCGAGGTCGAGCGGGTCGCGGCGGCGCTGCGCGGCCTCGGCATCGGCAAGGGCGACCGCCTCACGATCTACATCCCGACGACCACGGAGGCGATCATCGCCATGCTCGCGACCGTGCGGATCGGGGCGATGCACTGTGTCGTGTTTGCAGGCTTCGGTTCGGGCGCGCTCGGCGAACGCGTCCGGGCGAGCGGTTCGCGCCTGCTGCTCGCGAGCGACATCACGTACCGGAAGGGCCGTGACGTGGACCTGCTTGGACTCGTCGACGCCGCGCTCGACGCCGCCCCGAACGAGGTGGAGCATCTCATCGTCCTCCGTCGAACGGACACGGCCAGGCCGCCACGCGACGGCGAGCTGTCATGGGACGAGTTCCTCGCCGCCGGCGAGGGCCAGTCGGGCGCGGCCGAGGACACGCTCGCCACCGATCCCGCCTTCATCCTCGCGACCTCGGGCACGACCGCCAAGCCGAAGCTCGCCGTGCACACGCATGGCGGCTACGCCGTCCATATCGCCGCGATGGGCGACTGGGTGATGGGCCTGCGGCAGGGCGAGACGTGGTGGTCCACGTCCGACATCGGCTGGGTCGTCGGCCACAGCTACATCGTCTATGCGCCGCTGATGGCAGGTGCCACGACCCTCGCATACGAGGGCGCGATCGACCATCCCGATCCCAACGTCGTGTGGTCGATCATCGAACGCGAGCGCGTGACGGGCATCTTCACGTCGCCGACAGGGATCCGGCTCCTGATGCGCTACGGCGAGGAATTCCCCCGGCGGCATGACCTCGCGTACCCTCGAGCGGCTGTTCTCGGCGGGCGAGGTCCTCAACGCCCCGGCCTGGGAGTGGTTGCAGCGGACCGTCTTCGAGGATCGCATCCCGGTCATGGACCACATGTGGCAGACCGAGACGGCCGGCCCGATCTTCGGGATCCCCTACGGATACGCGATGCTCCCGGTCAAGCCAGGCTCTGCCGGGATCGCGTTGCCCGGGATCGACGCGGACATCGTCGACCTGGACGGACAACGCCGCTCGGCGTCAACGAGAAGGGGGTCGATGCGCATCAAGCGGCCGTTCCCCGGGCTGATCGCCACCTTGTGGGGCGAGCCGGAGCGCTACGTCGACGACTACTGGCGGAAGGTGCCGAACGGGTACTACGTCGGCGACGCTGCCCATATGGACGAGGATGGCTACGTCTGGTTCGCCGGTCGGGCCGACGAGATCATCAAGATCGCCGATCACCGCATCGGAACGATCGAGGTCGAGACGGCGTTCCTGCGCCATCCGGCGGTCGCCGAAGGCGGGCGTGACCGGCGTGCCGGACGAGCTGCGCGGCGCGGTCATCGAGTCCTTCGTCGCGCTTCGCGCCGGCCACGAGCCGTCCGACGGGCTCCGCCAGGAGCTGCTGCAGACGGTCCGGCGCGAGCTGGGCCCGATCGCGGTCATCCGCCACGTGTCGTTCGTCGCGATGCTCCCCAAGACCCGCAGCGGCAAGATCATGCGGCGGGTCCTGAAGGCCGTCGCGCTCGATCTCGACCCCGGTGACATCAGCACCATCGAGGACGAGGGCTCGGTCGAAGAGGCGCGGCGGGCGCTGGAGGAGTTCAAGGCCGGGATCCAGGCGTGACCACCGCTCCCGGCCGACCGGTCGACGCCGTCCTGTTCGACCTGTTCGGGACGCTCCTCTCGCTCCGGCCGCTCGACGACGTGTGCGAGGGGATCGCACCCGGGCGGGGCGCCGAGCTGGCGGGGCGCTGGCGGGCGCGGCAGCTCGAGCTGTCCTGGCTGCGGACGGCGATGCAGCGGTGGGTCGACTTCGACCAGGTGACCGAGGACGCGCTGGTGAACGTGCTTCGCGAGATGGACGTTGCCGCGGAGCCGGCGGCCGTGGCCCGAACCGCGCTGGCGTTCCGGGATCTGCCCGTCCATCCGGAGGTCCCCGGCGTGCTCGAAGCCCTGCGCGGCGGCGGGCTCCGAACCGGAATCCTGACGAACGCGTCCGCGGCGACGCTCGATGCCGTGCTGCAGCGGACCGGCCTGGCTGTCGATCACGCCCTGTCGGTCGACGCCGCACGTCGGTTCAAGCCACACCCGGCGGTGTACGAGCTCGGGACGACGGCCACCGGCCTGCCGGCCGACCGCATCGGCTTCGTCACGGGCAACGCCTGGGACGCTGCCGGGGCGGGCACGTTCGGGTTCCGGGTCGCGTGGCTGCACGCGCCGGCTGCCGCCGGCCTTCCGCCGGTCGGCGCGCCGGACCCGATCGAGGCGACCTGGGAATCCCTCGCGGAGGTGTTCCTGGAGCAACAGATCGGCTGATTCGGGCGGTGCCGCGGCCGATTGGCGTTCAGGAGGCAACATCTGCGCAGGGATCGCATGGCTTTTCGGTGAGCGATCGGCGCGATTCCGCCCGGTTGTTGTTCCGGGCGCACCGCCACGCGCCGCCCGCCTGCCACGACGGATCGTTGAAGAATCGCGCGTCGCGCGGATTCCTGCGACACTGCGCCGCATTCGGACGAACATCCCTGCGCGGATGACCAACGCATCGGTCTGGAGCGGTGCGTCAGTGGAGGAGTACATGGACGCAGTTGCCTGGCGGCGCGGCCGCCTTTCGATCGTCCTGCTGGCCGTGGCTGCGATCGCGGTCGGGGCGTGCACCAGCAGTGGCGCCGGCGGTTCGAGCGCGCCCGAAGCAAGTGAGCCGCCCGCGGCGAGTGAGCCCGCCACGAGCGAGGCTCCGGCAAGCGAAGCGCTCGCCAGCGAAGCGCCCGCCAGCGAAGCGCCCGCGTCGCCGATCCCCGGCGGCCTGCTCGACACGGTCCTGCAGGCGGGCACCATCAGGATGTCCACCGACCCGCAGTACCCGCCGCAGTCGGAGCTCACCGCCGAGGGCGAGTACCAGGGCTTCGACATCGACGTCGGGACCGAGATCGCCAAGCGCCTTGGCGTGGAGATCGCCTTCGAGACCCCGAGCTGGGACGTCATCACGGCCGGCTCGTGGGGCGGGCGCTGGGACTTCAGCGTCGGCTCGATGACGATCACGTCGCCTCGCCAGGAGATCCTCGACTTCAGCGATCCCTACTACTACACGCCGGCCCAGATGGCCGCGCGCGCGGACAGCGGGATCACGACGCTCGACGGGCTCGCCGGCAAGGTGGTCTGCGTCGGCTCCGGCACGACCTACCTCGACTGGCTCGGCGGCACGCTCGACTTCGGGACCGAGAGCCCGCAGACCGCGCCACCGGAAGGCGCGACCTCGACAACACAGGAGACGGACCGGCTGTGCGCCGAGGCATGGAAGGCGGGCCGCACCGAATTCGACGGCTGGCTCAGCTCGTCGACGACGGTCCAGGACGCGATCGACGACGGCCTGCCGGTCGTCGCCGTCGGCGACCCGGTCTTCTTCGAGCCGCTCGCGGTCGCGTTCGACAAGAGCGGGCCGGACGCGAGCGACATGGTTACCCGGGTCAACGAGATCCTCACCGAGATGCGCGAGGACGGAACGCTCAAGGCCATGTCCGAGAAGTGGTTCGGCAAGGATCTGACCGAGAAGCAGGGCGGCTGATCGTCCTGACCTGACACGGCGGGGGCGTCAGCGCGACGCCCTCGCCGCACATAAGCGGGAGGATGCCTCGTTGGGCATCAGCCAAGGCGGGCCCGTCCCGGCCGCGCTCGAACCCGGCCGCGTCCAGCGCGCCATGGACCCGATCGTCGACCAGATCGCGCGCCGGCGCACTCGGCAGCGGTTCCGCTTCCGGACGACCGTCGTTCTCACCTGGATCGTCCTCATCGGGCTGCTCGTCGGCGGCCTGTGGCTGGCCGGCAAGATCGATCTCGACGTTCCTGCGCGAGTGGCAGGCGTACATCCTCGCCGGCGTACCGCTGACGATCGTCATCTCCGCGGCTTCCATCTTCTTCGCCTGCATCCTGGCGATCCTCGGGGCGCTCGGACGGCTGTCGTCGAACGCGGTGATCTACGGGATCGCCAGCTTCTACGTCTCGCTGGTCCGCGGCACGCCGCTCATCGTCCAGATCCTGTTCATCTACCTCGCCCTGCCGCAGATCTGGCCGGGCTTCGCGGGGATACCCTTGATCTTCCTCGGGATCTTCGCGCTGTCCTTCAACTACGGCGCGTACATGACCGAGATCTTCCGGGCCGGGATCCAGGCGATCCCGCGCGGCCAGATCGAGGCGGCGCAATCGATCGGCATGACCGACCGCTTGACGATGCGCCGGGTCGTGCTGCCGCAGGCGATCCGCATCGTGACGCCGGCGATCGGCAACGAGTTCATCGCGATGATCAAGGACTCCGCGCTCGTCTCGATCATCGGGGTCCAGGAGCTCCTGTGGCGGGCGCAGACGGTCGGCTCAAGCAAGTTCCGATCGCTCGAGACGCTGCTGCTCGCCGCGCTGATCTACTGGGTCCTGTCGCTCGCGTTGTCGCTCTTCCAGGACCGCCTCGAGCAGCGGATGGCCGAAAGCGACCGCCGCGTGTGACCGTCGCCTATCCCGAGCCGATCCGCGACCCGTTCGCCGCCCGCGGCAAGCTCACACCGCCGGGGGCGGAGGCGATCGTGCGCGTCACGTCGCTGGAGAAGTATTTCGGCACCAACCACGTGCTGCGCGGCGTGACGCTCGAGGTCTACCCGCGCGAGACGATCTGCATCATCGGCCGGTCCGGATCCGGGCAAGAGCACGCTCCTGCGCTGCATGAACTTCCTCGAGGAGCCGACGGTCGGGACGGTCGAGCTCGCCAACATCCGCGTCCAGGCATCACCGCTCGACGACCCGGACCCGGCGCCACCGCGAGGAGATCCGCCAGATCCGGCTGCAGGCCCAGATGGTGTTCCAGGAGTTCAACCTGTTCCCGCACATGACGGTCCTCGAGAACGTCATCGAGGGGCCGGTCCGGGTGAAGAAGGTGCCGCGCGACCAGGCCGTGGCGACCGCCGAGAAGTACCTCGACAAGGTCGGCCTCCTGGACAAGCGCGACGAGTACCCGGCCCGGCTGTCGGGCGGCCAGAAGCAGCGGGCGGCGATCGCCCGGGCGCTCACGATGGAACCCAAGGTGCTGCTGTTCGACGAGCCCACCTCGGCGCTCGACCCGACCCTCGTCGGCGAGGTGCTGCACGTCATGGCCGACCTGGCCCACGAGGGCTCGACGATGATCGTGGTGACGCACGAGATGGCGTTCGCCCGGGAGGCCGCCGACCGGGTCTACTTCATCGAGGAGGGGGTGTTCCTCGAGGGTGGGCCGCCGCAGCAGGTGATCGAGGCGCCGCGCGACGAGCGGACCCGAACGTTCCTGGCGAGGCTCCTCGAGAAGGTCTGACCGGGACGGTGCCGGCCGGCGCGCCAAACGCCCGCGGCCTCGCACCGCTTCGCTTGGATCGCTCAGCGTTCAATCCAGCGGCTGAGGCGGTCGGATGGACCGCTGGGCGTTCCAGTCAGCCTGGCGAGCCGTCATGTGGAACGCCAACCGTTCCGTCCAACGAACGGAACGCGCGCCAGCGGTCCGTTTGAACGCCTGGCGTTCCATGGTCCCCGTGCCGGCCCCGTCGGCCGACCCGACGTGCGCCAAATATCAATCCCCGTGATGAAAGTCAGGCAATCGGCTGGGATTCGGCCAATTCGATGGCCACCCATCGCGCCCAGTGATATCTGACCGGAAAACGAGCCGTTCCGGTCGCTCGGGCCTGCCACGCATTACCCGGGCTGATATCTGGCAGATGGCTGCGGGCACGGACGGCAGCGGTCGCCCCCCGCCACGGAACGAGCTCGGGCGGTCGGTCCTGGGGGAAAGACCGACCGCCCGAAGGAGCGCGGGACGTCGCCGGTGACGCCCCGCTGTGGTGTGCCAGTCAGCCGGTCGCAGCGACCTCCCGACCGGACGGCCGTCAGCCAGCCCGCCTCGGGCTCGCCGAACTTCTCGAGCAGGTAGTCCCGCGACGCCTCGACCTTCTTCCGCGGGTCGGTCAGCGAGGCTGCCAGCCGGAAGTCGCGCTTGAGGATGTCGCCGTCGACAAGGACGTCTTCACGTTCGAGATGTCGGCCGCGCAGACGACCGCCCCAACCGGGTCGATGATCGGTGCGACGTTCACCGCCGAGCCGTCGATGACCACGATGTCGGCCTTCTTGCCGGGCGTGATCGAGCCGGTCCGGTCGGCGATGCCGGCGACCTCGGCGCCCCCGAGCGTGGCCCAGCGCAGCACCTGCCGCGAGGTGATCAGGCCCGGGGAGGCCTCAGCCCGTCAAGGTCATCGATCCCACGCGGTCTGGTGCTTGCGACCCGCGCTCGGAGCCGAAGATCGCGTGCATCTGGGTGAACTGGTCGGCGGACGCAGTCGTGGCCACATCGGACGACAGGCCAATGGGGATGTTGTACTCGAGCGCGGTGACCGCCGGCGCCCAGCCATGGCCCATCTGGACCTCGATCTGTGGCGCGAACGAGACGTTCCCGCCCGAGTCGCGGACCAGCGCCCATTCCTCGTCGCTGAAGTGCGAGGCGTGGACGTAGGTCGTGTTCGGGTACAGCAGGTCCATGTCACGCAGGGCCGTGATCTGGCCCTTCGTGTAGCCGAAGCGGTCCATCGCGACGTGGACCGTGATGTTGATGCCGAGCTCCTTGGCCAGCTCCCACTCGGTGCGGACGACGTCGGGCTTGCAGAAGCCGGTGCCGCGCGTGGCGAGGCCCATCGTGACGCGGCCCTCGTCCGAGGCGAAGTACTGCTGTCGGATTCGCCGCGCGTCGGGCCCATCGATCATCAGGGTGCTGCCCGTGTAGTCCGGGCCGAACCACCAGTCGACGAGCGACGTGTTGCCGAAGCCGTAGGCGTAGACCGAGCGGATGCCCGACTCCTGGAGTGCGTTGATCCCGGCATCCGCGTGGTCGGGGGTGTTGATGATGTGCGCCCAGTCGACGAGCCCGGTGATGCCCGCGTTGATGTCCTCGAGGGCACCCCACAGGGTCGCCGCGTAGACGTCCTCGGGCCGGTAGTGCGGCGCGAACTTGTCGAGGATCGAACCGAAGTACGTGATGAGCGGGTAGTCCGGGGCACACGTCCGGATCGACGTCTCCCAGGTGTGTCGGTGGGTGTCGATGAAGCCCGGGATGACGATGTCGCCGGCCGCGTCGATCACCTGCGCGTCGGCGGCCGACAGGTCCCGGCCGACCTCGGCAATCCGGTCGTCCTCGACGAGCACGTCGGCGCCGTTCAATTCGCCGAGTGCGTCGTCCTGCGTCAGGACGATGCCACCCTTGATGAGGATCCGTTCGGTCACGACTGCGCCCCTTTCTCACTTCCGTCGTGCTGGAAACCGCTGGGTCTGCGCGTGAACGAGCTGCGGGTCACCCGGTCATTGGCCCTGGCCCGGCCCTCCTCCCCTGAGATGCACCGCGACCGCCGCAAAGTCGGCCCCGGCGTGGCCGTCGGCCAGCGCGGCACGGAGGACGTCGAGGTTGGTGCGGGCCTGCGGGACCGGGACGTCGAGGCGGTCCGCGAAGCCGGTGATGAGGTCGAGGTCCTTGGCCGCCAGTTCGATCGTGAAGACCGGCGGCGTCCCCTCGGGGTCGAGGAAGGCGGCCCGCTTGTACTCGACATACGGGGCGCCGGCCGCACTGGCGGCGAGGACCTCGTAGGCGAGCGCGCGGTCGATGCCTGCCCGCTCGGCGATCACGAACCCCTCGGCGAGGGCCTGGTTGAGCCCGAAGATCAGCGTGTTCACGGCGAGCTTCATCGCCGCGCCGTTGCCCAGCGCGCCAAGGTGGAAGACCCGCTTTGCCAGGGCATCGAAGACCGGGCGCGCCCGGTCGAGGACCGCTTCGTCACCGCCGACCATGATCGTCAGCGCGCCCGATCGGGCGAGCACGGTGCTGCCCGATACCGGCGCATCGAGGATCGCGGCGCCCGTGGCGCGGACGTCGTCGGCCAGGCCGAGCACGACCGATGGCGGCACCGTGCTCATGTCGGCGACGATCTTGCCGGCCGCCAGGCCGTCGAGGACGCCGCCGTCCCCGCGGTAGAGCTCAGCCACCGCGGGCTCGTCGGCGACCATGCTGATCGCCATGTCCGCGGCCGCGACCGCCTCGGCGGCCGTGTTCGCGACCCGCGCCCCGAGCTCCGCCGCCAGCGGTTCGGCTCGCGACAGCGTCCGGTTGTAGAGCACGAGATCGAAGCCGGCGGCGGCGAGCGCACGGCTCATCGCGGAGCCCATGTGGCCCGTCCCGAGGACGGCCACAGTGCGGACCGGGGAGGCTCCGGTCACCGCGCTTCCTCGAGCCGGCGGCGGACCGTGTCGAAGATCCGCTCGGCGCGAGGGCATCGCGAGGTCCTCGAGCCCCGGCGCCGATGCCAGCGGGACGTGCGGGGCGGTGATCCGGACGATCGGCGCGTCGAGGCTCCAGAACCCCTCGTCGGCGACGATCGAGGCGATCTCCGCGCCCCAGCCGCACAGCCGCGGGTTCTCCTCGACGGTCACCAGCCGGCTCGTCTTCTCGACGGAGGCGAGGAGCGTCGGGACGTCGAGCGGCACCAGCGTCCGGAGGTCGATCACCTCGGCGTCGATGCCGGCCTCGGTCTGCAGGCGCTCGGCGGCGGCAACGGCGCGGGGCACCATCGCCGCCAGCGCCACGATCGTCACGTCGCCGCCCTCGCGGACCACGGTCGCCTGGCCCAGCGGCACGACGTGCTCGCCGTCGGGGACCTCGCCCTTGTCCGCGAACAGGGCCTTGTGCTCGCACACGATCACCGGATCAGGGTCGCGGATCGCCGCCGCCAGCAGGCCCTTCATGTCGGCCGGGTTCGACGGCGCGACGACCTTCAGGCCGGGGATCGCCATCGCCCAGTTCTCGACGCTCTGGCTGTGCTGCGCGCCGAAACGCAGTCCGCCGCCATTCGCCGTGCGCAGGACGAGCGGCAGCGCCACCTGGCCGTCGGTCATGTAGCGGGTCTTGGCGATCTGGTTGGCGACCATGTCCCAGGCCACAGCGAAGAAGTCGCTGAACATCAGCTCGCCGATCGGGCGCAGGCCGGTCATCGCCGCGCCCATCACGGCGCCGACGATCGCCTGCTCGCTGATCGGCGTGTCGCGCACGCGGTCCGGGCCAAAGCTGTCGAGCAGGCCCTCGGTCGTCTTGAACACGCCGCCTGCCGCGCCGACGTCCTCGCCGATGAACACGACCGAGCTGTCGCGCTCCATCTCCTGGGCGATGCCGGCCGCGACCGCGCCGCGGTACGTCAGCTCAGGCATGACCGTCGCTCCGCCACGACGAGCCCCCGTCGGCCCAGACCTGCGTCTCGAGCACGGCCGCCGACGGCTCGGGCCCGGCCTTCGCCTCGGCCTCGCCCGCCGCCACGGCGGCCTTGACCTCCGCGTCGATCGTGTCGAGGTCCGCCTCCGGAACGCCCAGCTCGATCAGCCGTGCACGCTGCCGCGGGATCGGGTCCTTCGCCAGCCACGCGGCGACCTCGTCGTCCGGCCGGTACTTGCCGGGGTCCGCGCGGGAGTGCCCGCCGTGGCGGTACGTGACGGCCTCGACGAGCGACGGCCCGTCGCCGTTCCGTGCCCGTTCGATGACCCGCCTCGCCGTCCCGTAGACCTCATCCGCGTCGTTGCCGTCGATCAGGATCGACTCGAGGCCGTAGGCAGCAGCCCGGTCCGCGGCCGGATGCTCCACCGCGGTCACCGCCCGGATCGGCGTGTACTCCATGTACTGGTTGTTCTCGCAGACGAAGACGACCGGGGCCTTCCAGACCGCGGCCATGTTCAGCGCCTCGTGGAAGGCGCCGATGTTCGTCGTCCCGTCGCCGAAGAAGCAGACCGCCACCTGCCCGGACTTGCGGTACTGGGCGGACCACGCGGCGCCGAGGGCGATCGGGAGGTGAGCGCCGACGATGGCGTACGAACCCATCATGTGGTGGTCCACGTCGGTGATGTGCATCGAGCCGCCCTTGCCGCCGAGCAGCCCGTTCGCCCGGCCGAACAGCTCCGCGTACAGCGGGCCCATCGGCGTGCCGCGGGCCAGGGCGTGGTTGTGGCCGCGGTACGTGGCGAACGTGTAGTCGTCGTCGCGCATCGCCGCCGCGAACCCGGCCGCGACCGCCTCCTGGCCCGGCCCGAGGTGGGTCGTCCCCCGCACGAGGCCCTCGAAGAAGAGCTCCTGCGCGCGGACCTCGAAGGTCCGGCACTCGACCATGATCCGGTACAGCCGCAGGCCGGTCTCGACGTCCACGGCCGGCGCGTCAGTAGGCATTGGCGACGAACAGCTCGTCTGACGGGAACTTGGTGATCACGCGCGGCCCCTCGGCGGTCACGACCACCTCTTCCTCGATCCGGGCCGCCGAGAACCCGTCCTTCGCCGGACAGTACGTCTCGAGCGCGATGACCATGCCCTCCTTGAGCTCGACCGGGTGGTCGAGCGAATTCAGGCGGCTGATGATCGGGCGCTCGTGGAGGAAGAGGCCGACGCTGTGGCCGAACTGGAGCCCGAAGCACTCCATCTCGTTCGAGAAGCCGAACTCCTCGGCCTTTGGCCAGACGCTGGCAACCTGGTCCGTGCCGATGCCCGGCTTCATCAGCTCGATCGACGCGTCGATCCACTCGCGCGCCTGCTTGTACGCGTCGCGCTGCGCGTCTGTGCCCTTACCCGACCACGAACGTGCGGTAGTAGCACGTCTTGTAGCCGACGAACGTGTGGATGATGTCGAAGAAGGCCTGGTCGCCGGGCCGGATGATGCGGTCGCTGAACACGTGCGGGTGCGGGCTGCAGCGCTCGCCCGACACCGCGTTGATGTTGTCGACGTGCTCCGACCCGAGATCGAACAGGACCTTGGTGACTTCCGCGACGAGCTCGCTCTCACGGACGCCCGGCTTGAGGCGCTCCGAGATGTACTGGTAGGCCCCGTCGACCATGGCGCAGGCCGTGTTGAGCAGGATGATCTCGTCGACGGACTTGACCTCGCGCGCGTCGAGCATGACCTGCTGCCCGTCACGCACCACGATCCCCTCGTCGGCCAGGGCAGCCGCCATCGGCGGCTCGACGAGGTCGACACCGAGCGGCATGTCGGCGACGCCCTCGGTGCGCAGGATTTCGGCAATCTCGCGGGCCGCGCGGCGGAACAGGCCGGCGTCGGGGGCGACCGCCCCGCGCAGCCCGATCATCCCGGCATGCACGTTCTCCTGCGGCAGCCACGGGCAGTTCAGGCGGTGGTGCCTGGCCGCCGAGCCGAAGTCCCAGATGTGCGGGTCGCCGCCGCGGGTCAGCAGCGCGTAGCGCGTCATCTTGTCGCGCGCCCACTCGCCGATGTGGGTGCTCGTCGTGTAACGGATGTTGTTGAAGTCGAACAGCAGGACGGCGCCCAGGTCGGAAGCGGCGAGCGCCGACCTGGCGCGGCCGAGCCGGTACGTCCGCATCCGCTCGACGTTCCAGCGCTCCTCCCAGTCGACGTTCAGCGACCCGGGTGACGGGATCGGCCGGGTCGCGGTGACGGGTGGCGCAGCGGCGTCGACGGCGCTCACAGGGTCATCTCCTTGCGATGGCGGCGATCAGCCGGCGTCGATCGCCGAGAGGAAGCGAAAAGAGCGTCCCAGGGTGTGCCCGGCAGTATGCCGCGGTTGCCCGACCAATTCAACGACGCTCCACACCAACCTTGACTGTGTGTGCAGTGACACTACACTAGCCCGACCGCATCACCCGCCTCCAGGAACGGGAGATTCGTGTCGCCCGAGTTCCTTGCCCTCCAGGTCCTCAACGGCCTGACGTTCGCCGCATTGCTGTTCCTCGTCGCAAGCGGCTTCACGCTGGTCTTCGGCGTGATGCGCATCGTGAACCTCGCACACGGCGCGCTGTACCTCCTGGGCGGCTCGATCGGCATCTCCGTTGCCGCCGTGACCGGCAGCTGGGTCCTCGGCGTCGTGGCAGCCGGGTTCTCGGTCGGGCTGGTGGGCCTCTTCTCGGAGCGGGTGCTGCTCCATCGCGTGCGCGGCCGCGAGCTGCCCGAGGTGCTCCTGACCGTCGGCATCGCGCTGGTCATCGCCGATCTCATCCTGGCCGTGTTCGGCGGCAACCCGCGGTCGGCGGATCCGCCGCCACCGCTCGTTGGCGGGACGCCGATCGGACCCGTCACCTACCCCACCTACCGGCTGTTCGTGATCGCCTTCGCGGTGGCCGTCGGCGTGATCCTCGCCGTCGTCCAGCAGCGGACGCGGATCGGCGCGGTGCTGCGCGCCGGGGTCGACGATCGCGAGATGGTCTCGGCCATGGGCATCGACGTCGACCGCGTCTTCGCCGGCATGTTCTTCGTCGGTTCGGTGCTGGCCGGCACGGCCGGGATGATCGCCGCGGGTCTGCTGACGATCGGCCCCGGCGCCGACACCGAGATCCTCCTGTTCGCGCTCGTCGTCGTGATCGTCGGCGGCCTGGGAAGCATCGGTGGGGCGGCGCTCGGAAGCGTGCTCATCGGCCTGATCGACGCCTTCTCGCGGGTGTGGCTGCCCGAGCTGTCGTACTTCGCCGTCTTCGCCCCATGGCGATCATCCTCGTCCTGCGTCCCGCGGGCCTGTTCGGTCGCTCGACGTGACCGGCCGACAGGTCCGCCGCCTCGCCATCGGTGGGGCGATCGTCGTGGCCCTGGCCGCGCCGTTCGTCCTCCCGACCTATCTCGTGACGCTGCTGTCGCTCGTGTTCGTCGCCGCGACTGCTGGCGTCCAGCGTCGACCTCCTCGCCGGCCAGGGCGGGCTCGTGTCCATCGGGCATGCCGGGATCGCGGCGAGTGCCGCCTACGCCATCGCGTGGGGTACGACCGAGAGCGTCGGCCCGCCGGTCCAGCTCGGGCTGGCGCTCGTCGGTGACGCTCGCAGTCTCCGCCGTGTATGCGCTGACGACGATGCGCACCCGCGGGATCGTGTTCCTCATGATCACGCTGGCGCTCGGCATCGTCGTCTACGGGCTCGCCCTCAAGCTGTCGACGATCACCGGCGGCCAGAACGGCCTGACCGGCATCGATCGCCCCGCGCTGCTCGCGAGCCCGACCGCCTTCTACCTGTTGACCGTCGTCGCCTTCGTGCTCGCGGTCGCCTTCCGCGCCATCGTCGCGCGGTCGCCGTTCGGGCTGGTCCTGCGCGGCACGCGCGAGAGCGAGAGCCGCATGTCGAGCCTCGGCTACTCGGTGTCGAAGGCCAAGTTCCTCGCGGTGATGCTGTCCGGCCTGCTGGCCGGCAGCGCGGGGGTGCTGATCGTGTGGCAGGCCGAATTCATCAGCCCGAACGTCGCCTCGTTCAGTCGCTCGGCGATGGCCGTCGTGATGGTCATCCTCGGCGGCACGGGCACGTTGCTGGGCCCGCTCATCGGGGCGGGCGTCGTCGTCGGAACGGAGCACTGGCTGAGCTCGTACGTCGAGCGCTGGCCGACGCTCCTCGGGTTGGTCTTCATCGCCGTCGTGCTCTTCGCACCGGGCGGCGTCGTCGGCGCGGTCACGCGCTGGCGCCAGGGAGAGGTCCGGGGTCGGCAGGACGCCGAACCCGGCGCGAGGGCGGCGACCCCGTCGCTCCTCGAGGACCAGGCAGTCGTGGGGGCAGCGGACGGGCGGCCATCGGAGCCGCAGTGAGGAGGAGCATGTCCATGGATGCCAGAAGGAGCGCGAAGCCCGGGTCGTGGCGACTCGGTGTCCTCGCCGCCATCACCGTCCTCGTCGTGACCGCCTGCGGCGGCGCGGCGCAGAGCTCGGCACCGGCCGCGGAGTCGGCCGCCGCGGAGTCGGCCGCCCCGCCGCCGTCCGAGGCGCCCGCCAGCGCGCCCGCGTCCGAAGCGCCGGCCAGCGCCGGCGCGGGTGGCACGGTCACCGTCGGCTTCATCTCGCCGACGACCGGCTTCGTGGCCGCACTCGGCACCGACATGAAGCGCGGCTGGGATCTCTACTGGGAACTCAACGGCAACACGGCCGGCGGCGTCACCGTCGAGACGGTCTACGAGGACGACGCCGGCGATCCAGAGGTCGCGCTGACCAAGGCCCGGCGACTCGTCGAAGAGGTCGGCGTGGACATGACGGCCGGCCCGATCCTCGCCAACACCGCCTACGCGGTCGCCGACTACGTCGCCGGCCAGGGCATTCCGTCGTTCCATATCTCGGGCGCCGACGACCTGACACAGCGGCTGTTCAACCCGCTCGTCATGCGCGTCGGATACACCAGCAGCCAGTCGAACTTCCCGGCCGGCCAGTGGGCCTATGACGAGGGCCATCGCGAGGCAGTCACGATTTGCCCCGACTACGGTTTCGGCTGGGAGAGCTGCGGCGGGTTCGTGTCCGGCTTCACCGGTGCCGGCGGCACGATCAAGGAGCAGATCTGGCACCCGCTCGGCACCGCAGGACTTCGGCACCTACGTGACGCAGGCCCAGGCGTCGCAACCCGACGTCGTCTTCGTCGGCTCCGCCGGCGGCCCCGACGCCATCCTGTTCTGGAAGGCGTGGACCAGCTTCGGCATGCAGGACACGCCGCTCATCGGCAACTGCTGCTTCGCCGACCAGGTCCTGCTGCGCGACCAGGGCGAAGCGGCCAACGGGATCACCAGCTTCAGCTACTGGACCGAGGGTCGTGACTCGGCCGAGGTCCAGAAATTCGTCGAGGAATACGAGAGCCGCTACGACGAGATCCCCTCGCTCTACGCGGCCGGGTCGTACCTGATGGCGCAGGTCATCGCGGGCGCACTCGAGCAGACCGGCGGCGTGGTGGACGGCGAGGACTTCGTCGAAGGCCGCCCAGGGGCTGACGTTCGACGACAGCGTCTACGGCCCGATCGCGTTCGACGATACGAACAACATCGTCGGCGGGGTCAACCGCGAGCACGTCGAGGCCCGCGACGACGGCAAGTTCTGGAACGTGGTCGACGAGACGATCCCGGACGTCAGCCAGTTCTGGACCTACGGCAAGGATGCGTTCCTGGCCAACCCGGTGTTCAGCCGCGACTACACCGGCCAGCAGTAGCCAACTTGATGACCGACGCGGGCCCGCCCGCTCTCGCCCTCGATGGGGTCAGCCGCCGCTTCGGCGGCGTCGTCGCCGTCGACGGGGTCTCGCTGACCCTTGGGGCGGGCGAGCGGGTCTCGGTCATCGGACCGAACGGCGCGGGCAAGACCACGCTGTTCCGGCTCATCGCGGGCGAGATGCGGCCGTCCGGCGGCCGCATCGACCTGCTTGGCCGGGACGTGACGCGGATGGCCGCGCACCACCGGGCGGGGCTCGGCCTCGCCCGGACGTTCCAGGTATCGAACCTCTTCGTCGGCCTGACCGTGCTCGAAAACGTCCGGCTGGCGAGCCAGACCCGCGGCCGGGACCGGTGGCGGTTCTGGAGTCGCATGTCCGCGGACGACGAGCCGGGCCGCGCAGCTCGCGAGGCGCTCGAGCGCGCCGGCCTCCAGGGCCGCGCCGCGCGTCCGGGTCGCCGACCTGTCGCACGGCGAGCAACGCCAGCTCGAGGTTGCGATGGCGCTCGTCAGCGAGCCGCAGTTGCTGCTGCTCGACGAGCCGGCGGCCGGTCTCGCGATCGCCGAGCGAGGCAAGCTCTGGAAGTTGCTCGAGGATCTGCCGCGCACCCTCCCGGTGCTCCTGATCGAGCACGACATGTCGCTGGCGCTCGGACTCGCCGACCGCGTCGTGTGCATGCACAACGGAAAGGTCATCGCATCCGGGACGCCCGACGATGTGCGGCGCGACGAGACCGTCCAGGCGGTCTACCTCGGCCGGGCGGTCGCCCGTGCTTGAGGTCGTCGATCTCGAGGCGGGTTACGCCTCGGCGCGCGTCCTCAACGGGATCTCGCTGAGCGTCGGCGAGGGCGAGGTGCTCGCCCTGCTCGGGCGCAACGGGATGGGCAAGACGACCCTGCTGCGGTCGATCTGCGGGCTCCGCCCGCCGGTCGCGACAGGCGGGCTCGATCCAGCTTCCGCGGCTCGCGACCTCCGGACGCTGGCGGCCCACCAGGTCGCGCGGTCCGGGATCAGCATCGTGCCGCAGGGCCGGCGCGTGTTCGCGTCGCTGACGGTCGAGGAGAACCTGCGGATCGCCCAACAGCAACGCGGCCGCAGCGAGTGGGACCTGGGCTCGGTGTACGAGCTGTTTCCCCGCCTCCGCGAACGCTCGCGCCAGCGCGCCGGGACGCTGTCGGGCGGGGAGCAGCAGATGCTCGCGATCGGCCGGTCGCTCATGGCCAACCCCGACCTGATCATCATGGACGAACCGTCTGAGGGGTTGTCGCCGGCGGTGGTCGGCCAGGTGGGCGAGCGCATCCGCGAAGTCCGGGAGCGCGGCCACGGGGTGCTGCTCGCCGAGCAGAACGTGGACCTCGCGCTGTCGGTCGCCGATCGCGTCGCGGTCATCGGCGACGGAGGCGTGCTGTCGTGGACCGGTGAGCCCGAAGCGCTCCGCTCGAACGAGACGCTCATTGCGCAGCTCGTCGGCCTCCAGGAGGGACCGCACTGACCGTGGCTCCGAACGTTGACCTGCTCATCCGCGGCGGCACCGTCGTCAGCGTCGACCCGGCGATCGGCACCCTGAACGACGCGGACGTGCTGGTACGCGACGGGCGGATCGCGGAGGTCGGTCGCGGACTGGGCGGCGGCGCGGGGGCCCGCGACGCCGAGGTCGTCGACGCCTCACGCATGATCGTGATGCCCGGGCTCGTCGAGACCCACTGGCACATGTGGAGCTCGCTCGGACGCAACTTCGTGACCGAGGACTTCGAGTACTTCCCGGCGAAGTGGGCGACATCGGCCCTGTACGAGCCCGAGGACTTCTATCGCAGCGTGGCGCTCGGGCTCGCCGAGGCGCTGAACGCGGGGATCACCACGGTCCACAACTGGTCGCACAACACGCGGACGCCTGAGCACGCCGATGCGGAGCTGTCCGCGCATCGAGACATCCCGGCTCGGGCCCGCTACGCCTACGGCCACATCGACGGCCTCGACGTCAACACGCCGCTCGACTTCACCGACATCGACCGCGTCCGGCGCGAGTGGTTCGAGGGCGACGGCGCCTTCGCGGGGCGGGTCCACCTCGGGGTCAACCTGCGCGGACCCGACCTCGGCAGCATGGACGCGTTCGACGCCGAGATGGCCGATGCGAAGCAGCGTCGACTGCCCGTTGCGATCCACACCGTGCAGGGGGCATCCACCGCGGTCGACGCGACGGAGCTCGAACGCAAGGGCTACCTGGGGCCGGAGTTCCTGATCGCCCACTTCCTGGCCGCGACCGCCGACGATCGCGCGGCGCTGGCCCGGACCGGGACGCCGCTGAGCTACGCCGTCCATTCGGAGCTGCGGCTCGGTGACGCGGGCGACCCGCGCGCGGCGCTGCTGTCGTTCCTCGCGGCCGGCGTCGACGTGTCGTTCTCGATCGACGCAACGTCGCTCGCCCCGATTGACCTGTTCCAGGCAATGAACGTGGCGTGGAACATGGGCATCCCGTGGGAGGGGACGCCGACGGCGTCGCTCGCCGGCGCTGACGTTCCGCCGCGTCCTGGAGATCGGCACGCTCGCCGGCGCCCGGGCGCTCGGCCTCGGCGACGAGGTGGGCTCGCTGACGCCGGGCAAGGCGGCGGACATCCTGCTGATCCGGGCCGACGATCTCAACGTCGGGCCGCTGGCGGCGGTCGAATCGGCGATCGTCCGGACGGTGACGCCCGCCAACGTCGATTCCGTCCTCGTCGCGGGTCGGTTCGTGAAGCGCGGCGGCGAGCTTGTCGGGATCGACGCAGCGGCACGCATGCGCGACGCGACCGAGTCGGCGGAGCGGATCCGCCGCAAGGCCGGAGGCCGGCTGGCCCAGCCGAACCTCGTGGAGACCGGGTGACGGGCTACGATGCAAGCGTCCTGAGGGAGGGTTCGTGAGCCGCAACCGCGGGAACGGTGCAGGCCTCGAATACGGCGAGATGGGCGATCGCCTGCGCGAAGCGCGCCAGGCCCGCGGCCTCAGCCTGCGCGGACTCGCCGAGCGGCTGGGGGTCTCGCCGAGCCTCATCTCCCAGGTCGAGACCGGGCGGGCCAAGCCGTCGGTCAGCACGCTCTACGCGATCGTCACCGAGCTCGGGATCTCGCTCGACGAGCTGGTCTATCCCGATGCCAAACGGCCGTCAAAGGCGCCCGAGCCGGCTGCGTCCGAGGAGCTCAGCGGTGCGACGATGCCCGCCGGACCGGTCCAGCGGGCCAAGGGCCGCAAGTCCATCCGGCTCGCGTCGGGCGTCATCTGGGAGCGGCTGACGACGGCATCGCTCCCGAATGTCGACTTCCTCTACGTGACCTACGAGGTCGGCGGGGCGTCGAGTCCCGAACACGAGTTCCAGCGCCACGGCGGCCAGGAGTGGGGCTACGTCCTCAGCGGCCGGCTCGGCGTGAACGTCGGTTTCGACGAGTACCTGCTCGGGCCGGGCGACGCCGTCGCGTTCGATTCGGGGCGACCACATCGACTGTTCAATACCGGCGACGAGCCGGTCCATGCGATCTGGTTCGTGCCTGGGCCGGCGCCCGGCCGACCCGGGTCCTGGGACGCCCCGCAGCGGTGCCGAGGAAGCCTCCCGCTAGTTCAACGTCGGATTGACCCGTGTGTACTGACACTGCACACTCGATCTCCTCGGGCATCCTCGAACGGAGGCAGGCGTGGCGCACTTCGTAGGACGCGTGGACTGGGACCAGGTCGCCACTCCGAACCCCTCCTCCCCCACGGCCCACGGTCTGGCCCGCGCCGTTGTCGTCGGCCCCGAGCAGGGCGCCGTCCACACCGAGATCGCGATCGGCTCGCTGCCAGGCCGGCGGCTGGATCTGTCGCCACTTCCATTCGTTCGAGGAGTCGCTGTACGTCCTCGACGGCGAGCTGCTGCTCGAGGTCGACGGCACCGTCCATCGCCTGCACAAGGGCGACTTCGCGCTGGTCCCGATCGGCGTGCAGCACACGCTGGCGAACGGTCGCGACGAGCCGGTCCGCTGGATGTCGATGAACACGCCACAACGACTCGCCCCCGACGCCGGCCGCAAGGACACGTTCTTCGAGAAGACGCCGCCGGACCTCGCGGGACTGGACGCGCGCGCCGTGCGGCCGGCCTTCGGCGATCCGCGCCTGCGCTGGGTCGGCCACTACGACGGAACGCCACCGCAGGCCGAGGCACTTCGATTGACCGATCCCGCGCGAGGCCGGGCGTCGGCCGGCATGGACACGGCACTGGTCGTGTACAGCGGGATCTCGGTCAAAATGCTGATCGATCGCGTCTTCGGTGCCGAGCTGCTGACGATGTTCACGGTCGACTACGAGCCCGGTGGCTCGGCCCAGCAGCACGACCACCCGTTCGAGGAGGCGTACTTCTTCCTCGACGGCGAGTGCGAGGCCGAGCTCGACGGCACGGTCCACACGGTGCGGGCCGGCGACGTGGTGTTCGCCGGCGTCGGCGCCGTGCACGGCTTCTACAACAACGGCACGGGCCGGGTGCGCTGGATCGAGACCCAGGCACCGCAGCCGCCGGCACGACACTCCTATCGCTGGGTGCCGGTCTGGAAGCGGTTCGAGGAGGAATAGATGGCAGGAGACGGTTCGGTCGTCGTCGTCGGCGGCACGCGCGCGATGGGGCTGGAGATCGTCAGGCACTATGCGAGGGCGGGGCGGGACGTCGTGCTGACCGGCCAGACGCCGGAGAACGTGGCGAACGCCGTGGCCGAGGTGGGCGGGAAGACCCGTGGCATCACCTTCGATCTCGCGCAGCCCGAGACGATCGCAGGGGCGCTGGCGGATGTCGGCCCGGTCTCACGGTTGGCGCTGGTGGCCATCGATCGCGACGACAACAGCACTGCCGACTACAGCATCGAGCGGGCGATCCGGCTCGTGACGCTGAAGCTCGTCGGGTTCACGACGGTCGTCAGCGTCCTTCGCGGGCGGCTGACCGACGATGCGTCGCTGGTGCTGTTCGGTGGCATGGCCAAGGAGCGGCCGTACCCGGGCTCGACCACGGTCACGACCGTCAACGCGCGGAGTCGTCGGGCTCGTGCGGACGCTCGTCGAGGAGCTCAAGCCCGTCCGCGTCAACTCGATCCATCCGGGCGTCGTCGGCGACAGCCCCTACTGGGCCGAGAAGCCGGCCGCGATCGCGCACTACACCTCGCAGACGCCCATCGGCCGTCTGGCGCGGATGGACGAGGTCGTCGGCGCGGTGGTGTTCCTGTTCGAGAACACGGCCGTCAACGGGGTGGAACTGATCGTCGACGGCGGCTGGCACACCCGGTAGCCGCAGGCCTTGCGCGCGTCTTCCCCGGCCGCGGCAACCGGCCACCGGCCGTTGCACCGGTAACGCCCCCGCGCACCGCGCCCCTGCGCACCGCCTGGCTGGCCAGGTTTCACTGCTTGAATGATTTGCTGGCATCCGGCTCTGCAGTTGCCATCCGTGCATCACCAGAACGTTGGGCCGGATCACTCCGGCTTCCGAAGATACGCCCGCACGCGCTGCGAGTGCAGCCTGGGTCAGGCCACGACGATGGCGGAGGAGTCGGACCGCACTCCCGAGCCGCGTGTCGTACATCCGTTCACGATGGCGCGCGCCGCTTATCAGGCGCTTATGCGGCGTCGACATCGCGTTGTCGATCAGTCGACGAGCGTGAAGACCTCGAGCGGGATCGAAAGGCCCTTGAACTCCTGCACGCCCCGCGACTCGAATCGAAGGTCACCATCCTCGACGAGGCCCCGCGTGCTCGACGAGACCATGATGTCGGACGCGCCACCGAGGGCCATGACCCGGGCGGCCGCATGGACCGCGACGCCGCCGATGTCACCCGGCAGCAGCTCGACCTCGCCCGTATGGATGCCGATCCGGACGGGCTAGCCCGATCCCGGCGGTCGCGTCACGGATCGAGGCTGCACATCGGATCGCGCCGCGGGCACTGGCGAACATCGCCAGGAAGCCGTCGCCGGTCGTGTTCACCTCCTCGCCGAGGTAGCGCTCGAGCCGGCCCCGGACGAGGCGATTGTGCTCACCGAGCATCTGCTTCCACGCCGCGTCCCCGACCCGGCTGGCGGTCGCGGTCGAATCGACGATGTCGGTCATCAGGAGGGTCGTGACGATGTCGATCCTTGCTCGTGGGACGCCCGAGCTGGTCGATGTTGCCGAGGACGTCGAGAAGGATCGCCGGCTCATCCCCGAGCACCCACGCGTCATGGCCCGGCGGCACGTCGAAGATCTCGTTCGGCCCGATCTCGACGTACTCGCCATCTGCCATCTGGACCGCGAACCGCCCGGACAGCAGGAGCTGCAGGTGGTGGACCCGGCAGAGCGGCTCGTCGATCTCCCTGCGCACGTGCGTCGACCAGCGGAAGCCGGGCTCGACCGTTCCGAGGCCGATCGTCAGCGAGCCGACCCGGACGATGTTCACCGACAGCCGTGGAAGCTCGAGGACCTCGTCGGGTGCATCGAGGCGCTTGCGCTGGATGCGGCCCATGTCACGGGAAGGGTCACCGTCCTCGCTCCGAGCGTCAAGATCGAAGGTCGAGGTGCCGGCCCGCCCTCAGGCCGGCGGTTCAGCCCCGATTGCTCGTTTCGCCGAGCCGCCGACCGCGCGCACGAAGAGCAGGAACGCGCCGCCGATCAACACGCCAACGATCACGACCCGCGCGAGGAGCTCGCCGCCGAAGGTCGGCCCCTGGGTCGAGACGGCGCCGGTTCGGGCGGGTTCGGAGGGCGGCGGTTCGGCGGTGGCAACCGGCGCCGACCGCGGCGGGAGCACTCGACGGCGGGGCGGACGGCGGCGGACCTCGGCAGCCGTGACCTCGACAACGCCCTCCATCTCGGGGTGGAAGCTGCACACGTAGCGGAAGGTCCCGGCGGCTTCGAAGGTGCGGGCCCACGACCCACCGGCCGGCGATCATGTCCGAGTCGAACGAGCCGTCCGAGGCAGTGACCGTGTGGGGTGCCTCACCGGCGTTCCGCCACGTGACCGTCGAGCCCACGGGAACCGCTGACGCTCGGGGGCGCGAACGAGAAGTCCTGGATCTCGGCTTCGGAGCCCGTTGCCGTAGCGGCCGGCGGCGGAGTCGGCGTCGGGGACGGGCGTCGGGCGTCGGGGTCGGCGTGGGCTTCGGCGTGGCGGCCGGCGCCGGATCAGCCGCCGAGCCACCCGACGCGCCCGTGCCCTTCACGACCACCTTGCCCGTCATCTCGGGATGGATCGCGCACAGGTACGAGAACGAGCCGGCCTGCTTGAACGTCCGCTTCCACGACCCGCCTTCGCCGATCGGGCCGCTGTCGAACGCACCGTCGTCCGCCGTGACCGTGTGCGCCCGGTCGTCGTCGTTGCGGAACGTGACCGAGCCGCCGGCCGCAATCGTCACCGTGCCGGGGCCGAACGCACGGCCCGCCATCGAGACCGAGGCCGACGTCGGGGTCGTGGACGTCGAGCCACCGCCCGACGACGGCTTGCTCGTGGAGGACGACGTGCCGCCGACCACGATCCGCCCGTGATACCGCGTGTCGTCGTCCTCGCGCTCGTCGAGGTAGGTGTACGTGCCCTTTGCCGTCAGCTTCATCGAATACGACTGGCCCGGCTCGAGATTGTGGGAGTCGAATTCGGCGGGCCCGGACTGCGAGCGCATCCGATGCCGCTCGTCGTCGGCGTTCACGAACCGGATCGTCGTGCCGGCAGGGACCGTCAACTCGGCCGGCGAAAGGCGATCGGTGATCCTGACGGAGACGGTCGCGGCGGAGGCAGCGACGGGCGCGACGAGCACCACCGCGACAAGCGCCACCAGGGCAGCGAGGACCAGGTGGCGGGCAACGTGAGGCACTCGGGAATCTCCCAGGGATTGGGGTCGACACCCACCTGAGACAGGGACCGCCCGAAAGGTTTCAGAGGATCGCGATCGCCCGCTCGACGGCGAGGTCCGAGCGCATCGGCCGATCGACCAGCGCGCGGATCCGATAGCTCACGCCGACCCGGTCGGCGAGGACCGTCGGCGGCGCATCGGCCGGGATCGGCATGCGGACCGTGATGCCGTCCCGGAATGCCGACGGGTCGAGCGTCGTGGACCAGACGACCAGATCGGAGACCCCGTTCGGTGCCGCGACGTCGGCCTGCAATTCGAGCCGGGCTCCCCTGCCCGACCCCGCCGATGGCCACGTCACCGTGACGTCGACCTCCGAACCCGCGGCCACGCGGCGGCAGGGGCGAGACCGCGATGGACGCGTCACCGGTCTGCCACGCGTCGTACAGCGACCCTTCGGCCAGACCCGCCGCCCCGGATCGCAGGTAGTCCGGGTGCTGCTGCACGTCAACGAGCGCGGCGACGTGCTCGTCCGAACCCATCGGGATGTCCCACCGCGCGTCGAGCGCCCACGCCAACAAGCGCCGGCCCGAGATGCGCCGACGGCGGCCCCAGCCGCGGCGCCGGCAGGTTGAACTCGGCTTCGAAGGTCTGGCCAGCCGCCAGCCGCGCGGGCAGCACCGGTTCGGTGAACGGCAGCGTTTCGAACAGCCGGCCGTCGACTTCGACCCACTGCTCACTACGGGTGACCTGGCCCTTGCTGTCGCGCTGCTCGTACGACCGGCGCTGCTCGGTCAGCCGAACTCCGACGAGCCGCAGCACCGCGCCGCGCGCATCGATGTCGCGGCCGGCCGTCAGCCGAAGCCGTCCCCGCATCCCCTCGCCGACCCGAACGGGGCCGTCGATCTCGATCGTGCCGTCGAGGCCGTCGCTCCTGGTTCGCACGAGCTCGTCGAGGCCGACCGCGGCAAGTGGATGGCTGCCGCTGGGACCCGCCAGCCGACTTTCGTCGACCGCATCGAATGGTGCCGGCGCGCTACCCGACTTGCCGCCGTATCCGAAGCCCGCGCTCGTGCCGGCACGCAGCACCGCGGCCAGGAAGCCGTCCATCCCACCCCCATTGGACCGAAACCCCCGCCAATGGCTACCCGGGCCGCGCACAGGGTAGCGCGTCTGCACGGTCCGAATGGGAATGGCCCGACGCGCAAGCGCCGGGCATCCGTCGCGGGCATCGATGCTACGTTTCCAATGGGAATTTGGCCATGTCCCGTCGTCGCCGAGCGCGCCGCCGGTGCAGCCGAGCGCTGGTTCAGTCACGCCCGCTACTCTTGCGGCTCAGGGGGTCACGAGGGCGCGACTTGATCTGTTCATCCTGCGGTTCGGCGAACGAGCCGGGTCGAAAATTCTGCGGCGAGTGCGGGACTCGCCTTGCCGTCTCGTGTCCCGCGTGCGGGTCGGCGAACACGCCCGGTGCCCGCTTCTGCGGGGAGTGCGGCAGCAGCCTCCAGCCGGGAGAAATCCCGGCAGCTGGCCTCGCCGCTCCCGCGGCCGCCACCGGCAACGAAGCGCGTGTCGCCGAGCGCCGCCTTGTCACGGTCCTCTTCGCCGACCTCGTCGGCTTCACCACGCTGTCCGAGGGCCGCGACCCCGAGCACGTCCGTGAGCTGCTGACCCGCTACTTCGATCTCGCGCGCGAGGTGGTGGAGCGTCACGGTGGGATCGTCGAGAAGTTCATCGGCGACGCGGTGATGGCCCTGTGGGGCGCGCCGGTCGCGCACGAGGACGACGCCGAGCGGGCCGTCCGTGCCGCGCTCGAGCTCGTCGATGCCGTGCACGGGCTGGGCCCAGGCCTGGAGGCGCGCGGCGCGGCCCTGACCGGCGAAGCCGCGGTCACGCTCGGCGCGATCGGCCAGGGCATGGTGGCAGGTGACCTGGTCAACACCGCGTCACGGCTGCAGGCAGCAGCCGCGCCCGGCACCGTGCTCGTCGGCGAAGCGACCCAGCATGCGGCGAGCATCGCGATCACCTTCGAGCCGGTCGACGAGCAGTACCTCAAGGGCAAGGCCGCGCCGGTGGCGGCCTGGCGAGCCGTCACGGGTCGTGGCCCAGCGCCGTGGCCGCGGTCGCGAGGACCGCCTCGAGGCCCCGTTCGTCGGCCGCGACGCCGAGCTGCGGCTCCTCAAGGACCTGTTCCACGCCACGATCCGCGACCGTCGCGTTCGACTCGTGTCGATCACCGGCCAGGCCGGCGTCGGCAAGAGCCGGCTCGCCTGGGAGTTCCTGAAATACGTCGACGGCGTGGTCGATGCCGTCTTCTGGCACGAAGGCCGCTCCCCTGCCTACGGGCAGGGGCTTTCCTTCTGGGCCCTCGGCGAGATGGTCCGCTCGCGGGCCGACCTGCTCGAAACCGATGACGAGCAGACCACCCGCTCGAAGATCCGCGCCAGCGTCGAGCGCTTCATCACCGACGAGGACGAGGCCCACCGGGTCGAGGCCGCCCTCCTCGCCCTGCTCGGCGTCGGCGATGCGCCGGAAGGCGGATCGCAGGGGATGTTCGCCGCGTGGCGGACGTACTTCGAGCGGATCACCGGCCACGGCACGGTGGCGCTGCTGTTCGAGGACCTCCACTGGGCCGACTCGGGCATGCTCGACTTCATCGACCACATGCTCGACTGGAGCCTCAACGTCCCGATCCTCATCGTGACGCTGGCCCGCCCGGAGCTGCTCGACAACCGGCCCGGCTGGGGCGCCGGCCGGCGCAACTTCCTCGCTCTCGACCTGCAGCCGCTCGACGACGCGGGCATGCGCGAGCTGCTCGGCGGGCTCGTCAGCGGCCTGCCCGAGCCGGCGATCCGCTCGATCGTGTCACGTGCCGAGGGCATCCCGCTGTACGCGGTCGAGACGATCCGGATGCTGGTCGCAGACGGCCGGCTCGATCGAGCGCGACGACGGCCGGTTCGAGCCGGCCGGCGAGCTCGGCGACCTCGCCATCCCGGAGACGCTCCACGCGCTGATCGCCGCACGTCTCGACGCCCTCGCGCCCGAGGACCGGATGCTCGTCCAGGACGCGGCCGTGCTCGGGCAGTCGTTCACGACCGCCGCGCTGGCCGCGGTGAGCGGCCTGGAAGCCGACGTCCTGGAGCAGCGGCTCGGCGCCCTGGTCCGAGCCGACCTCTTCCACCGTGAGGTCGATCCGCGATCGCCGGAGCGCGGCCAGTACGCGTTCGTCCAGGCGGTCATCCGCGAGGTCGCCTACTCGACCCTCGCCTTGCGCGACCGGCGCGGCCGGCACCTCGCCGCGGCGCGCTACTTCGAATCGCTCGGCGACGACGAGCTCGCCGGCGCGCTCGCGACCCACTACCTGGCGGCGTACCGGTCCGCGCCCGACGGCCCCGAAGCCGAGGCGCTCGCGAGCCAGGCGCGGATCGCGCTACGGGCCGCCGCCGATCGGGCCATCGCCCTCGGGTCCCCGATGCAGGCGGTGACCTACCTCGACCAGGCGCTCGAGGTCGCCGACAGCGACGAGGAACGCGCGTTGCTCCTCGAGCAGGCCGGCGACGCCGCATCAATCGGGGCCCACAGCGAACTGGCGCTGCCGCGCCTCGAGCAGGCCCAGGAGTTGCGGGAGCAACTTGGCGATGACCGCGCTGTTGCGCGGGTGATTGGACGGCGGGCGCGCGCGCTGTACGACCGCCGACAGCATGACCTGGCCATTGCGCTGCTCCGTCCAGCCATCGAGCGGTTCCAGGCGCCTCTCGGACGAACCCGTCGGGATCATGCTCGCCGGCATCCTTGCGCGGATCCTCATCCGGCTGGGGCAGTATGCCGAGGGTCGCGAGCTGCTCGACGATGTCCTGTCGTCGGCCGAGCGCGTCGGGGCGGCCGACATCGTCGTCGAGGCGATGATCGGCAAGGGCCAGGCGTACGGCTTCCAGGGCCGAATGTGGGAAGCACGTGCCCTGTACGGCGGCGCGCGGCAGCTGTCCGAAGAGATCGACCGGCCCGACCTCGTGGCGTCCGCGACCCAGAACCTCTCGTTCGAAGTCGCCCTGGACGATCCGCGGCTCGCCGTCGATCTCCAACGCGACACGATGGACCTCGCCCGGCGCCTCGGTCAGCGCACGCTCGGGATCACGACGCTCGGAAACGTCGCCGAGGACGCACGGCGGACCGGCGACTGGGACTGGGTGCTCGGGGAGATCGACGAGGTCCTGACCCTCCAGCCGGAAGGGAGCGACGTCGTCTCGCTCCGAATCGCGAAGCAACTGCTGATGGCGTATCGAGGCGAGCAGGACGAAGCCGAGATCGCCGCGCTCGAACGAGCGCTCGAGGAGATCACCGACAACGACATACGCATCGGTGATATCGACATCCGGGGAATCATCGCCTTCGGAGCCGGCCGCTGGGCGGAGGCCGCGACGCTCTGGCTGGAGGTCGCCGGGATCAGCGATCTCAACCAGCCCTATGTCCTTCCCCGGGCGGGCCATGCCTTCGTCCTGGCCGGGGACGACGCCGGCGCCGAGGGAACGCTCGAGCGGTTGCGTGCGCTGGGCACGCGCGGCCGGGCCGTCGATGCCGACCGGGCGGCAATCGCGGCGGGGATCGCCGGGCTGCGGGGAGATCCGGGCGGCGGCGCTGGCCGGGTACCGCACGGCAATGGCCGCGTGGCGTGGCCTCGGGCTGCCGTGGGACGAGGCGCTCACGGTCCTCGACGCGGTGACGGTCCTCGGTACCGCCGATCCAGAGGTCGCCGGTTGGGTCGACGGTGCGCGGGAGACGTTCCTACGGTTGCGCGCGACGCCGATGGTCCAGCGTCTCGACGAGGCGGTGGCTGCCACGCCCGCCCAACGTGCCCCCACCGCGGCACCGGTGGAGTCGCAGGTCTAGCCCTTCTCAGCCGGAGGGCGGCGCGGTGCTCTCGCGGACCACGAGCTCCGTCGCAAGCTCGACCCGC
>CAWGQH010000011.1:0-117226 GCA_963824735.1 uncultured Chloroflexia bacterium
TCGGGCGGGTCGAGGTCGTGTGCGGCCCGATGTTCGCGGGCAAGACCGAGGAGCTCCTGCGGCGCGTCCGCCGCGCGCTGATCGCCGGTCGGCAGGTCGCCGTGTTCGGCCATGCCCTCGACACCCGGCAGGGCGCCGATCGGCTGGCCTCGCACGTCGGGCTCAGCGTGCCCGCCCTGGCGGTGGCATCGCCCGAGGACATCGAACGGTCCGTCCCGGACGGGACCGACATCGTCGCGATCGACGAGGCGCAGTTCTTCGGGCCGGGGCTCGTGCCGGTCGTCGGGCGCCTCGCGGATCGCGGGCTGGTCGTGATCGTCGCCGGACTCGACGTCACCTTCGACGGCCGGCCGTTCGAGCCGCTTGCCGTCGCTGATGGCCCTCGCGGAACAGGTCGACAAGCTGACCGCGATCTGCTCGATGTGCGGCGAGGAGGCGGTGTTCCACGTGCGCGTCGGCGGGCCGCCGGTCGGGGCGCCGACGACGCTCGTCGAGGCGAACGTCGGCGGCCAGGAGACGTACCAGGCCCGCTGCCGTCGTCATTTCCGGGACGGCTGACCGGAGATCGGGAACCGAACCCGGAGCGCAGGTGTAGATGAGACGTGCGAGCCCCCGGGTTGATCGCGGCTGTCCTGCTGCTGGTCGTCGCCGCCTGCGGCGGCCCGGCGCCGAGTCCGAGCCAACCGAGCGCCGCGTCGCCGGGCGCATCCCCCGCTTCCCTGCCGACCGAGCTCATCCTCGGGCAGACGATCTGGGCCTACTACGACCCGGACGTCGAACGCGTCGTCCTCGTCAACGGGGCACAGGAGCAAGGTCCGGCGAAACCGACCGAGCTATGGAGCTGGGACGGCAGCGCGTGGGAGCTGCTCGATGCGGCCGGGCCCGAGTCGCGAGCGTTCGCGGCCGTCGGTCGTGACCCCGAACGTGGCGTGGTCGTCGTGCAGGGCGGGATCTCCAGTACGGGCACCGAGTTCGACGAAACGCTCGAGTGGGACGGCACCGACTGGACGGCGCACCCCGGGACTGGTGAGGGACCAGGGCGGCGCGACGGCGCCGGGCTTGCCTGGGACCCCGCGCACCGAACGGATGCTGCTGTTCAGTGGCGCCTCGAACGTCGAGCACCTGACCGATACCTGGACGTGGGACGGCAGCACGTGGACACAGGTCGCCGATGCCGGGCCCCCGGCGCGGTTCACGAGCCTCATGACCGAAGACCATTCGGGCGACGGCGGCGTGCTCCTGCAGGGCGGTCACTGGGTCGACGGCGACGACGGTGGCTTCTTCGATGACACGTGGCGCTGGGATGGCGAGGCCTGGACCGAGGTCGCGCAGGGCAGCGGGCCAGGACCCCGCGTCAACGCTCCGGGCGCCTGGGACGAGCGGCTCGGCGGGATCGTCATGCACGGCGGCGGCCAGGACGAGGCCGGCACGATGTCGAGCGACACGTGGCTGTGGCGCGACGGCTGGACGCAGCTGGAGACGCCGACGGCGCCGACCCCGCGCAACGCTCCCGCCCTGGCGTTCGATTCGAAGCGGCAGGTGCTCGTCCTGATCGGCGGGATCGACCGGCCCGGCGGGACGCAGCGGCTCGACGTCTGGGAGCTGGACGCCGACGGCTGGCGCGAGGCGCTGGCGCCAAGCTAGCCCGGTTACGCCAAGTTGACTCATGCCGATGAGTCACCTACCCTCATCGCGTGAAGCGCCTTCAGGTCCTGATGGACGACGATGAACTCCTGGAGATCCAACAGTCCGCGCGCCGTGAACGAGTCACGACCGCGGAGTGGGTCCGTCAGCGCCTCCGAGAAGCCCGCGAGCGACAGGCGCGACCAGACATCGCAGCGAAGCTCGCCGCAGTCCAGGCCGCCTATCGGCATCAGGGTCCGACCGGGGACATCGAGCAGATGCTGTCGGAGATCGAGCAGGGCTACCTGACGACGGAGCCGAGGTTGATCCTCGTCGACTCGAACATCCCGATGTATCTCGTCGGCGCCGATCACAGCGCTGAAGGCGCGTGCCCGGCAGCTCGCCGAGGAGGCGATCGCCGCGGGCGAGCCCTTGTGCACCGACGCCGAGGTTCTCCAGGAGATCCTCCACCGGTACCGGGCGATCAATCGGCTCGAGATGATCGATCCCGCCTTCGAAGCGGTGCTGGGGATCGTCGACGTGGTCTACCCGATCGAGCTCGGCGATGTTGAACGCGCACGCCGGATCCTCCGCTCGTCACCGACGCGCTCGGCACGCGACGCGATCCACATCGCGGTCATGCACGCGCGCGACATCGACAGGGTCATGAGCTTCGACCGCGGCTTCGACGGGATTCCCGGAATCCAGCGGCTCGAGTAGCCCGACCTGCGCGCGCGCCATCCGGTGACACGAAGCGGCGAACCGGTCGCGAGCGACCGACCCGCCAACTGGGCCCCCCGGGCGTCCGGTGATGGCCAAACATCAGCCAAGGTGATTGAAGTCAGAAACCAAGCCCCAGATCGACGCCCCAAGGCATCCGTTGGCGGCCAATACCGCATCGTCTGTGATATTTGGCCGCTAACTCGGCGGTCCGGAACACCCGGGTACGGACATTCATCACGCGGGCGAATATCTGGCCACCATCTGGGCAGCTGCGGCCGGAAGCACCGGCCTGGACCACTACCCTCGGAAAAATGCGAAGCGCCGGCCGCGAATCGCGGCCGGCGCCTCGTTCACCGCGTTAGCGGGAAGTCTTGAGCAGCCCGAAGCTCGCCCCCTGCGGGTCCGTCACGATCGCAAACCGGCCGCCGGGGTAGTCCGTCGGAGCGAAGACCTCGCTTGCGCCGAGGTCGAGCGCCTTCCGGAACGCCGCGTCGACGTCGTCGACCGCGAAGTACACCTGCCAGTAGCTCGGCACCTCGGCCGGCACGCCCGGGTTCATCTCCCAGGCGCCGGCGACGCTCTGGCCGCCGATCTGGAACTCGTTGTAGTCGGGCTGGCCCTCGCCCATCGGGCTCGTCTTGACCGACCAGCCGAAGAGCTTCGGTGTAGAACGGCAATGCGTTGTCGACGCCGCGGGCGTTGAGCTCGGCCCAGCCGAACGAATTGGGGGCATCGGTCTGGAAGCCGCCCATGCGGGTGCCCTGCCAGGCCGAGATGAAGGCCCCGGCCGGGTCGATGAACACCGCCATGCGGCCCTGATCACCGACGTCGAACGGGGCCACGGCCACCGCCCCGCCGTTGTCCGTGACGCGCTTGGCGAGGCCCTCGATGTCGTCCGAACCGATGTACAGGCTCCACGCCGTCGGCGCGTTCGGGTCCTGCTTCGGCCCGATCCCGGCCGCGTCGTTGCCGCCGAGCTTGGCGAGGCCGTAGCCGCCGTACTGGGGATCCGGGTTGACCTCCACGTGCCAGCCGAACAGCTTGCTGTAGAAGTCCCGTGACGCTGCCGCGTCCGAGCTCGCCAGGTCCACCCAGGCGGGCTTGTTGGTTGTACCGGTCATCGTCTGTGCCATGCCAAACCTCCTTGGCTGCTGCCCTGTGATGAGGGGTGCATTGTCCCACCGACGAGGCCAAGACCCGTCAGGAATGGGCCTCTCGCGGGATCAGCGGCTCGGACCGCAGTGGCGGGCATGAAAACGGGCCGTCTGTAGCAGAACCACAAACGACCCAAAGACATGAAAGCACGAGGCGGAGGTGCTGCAACGCGAGTGGCGGGCCACTGGCGTTGCATCCCCGTGACGGTGCCGCCGGTCACACGGAGCCGCCGGCTCGCGCGAGCCGCGCGCCGATCCGACCCAGGTAGTGCCCTGAGCTCTGGCGGCTCGTGGACCTCGAAGTCGGCGTCGAGCTGGAGCAGCCGGAACGCCAGCCACGGCAGCGTGTCGGCGGCGCCGGTGATCCGGCAGCGGTCTTCGCCGAGCGGCTCGATCTCGAGGGCCGCCTCCCCCATCCGGCGCGCGACGTGGGCGGCAGGCGCCTCGATCGTCGCCACCATCTCGTAGGTCGGCGCCTGGGCGAGCGTCTGGCGCTCGACGAACGCGACGGGGTCGAGGCCGTCGGGAAGCTCATGGCGCGGACCGCGTGAGCGGGTCGTCCATGGATCCTCGATGCGGTCGACGCGGAATGTCCGCCAGTCCCCGCGATCGATATCCCACGCGACGAGGTACCAGCGGCGGCCAACCGCGACGAGCCCGCTCGGCTCGACGTCCCTTCGGGACTCCGCTTCGTCGGCGGCTCGATAGCGGAAGCGCAGCCGCTCGTTCGCGCCGATGGCCCGCGCGATCGTCGTGAGGATCTGTGGATCGACGCCCGGCTCACCCCAGTCGAGCGTTCCGGTGGCGGCGGCCATCGCCGCGAACCGGCTTCGAAGGCGCGGCGGCATGACCTGCTCGAGCTTCGCCAGTGCGCGGATCGACGCCTCGTCGATCCCGGTCACCGCGTTTGTCGCGACTGTTCGCAGGCCAAGTGCGATCGCGACGGCCTCCTCATCGTCGAGCAGGAGCGGCGGCATCTGCGTCCCTGCCGCGAGCCGGTAGCCGCCCTCCACGCCAACCGTGCCCTCCACCGGGTAGCCGAGGTCGCGCAGCCGGTCGACGTCGCGACGGACGGTCCGCCGGCTGACCTCGAGCCGCTCGGCGAGCTCGCTGCCCGACCAGGCGCGAGGCGTCTGGAGGAGTGACAGGAGGGCCAGGAGTCGCGATGACGTGCTCACGGCTCCAAGTATGCCGCGAACGAGGACCGTTTCTGACCTAGTTCCGCACGATGATCGAGTCGAACCAGCCCTCGAGCTCGAAAGGAGCCGTTCGATGACCGACCCGATCCAGAAGCCTCTTCGCTCCCCGCGCGTCCCCGAGCCGTACGGCACGGTCTGCCCGTGGGTCATCACCCGCGACACCGGCGCATTCATCGACTTCGCGACCAAGGCGTTCGGCGCCCAGGAGATCGCGCGCGTCGTCAATCCGGACGGCGCGATCGGCCACGCCGAGCTGTTCATCGGCGAGTCGGTCGTGCTCGCGTTCGACTCGCGGCCGCACTGGCCAACGACGCCGGCGTTCCTGCGGATCTACGTCGACGACGCAGACGCCGCGTACGAGCGGGCCGTCAAGGCGGGTGGCGAGCCGGTCACGACGCTGGCCGACACGCCATGGGGCGATCGGGCCGGCCGGGTCCGCGATCCGCAGGGCAACCTGTGGTGGGTGATGGCCCGCATGGAGGATGTGTCCGAGGACGAGCTCAACCGCCGCTGGGCCGAGCCGAAGTACGTGGCGGTGATGGAGCACCTCGCGGACTTCGACCCGTTCCCCTCCGATTCGCGGTAACGCTCAGACATCGAAAGCGGCCCGAGCTCCTCGTGGAAGGGAGCCGGGCCGCTGCTGAGAAGGGTCAGGTCAGATCGCGCCGCGGCCCGTCCGGGTTCGACCGGTAACGAGGTTGAACACGACGACCGCGATGATCGCGCCGATGACCGAGACCACGATCGTGCTGATGTCGAGCGCGCCCTGGATGGGATCGTCGGCACCGAGCAACAGCGAGGCGAGGAACCCGCCCACGAGGGCGCCGACGATGCCGAGCACGACGTGGCCGATCACGCCGTAGCCTTCGTCACCCTTGACGAGGAACCCGGCAAGGTAGCCGGCAATTGCTCCGAGAATGAGCCAGGCGATGATGTTCATTCGAGAACCTCCGTCCCTATTGCGTCCCCCTCGAGGACGTGACATTGGACGAAGAGATTGCAAATTCGCGTCGCTGATAGGACGCAAGCAATTTCGTTTCCCGAACAGCGCGAGGGTCGCCGAGGGTGAGCCGCCGGTCAGGCGACGCGAAGTCGGCGTGAGAACGGGCGCTCGCGGCGCGCGTAGCGCAGCTTCCGGTAGCGCTTGTTCGTGCGCATGCGCTGCTCGTACGAGGTCGTGCGCCGCTCGCGGGTCCGGAGGTGGGCCAGCATCACGAGGAGCATCGCCATCCCGGCGGCCGCGGCCAGGCCGGGCTGACCGACCACGGCCCAGCCGACGAGCGCGATCCCGAGCACGAGCAGCATGCGGACAGGGTCTCGCGGCGAGTGCCAGCGCGCCATGGCTCGTTGGTACCGTAGCTGAGCGTCAGCGATCCTTGGCCATTCCGCGATGCGATCGCGGCAAGAGGAGACGAAACCATGCAAGGCAGCGAGAGCCAGTCCGAAAACCCGTTGCGCCTGCTGCTCGAGATGCTCGCGCTCCAGGTCGAGGTATTGGCTCGCTACCTGGAGCAGGTCTACGAGGAGGCGTTCGTCGAGACCGCGGGTGCGTCCGGCCAGTTGCGGCCGGGGATGGGCTACGTCGTCACGGCCCACGATGACGGCACGCTCTCGGTCGAGTTCGGCGATGGCGCACACGGCCGCCGACCGCCGACGGACTTCGATCCCGTGGCGGTGCGCTACCAGAAGGTCTCGGGGCAGATCATGGTCGAGAGCCGAGCCCGCCCAGCACCACCACGTCCACCGGCTGCGTCCGGCCCTTCACCTCGAGGTGGCGCTGCTCCAGGCCCTCGATCACCAGGTTCGCCGCGGCGGCCGCCTCCACGCTGATCAGCGCCTCGCCGCCGTCTGACAGCGGCGTACCCTCGTGACGCAGCCGAGACGGGGCTCAGGTATCCCTTGCTCCTTCACCGGGGGAGGTATTCCTGATGTCCAGATTCCTGGCTCGCTACAGCATGACCAACGACAGCCTGGCCGAGGCCCGGCGCGCCCACGAGGCCGAATGGCAGGCCATGCACCGCCGGCCCGATACGCGGCTCCGCGAACGGGCGGTCACCCCCGCCGCGGCGCCGGTCCGCTTCTCGCTGGTCGCGCTCGTGCGGCGCGTCGCAGGGCTGCGTCCGGGTTCGCAGGGCGTGGCGGCGCGATCACGACACCGCGCTGTAGCCGCTCCCCTGCCTCGATCCGCACGGGGAGCCGGTTCTCGGACGGTGTCAGCGGGCACGAGAACTTCGGGTCGTACACGCATGACGGGTGGTAGGCAAGGTTGAAGTCGAGCGTGTACGTGCCGTCATCCTCGGGCTCGAGGTCGAGGTAGCGCCCGGCGCCGTAGGTCTCGCTCCCGCTGGTCGCATCGACAAACGGCACGAACAGGAATCCCTCGTCCCCATCGCCGTCGAACGTGTAGGCCGTCAGCCGGCGTGGCTCGGCACCGACCTCGAACGAGAGGTAGCCGGCCCGGTGGGCAGGCCGCATCTTGCCGTCCGAGGTCGGGATCTGGAAGTCGGACGGCTCGTCGCCGGTATACGGCTCGAGACGACGTTCCTCGAACACGAGGCCCTCGTCGACCGGGTAGTACGGAAGGCCCTCGAAGGCGTCGCGCTCCTCGACCGGGATCGGGCTGTGGAGGCCCGACTTGTAATAGGTGTCCTTCTGGGCACGGAACTGGGCGACGGCGTCGGGATAGCTGACGACGTGCTCGTGTTCGTGGTGGTCGTGTTCGTGATCGTGATGGTCGTGATCGTGGTGTTCGTGTTCGTCGCTCATGTCGGTCATCCTGCGCGCCATTCCCCTCAATCAGCAATCCCCGTGGTGTTAGCGCCGGCGAATGCCCCGATTCGACGCAGATACGAACGGGAGTGGCGCTACGGGCCGGATCGGGCGGATTCGGCACCTTGGCATGCGCGACGACCACCCGGGTTGGTAATTGAGACAAGTCGCGGGGCATCATGCGGCCGATGGCTCGCTACACGGTCAACGAACAGGGCGTCAAGCACGTCCGGAAGCTCATCGAGGCCCGCCAGTACGTGCTGAACAGCGACTGGGGCGAGGTCCAGCCGCGCGCCGAGGACGAGAACGCGTACCTGAAGCGGCACTCCTGGGAGGAATACGGGTCGTGGTTCCTCGGGCTGACCGAGGGAGCGAGCGAGGACACGAAGGGCCGCTACGCGTTCGTGTTCGGCGACTTCCGGCGCGTGCACCGCACCGGGCTCATCGCCTGCCACTACCGGGCGGCCGAGTGGCGTCACAAGGAGATCGAGCTGGCGGCGCACGACCTGTTGCAGCTGCTCGACCGGAAGAGCGGCCTGATCACATAGGCTCGCCAGGATCGCCTACGGGCAGGTCGGCTTGCACCACCAGACCGGGTTGCCGCGGACGTCGATGTCGATGCCGACGTTGTCGAGCACGCCGCGACGCGCCGGGACCTCGCTGCTGTCGATGAGCTCCTCCCCGTTGACGCGGATCGTCCAGCTCGAGGCAATCGGGACGTAGAAGGTCACGTCGGCTGCCGTCTTCGGAGCGAGTGACGGTGGGTCCACGCTCCCCGGGACCGGGGCTCCTCGCCCTGGAACCACGGCGAGCTGCGCGGGCTCGGCTGAGGCGTTGTTCACGCGGATCTGCAGGACGGCCGTGCCGGCGGGCGGAAACGCGTCGGTGGACGTACACGCGCCGATCAGAAGGAGGGGCGCGATGCCGAGCAGGACCCAGCCAGGCGACCGTCGCCGCAGCATTGGTGCATCCTCGCACCGGCCCGCAACCGGCGACGATCCGCAACCCGATGGTCGCGCCGTGGCGTCCCCTGTAGACTCGGCATTCTCATGGACTGGCTGACCCAGTATTGGCCGTACCTGATCGCCGCCGTGCTGCTCGTCGTGCTCGTGGCGCGAGTGGTCATGATCGTGCTGCCGAGGTACCGAGAACCCGACTCGCCATTCGGGCGAGCGCACCATTCGCGTGGTCGGCGTCGGCGGGGCGGGCGGCAACGCCGTGAACCACATGATCCGGGGCAAGCAGCGCGGCGTGGACTACATCGCCGTCAATACCGACCTCCAGGTGCTCGAGGATTCGCTCGCCCCACGTCGGGTCCAGATCGGCGCGGAGCTGACGCAGGGTCTGGGGGCCGGTGGCGATGCCACCATCGGGCGACAGGCTGCCGAGGAGGATGCCGAGGAGATCGGCCAATTGGTGGCCGGGGCCGACCTGGTCTTCATCGCGGCCGGCCTTGGTGGCGGGACGGGCTCGGGCGCGGCTCCGGTGATCGCGGCGGAGGCACGGAAGGCCGGCGCCCTCACGGTCGGCGTCGTAACCAGGCCCTTTGACTTCGAAGGGTCTGGCAGGCGAAAGATCGCCGACGCGGCCACTGCTGAGCTCAGGGCGAACGTCGACACACTGCTGCTCATCGAGAACCAGCGCGTCCTTGGCATCGTTGGCGAGGACACGTCGATGCTCGATGCGTTCACGGCCGTGAACGAGGTCCTGGCGGGGACCGTTCGGGCCGTCGTCGACATCATGACGGTCCCGGGTCTGATCAACCTCGACTTCGCCGACGTCCGCGCGATCATGCAGGACGGCGGACTGGCGACCGCGGGCATCGGCTCGGCGGTGGGACCAGAGCGGGCCGTTGTGGCGGCCCAGGCGGCTATCGCCAATCCCCTCCTCAACCACGACCTCGCGGGCGCGGGAGCGATCCTGCTCAACGTGGCCGGGGCGTCCGGGATGACGATGCGCGAAGTCGACAGGGCCGCAGAGGTGGTCCGCACGGCTGCGGATCCGGACGCCATGATCATCTTCGGGACGATCTTCGACGATCACCTCGACGACGAACTCCGGGTCACGGTGATCGCGACTCGATTGCGTGACGATATCGCTCACGTTTCCCGTGCTGAGGCTGTGGCGGCCGTCCCGGCTGCCGCTGCGGCGGTCGCGGTGGTCGCGGCCGTCGAGCTCGACGAGGAACCCGAAGACGAGGCGCCCCACTGGGCGGCCATCCCGATCGTGACGTCCGAGGAGGAGCCCGTTCCAGTCGTGGCATCCGGGACAACCGCTGTGGCGGAGCTGGACAACGTTCCGGAGCCACTCGCGCCATGGGCGGCGCCCGGGCGAGCAGCCGAGCCGCCCTGGTATGACCCGGGCGACGGCGACCTCGAGGCCGCGCGATCGGCAGCAACTCCGGCATTCACGCAGCCCGTCTCGGGACAGGCCCCGGCGCGGACTCCAGAGCTGCCGCCCTCTCAGATGGCACGGCGGACGACGCAAGCCGTCCTGACCGGGGTTTGGAAGCGGCTCCAGAAGCCGCCCGAGCCGCCGCACTGACCAAGTCCCGCGCGCGGGCCCGGCCATCCGAAATCGGACGGTCGGCGAAGTCACTCCCGTCCGCGGGCCCGTTCCGATTTCGGAATCCGAGATCGGATGGCGAGGCGCGGGGGTGTGAATGCCGAAGGCTTTCGATTTCGGAAACGCCGCCCCGGAAAGCGCCCGGCCAGCATGTTTGCCGATCACCGGCAATTCTGGTGCATTTGGACGATGTGGAACACACCCCCGGAGTGGCTCAATCACGTCAGCGGTGGTGGGTCGCGTGCCGCTCGCCACAGCAGGGCACAGCGAAAGGCCGGCAAGAGGGGAGCCGGTCTTTCGTGTTCTCGCCCCCGGTCAGGACCTAGAGTCCCGGAACGCGGGTGATCCAGTAGGGCAGGTCGGGCGGCGGGTCCTCGACGTCGAAGCGCGAGTTGACCGCCCACAGGTCACCGGCGGCCCATGTCGCGGTGGTCGGGATCGCGAAACCGTCGGAATGGATCTGGTCGGTGAGCGCTCCCGCGGTCAGCTTCCCGTTCAGCTTGAACGTCGCGACCTCGTTGGCGAAGTTGCGCACCACGGTCAGCTTGTTGCCACGCACTTCGATGCCGTCACCCATGGTCACGAGGAACTCGCCGGCGGGCCCGGTCAGCTCGATCTGCGTCCCTTCGCCCGTCTCCGGGTCGACCTTGAACACGAGCCCGACGTTCGACTGGACGAGGATCAGCCAGCCGCGGGCCCAGGTGATGCCGTTGGCATTGAACCCGGCCGACATATTCGATCTCCCCGCCGAGCTCGATCGTCGTGGCGTCTGCTGGGCGCGGGCAGCTCCCCGTCGGCGCCGAGCGGAATGACGATCAGCTGCTGGATGTTCGAATCGGTCGCGTACACGGCGTCCTCGGTCGCGACGACGTCGTTGATGAACCCGGAATCGAAGGTGTAGGTCTCGAGCAGCTCCCCGCTCGAGGCGTCGTAGACGCGGACGGTGTGGTTGTTGCCGCCGGCGACCCACAAGCGGTCGTGGGCGTCCTCGTAGTCGATGCCGACGGCCGTCCGGCCCACGACGCCTTCAATGAACGTTGAGCCGGAAGCGGACTTCAGCGTGCCGCGCCAGATCGCGCCATCGCGCAAGGAGCCGACATACAGCGTCGTCCCGTTGCTCGTGATGCCCTCGGGCATCCAGCCAGGCGGCAGGTCGATCTGATCGGGGAACGGCTTGGCGGTCGCCGGGACCGCAGTCAGTGCGCTGAGGAGCGCGAGCCCGAGCATGGGGCCGAGGATCCGTCGCATGGCGGAGTCACCTCCGGATTGGGACGGCGCGAGGGCGAGGACCTGGGGTTCGCCCGTCGGCGGAGGCGCCGCCGGTCGTCTTTGAATCGGCACCGTCAAGCCTACGGCGACGCGCCTCGCCGGGCGTTGCAGGCACCTATCGATCCGGGCCGGATTGTCACATCGCTGCGGCGGACGGCCGGCTAGTCGAGGCCGTCGCTTGACAGGTCCTGCCAGCCCACGTCGAGCGGGGCCGTGAGCACCGCGCCGTCGCGTGCCGCGCCGGTGAGGATCGCCTCATCGATCGAGATCGGGGCGATCCGGTCATACGCGGCACGGAGCGCCAGCTCGGAGCGATAGGCAGGTTCGAGCAGCGTGAACAGCGGCGTGTAGCGCTCGATCGCGTCGTGGATCACGCCCCGCTGCCACAGGAACACGCCCGAGTTCCAGTAGCTGGTGCCCGACTCGTACAGCTCCCGCGTCCGGCCGTTCTCGGGCTTCGCCTCGAAGCCGACGACCGGGTAGACGCGCAGCTTCCCGACCCGCACGCCGTCGTCGTAGCCCGGCTGGATGTAGCTGAACTGCGGGTCGGGACCCGTGGGGCGAATGCCGAAGGTCACGAGCGGTCGTTCGACGCCGGCCGCTCCGTGGACCACGTCGACGGCCACCGTGGCCATTGCTTCCCGGAACGTGTCGTCCTGGTCGATCTCGTGATCTGCGCAGATCACCAGCATCTGCTCGTCGTCGGGGCGACGGACCGCCACGGTTGCGAGCGCGAGGGACGCTGCCGTGTTGCGACCCATCGGCTCGGCAAGGATGCGGGCCTCGGGCAGCTCGATCCGAACGCGCTCGCCGAAGCGCCGGTCGGCGACGACGGTCACGTCCATCGGATCGACCAGCGGCTCGATCCGCTCCGCGATCCGGCGCAGGAGGGTTCGGCCGTCGGCCGTTGGCCTGAGCGAGACCGGGTCGTCCGCCGCCCGGAGGGGGTGCTGCCGTGTGCCGCTGCTGCCCGCCAGGATGACCGCGTACATCGACCGTAGCGTAGCGGGCCTGCCCTGTCGGCGTTGCACGAGCCGAACAGGAGCGCGTTGCGACCCGTCTCGGGCTAGGCTGCAGCATGACGTTGTTGCAGCCATGAGCTGGAAGACGCGCCACGTCACGCAGGTCGGCGACCTGCGGATCGGGTGGCTCGAAGCCGGTCCCGCCGGCGGCGGCGACCACGACCGCACGCCCGGTCGTGCTCGTCCACGGCCTCGGCACCAGCGACCTGTGGTGGACGCCGACGATTTCGGTCCTGGCCCGGGACCGCCGGGTCCTCGCCGTGGACCTCGCCGGTTTCGGGCGGACTGCCGGCCAGCCGGTCCGCCTCGACGTCGCCGCGGACCAGCTCGCAGCGTGGGCCGCGGCGATCGGGCTCGGGCGGGCAGCGTTCGTCGGCCATTCGATGGGCGGTCTCGTGACGGCCGATCTCGCTGCGCGCCATCCCGAGGTCGTCGAGCGGCTCGTCCTCGTCGACGCGGCGGGGCTCCCGATCTCGCAACACGTCACCCGGCACCTCATGAACTTCGTGCGGGCGAGCCCGTTCATGCCGGCGGCCGCCTACCCGATCGCGGTCGAGTGCGTGCTGCGCTGCGGCCCGCTCGCGATCATGCGCGCGTCGCACCAGCTCCTCACGATGGACCTCACGAAGCGGTACGAGTGGATCCGCGCCCCGACCAGGATCCTGTGGGGCTCACGCGACCACCTGCTGCCGCCATCGTTCGGTCACCGCCTGGCCGAGGCGATCCCGGGCGCCACCATGTTCGAGATCCCCGATGCGGGGCACTCCCCGATGTGGGAGAACCCGGACGAGTTCCACCGGCAGCTCGTGGCGTTCCTCGACGAGCCGGTCGGCGCTGCGGCACGCCCAGCCGCCGCGACCCCGACGGACGGGACGCCCGGCCTGGCGGCCGGGCTGGTTCCCGGTCTGACCGCCGGCGTGCCGCTCACCTCGCCGACCGGCGGCAGCGTCGTCAGCCGCTACGTGCCGATCGGCGATTCCTCGGTCCATGTCCGCGTCGGCCGGCCCGACGACGGCGCCTCGACACTTGAGACGCCGCCGATCGTGTTCGTGCACGGGTACGTGTTCGCCAGCCGTACGTGGCAGCCGACGCTGGAACGGCTTGCGACGAGGCACCTCGTGCTGGCGCCCGACCTGACGGGCTTCGGCTGGACGTCGACCACGTCGCCGCCACTCGACGTGGCCGGTCATGGCCGGGCGCTGCTCTCGCTGCTCGACACGGCCGGGATCGGTCGCGCGGTGTTCGTCGGCACGTCGCTCGGCAGCCAGGTCGTGGCGCAGCTTGCGGTCGATCACCCGGACCGCGTGCTCGGCGTGGTCCTCGTCAGCCCGACCTTCGATCCCGCCGAATCGTCACTCCCCCGCCAGGTGCTGCGCCTCGGGGCGGACGTGGCCGCCGAATGGCCGTCGGTCTGGTTCGAGCACCTGCGCGACTTCGTGCTCGCGGGACCATCCCGGGTCGTGGCGACCATCCGCCGCGGCTGGGAACACCGCATCGACCAGGTACTCCCCGGTGTCCACGTGCCGGCCGTGGTCGTGCGCGGCAGCAAGGACCCGCTCGTGTCGCGCTCGTGGGCGCGGAAGGCGGCTTCCCTCCTGCCGAACGGGCGGGCGCTCGAGATCCGCGGCGGGCCGCGGCTCCTGGGACACGGGTCGCCGGCCGCGCTCGCCTCGATCATCGAGGAGCACGTCGCCGCGGTCGCGGCCGTTGCCCGTCCGCGGGCCGACGGCACGCTGCCGATTCACATCGTCACCGCGGCGCATCGGCGCCGACCGGCGGCGCGGCCGCGGAAGACCCGCGCCGGCCCGCCCCGCTAGGGCCGCGTCACGCGAACGTCGTCGACCGCGGCCTCGACCGTGCTCGACGAAGCCCGGTCCGCGGCGAGGAACACGATCCGGACCTTCTGCCCGGCCCACGGCGCCATCGGCACGCTGACCGACGTCCACGAAGGGGTGTCCTTGTTCGCTGCGCCCTTCTCCTCCTTGACCAGCGTCAGCGTCCCGTCCTCGTCTTCGACATAGGCCTCGAACGAGTCGGCGCTCGACGAGTTCGCGCCGTGGGCGAGGTAGTAGCGGAAGGTCAGGTTGCCTGCCGTCGCCCCGAGCGTGATCTGCGTCGAGCGGATCGTGGTCACCCCGGCGTCGACGTCGTACGACTGGGCCCCTTCGCCCGCCTTGTAGGCGGTGACCAGCCCACGCGAGCCGGAGGTGACGCTGCCCGACTGGTAGGTCGTCGTCTCGGGGTTGGCCCGGATCCACTTGCCACCGTCCGCGGTGTCGGTTCCGAACGGGTTCGTCTTCCAGCCCGTCGGCGCCTCGAAGTCGTCGAAGAACGGTCCGCAGTGGGTCGTGGTCTTGCCGATCGACGAGTACAGGCAGCCGGCCCGGCTGATGATCTGGAGAACGGCCTCGCGGTTGCGGTTCGTCTCGCGGGTGATGACCTCGTCGGGCGGATAGAAGCGGGCCGTCGAGGACACCTGGGCGTGCGAGGGATACATCTCGAAGGTGAACATGAAGATTCGGTGCACGCCGTATGCCCAGTCGATCTCGTCGCCGTCGGTGATGTAGAGCGAGCTCGACTGCTTGGGCGTGTACCCGTTTGACGACGCCATCCGCCTGCCGATCGCGACGAGCGCGGCGTGGTCGTCGGCGGTCATGTCCGACGGGATGTCGGTGTTCGTGTAGCCGTACGGCCAGAGGATCTCTTCGCCCGCCGTGTGGAACGTGATCGCCGTCTTGATCTGCTGGCGCCCGCCGACCACCCGGCTGTCGATGAAGTCGCGGACGGCCCGCGACTCCGGGGCAGAGAACGCCTTCGAGCCGCGGTACGTGTCGGATGACTTCGAGCCCGACGAGCCGCCACAGCAGCCCCAGCGATAGCCGTAGTTGCGGTTGAGGTCGGTGCCCACCGCGGTGGTGCCCGAATTCGGCTGGCGGTTCTTGCGCCACGCCCGGTACGGCGAACCCGTGAGGTCGTACTCCCCGCCGTCGGGGTTGACATTGAAGATGATCCAGATCTCGCGCGAGTCGACCAGTTCGGTGATCTCGTCGTCGCTCCCGTAGTCGTTGCTCAGCCAGCGCAGGATCGCAAGGGTCTGCTCGACGGTGAGGTGTTCGCGGGCGTGGTGCAGCCCATCGAACAGCACCTCGGGCTCGTTCTCGTCGTCGGCCACGTTGTCGGACACCTTGGCCGCCCAGATGGTGCGGTTCTGGTGGCTCTTGCCGATCGAGAAGACGTCGACGATGTTCGGGTGGTCGTCTTCGGCGTCCTGGATCTCGGCCACCATTTCGGCGTAGTTGTGGTAGCGGCTGTCCTTCGACGGGAAGTCGGCGGCGGCAGCTGAGGAGGGTGCTGCCAGGGCCAGCAGCGACAGGCCGAGGACGGCCAGGAGCGCGGTTCGGCGGTGCATGGTCGAAGTCTCCCGAGACAGGGGCGCGGGCTCCATCGGTCGATGGTGCTACGACGCACCGGGACCCCCCGAAGGGAACCAACCCGGCACTTCGCGAGTCTGACGGGACAACGCGACACGCAGGAAGACAGGACACGCAGGAGACAGATTGATGTCCAGGCGATCTACCACCCTCCGGGCTGCAGCCCTCGCGGCCCTCCTCCTTCTCGCAATCGGGGCCACCCCGGTGCTTGCCTGCGGCGGGCTGATCGGGCCGAATGGCGCGGTCAACCTGCTCCGCACGACGACGCTGGCGGGCTACCACGACGGCGAGGAGCACTACGTCACCGCGTTCCAGTTCGCCGGCGGCGGCGGGGCGTTCGGCTCGCTGACGCCACTCCCCGGGGTACCGTCGAAGGTCGAGAAGGGCGGCGACTGGACCCTCCAGCGCCTCGTCCGTGAGACCGAACCGGTGCCCGAAGCCGCGGTGTTCCTGCGGCGGGAGCCGCGCGCGACGAGGCCGAGGTCCTCATGGAGGTCCGCATCGACGCGCTCGACGTCACGGTCCTCCGCGGCGGCGCCGACGAGGTCGGCCGCTGGGCGAAGGACAACGGCTTCCGGCTGCCACCGGATTCGCCCGAGGTGCTCGAGTTCTATGCCGAGCGGTCGCCGATCTTCCTCGCGGCGGTGTTCGATGCCGACGCGGCTGCGGAGCGTGGCCAGGCGGTGGGCGACGGTACGCCCGTCCACGTCACGATCCCGACCGACAACCCATGGGTCCCGCTGCGGATCCTCGCGCTCGGCAAGACCGGCGAGGAGCGGGTCGAGGCCGACGTGTACCTCCTCAACGACCAGCGCCCCGCGCTGCTCCCCGCACCGACCGGCGACAACGGCCTGACCCTGCTCAACGACGCGCCGGCCAGCGAATCGCTGCTGGCCGACCTGCAAGCCGACAAGGGCATGGAATGGGTCCCCAATTCGGCGTGGCTGACGAAGGTGCGCATCGATGCCTCCGCCTCGCAGCTCGCGTTCGACCTCGCGATCGACGCCAGCGGCGCCGGCGCGCCGTCCTACGTGGATGCCGGGCTCGTCGTGCCGTCTCCGGGCCTGACCTCGAACGAGGCGCTCCGCCTGATCCTCGGCCTCGGCATGATCGTGGTGGGCGTCGGCGGCCTGCTCCTGCTGGTCCGCTGGCGGCCTTCGTCGGTCGCTGCCTGAGGTTCGACCCGTGCGCCGAACTGACCTCGGGCTGCTCTTCGGGATCGTCGTCGCGCTCGGAGTGGCGGGCGCGGCGGCGGCCTGGACCGTGGCTCGCGGTGCGACGCCGGCGACCGAGCTGACCGTCGAGGTCCGCTACTCGACGTTCGAGCCTTCGCAGCTCTCGGTGCCGGTTGGCGTGCCGGTCACGATCGTGCTGCGCAACGAGGACCCGATCGACCACGAGTGGATCCTCGGCGATGCCGCGGTCCACGAGCGGCACCGAACCGGCACGGAGCCCGTCCACGCTGCCCGGCCGACCGAGGTCACGATCCCCGCGGGCGAAACGCGCCGGACGACGATCGTGGTGGACGCGGCGGGCACGCTCACGTACGTGTGCCACCTCCCTGGGCACGAGGCATACGGCATGACCGGGGTGCTGGTGGCGGGCGGCTGACCCGCCCTTCGCGTTCCGAAATCGGACGGTCCAGGAAGTCACTCCTCCTCCGCGCGCCGTTCCGATTTCGGAATCCGAAATCGGAAGCCGACGCACAGGGGGTGTGTCGTCGCACGTCTTCCGATTTCGGAAACGGCGGGTCGCGGCGCTATCCTCCGAACCCAATGACGCGCGCTGCCGTACTGGAACGACCCGGGACGCCGAGCCGGATCGAGGACCTCGAGCTCGCGGAGCCCGGTCCCGGCGAGGTGCGCGTGCGGATGCTGGCGTCCGGCGTCTGCCACTCCGACCTCCATGTGCGCGACGGGGAGTGGGAGCGGCCCGCACCGATCGTGCTCGGCCACGAAGGCGCGGGCATCATCGAGACCCTCGGGCCGGGCGTCGAGGGGCTCGCGATCGGCCAGCCGGTCGCGCTGTCGTGGCTCGTCCCGTGCGGCGTCTGCCGCGCGTGCGCCTCCGGCCGTCCATGGGCGTGCCCGAACTCCCCGTCCTTCCGCCATCGCATGCCGGACGGCGGGGCGCGCTGGCGTCGGTCGACCGGGCAGGACGTGCTGACGTACTGCGCGATCGGGACCCTCGCCGAGGCCGAAGTCGTGCCCGCGGCGGCGGCCATCCCGATCCCCGAGGGCGTCGACCCGGCGGCGGCCGCGCTCATCGGCTGTTGCGTGGCAACCGGAGTCGGGGCGGTGACCAAGACGGCGGCCGTCCCCGAAGGCGCGTCGGTGGCCGTGATCGGTCTTGGCGGCGTCGGCCTGTCGTGCGTGATGGGCGCCGTCCTGGCCGGGGCCGGACAGGTCATCGCCATCGACCGTGTCGCCTCCAAGCTCGCGGCGGCCACCTCGGTCGGTGCCACGGCCACGATCCTGGCTGGTGAGCCTGCCACCACCCTCGAACAGCTACGGGATCTCACCGATGGCGGCCCCGACTACGTCTTCGAAGCGATCGGCCGGCGGGAGACGATCGAGCTCGCGATCCAGGCCTCGCCCATCGGCGGCACGGCCGTGCTTGTCGGGATGACCCCGTTCGGCGTCGAGGCGTCGTTCGAGGTGTACCCGTTCGTCGACGGCAGCCGCCGCATCCTCGGCTCGAACTACGGCTTCGCGGAGCCGGCGATCGACTTCCCGCGCTACGCGCAGCTCCACCTCGACGGACGGCTGCCGATCGATCGGCTCGTCGATCGGCGGATCGGACTCGACCAGCTCGAGGACGCGTTCGACGGCCTGCGTGAGGGCACGTACACGCGCCAGGTGGTCGTCTTCGGCTGACCGCTCAGCTTGCCAACCACGGGGAACTCCAGCGCGGCGAACTCCAGCGCGGCGAACTCCAGTTTTCCTGACGATGCAACTTCCCGGAATATTCACGCCGGCCGATATGCCGGGAAGTCGCATCGCGGAGGAAACCTCCGCTCGCCGCCACGCTCACCCGCCACGCTCACCCGCCACGCTCGCGGCTGCGACTCAGCGGTAGGCGAGCGCGCGAACGCCGATCAGCGAGGGCGTCAGGCCAGTCTGGTTGGAGGTGGCGACAAAGCTGGTCGTGGCCCCTGGCCCGAGCGACGCCACGCCGGTCGTCGCCCGCATGGCGTCCAGGGTGCCTTCCCGCTTGTTGTAGAGGATGACCGCGACCCGCAGCGTGTCGACGGAACTGCTGCTCGAATTGCGGACCGTCCCGCGAACCTCCCAGTGACCGTCGGCGTTCGGCCCGGATGAGGCGATCGTCACCACGGGTCGAGTCACCGCCCGCGTCGAAACGGACGACGTAACGGTCAGCGTCGCCTTCGCGTAGCCGGCGGGCAGGCTGCCCGTGATGAGGTACGGGGATCGCCCGTGCGATTCGATCTTCGAGATGAGGGTTGCCGCCGTCCTGGTCGCGAGGAGCGTGCCGGTCGCGTTGTACAGGCGGGCGGTCACCGTCACGTGGCGCGTATCGGCGGTGTTGTTGTAGACCTCGCCGACGAGCCGGAGGGTGGAGCCCTCGATCCACGACTTCGTGCTGAAGATCGTCACGGCGCTTGGCAGGCGCCAGGTCATGAACGCGTACTTCTGCGACGAGGTCTCGCTCTTGCCGATCACCTTCACCGCGTAGGACCCGGCCGACAGGTTCCGGTGCAGCACCTCGGGCGCGGTCCCGCCCGCGTCCTTGCCGGTGATGAGAGTCGTGCAGCCGCGATACAGCTCCATGCGGGCACCGACGGCCAGGTCGCCGAGCACGATCCGCACGCGCGATGTCGACGAGAGCTTGAAGCGGTACCAGTCGACGTCATTGGCTTTGCCGAAGCGGCCGTTCACCCACTTGCCGGTCGGGCTCGTCGCGGCCGCCGAAGCCGAACACGAGTCCGGCGTGTCGACGGTGCCCGCGACCCTGTACGTCGCCGTGAGCGTGGCGTTTCCTTCCGGGATTGCGGCCTCGTGGGCCTGCGCCCCTCCATCGGACCACGAGTCGAAGGCGTATCGGTCCTCGCCGATCACCGTTTCGTCGGCTGGCCTGCACGCTGACCTTCGACCCGGCGATCGCCGTGACCGGCGGGGGCGGGGTCCCTGTCTCGGCGCCCATCGCCAGGGAGATGCCCGCCGGGCTCGACGCCAGCGACAGCGTGCCGGTCATGGGCTCGAGGTCTCGCGTCACGCTCGTGGTCATGCCGCCCGAGTCGGTGGCGGTCACGGTGAACCGGAGGTGGGAGGGATATTCATGGTCCGGCGCGTTGAACGACCCGGTTCGCGTACCGCTCAGCTCCTGGATGATGTGCGCGTGGCAGTCGCCCGGGCAGTGCATCATCTCGAACGTCCAACTGAACGCCGCGGCGCCAAGCGTGCCGTCCTGCGCGTCCGAACCGGTCGCACTGAAGTTGATCGCGTCGCCGACGCGCCACGTCAGCCCATTCGCGGGTGCCGCCATGGTCACTGATGGCGGCGAGTTCCCTGGATCCAGTTGGAGGCTTGTCTCGTCGGACAGGCCCAACTCGTCGGTGACGCGCAGACCCACACTGAGGGGACCGGCGCTCGTGTACGTTCGGCGGATCGTGACGCCCGTCCCGTCGTCGAACGCGCCGTCGCCGTCGAGGTCCCACGCGTACGTGAGCGTTTCCTCGTTCGGGTCGGTCGTCTCGCCGGCGTCGAAGTCGATGGTGAGCGGCAACGGTCCAAACGTCGGGTCCGCGCTGAAGCGTGCTTCCGGCGGCTGGTTCGGACCGTACCAGCGGATCCGGCGAATCTCCTCCCGATCGTAGTCGACGTAGACGAGGTCGCGCTGCGGCGAGATCACCAGCTGGACGGCACCGCCCGTCGTGTCGTCCGTCCGCCGGAGGTCCGCGAAGAGGCGGCCCTGGGCTTCATCTGGCCGGCCGTTGCTACCCAGCGGGTAGGCCCAGATGCAGTTGCGGCTGTAATCGGTCGCGAACAGGGCACCGTCATAGGGCGCCGGGAACGGACTACTGGCAGCCTGGAAGGCCAGCCCTGAGACCGAGGAGGACGTCCCGCCCGGGCCGCCACATCCGTCCCCGGAGACGACCTCCTCACTGTGTCTCCACGCGATCTCCGGCCCGGCCGTTGCGCTGGCGGTGAGCGAGGTACACAGGTCGAGCCCCTGGAACGTGCCGGTGGTGCTCGGTCCCTCGCGACATGGCCAACCGAAGTTGCGGGCAGCCGCAGATGCGTTGGAGATGAGGTTGATCTCCTCCCACGACCCCGACCCGACGTCGCCGAGCCACAGCCGGCCGGCCGCATCGAACGTGAACCGGAACGGGTTGCGCAGCCCGTAGGCGATGATCCGGCGCGCGTTTGCAGAGGTATCCGCCGCGTTCGCGTTCGCGGGCCATGCGACGCCGGTATCCGGATTGATCCGGATGACCGTCCCGGCAAGGCCCACCGGATCGCCCGTACCTCGCGTCCGGATGTCCTGTGCCCTGAGCGCCCCGCCCTCCGCCGTCGGAAGGATCATCTCGCCGCCGACGCCGCCAGGCGGATCGCCACAGGGGTTGCCCGGAGTCGGGTAGGGGCCGCCCTCCGGCCTCGTCCCACCGAGCTGGCCGTAGTCCGCGCCATGCGAGAAGCTCGCGCCCTCGCCGGCGGATACGTACAGCGCCCCATCCGGGCCGAATGCAACGGTGCCGACGGAATGGCTCGGAAACTGCTGGCACCAATCCTCGATGAGGACATGTTCCGCGCCGGTCATGACCCCGCCCGACGCGGTGAGCCTCGACAGCCGACCGGAGACGACACACCCGTCGGCAGTGAAGCCCGGCGGGTTGGGGCAGGTGTCGGCTTCGACGCCGGCGGTTCCCCAACGTGGCGCTGCCGCCGCCGAGCCCAGGATGTGGTCGTAGGTGTACAGCACGTAAACGTATGGTCGCGTCGGGTACTCGAGGATCCACCGCAAGCCCGAGCATGCCGCGGTCCCACGCGTTGTGGACGTTCGTCACCAGGTTGGCGAAAAGCGTGGGTGTGTCGTCGTTGAGGTTGTCGAAGACGAGGATCCGCCCGCTCTTCTCGGCGACAAAGACCGCGCCATTCGGGGCGAACGCGATCGCGCTCGGACGCGTCAGGCCATCCCACATGAGCTCATCGCGGAACCCGTCGGGAAGCGTGGGCCCGGCCGCCCTGACGTCCGGCACGCCCATGGCGAACGACATCGTGCCAGACAGCAGCAGCATGACGAGGAACCCGGCGATGCGGGTCGTCCTGGACGCGCGCAGGGTGATCCCCCTCGATCTGCGGATAGGACGAAAGTTTCGCCGGTCGGATGACCATGGGTCAACGTGCAAATTGCGTAGCGGCGACGTCGACGCATGACGCCGTGGTGCACGACGGCGACACACGCGCCCCGGTCAGCCGGTTGACGCGGGTGGCTCAGGCTCCTCGATCGGCGGCAGCAGCCGGCTCCACTCCCCGGTGATCAGCCGCGTGCTGCGACCTCGGGTGAAGAACGACCATGCCCAGCGGATCGTCACGACGATCCGGTTCGCGAAGCCGATGAGGTACACGATGTGGATGCCGAGCCACATCGCCCAGGCCGGGAAGCCGGTCAGCTGCCCGAACGGACCGAGCCAGCCGATGTTGGCCACGCCGCGTAGCCGCCCGATCGTGGCCACGTCGCCCTTGTCGGTGTAGCGGAACGCCTGGGTGGGCTCGCCGGCAAGGCGCCGGCCGATCTCGCGGGCGACGTACGTGCCCTCCTGGATCGCCGCCGGCGCCACGCCCGGCACGGGACGCCCATCCTGGCGCTTCGCGATCGCGAGGTCGCCGACGACGAAGATCTCGGGATGGCCGGCGATCGTGAGGTCCGCTCCCACCTCGATCCGGCCCGTACGATCCGGCTCGATGCCGGTGGCGTCGGCCACCATCCGCCCGAACGATGCAGCCTGCACGCCCGCCGCCCAGAGCACGGTCCGTGCCGGGATGCGTTCCTCGCTGCCGTCCTTGTGCGCCACCATCACGCCGTTCGCGTCGATCGCGGTCACCTTCGTGCCGGTCGAGACCGTCACACCGAGTCGCTTGAGCTGCTTCGCCGCCGAGCGCGACAGCTTCTGCGGGTACGTTGGCAGGACGACGTCCAGCGCCTCGATCAACAGGATCCGCGAGTCGGGCGGATGGATCCTTCGGAAGTCCCTGCGCAGCGTGTCGTTCGCGATCTCCCCGAGCGCCCCTGCGAGCTCGACACCGGTCGGACCACCGCCGACGACCACGAACGTCATCCATTCGCGCCGAACCTCGGGATCCGCCTCGCGCTCCGCCGCTTCGAACGCGATCAGGATCCGCCGGCGCATCTCGAAGGCGTCCTCGATGGTCTTGAGGCCGGGTGCGAACGGCGCCCATTCGTCGTGGCCGAAGTACGCATGGCGAGCGCCGGTCGCCACGATCAGGGTGTCGTAATCGATCGGCCCGCCATCGGACATGAGGACCTGCCGCCCGTCGGGATCGAGACCGACCGCCTCGCCGAGCAGGACGCTCGTGTTGCGATCTTTCCGGACGATCGACCGAAGCGGCTGCGCGATCTCGCCCGGCGACAGGGCGCCCGTGGCGACCTGGTAGAGCAGCGGCTGGAACAGGTGGAAGTTGCGCCGGTCGACGAGCGTGACCGCCACGGATTCGTTGCGGGCGAGGTTCTTCGCCGCGTACAGGCCCGCGAATCCCCCACCGACGATCACCACGTGGTGCAGAGGTTCAGCTGGGTGCTGGGTCGCCATGCGACGACTCTAGCCCGGCCCTTCCGTGCATGCCAGCCTCGCTTTGGGCACGTCCTGCAAGCAGACCGCGATGCCGCGGGCAACCGGTCGCGTCCCGATGGAGCGGAGCAGCCGGTTCAGTAGAGGGATGCTGACCGAGCGCGTGCTCGCGGGCCGCTACCGCCTGATCGAGTTGCTCGGCGAAGGCGGCATGGCGCTCGTTTACCGGGCACACGACGACCTGCTCGATCGTGGCGTGGCGGTAAAGGTGCTCCGCTCGGGCTTCGCAGCCGATCCCGAATTCATCTCTCGGTTCCGCCAGGAAGCGCGTTCCGCGGCCTCGCTGCACCACCCGAACATCGCGACGGTCTACGACACCGGTACGGATGAGGGCGCCGACTTCATCGTCATGCAGCTCGTGGACGGGGAGGACCTGGAGCACCTCCTCGAGCGCGACGGACGGGTGCCGCTCAACGTCGCGCTCCGCATCGTCGTCGATGTGGCTCGTGCGCTGCAAGCCGCACACGAGCGCGGCATCGTCCATCGCGACATCAAGCCGGCCAACATCCTCGTCGATCGGGGCGGGGACGTGCGGGTGGTCGATTTCGGGATCGCGCGCGCAGCGGACGCGGCTGTCGGGATCACGACGGCCGGGGTGATCCTCGGGTCCGCCCAGTACGTCAGCCCCGAACAGGTCGCCGGCGGCCAGATCAGCCCGTCGTCGGACATCTATTCCCTCGGGGTCGTCCTGTACGAGGCCGATCACAGGCCAGCGGCCGTTCGACGGACCCTCGCCGGCGGCCGTTGCGCTGGAGCGACTCCACGTCCGGCCGGCTCCTCCGAGCGCAGTGGCGCACGACCTGCCGCAGGCCATCGATACGCTCGTTCTTCGGGCCCTCGAGCGCGATCCGGGTGCGCGGTACCCGTCCGCGGGCGACTTCGCGGCCGCACTCGAATCCTGGCGGCTCGGGTTGCTCGGCGGCGTGCGCCGAGGCGGCGCAGGGCCCCGCGACGCTCAGCATCGCACCGGTCACGGTGGAGGTGATCTCGCGACCGCAGGGGCGGCCGTCGGCGCAGTGGCCATGGCCGCCGTGGCCGGCGGCGGTGCCGTAGCTACCCGGCCGGTTCGAACGGGCCGCGTGGGGCGTGGAGGGGGCCCTCCGACCGGCCGCACCATACGTCCTACCGCACGGGACCCCGACCAACCTCGCAGAGTGGCACCCCTGCTGCTCTTGCCTGTCGGGGCGTTCGCATTGCTCGCGATCGTCACGCTCGCACTTCTCGGGAACCGGGGGAGCGACGGTGGCGGCGTGGCCGGCGAGACCGGGACGCCACACGCGTCGGCCTTCGTGGCCGTGCCACCGTTCACACCCGAGGCCAGCCCGACCCCGACTCCCACGCCGACGCCCACACCGACCCCGACTCCCACGCCGACGCCCACACCGACCCCGACTCCTACCCCGACGCCCACACCGACCCCGACTCCTACTCCCACACCCACGCCGGAGCCGACTCCAACGCGCAAGCCGACGCCCGCCCCGACCCGCAAGCCTCAGGCGACGCCACGTCCGGCACCGGGAGTCCCAACGCGCGATCCTGCCGGGACGGTGGCCCGCTTCTACCGCCTCGTCGTCGAGGAGCGGTTCGATGACGCGGCCGCGCTGTGGACAGCCGAGATGCGAGACCGCTACCCGCCGGAGGGGAACATCGATGGGCGTTTCGCGCCCACGACGGCCATCGACCTCAGGCGCAACGAGATCGTCGCGGTCGATCCCGACGCCGGCACCGCGACAGTGGCGGTGGACATCATCGAGTACCGCGAGTCCGGACCGTCACCACGGCGTTTCGTCGGCGACTGGGACCTCCTCCTCGTCGACGGCCGATGGCTGATGAACGACCCCGATTTCTAGCCCGAAACGGGCTCCGTTACCTGTCGCGCTCCGCGGCGTTCGTCAGGGCGGCCTGGGCCGCGGCAAGGCGCGCGACCGGGACGCGGAACGGTGAGCACGACACGTAGTCGAGCCCGATCCGTTCGCACTTCGCGATCGACTCCGGGTCGCCGCCATGCTCGCCGCAGATCCCGAGCTCGAGGTCGGGCTTCGTCGAGCGGCCCTTGTCGACCGCGATCTTCATCAGCCCGGCCACCGCGTCGTCGAGCGTCTGGAACGGGTTGACCGGCAGGATCTTGTCCTCGACGTACTTGAGCAGGAAGCCACCCTCGGCGTCGTCGCGGCTGTAGCCGAACGTCATCTGGGTCAGGTCGTTCGTGCCGAAGCTGAAGAACTCGGCCTCGCGCGCGATCTCGTCGGCGGTCAGCGCGCCGCGCGGGACCTCGATCATCGTGCCGAACTTGTAGTCGACCTCGACGTCCCCGCCTGCCTTCTCTTCGACGGCCTTCGCCTCGGCCTCGAGCAGCGCCCGGGTCGCGGCCAGCTCGTTCACGTGCCCGACGAGCGGGATCATGATCTTGGCGATCGGGTTCCCACCGCGCCCCTTGACCGCGATCTGGGCGTTGAGGATCGCCCGGGTCTGGATCTTCACGAAGTCCGGGATCATGAGCCCGAGGCGGCAGCCACGCAGCCCGAGCATCGGGTTCTGCTCGTGCAGCGCCTTGATCGTGGCGAGGAGCTCCTTGTCCTCCGCAGAGGCCCCGCCGTGCTCCTCGGCCCGAGTGACCTTGACCAGCTGCTCCTCGAGGTTCGGCAGGAACTCGTGGAGCGGCGGGTCGATGAGGCGGATGACGACCGGCAGGCTGTCCATCGCCTCGAAGATGCCCTCGAAGTCGCCCTGCTGGAGCACCTCGAGCTTGGCCATCGCGGCGTCGAAGGTGGCGACCGCCTCCTGCTCGTCGGCGTTGAGCGCCTCACCCGAAGCGGCCTTTGCCTTGGCGCGAGTCGCCTGGTTCGCGACGAGGATCGCGCCACGCACGATCTCGAGGCGCTCGCCCTCGCGGAACATGTGCTCGGTGCGGCACAGCCCGATGCCCTGCGCGCCGTAGCCGCGCGCCTGGGCGGCCTCCTCGGGCTTGTCGGCGTTCGTCCAGACCTGCATCCGGCGAATGCCGTCGGCCCACCCGAGGATTGTCTGGAGCTCGGGCTGGTCCTCGAAGCGGGCCTCGACCGTCGGCAGCTGGCCGAGGTAGAGCGCACCGGTCGAGCCGTCGAGGCTGACCCAGTCGCCTTCCTTGAACTCGGTCCCGGTCACGTTGCAGTGCGCCTGCTTGCCGCCGTAGTCGACCATCAGGTCGCTCGACCCGGCGACGCACGGCTTGCCGATCTGGCGGGCGACGACGGCCGCGTGCGAGGTGGCGCCGCCGCGGGCGGTGATGATGCCCTGCGAGACGGCCATGCCATGGAAGTCGTCCGGGGAGGTCTCGATGCGAACGAGGATGACCTGCTCGCCTCGGTCGACCCATTCGACTGCCGTATCGGCGTCGAACACGGCCCGCCCCACAGCTGCGCCCGGCGAGGCGTTGAGCCCGTTCACGATCTTGGTGGCGCCCTTGAGCGCAGCCTGGTCGAAGGTGGCGCGCAGGAGCTGGTCGACGTGGCCCGGCTCGATCCGCGCCACCGCCTCCTCCTTCGAGATGAGACCTTCCTCGACCATGTCGACGGCGATCCGCACGGCCGCAGCCGCGGTCCGCTTGGCCGAGCGCGTCTGGAGCATGTACAGGCGGCCGCGCTCGATCGTGAACTCGAGGTCCTGGACGTCGCGGTAATGGCGCTCGAGTTGCTGGCCGATGCGCAGGAATTCCCCGTAGACCTCCGGCATGTCGGTCTGCATCTGCGAGATCTTCGGCGCCGTCCGGATGCCGGCCACGACGTCCTCGCCCTGGGCATTGGTGAGGTACTCGCCGAAGAGCTGCTTCTCGCCGGTATTCGGATCGCGGGTGAACGCGACGCCGGTGCCCGAGTCGTCGCCCATGTTCCCGAAGACCATCGTCACGACGTTCACCGCCGTGCCGAGGTCGTGCGCGATCTTCTGGCTGTTGCGGTAGTCCATCGCGCGCTTGCCGAACCACGACCCGAAGACGGCCTTGATCGCGAGGTCGAGCTGCTCGTACGGGTCCGCCGGGAAGTCGCGGCCGGTGGCCTCGCGGACGATCGAGCGGTACTCGCCGGCAACGTCGCGCAGGTCCTCGGCGCTGAGGTCGGTGTCCTGCGAGACCCCGCGGGCGGCCTTCTTCGCGTCGAGCGCGTGGTCGAATTTCTCGCCGGGCACGTCCATCACGATCCGCCCGAACATCTGGATGAACCGCCGGTAGGCGTCCCAGCCGAACCGCTCGTTGCCGGTGAGCGCGACCAGGCCCTCCAGCGTGTCCTCGTTCAGGCCGAGGTTGAGGACCGTGTCCATCATCCCGGGCATCGAGAACTTCGCGCCGGAGCGGACGCTCACGAGGAGCGGGTTCGCCGCGTCGCCGAAGCCCTTGCCGGTCTAGCCCTCGACCTGCTTGACGGCCTCGACGACGTCCTCCCACAGCCCGTCGGGGAGCTGCTGGCCGTTCGCGAAGAAGTCGTTGCACGCCTCGGTCGTGATCGTGAAGCCGGGCGGCACCGGCAGCCCGGCGCTGGTCATCTCGGCCAGCCCGGCGCCCTTGCCGCCGAGCAGGTCACGCATCGTCGCATCGCCCTCGGCGCGACCTCCGCCCCAGGCGTAGATGTAGCGCTTCGGGGCGGCGTGGGTCCGATCGGACCCGGGTGCGGCGGACGTGGCCATTGGGCGAGTTCCTCCGGGGCAGCGGCGCGTGCGCCGCGGAACAGTCTCAGGTGTGCCCGAATTGTACCCGCCGGCCGGTTCCCGGCCCCGCGCCTCGGCCGGGTACCATCGTGCGGACCCGCACGGAACCGGAGCAGTTGCCACCGATGACAGACCTCGCCGCGGACACGCGGCCGATCGAAGCCGAGGCACCGCAGTACAACGCCAGCCTCGTGCGGCGCGAGGACATGACCGAGTCGCTCGCCTACTTCTGGGTCCGCTTCGACGGCGAGCCGACCCCGTTCGAGGCCGGCCAGTACATGACGATCGGGGTGATGGTCGACGGGCGGATCGTGCAGCGCCCGTATTCGGTGGCCTCACCGCCGGTCGATGGCCGGCACGGACGGCTACGAGTTCTACGTCCGCTCCGTCCAGGGCGGGACGTTCACGCCGCTGCTGTGGCGGCTGCCCCTCGGCCACAAGATGCGGATGATCGGCCCGAAGGGCAAGTTCATGCTGCATCCCGGAGACGACCGCACGCACATCTTCATCTCGTCCGGGACCGGCAATGCGCCGTTCGTCTCGATGATGCGCCAGGCCCTCCATGACGGGGCGCCGCGCAAGGTCGTGTTCCTGAACGGTGTGTCGTACGCGCAACGAACTCGGGTACAAGGACATCCTCGAGGACTGGGAGCGTACGGGCGAGTACCCGGTGACGTTCATCCCCACGGTCTCGCGTCCGAACGACCCCGCCAACGCCGATTGGATGGGCCGGACGGGACGCGTCGAGATGATCCTTGGGCCCGTCCTCGATGAGCTCGGCCTGACCCCGGCGAACTCGGTCGCCTACATCTGCGGCAACCCGGACATGATCCTGTCCGCCGAGCAGACGCTGCTCGAGCGGGGCTACGCCGAGGACCAGGTCCACAAGGAGCTCTACTGGCCGAAAGGCAAGGAACCGCGTGGGATGGCTGCGGCAGACCTGGCGACCGCGATCGACGCAGCCGAGGCGAACGCCGACCAGTAGGGAACGGGTTCTGACGCGGGCATTGCACGGTTACGGCAACCGATCACGTGCGGGTCTGCCGAGGACGCCCATCGCCGGGCAGCGGCCGTTGCCGCCGATCCTGAGAGGGCACACGAAGCCCACCAGGAGACACCATGACCGCGCCGCGAACACCCGACGTCATCACCCCCACCGCGACCATCCCGCCCGCGACCCCGGTCGCGCGCGACCATGGCACCCGGCTGCTCAGGAAGGTCCATGCCATCCGGCCGATGCTCGTGGAGCGCGAAAGCCGGAAGAAGGTCGCCGCGGTCCCGTCGATTTAGCCGACCGGACCGCCAGACTGGCGGTCCGGCCTCGTGCCTATGCGACCGCTTACTTGGTGAACTCGAAGAGCGCGTCGTGCGTTACGCCGTCGCCGATGTCGAGGTGGAGCGTCTTGCACGATTTCGCGTAGGTCTTCGGCGTCTTCCAGTTCAGCTGGTAGTACCCGCCTCCCAGGTTCTGCAATCCCGATGCACCGGTGGCCACTTCCTCCACCAGGTCGACCGTGGTCCCGAGAGAACACTCCAACGTCGTGACCCGGATCGCCGCAGAGTCCAGGTCCGTGACCGGCGCTCCGGAGACGTCCAGAAGGCGCCACTTGAGGGGGGCCGCCTGTCCGGCCTTGAGGCGATTGAGGACGGGCACGGTGTCGATCGGGTGCGCGAACCCGACGAAGTCCCAGGCCGCGGCCGTTGTCCCCTCGCCTGCCGGGATCTCCGTTTCCGTGCCATCAACCGTCAGGGTGATCGGTGAGCCGGCATGCGGATCCCCGATATTCGTGATGGCGAACGTGCCATCGCCGTTGTCGGCGACCCGTGCCGCCCCGCCCGCAGGGATGGTGACCACCGTGATCCCGTCGCCGAGGACGACCCTGGCCCGTCCCGTGGCCACCTTGAGGGCTACGCTCCCGCAGGTCCCTGTCGTGACGGTCCCGGGATCCAGCAAAACGGTGTAGCCACCGCACACTGACAGCTCCACCTGCGCGTCGGGCGCACCCGGGCCGACAGTAACGATAATGCCGTCGAGCGCGTCGGGCGCATCGGTGATCAGGATCGAGAGCCCTCCGGTGTCGACGATCGAGCCCGTCGTGGGAGGCGTTAGAGAGGCGTCCACGAACGAGCCGGCGGGTGTGCCTCCCGGCTGGAGCGTGTCGACGATCCCGTCGAGGTTCGCGTCAGCGGGGGTCGGCGTCGGCGTCGGTTCAGGCGCCGGGGTCGGGGTCGGTTCAGGCGTCGGAGTCGGGGTCGGTTCAGGCGTCGGAGTCGGCGTCGGTTCAGGCGTCGGAGTCGGCGTCGGTTCAGGCGTCGGGGTCGGCGTCGGCGTCGGTTCCGTGATCACCGTGAAATCGCCCGATGCGAGGCTGGTGCCTGAACCGGGCGAGGTCGTGCAATCGACCGGCCCGCCGGTGGTGGGTGTGTCGAGCCAGAGCGTGTCCGTCCCGGGGCTGTTGTCCACGATCGCGAGGAGACCCCAGATTCCGGGGCCTGGTAGGTGGACGCCGATGACGGCGGTCGGCGCGGAGAAGAACAGACACGTCACATCGCCGGGGGACGCGGGGTTCACGCCGTCGTTGATCACGAAGGTGCCCGTCGGAATGCCGTTCGCGATGTCCAACTCAAGGTCCAGAGTGACCGTGGTGACGCCGGCACCCAAAGGGATCGCGCCGGTCCCGACCACGTGGCCCGACGACGACCCGGTGGCCGCTCGCGCCTCGTACACACCGGCGATGCCGATGGTCGCGGCGAGGAGAGGGATCGCCGTTCCGAACGCGATCCACCGCGACAGCGGGCGTGTTCCTGCAAATCGACGCATGGCCGCTCGTCCTCCTGCCCCTCCGGGCAGGAGGAGGGCCTATTTCCGTCATCCGGTGCTGGGCGCGAAAGGGCTGGCGCGGTCGGTAGGGGACGCCCTGCACCGGTGGGTATCGCCCTATCTCCGCTGGATTCGACGGTACAACGTCCGCAGGTGGGCGACAAGCCGGCTACGTCATCAGAATCGCACTCGCTATGGTGCTCCTCTCGCCTGGATGCCTCGAATGACCGCGCCACAGCCCGAGGCGTGCCGACACCACGCGGGTACGGCCGCGTACCGCTGGGCGGCTCCCGAGCGTGGAATCGGTCGGCAGTCGCTATCGCCATCGTACGTCTCCGGGAGGATGTCTCCACCGAATTCCGTGCCTCGCGTCGCACCGGCGCGAACCCCAGGCGGCGATGTCGGTGCGCACTGACACCGCCGGCATGCGTCGGATGGCTCGTCCAGGACCCATGTAGCTGGCCGCATGGGCCGGCGCGGTCCGACCAAGGTTGTGGTCCCGAGAGGATCAGGCGGGCTGCCGAGTCCAGCCGCGCGACGAACGCGCCGGCAAGCACGGCGAAGGCGTCATGATCGCCTCCCCTTGCCCGCTCGACGAGCTCTCGCTGGTCCACGACCACCCTCTGTGACGGCGCGACGGCGTCGCGCTTCGGATGGTATGTCGTACGAATGCGGGAAAAGGATCCCGGGCGCGGCCGCGAGGTCGCGTGAAGAGGCGTCAGCGGCCCCCGAGCAACCCTCCGAGCAGGTCGCCGATCTGGCCCATGCCGCCGTCGGCGCCGGTCTTCGGCGCGTTGCCGTCGGGCGTGAGCATGTCGATGATCATCGGCAGGAACGCCGCGAGGATGGGCAGCAGCATCTCGACCGAGAGCCCGGACTTCGCCGCGATCTGGTTCACGTTGTTCGGGCCGAGTGCCGCCTCGACCTGCTGCGGCTCGACGGCCTGGTTCGGCCCGGTCGAGATCCACGAGTCCACCGCGCCGCCGAGGCCGCCTTGTCGCAGCGTGCCGATGAGGCCGTCCACGCCGCCCTTCGAGGCAAAGGTCTCCTGGACCGCGCTCGCGAGCTGCGCGGGATCGGCGCCTCCCGCACCCTGGCTGAACGACGAGAGCAGGTTCGACAGGTCCATGGTGGCTCCTCCCCATGTGCACGCCGCGGTCGTGCGCTCACCCGAGCATACCGCGCAGGTCAGGCGTGACTGCGCTCCTCGAGCCGGCGCCGGTCGGCCGTCTCGAGCTGGAAGGTCGAGTGCTCGATGTCGAAGTCGTCGGCAAGGCAGCGCGACAGCTCATCGAGCGTGAGCGCGGGATCCGCCCCGCCCCCGAGTACGACGTGCGCCGACACGACGTTCATGCCCGACGTGATGGTCCAGGCGTGCAGATCGTGGCAGTCGATGACGCCCGGCGCATCGAGGATGTGCCGCCGCACGTGGTCGAGGTCCACGTCACGGGGCGTCGCCTCGAGCAGGACATCGGTCGCCTCGCGCAAGAGCCCGAGCGTGCGCGGCAGGATCAGCGCAGCGATGAGGAGCGAGGCGATCGTATCGGCGGCGTCCCAGCCGGTCAGCGCGATGACGATCGCGGCGACGATCACGGCGGCCGAGCCACCGAGGTCGCCGAGCACCTCGAGATATGCCCCGCGCACGTTGAGGCTGGATGCCTGCGCGTCACGCAGCAGGAGCACCGACACGCCATTCGCAGCAAGGCCGACGAGCGCGACGGCGAACATGAGGCCCGCGGCGATCTCCGGCGGATCGTTGATGCGCCGTACGGCCTCGAACACGATGTAGCCCGCCACGCCGAACAGCAGGATGGCGTTGGCCACCGCGGCGATGATCTCGAGGCGCAGGTAGCCGAATGTCCGGCCGAGCGTCGGCGGTCGCCCCGCGAACCAGGTCGCGAGCAACGCGAGCCCGATCCCGACGACGTCGGTCAGCAGGTGGCCCGCATCGGCGAGCAGCGACAGGCTGTTCGCGACCACCGCCCCGACGACCTCGATGGCAAGGGCAACCAGGCTGAGGACGAGGACCGCGAGGAGGCGCCCGCGTGCGGCCCTGGCGGCCGTGACGTGCGCGTGCGGCATCAGGTCACTCGGCGGAGTGCGCCGTTGCGTAATGCCTCGCGAGGAGGTCCTCGCCCCAGTCGTTGTCGAGGTCGCGCCAGACCGCGTGGATGTGGTTCGCGCCGTTCTGCGTGTTGTCGTACTCGATGAGGAGGCGCGGGCCGCGGACGGCGTAGTAGTGGCCCTGACCCGGCTCCTCGGGACCCGCCCACGCGAACGAGATCTCGTCCAGCCCGGCGGCGACGATGCGCTCCCACTCCCCTGCCGCGACCTCCGGCCGCGACCCGGTCGACGTAGTGGCGGATGAGCCGTTCGAGGTCCGCGCGCGCCGTTGCAGCCAGATCGCGGTACGGGATCCCGACCGGGATCGAGCGGGCATCCGCGCGCGCCGCGTTCTCGGTGAGGATGTCGGCCGGGGCCTGCTCGTTGACGACCGCGGCCTTCCGCTCGTCGGGCGTCAGTCCTGCCAGCAAGGTCCTCGCCAGCATCTCCTCCCCGGCCAGGGCCCGGAAGCCGGCCTGCGTCCCCGTCGGGACGACGGCCGGGTTGGCCCCGAGGAACGACGGCGTGCTGCCGATGACCTGCCCGTCGGCCAGCGTGACGTGGATCGCGACGTGGTGTCCGCCGACCCGCCACGACCACGGCGCATGCGGCGTCGGGCTCGCCGAAGACCGCGAACCAGTACAGCTCGGGATCGCGCCGCGTCCAACTGCCGCGACCGCCCTCGCGCTCGATCTGACCGAGCACCGTTTCGAGGGCGATGACCGAGGTGACCTCACCGGCCGTCCGCTCGCTCAACGATGCCGTGACGATCCCGCGCGCCAGCGCCCGCTGGTCGGGTCGCATGTCCCGGAGGGCGAGCCCTTCCCGGGTGCCGGGTGTGTACGCCCAGACGAACCGTTCGTTCGTGTCGAACGGGAAGACGGCCTTCGCACGCTGCGCCGCGTCGAGCCCGTCGAGCCAGGCTCGAGCCGCGGCCGTGATCTCCTCGGCGGCAGCCGTCACGCGCTACCCCAGCCGGGCTGCATCCAGGCGATCGAGGATCAGGCGCGTCACGCCTTCGACGGGCACCCGCTCCTGCGCCATCGTGTCCCGGTCGCGCACGGTCACCGCGCCGTCCTCGAGCGACTCGACGTCGACCGTCACGCACCACGGCGTCCCGATCTCGTCCTGGCGGCGGTACAGCTTGCCGATCGCGGCCGTGTCGTCGTAGACGGCCATCGTGTGGCGCTGCAGGTCGGCCTTGATCCTGTGGGCCAGCTCCACGATCTCGGGGCGCTTCTTCAGCAGCGGGAGCACCGCCACCTTGTACGGCGCCAGCTCCGGATGCAGCGCGAGCGAGACACGCTTCTCGCCGCGGACCTCCTCCTCGCGGTAGGCGTCGATGAGGAACGTGAACGGGGCCCGATCGCCACCCGCGGACGTCTCGATGATCCACGGGATGAAGTGCTCCTCGGTCGCGGGGTCGAAGTACTGGAGGTTCTCCCCGGACGCCTTGGCGTGGTTCCCAAGGTCGAAGTCGCCGCGGTTGTGGATGCCCTCGAGCTCCTTCCAGCCGAACGGGAAGCGGTACTCGACGTCGATCGCCTTCTTCGCGTAGTGGGCCAGCTCGTCCGGTCGGTGCTCGCGGAAGCGGAGCCGCGACGGGGTCACGCCATAGCGCTCGTACCACGCGCGCCGGCGCGGCAGCCACGCCTCGAAGGCGGCGGTCGCCTCGTCGGGGCGCACGAAGTACTGCATCTCCATCTGCTCGAACTCGCGCATCCGGAAGACGAAGTTGCCCGGGCTGATCTCGTTGCGGAACGCCTTGCCGATCTGGGCGATCCCGAACGGCAGCTTCTTGCGCGATGTGGCCTGCACGTTCTTGAAGTTGACGTAGATGCCCTGCGCGGTCTCGGGTCGCAGGTAGACGACCGCGGCGTCCTCCTCGACCGGGCCGAGGTGCGTCTTGAGCATCAGGTTGAACTGGCGTGGCGCGCTGAGCGGGCCGCCGTCGATCGGGCACGTGAGACCGAGCCGCTCGATGATCCCCGGATCGAGGAGCTCCTTCGGCCCGAGGTCCTCGGTGCCCGGCAGCTCGTCGACGCGGAACCGCTTGTGGTCGGTCTGGCATTCGACCATCGGATCGCTGAACTCGGCGACATGGCCGGACGTCACCCAGACCTGGGGGTGCATCAGGATGCCCGCGTCGAGCCCGACGATGTCGTCCCGCTCCTGGACCATCGCCCGCCACCAGGCGCGCTTGACGTTGTTCTTGAGCTCAACGCCCAGCGGGCCGTAATCCCACACGGCGTTGATGCCGCCGTAGATCTCCGAGCTCGGGAAGATGAACCCGCGGCGCTTGGACAGGCTGACGATCGTGTCGAGGTCGCCGACGGCGGGCGCGACGTCCTGCTGGTCGACGGCGGTGGGGGTGTCGGTCACGAGCGGCTCCGGTGGTGCGACCGGCCGTGGCATGGACGGTCGCGTGGCTTGGGGCCGTCGATGCTACCAGTAGCGCGCGGTAGCCATCGCCGCGACGGCAAGGAACAGGAGCACGATGTCGATCTGACCGTGCTTCTTGATCTCGGCGCCGAGATGCGCCATCTGGGCACCCTGCTCTGGCGTCGGCGGGCCACCGGAGGCGGCGACCTGGTCGCCGAGCTCGACGAGCTTCTCGACGTTATTGCCGATCCCCGTGATGCCGAAGTAGGCCGCGGCAGTCGCCAGGAGGCCGCCGATCGTGAGGACCAAACCGAAAGACGACGTCACCCACTCGACGACCCCGGCCGATGTCGCGTACTTGAGCCAGATCGCCCAGCCGGCGACGACGGTCGTGATCGCCAGCCACTTGATGACCTCGGCTGCGCGTCGCTTCTTGATGACGGCGCTCATGACGGCACCCGAGGCGGGCACGGTTTCAGCTGCCGCCGGACCAACGAAGCCAGTGAACAGGAACGCCGAACCGAACCACAGGGCTCCGCCCACGACGTGGAATAGCCGGAGCACGATCATCAACGGGTCCAAGAGACACCTCTCCCTCGGGCAGACACCCCCCTCGATCGCCACGTGTGACGGCACGCGACGCCCCGCCGGCGAATGGTAGTGCAGGCGAATATCGCCGCGCACGGCGTTTTCGGGGCTTGACATGCGTCCGATCCGGATGTAGATTCGGTCGATCGACCGACATCGGTCGAATGACCGAACGGGGAGGCAGCGTCCCATGGCGTACGAGATCGAAGGCAGGCTGTTGGAAGTCTGCACGTGCAACGTGCTGTGCCCGTGCTGGGTCGGCGAAGACCCCGACTACAAGACGTGCGACACGACCATCGCATGGGGCATCGAGAAGGGCACGATCGACGGCGTCGGTGTCGACGGATTGACGATCGCCGTTTCCGCCCACATCCCCAAGAACATCCTCGAGCCAAAGTCCTGGAAGGCGATCGTGCTCGTGGACGAGCGCGCGTCCGCCGAGCAACAGGACGCGCTGCTCCGCCTGTTCACCGGGCAGCTCGGCGGCGCGATTGCCGACCTGGCCGGGCTGATCGGCGAGGTTGTTGGTGTCGAGCGCGCACCGATCACCTTCAGCGTCGAGGGTGGCAAGGGTCGGCTCACGATCGGCGAGATCGTCCACGCCGAGATGACGCCGTACGTCGGCGCGACCGGCAACCCGACCACGCTCGCGGAGACGGTCTTCAGCACCATCCCGGGCTCGCCCGTGTACGCGAGCAAGGCGAGCCAGTACACGCGCGTCGGAAGCGCGCACGGGATCCCCAACGTCGACCTCCAGGGTCACAACGCGCTGCAGGGCCACTTCCGCTTCGCGGCCTGACGGGGGCAAACCGATGTTCGTGGCGTCCCACCTTCGCGACCCCCGACGCGACCGCGCGGTCCTCGCGGCGACGGTGCTTGGCCTTGCCGGCCTTGCCTGGCTGTCGCTCTGGGTGTGGGCCGCCTCACCGTACGGCCGCTATCTCCACCACGAGGGCGTGCCGGGCTCGCTCGTCCTGGAGGTCGGCCTCTTCGACCTCGGCTGGCTCCTGATGATCGTCGCGATGATGCTGCCGTCGAGCGTGCCGCTCGTGGTCACGTTTGCCGCGCTCGTCGGGCGCCGCCGCCGACCGGGCAGGCTGGTCGTCCTCCTGCTCGTTGGCTATCTCGTCGTGTGGGCGGGCTTCGGCCTCGCCGCGTGGGTCCTCGACCGCGGGATCCACGGGGCCGTCGAGGCAGTGCCCTGGCTGGCGGCGCATCCCCAGCTGATCCTGGCGACCACGCTTCTCGCCGCCGGGCTGTGGCAGTTCAGCCCACTCCGGGACCGCTGTCTCGACGAGTGCCGCAGCCCGCTCGGCTTCGTGATGAACCGCTGGCGCGGCACCTCCGAGCGACGTGAGGCCCTCGCGATGGGCATCGCCCACGGGGCGTTCTGCGTCGGCTGCTGCTGGTCGCTGATGCTGGTGATGTTCGGGGTCGGGCTCGGGAGCGTGACGGCCATGCTCGCGCTCGGCGCGGTCACGGCCGTCGAGAAGAACCTGCCCTGGGGCCGCCGCCTGACGCGTCCGCTCGGCGTGCTGCTGGTCCTCGCCGCGGTCTACTCCGTGACCGCGGTCGGCTGATGGGGTCGTATGCTCATGACGACGTGGACGAGACCGCAGCCGCTCCCGGGACCCGCGCCGAGCGGAGGGATCGCGCGACGGCCGACACGCGCGGCGGGATCCTGGACGCGGCTCGATCGGCGATCCTGGCCGACGGGTATGCCGCACTGTCGACACGGCGGGTCGCGGAGCTCGCCGGGGTCCCCCTCAGCCAGATCCACTACCACTTCGGCTCGAAGCGCCAGCTCGTGCTCGCCGTGCTCGCCGCCGAGAACGCGCGGCTGCTCGAGCGCCAGGCCGGGATGTACGACGCGCCCGATCCGCTGTGGGTCCGCTGGGACCGGGCGTGCGACTTCCTGGACGCGGACCTGCGATCCGGCTACGTCCGGATCCTCCACGAGATGATCGCCGCCGGCTGGTCCGACGCCGAGGTCGCATCGAGCGTCCGCGAGATGATCAGCGGCTGGTTCGTGCTGCTCGCGGACGTGGCGCGCCGCGAACAGGAGCGCGGAACGGATCTCGGTCCGTTTACACCCGAGGAGGTGGGCGCCATGATGGGGCTCCCGTTCATCGGCGCCGAGTCGATGCTGCTGCTCGGCGTGAACGAGGAGGTCCTGCCGGCCCGCTCGGCCCTGCGCACGGTGGGGGCCGTCCTGCGAGGACTGACGGATGGTGGACACACTCCGCGCGCCTGAGCGACGCGCGAGCCCACGACCGCGCGAACAGTCGCGCGCCCGCTACCCCGATCGGACCGGCTTCGTCGAGCGGCCGGGTGGCCGAATCGCGTACGAGGTCTACGGCTCGGGCGATCCACCGATCGTGTTCGTGCCGCCGTGGCAGATCGTCCATTCGCGAGTCTGGAAGGCCCAGATCCCGGACTTCGCGCGGCGACACCTCGTCGTGGCGTGGGACAACCTCGGCAACGGCGGCTCCGATCGGCCGATGGATCCGGACGTCCACACGACGCTCCGGCGGGCGGCGAACCTCGAGGCGGTGATGGACGCCGCCGGGCTTGCGCGAGCGGTGCTCGTGGGCGTCTCGTCCTCGTCGGGGGCGATGGTCGTGCTCGCGTCGCAGCAGCCCGACCGGGTCAGTGGCCTTGTCTTCGTCTGCCCGGCGGCGCCGATCGGCGCGCCGAGGCGGGCGGTCGGGGTGCCGTTCGACGAGCCGCTGCCAAACGACCAGGGCTGGAACAAGGAGAACATCCACTTCTGGCGGCGCGACTACCGCGCATACCTCGAGTACTTCTTCGATCAGGCCTTCCCGGAGCCCCACTCGACGAAGCAGATCGACGACGGGGTCGGCTGGGGGCTGGACACCGACCCGGAGACGCTCGGCGCCACGCTGCGGACGCCGCCGACGGTGGACGCAGCCGCGTTCGTGGCGATGTGCGCGTCGATCCGGGCCCCGGCGCTCGTGATCCAGGGCACCGCCGACCGGATCACGCACGAATCGCAGGGCGCAGGCCTCGCGGCGGCGATCCCCGGCGCGCGGCTCGAGCGGATCGAGGGCGGCGGTCACCTCGCCCATGCGCGCCACCCGGTACGGGTCAACCTGCTGATCCAGGAATTCCTTCGCCAACTCGAGAGGAGGGGCACGGATGCGCGCCCGCGAGCCTGACGTCGCCGGCACCGCCATTGCCGATGACGGCGTCCGGATCGCGTACGAGTCCTTCGGGTCCGGAGATCCGACCCTTGTCCTGCTGCCGTCCGCGCCCATCGTGCATTCGCGCCAGTGGAAGGGCCAGGTCCCCTACCTCAGCCGACACCACCGCGTGATCGCCTATGACGGGCGAGGGAACGGACGATCCGACCGTCCAACCGAGGTGCGGTCGTACGCCGGCGACCGGTTGGTGGAGGACGCGCGCGCCGTGATGGACGCCACCGCGACCGAGCGCGCCGTGCTCGTCGGGCTGTGCGGCGACGCGGTCTGGCCCGCCATCCAGTTCGCCGCTCGATGGCCGGACCGGGCCCTCGGCATCGTCGCGTTCGCCATCGGCGTGCCGCTCCTCACGCCACCACATCCGTGGCGCGTGCAGTACGGGTTCCATGATGCACTGGAGACCGACGAGGGCTGGGCGAAGCTCAACGAGCATTACTGGCGACGCGACTATCCCGGCTTCGTCCGGTTCTTCTTCGGCGAGCTGACCTCCGAGCCCCACTCCACGAAGGTCCTCGAGGACATCGTGGGCTGGGCCCTCGACGGGTCCGTGGACGCGATGGTCGCCGAAGGCGGCGTCGAGAATCCCTGGACGCTCGAGGCGGTCGAGGCAGTCTGCCGCGACGTGCGCTGTCCGCTGCTCATCGTTCACGGCACGAACGATCACTGCCAGCCGGTCAGCCGCGCCCACCGACTGGCGGAGCTGACCGGTGGTCGTCTCGTGATCGTCGACGGCGCGGACCACCTGATCCCGGCGCGCCACCCGGTGCTCGCAAACCTGCTGATCCGCGAATTCGTCCGTTCCATTTCGGAGGGCATGCCCGCATGAGCACCATGACGACGTCGCGGACGTGGACGCGGGCGCTCGCACGGCGGCGGCGGGCCCTGTACATCTCCTCCCCGATCGGGCTGGGCCACGCCCAGCGCGACGTGGCAATCGCCGCCGAACTGCGCACCCTCCAGCCTGACCTCGAGATCGATTGGCTCGCCCAGGATCCGGTCACCCGGGTCCTCGAGACGCACGGCGAGCGCATCCATCCACTCAGCGAGGAGCTCGCCTCGGAATCCGGCCACATCGCCGCCGAGTCCACGGAACACGAGCTGAACGCCTTCCAGGCGATCCGCCGCATGGACGAGATCCTCGTCAACAACTTCATGGTCTTCCACGACGCGATCGAGGAAGGCGAATACGACCTCGTCATCGGCGACGAGGCGTGGGACGTCGACTACTACCTGCACGAGAACCCGGAGCTCAAGCGGACCGCCTTCGCCTGGCTGACCGACTTCGTCGGCTGGCTGCCGATGCCCGACGGCGGCGAGCGCGAGGCGTTCCTGACCGCCGACTACAACGCCGAGATGATCGAGCAGATCGCGCGCTTCCCGCGGATCCGCGACCGGGCGATCTTCGTCGGCGATCCCGACGACATCGTTCCGGACGATTTCGGGCCGGGCCTGCCGTCGATCCGGGAGTGGACCGAGGACCACTACGCGTTCGCCGGCTACGTGACCGGGTTCGACCCCTCCCCGCTCCTCGAGCGACGCGAGGAGCTGCGCGAGGAGCTGGGATTCGAGCCGGACGAGCGGGTGGTGGTGGTCACCGTGGGTGGGTCAGGGGTCGGCGAGGCCCTGCTGCGGAGGGTGATCGCGGCATACCCCATGGCCGCGGCGCGGATCCCGGGCCTGCGCATGATCGCGGTCGCCGGGCCGCGGATCGACCCGGCGGCGCTCGACGCCCCCGCCGGCGTGGATGTCCGCGCGTTCGTGCCGGACCTGTACCGGCACCTCGTGGCCTGTGACCTCGCGGTCGTGCAGGGCGGCCTCACGACGACGATGGAGCTCACTGCCGCGCAGCGGCCGTTCCTGTACTTCCCGCTGGCCAACCACTTCGAACAGAACCGCCACGTGCGGCATCGCCTGGAGCGGCACGGGGCCGGCCGAGCCATGGACTACCGGACATCCGATCCGGACGCCATTGCGGCGGCGATGGCCGAGGAGCTCGATCGCCCGATCGCCTACCGGCCGGTGGATCCCGATGGGGCGCGGCGCGCCGCGGAGCTCATCGCGCCGCTGCTCTGAGCGTCCGGGATGCGTGCGCCTACAGCCGCCAGCGCGTCGGCCTGACCCGGATCGGCACCGAGTAGCGCTGGGCGTACCAGTCGGGCGTCCAGCCGTAGGCGTCGAACATGCGCTGGTACTTGGCCAGGTACGTCGGGTTGGCCGAGGCCGGCGGCTCGTCGGGCACGATGCGCGCCTCGCCCTCGGCGGTCACGACGTCCTCGCCCTCGGGACCCGACTCCAGGTTGAACGCCACCAGCGGCCGGTCCTCGATGTTGCCGTTGCGCGGCGCACGCGTCATCGAATAGATCAGGAGCTCCTCGCCGTCCCACAGGAACCAGATCGGCGAGGCCTGCGGCTGGCCGTCGGGGTTGACGGTCGTGAGCCAGCCGATCAGCTCGGTCTGCAGGCGACGGAGGGCGCGTGCGCCGTCCTCGGTCGCGGCGTCGAGCGAGTCGACCATTGCTAGCTGACCTCCTGGACCGCCGTGTGGCGGATCTCGTCGAGGAAGGCGAGGGATTTCGCGTCCCGCTCGAGCGCCTGCCGGGTGAATTCCCGGAGGGCTGCCTCCGTCTCCCGCTCGACCGATGGCTGGATCCGCAGCGCGGCCAACGCGGCAACGTCCAGCCGCTGGTACGCCTTGAGCAGCTTGAGCGCTTCGAGGCTGAGCCCGGCCCGATCGTGCGGCGGCCCGGGACAGCGATCGCACAGCGCGCCGCCGAGCGGCGGCACCCACCGGAACCGGCCGTCGGCCTCGAGCATCCGGTCGCACTCGACGCAGCGGTCCACCTCGGGTCGAACGCCCAGCTCGTCGAGCAGGTGCATCTCGTACCAGCGGGCGACGCGGTCGGGCGCCATGCCCGCGTCGAGCAGCTCGTAGGCCCTCCGCAGGAGCGCGTACAGCGGTTCGGCCGCGTGGCGCTCCTCGAGCGAGCGGTCCGCCAGCTCGGCCAGGTACCAGGCCGTGGCCGCCGATTCGAGCGAGTCGCGCAGGTTCAGCCATGCGTGGCCGACGCTGACCTGGGTGACCACGTCGAAGGTCCGTCCACGGGCGAGCGCCACCTGGAGCTCGGCGAACGGTTCGAGGCTGCCGCCGATCCGCGAGGTGGGCCTGCGGATGCCCTTGGCGATCGCCTTGAGCTTGCCGATCCCCGGTGTGATCAGCGTCAGGACGCGGTCCGCCTCCCCGAGGTCGAAGCGCGACAGCACGATCGCGTCGGTCGTGTAGCGGCGAGGCACCGGCATGCTCGCGACGGTACCACCGGGCGCCGCCTACTGCGCGGGCCGCGCCAGCATCTCGTACGTGAACAGCTCCTCGAAGCCGAGCCGCACGTAGATCGGGAAGCCCATGTCGGTCGCCTGCAGGACTGCGATCCGCATCCCGGCCTCGCGACCCGCGAGGAGCGCGCGGTGGGCCATCGCCAGGCCGATCCCGCGCCGTCGTGCGTGCGGCAGCGTCACCATCGAGTAGAGCCCGGCCACGCCGCCCGCCATCGACAGGCGCGACGTCGCCACCGGCTCGCCGTCAAGGAAGGCGACGAACCGGCGCGACAGCTGGTCATTCCCCAGCCGGGAGCCGGATGTAGTCCGTACGGATGCGCGCACCGGATGGCGCCGGCCGGTGTTCGAGTTCCAACGCCCGCATCACCACGCGGACGTAGGCATCGATCGCCGCCGGGTCGTCGACCAGGTCGATCCGCACGGCATCCGGTGGCGGCACGCTCTCCGGCAGGTGCGCCAGGTCCATCGCCATCGCCGCGGTGTCCTCGACGCGGTGGAAGCCCCGCCGAAGCACCCGCTCGCGCAGGTCCTCCGGCCGCGGGTCGGGCGCAAACCACCACAGGACGGTGGCCCCGCGGGCATCGACGGCCGCCAGGATCTCGTCGAGCCGCCGCTCGACCGTCGCGCGATCGAATGCTGCCCAGGCCACGACCGCGCGCACGTCCGATGGTTCGGCGGGGAGGGCCCACGCGGCGTCGGGCTCCTGCCTGCCCACGAGCGGAACGTCCATGTTGCCGATCCGCGATGCGCTGATGTCGGCCTCGATTGCTGCGCGAAGGCCGTCGCGGGACGTGTCGCTGAGGATCGGGCGCATCGGCCCACGGTAGCCGAACCGGCCCGGGCCGATCGTGCTACCTGGACCGAACACGTTTGTCGGCGAACCCGCTACACTGGCCGCACGATGGCGACGACCGCTTCCCCGGAGCTCGACCTCGCGACGCTCATCGCCGATACCGAGTCGGAGATCGTCCGGCTCGTGCAGGATCGCGACCCGACCACCCACGGGCTGTACGAGATGGTCCGCTACCACCTCGGGCTCGACGGCGCCGGGGCACCGACCGGCAAGCGGATGCGGCCGCTCCTGGGGCTGCTTGCCTACGCCTCGATCACCGGCGACTACGAGCGTGCGTTGCCCGGCGCTGCCGCGGTGGAGCTCGGGCACAACTTCAGCCTCGTCCACGACGACATCGAGGACGGCGACCGCGAGCGTCGCCATCGCCCGACGCTGTGGGCCCTCCACGGCATCCCCCAGGCGGTCAACACCGGCGACGCGATGTTCGCCCTGTCGCGGATCGCGCTGTACCGGCTGTCCGAGCTCGGGTTCTCCGACGCGACCGTCCTGCGGCTGATGCGCCTGTACGACGAGACGTGCCTGCGCCTGTGCGAAGGCCAGTACATCGACATCTGGACGTCCGAGCACGACGACGCCATGCCGGTGGAGCTGTACTTCGACATGATCGGCCGCAAGACCGCGGCGCTCATCGCGGCGTCGATCGAGGCCGGGGCGATCCTGGCGACCGAGGACGAAGACGTGATCGCGCGGTACCGCGGGTTCGGCTGGGCGCTCGGGCTGGCCTTCCAGCTCAACGACGACCTGCTCGGGATCTGGGGTGCCGAGACGGCGACCGGCAAGGCACCGAGTGACGTCGTCCACAAGAAGAAGACGCTGCCGGTGCTGTATGCGTTCGAGCACGGGACGCCGGCCGACCGGGCGCGCCTCTCCGAGCTGTACGCCCGGGCCGCCCCGACCGACGAGGCCGTCGCCGAGATCATCACGATCCTCGAGCGATGCGGCGCGCGGGACTACACCCGCGACCAGGCCCGCCGGTTCCGGGACGAGGCGCTCGCCGAGCTCGACGCGGCCGGGGTCGTGCGGCCAGCGGTGCGCGCGCGTCTCGAGCAGATCATCGTCTCGGTGATCGCCGCCTAGCGATCCTCCTCGGCGGCGTCGCCGTTCTCGCCGCTGCCCTCGCGCACGACGAGCACCTTGCCGACCCGCCGGCCGTCGGTCGTCTCGACGGTCAGCAGCAGCCCGTCGACGCGCACCTCATCGCCCGGCTTCGGGACGCCGCCGATCCGGTGGTAGATGAGCCCGCCGACGGTGTCGTACTCGTCCTCGTCCTCCAGCCCGAACGTCGTGTCGAACAGCTCCTGCAGGTCGTCGACCGCGGCCCGACCGTCCACGCGCACCTCGTCGTCGGACAGGCGCACGATCATCGGCTCTTCCTCGTCGTACTCGTCCTGGATCTCGCCGACGATCTCCTCGATGAGGTCCTCGATCGTGACCAGGCCCGCCGTGCCGCCGTATTCGTCGAGCACGATCGCGAGGTGGACCTTGCGCCGCTGCAGCTCGTGGAGCAGGTCGTCCACTGTCATCGACTCGGGCACGAAGACCGGCGTCCGCAGCAGGGTCCGGAGCACCGGCCGGTCGCCGTCGGGCTGGACCAGGAACGGGAGCAGGTCCTTCGCGTAGAGGATGCCGACGATCTCGTCGATCGAGTCCTCGTAGACGGGGATCCGGCTGTGGCCCTCGGCCACGATGAGCCCCGTCGCCTCTTCGAAGGTGGCTTCCCCCGAGAGGGTGACCATGTCCATGCGCGGGATCATCACCTCGTGGACGCGCTGCTCGCCCAGCTCGATGACCGCGTGGATCATCTGCTCCTCCTCAGCCTCGAGGATGCCCTGCTCGCCACCCTGCTCGATGATCAGGCGGAGCTCCTCCGAGCTGATCCGCTCGTCGGCCGTCACGTCGGCGCGGAACAGCCGGGACACCCAGCGCGTGACGAGCGTGAGGAAGGCGACGAGCGGCGCGAACAGCCGTCCGAGGACCTCGATCAGCCGACTGAACGTGGTGGCCACCCGCTCGGCATGGGCGAGGCCGACCTGCTTCGGGACCAGCTCGCCGAAGACGATCGTGAACAGCGTCAGCAGAACGGTGACGATGATCAGCGACAGGCTGCCCGCGAGGCTGGCGAGGGGACCGAAGTCGTCGAGAAAGTCCTGCATCCCGTCGACGAGGCTCACGGCGGCGAACGCCGACGCAAGGAAGCCGAGGAACGTGATCCCGATCTGGATCACCGCGAGGAAGCGGCCCGGGTGCTCCTTCAGCCGCTGGACGCGGACCGCGGAGCGGTTGCCTTCGTCGACCAGCTGCTGCAGGCGTGAGCGGCGGACGGTGACGAGGGCGATCTCGGTCGCCGAGAAGATCCCATTGAAGAACACGAGCACGGCGATCAGGCCGAGCTCGAAGATGAGGCCGCTCACCCGCTGCCATCATCCGGTGCGGGTTCCGGTTGGGGCTCGGCGGCCGGATCGGGCGACGGTTGGCGCGGCTCGCGGATGCGGGCCGGCATCCCCACCGCCAGCTTGCCGGGCGGAACGTCGCGGGTGACGACCGCCCCTGCGCCGGTCCTGGCGCCGTCGCCGATGTCGCGCGGGGCGACGATCATCGTGTCGACCCCGACGAACGCCCCGGCCCCGATCCGGGTGCGGTGCTTCCGGGTGCCGTCGTAGTTGGCCGTGATCGTGCCGGCGCCGATGTTCGCGCGCTCGCCGACCTCGGCATCGCCCAGATAGCTCATGTGGTGCTGCTTCGCGCCTGCCCCGAGGCTCGCGTTCTTGAGCTCGGCGTAGTTGCCGACCTCGGCGCCGCGGCCCACCGTGCTGCCCGGGCGCAGGTGGGAGAACGGCCCGACGCTCGCGTCGTCCTCGATGCGCGACGACTCGACGACGCTCGCCCAGACGCGGCAGTTCTCGCCGACGACCGCGTCGATCAGCTGTGCCCCGCTGCCGATCACGGTGCCCTGCCCGACCGACGTCCGGCCGCGCAGGATCACGTTCGGCTCGAGCTCGACGTCCGGCGCCAGCTCGACGTCCCAGTCGAGGTAGACCGTCGACGGGTCGCGCATCGTGACGCCATCCGCCATGTGGCGCTCGTTCAGGCGCACGCGCAGCGCCCACTCGGCCTGGGCCAGCTGGGAACGGTCGTTGATGCCGTCGAAGCGCCCGTCGTCGTCGAACGCGATGGCGCTCACGATCCGGCCGTCCTCGCGGGCGATCCGGACCAGGTCGGTCAGGTACAGCTCGCCAGTCGCCGCAGACGGGCTGAGCGTGTCGATCCGGCGCCGGAGCCACGCGGCGTCGAACGCGTACAGCCCCGCGTTGACCTCGTTGCCCTCCAGCTCGTCGTCGGTGGCGTCCTTCGCCTCGACGATGCGTTCGACGGTCCCGAACTCGCCGCGCACGACGCGGCCGAGGCGGGCCGGGTCGGCGGCGAAGACGCTGGCCAGGGCGATCGCGGCATCGTCCTCGCGCCGCGCCTCGAGCACGGCGGCAAGGTCCGGACCCGTGACGAGCGGGACGTCGCCGGACAGGACCACGATCTCGGTCGCGTCGGCCGGCATGACGTCGAGCGAGGCCCGCACCGCGTCCCCGGTGCCACGCGGCTCATCCTGGAGCGCGAACACGACGCGGCCGTCGAATACCTCGGTCAGGGCAGCGGTCGGCGGGGAATAGACGACGACTGGTGGCGGTACGTCGGCGGGGGTGTCGTCCGTCCCGTCCCCGAGCTCTGCCACGGCTTCCGCCCACGCGTCGAGGACGTATGCAAGCATCGGCCGGCCGCACAGGTGGTGGAGGACCTTGGGAGTGTCCGACTTCATCCGCGTGCCGAGGCCGGCCGCCATCACGACGGCAACGGTCCGACGGGTCGGATCGGAAGGTGGTGGGGTCACGTAGGGCGGCGCTCGGGAACGGATGCGGGGAGGCCCTCGCCTCCCCGACGTTCTGGTCCCGGCGCTCGAGCGTCTGGTGTCATCTGATCGGTGGGCGGATGGTATGGGCGTCCCGCGGGGGTGTCAAACCGGTTCGAAGGGCCATGACGGCCCTATTCTGATCGCCGCGCGATGGCCTCGACCTCGAAGAGCGCGCCCTTCGGGAGGCCCGCGACCGCCACCGTCGAGCGGGCGGGCGGCGGATCGGGCACGAACCGGGCGTAGATCGCGTTGACCGCCGCGAAGTCGTCCATGTCGGTCAGGAAGATCGTGGTCTTGACCACGTCCGAGAACGTCACGCCGGCCGCGTCGAGCACCGCTGCGAGGTTGCGAAGCGCCCGTTCGGCCTGTGCCTCGACACCCTCGACGAGCTCCCCGCTGGCGGGATCAAGCCCGATCTGGCCGGAGCAGTAGACGGCGCCCGGCACGGCGATCGCCTGGCTGTACGGCCCGATGGCGGCCGGGGCGCCGGCGCTGGTGACGGACTGGCGGGTCATGGGCGGGTTCCCTCCGGGATCATGGTGACGACGACGGTCGGTTCGCCGACGCCGAGTGGCGGCAGGGTCCCGGCGGCGAGCGCCTCGTGGACGGTCGTGGCCGCGGCCGCGGCGTCGTCCTCCGCAGGATAGAGGGTCCACAGCGTCGGGCCCGAGCCGGCCAGGCCGACCGGGCGACCGAGGACCCGGAACAGCGCCCGCCGGAACGCGACGAGGCCGGGCAGTACGGCCGCGGCCGCCGGCAGGAGGTCGTTGGCCGCCGCAAGGACGCCCGCGCGATCGAGGAGATCCTGCCTGCGGATGCCTGCGCCGACCTCGCCGGCGAGGTGCTCCGAGCTCATCCGGACCGACCCGTCGCTCCGGCCGCCGCGCTCGGCAAAGGCCCTGAACACGGCCGGCGTCGGGAGCGCCACGGCCGGCGTGACGAGCAGCACGCCGGGACCGCCGACGATCCCGCGCAGCGGCTGCACGCGTTCGCCGCGTCCCTCGACCAGCGCCGCACCCCCGGCCAGGAAGAACGGCACATCCGAGCCGATGTGCGCGGCAGCCACCAACCGGCGTTGGCTGTCGAGCTCCGCGTCCCAGGCCTCGAGCGCACCATCGATGGCCGCCGCGGCATCCGACGATCCGCCCCCGAGCCCGGCCGCGACCGGGATCCGCTTCTCGAGCCGGAGGGAGAGCGGTGGCGTGGGCCCGGGTCCTCCCGGCCAGCCGCCGCCGACCGCCCGGCGTGCCTCGGCGACGGCGCGGAGCGCGAGGTTGTCGGCCACGGGGCCGGCGTCGAACCCCTCGACGTGGAGGGAATCGCTGCCGCGCGGGCCTGTTGGCACGACCGCGAGGCTGAGCCGGTCGGCCAGGGCAAGGGGAACCATCACCGAGTGGAGATCGTGGAAGCCATCGCGGCGGCGTCCCAGCACGGCCAGCGTCAGGTTCAGCTTCGCCGGCGCGAGACGGACCACCGGGGCGAGCGCGGCCAGCGGGTCGCTCACGACGGCGTGTGCCTCACCCGGCCCCGCCCGGCAGCCGGCCGAACGCCTCGTTGAGCGCGAGCCACTCCCCCACCGCGAGCGTCTGGGGCCGGCGGTCCGGGCGCGATCCCTGCGGCCGCCAGCGCGGCATCGACCCGTGGCGCGTCCACGGGGAGCTGCCGGGACAGCACGTTGTGGAGCATCTTGCGGCGCTCCCGGAACCCGGCCTGGACGAGCCACCAGAGCTGCTCCTCCTCGTCGGCCCCGATCCGATCGTCCGCATCGAACGGCTCGACCACGATCACCGCCGATTCGACCGCCGGCTCGGGCTCGAACGCCTCCGGCGGGACGCGGAACGCCACGCGCACCCGGGCGTGGTACTGCACGAACACCGACAGGTAGCTCATCTTCCCGGGCGGCGCGGCGATCCGTTCGGCGACCTCGCGCTGAACCATGAGCACGAGACGCGCCGGGCGCGGCGCCTCGCCGAGCAGCGCGTGGAGGATCGGGCTCGTGATGTGGTACGGCAGGTTGGCGACGACGTCGTAGGGCGGCTCGAGGATCCGGACGAGATCCTGGTCGAGCGCGTCACCCTCGATCAGGCGCAGCCCGCCAGGCGCGTCGCGTCCCTCGCCATCGGCTCGCTCGAGCTCGGGCGCGAAGCGCTCGCGCAGGAACGCGGCCAGGCCACGGTCCAGCTCGACCGCCGTCACCGCCGCGCCGCCGTCGAGCAGGCCACGCGTGAGCATCCCGAGCCCGGGGCCGATCTCGAGGATGCGCCGGCCCGGGCCAGGATCGGCCTCTGCGAGGATCGCTTCGAGGACCTCGGCGTCGGCGAGGAAGTTCTGCGAGAGGGCGTGACGCGCGCGCAACCCGGCGGCCCGGAGCGTGTCCCGGACGTCGCGCGGGTCGACGCGCTGGACCACCTAGCGCGTCGCCAGCGGCAGCGAGGGTCGCGCGTCGAGATCCAGCCCTGCCCGTTCCCCGGCCACGAACCGGCGCGCGCCGGCGGCCCCGATCATCGCCCCGTTGTCGGTGCACAGGCCGGGTCGCGGCACGATCAACGGCAGGTCGAGCCCGGCAGCCTCAGCGGTCATCCGGTCGCGCAGCGCGGCGTTCGCCGCGACACCGCCACCGAGCACGATCGAGCGAGCGTCGACCTCGCGCGCGGCCCGGATCGTCTTCGTGGCGAGCACGTCGACGACGGCGTCCTGGAAGCCCCACGCGAGCTCGGCGACAAGCGGATCGGGCAGCGGAGCGTCAGGCTCATCGGCGAGTCCAGCCTCGGCGCGGGCCGCCTCGATGATCCGCCGCGCCGCCGTCTTGAGCCCGGAGAAGCTGAAGTCGTACGAGTCACCGAGCCAGGCCCGCGGAAAGACGCGATCGCGGGCCGTGGCCGACTCCGCCGCGCGCTGGATCGCGGGTCCACCCGGGTAGCCGAGGCCGAGCAGCCGCCCGACCTTGTCGAACGCCTCGCCCGCGGCGTCGTCGACGGTCTGGCCGAGCAGCCGATAGGTCAGGTGGTCGCGCATCTCGGCGAGGAAGGTGTGCCCCCCGGACACGACGAGCGCGACAAGCGGGAACGACGGTTCGGCGTGCTCGGCCTCGTCCGGGTCGAGCAGCCACGACGCGTAGACGTGGCCTTCGAGGTGGTTCACGCCGACCAGCGGCTTGTCGTGGACCCAGGCGAGGGCCTTCGCGAAGTTGATGCCCACGAGCAGCGATCCGGCGAGCCCGGGCCCGTAGGTGACGGTGACGGCATCGATGTCGTCCCACGTCACGCCGGCGCCGGCCCACGCCTCGTCCATGACCGGTACGATCCAGCGCAGATGGGCGCGCGCCGCCACCTCCGGGACGATGCCGCCGGTGGCCGCATGGAGTGCGACCTGCGAGGCAACGACGTTCGCGTGGATCCGCCGCCCACCCTCGACGATCGCGAGGCCGGTTTCGTCGCACGACGACTCGAGAGCCAGGACGAGCGGTCCGCTCATCGATCGCCCGGTTGCGGGCCGTGCGGCTCGAGATCGGGCGCGGGCAGGTCGCCGGCCGCCTCGTCCTCACCGGGCCGCCGCGGTGACGGCGCCGCGTCGAGCTCGGCGCGCAGCCGGGCCAACCGCTCGCGCATCCGCGGCTCGCCCAGCGGCTCGGTGGTCATGATCAGCGCGTCCTCGTTGTCGTCGCTGTAGTAGCGCGGCCGCAGGCCGACGGGCCGGAACCCGTACTTCTCGTACAGCCGCCGCGCGGCCAGGTTCGACAGGCGCACCTCGAGCGTCGCCTCGTGGGCCTGGCGTTCGACCGCCAGGTCAAGGAACGCGAGCAGCAGCCGCTCGCCGATCCGTTGTCGTCGCCACGCCGGATGGACGGCGAACGTCGTGATGTGCGCCTCGTCGACCATGAGCCACATCCCGCCGTAGCCCACGATCTCGCCGTCGACGCGTGCCACGAGATAGTTCGCGAGACGGTTCGTCTCGAGCTCGCTGCGATACGCGTTCGGCGGCCACGGGGAGCTGAAGCTCGCGCGCTCGATTGCCTGCACGACGTCCAGGTCGGCGATCCGCATCGCGCTGATCGTGAGCTTCACCGGGGGTCGTGCGACCATGCCACCTCCCCGGTCATCGCCGTCACGCCGCGCGGCAACGTCACGTAGTCGGGGACGAGCGCCTCGAGGTCGTCCCCACGGTGTTCAGCCGCCAGCCGTTCGGCGCCCAGCCGGAGGAGCGCCGCGGCCAGCCCGTCGTGGGCGACGCGGCCGCCGACCAGGGCGTCCTCGGACGCCCGGCCGTCGAGATCGACGGCGACCAGCCGCTCGCCCGATCGGAGCTCCGGTTCCGTACCTGTGGGCAGCAGCCGCGACGGCTCTCCGGCACGGACCAGCACGCGGTCGGCGGGTCCCGCGGGCAGCAGCAGGGCGCCCGCCCCCGGCGCGGCGGCGAGCAATGCCAGGCCCGTCGGCACGCCGACGATCGGGCAGCGCAGGCCGTGGGCGAGGCCCTTCGCGGTCGCGATCCCAACGCGGAGTCCGGTGAACGCCCCCGGGCCGGTGCCGACGATCACGGCACCGATCGACGTCCTGCCGCCCGCCGGCGCCAGCAGCCGCTCGATCGCGGGCAGGAGCGACTCGCCGTGCCGGTAGCCGGCCGGCCAATCGGCCGCGTCCTCGAGCGTGCCATCGAACCCGCCGCGGGCGACGACGACGCGGGTCGTCGCGGTGTCGATCGCGAGGAGCGTGCCGGTCTTCCGGGCCGCGGGCGTGGTCATGCGGCCGCCTCGAGGTAGCGACGGTAAGCAGGACCGCCGGCCCGCAGCGTGATCGTGCGCGGCTCGTCCCCGGTCCCCTCGATCAGCACGTCGAGCCGGGCCGCCGGCAGCGCCTCGCGCATTCGATCCGGCCACTCGATGAGCGTGACGCCGGCGGTCTGGCGGTCGTCGACGAGGCCACCGGCCAGCACGTCGGTCGCATTGGCGAGGCGGTAGAGGTCCAGGTGGAACAACGGCAGGCGCCCCTCGTACTCGGCCATCAGGATGAAGCTCGGCGAGGTGATCGTGCCGTTCACCCCGAGCCCTGCGCCGAATGCCTTCGCGAGGTGGGTCTTGCCGGCGCCGAGCTCGCCCCACAGGCAGACCAGGTCACCGGCCCGTGCCACGCCACCGAGGGCGAGCCCAAGCGCGGTCGTCGAAGCTGGATCGGGGGACTCGAGACGTCGCTCGAGCTGGGTCGTGGCCGGCATCAGTCGAGGGTAGCCGAACGGCGGGCCTCAGGCCCCGAACCAGGCGGCCAGCCGGTCGGACTCGAAGGCGTGCTTGGCGGCCAGGTGCTCCTCGGTCGCCTCGGCGAGTGCGACGTCGGGCGGCGAGGCGTAGAAGTTACCGCGAACCATCGTGGCCCGGCCGTGGCCGGTCTCGAGGAAGCACATGCCGTGGCCGTCGAACGTGGCGGTCGGCGTCCGACCGGCGAGCTGATCGGCAATCCGGGCGGCGGCGACGTCGCCCTGCGCATGGGCGAAGACGCCGGCCTTCGGGAGCGGCATGCCCGAGGCCAGGGGGATCGCCGTCACGTCGCCGATCGCGTACACGCCCGGGTAGCGGGTCTCGAGGGTCTGTGGATCGACCTTGACCCACGCCCCGGGGTCCGCGAGGCCGGCCGCGCTGACGACCTCCGGCACCCGGTGCGGCGGCACGCCGAGCAGCAGATCGAACGGGATCCGGGTGTCCGCGGCGACGACCGCGCCTGATTCCACGGCCGTGGCGTTGGTCTTCGGCCGGAGCGTGATGCCTTCGTTCGCGAGGCGTCCGTCGAAGGCCGCGCAGCCGGCATCCCCGAGCACCGGCAGCGACCCGGCCTGCGGGGTGAACACGAAGATCCCGCCCGGCACGCCGCGCGCGGCCAGGCGTTCGCTCAGGAGGAGCGCAAGCTCGTAGGGACCGGGCGGGCACGGATACGGGACGCCGAAGATGCCGATCATGACCCGGCCACCGGTGAAGGCATCGATCGCGGCCGCTCCGCGCTCGTTCGCAGCCTCGTCGTACACGTCGATCGCGTGCTCGCGGAAGCCCGGCACGCGGCCCGGGTCACGTTCCGCGCCGAGGGCGACGACCAGCGCGTCGGCGGTGATCGTGCGGCCGTCGACCTGCGCCTCGCGCGCGTCGGCCCGGATCGCGTCGATCGTGCCCGTGACCACCTCGATCCCACGCTCGCCCAGGGCCGCGAGCGGACGCTCGCCGTCGGCCAGCGTCGAGGCGCCGACGAGACCCCAGTTCTTGCGCAGCCCCATGACGAAGCTCGGGCGGCGCTCGACGAGAACGACCTCGTCGGCCGGCTCGAGGTGCGATCGGAGTGCGACGGCCGTGGCGATGCCACCGAATCCGCCGCCGAGAACGAGCACGCGATGCATTGGCGCCTATTCTGCGCGCGGCGAGACCACGCAGAACCGCTCGAGATCACCGACCGGGACGACTGCGGGACCCTCGGCGAAGCGCACCTGTGCCGCTTCGAGCTGGACCCCGTCCGCAAAGCGGCGCGGTCCCAGCGAGGCGACCCAGCGGCCCTCGCGGCCGGCGTCGGGACCGCTGCGGACGCGGACGAGGTCGGGCGGCGGATCGGCGACGTCGACGTCCGGCTCGTCGAAGACGAGCGCCGGCGGGTCGTTGACGATCGCCACCTCACGGCCCTCGAGTGCCTCGAGGAGACCGACGACGGGTCCCGCGATGGAGCGCCGGATGGCTCCGTCGAGGACGAGGACCGCGAACGGCGGCAGCCGATGGAGCGCGGCCTTCTGGCGTGCCTCGGAGGCGATCCAGTCGCGCCGCTCCTTGCTCGGCAGTCCCGCGACGACGATTCCGCGCACACCCATCGCGCGAGCTCGGGTCAGCGTCTCCGCGTCGACCCGTGCGCCGACCACGAGGATCGTGCCGGCGAGCCCCACGTCGAGGCCGCCAGGGCGCAGCTCGCCGCTCGGCCCAGCGGCCAGCTCGAGGCGTCCATGCGTCGGTCCACCGAGCGCGACGATGCCAAGCAGGGCACGCCCCGTAGCCCGGACGACGATCCGGACGCCGGGCCTGACCTCGCGAACGATCCCGCCGATCGGCGCCTCGAGCGGATCGGCATGCTCCCCGCTGGCGACGCGCCAACCGTCGCGCCACGGGAAGAGCAGCTCCCCACCGGTGCGGCGGGCTGTCCTGCGCGAAGGTCCCCGTCGAGCGGGCACGTCGACGGGCGTCCAGCGCTCGCCGGGCCGAGCGTCATCGCCCAACGGCGTCGTCGTCGCGGCAAGCACCGTGTCCCGGAAACGCTCGGCGAGCTGAACGCCGACCGTCACGGCCGTGCCCTCCTCGGCAATCACCCGGTCACCCGGCGCAAGCGCGAACCGGATGTCGACGTTCTCCTCGACCAGCGGCCGGAGCGGGACCAGGTCGAGGCCGTGGGTGTGACCGTTCGGCGCGTGCCCGCTCATCGGTCGAGACCCGCCCACAGCGCTGCCTGCCAGGTCTCGAGCTGCTCGCGCCGTCGATCATGGCGTTCGGGCAGCCGCAACGGGACGTCGCGCAGGTCGACGAGCAGCCCGCCCAGGCCGCCGGCCACCTCGACCTCGAACTGGCGGCCCTTGCCACCAAGCCGGACGGAGTCCCGGAAGCGGAAGTCCGCGATGGCGGTCTGGCCCGGCGCAAGGTCGACCAGCTCCAGCGCACCGGGGACGAGGTCGAACTCCGTGTCGCCGCTCTCCCCGTGGACCACCAGCCGGCCCACGCTCCGGCCGCTCCGCAGCCCGGCGGGCGTGACCACGCTGCCAAGCGGGATCAGGAGGTCGTCGGCGAGGTCCGACATGACCGTCCTCCGTTCGTCGTGGTCCGCGATCGACCCGAGCGGGCCGAGCAGGCGCGCATGATCGAACGCGTACTGGGTTGCCCCCGGCCGGCGCAGGACGTCGGCCAGGGCGAGCGTGATGATTGGCCCGGGAGCCACGGCCCAGGCACCCCCGCCGGCGATGACGAGATCCGGCTGCACGCCGCGGTCCATCCCGTCGGTGGCCTCGAGCAATCGCCCGAGTGCGGCTCTTGCCGCGGCGAGCCGGAGCACTGCCCCGTCGCCCGCGGCATCGGCCCACGGGGTGATCCGCAGCTCGCGGAGCCGGTCCCGGAGCCGGTGGCGATCGAGCTGCAGCGTCGACCAGCCGAGCACCTGGTCGAGCACCGCATCGTCGGGCTCGGGGGGAACAAGGGCCGCGTCGACGATGACGGCCGACTGGACGACCGGTTCATCGCGCCCGAGCGTGGGATCCGCGATCGCGCGCACGCCGCTGTCGTAGCCGATCTCGACGTACTCGACGCGACGCGCCGTGAGATCGGCGAGCGTGGCAAGCCCGCTGATCGCCGCCCTGCGGCTGTCGTCCGGCGGAAACGCCAGCTCGGTCATGAGCTCGGCGAGGCCGTGGCCGTCCGCGGTCGCGCTGGCCGCCGCACCCAGGAGGACCTCCCCGGGGCGTGCGCCGACGTCGCCGAACCGGGCCAGCTCGTCGGTCAGGGCACCGGCCAGGATGATCGTGAGGTCCGGCCGCCGTTCGGCGACGGCCGCGACGAGGGCACCGAGCTCAGGCAGCGCGCCGCGCTCGTCGGCGCCGGGCGGATCGCCCGCCCCGGCCAGGACCGCGTCGATCCCGGGATCGAGCAGCAGCCGGCTCATCGCGAGCGGGTCGAGGGCCGCCGCGCTTCCCGACGTGACCGCCCAGCCGGTCCGGACCGCGACCCGCCGCAGTGGAGCGAGGGCCCGTTCCGAGGCGGCAACCACGGCGAGGCGGCGCGGCGTGCCGCTGCGCACGACCACCGTCGGGATCCGGTCGTGCGTGTCCGGGTCGGCACCGATGGCGGCCGCCATGCCCGGGTCGGCGTGGATCAGCCGCTCGACGAGCTGGCGGCACACGACCGCGCTGCCGACCGCGGCCGGCAGCGCGAGCGTGCCGAGCAGGCGCCAGCGGCCGGCAAGACGCGCCACAAGCGTGGCGGAAGCGGTGGCGGCGCCGATGTCGAGCGCGAAGAAGGCTCGCGGGTCGCGCGTCACGCGCCCATGCTAGCGGCGCGGACGGTCAGGCGTCCCAGCTGCTCGCTTCGTCGAGCTCCCCGAGCCGGACGATCAGCATCTCGATGCCCGCGTCGTCAGCGAGGATCTCGCTGGCCGACGGCAAGCCGCCGCCGAAGAAGCCGCGCAGGGTTGGGTCGAAGAACAGCATGGCGTTCGCCCCGAGCGGGCGATACGGCCGGCTCGCCTCGAGGAAGCCGACGGCCGGCGCGGTCAGCCCGCGCAGCTGGATCTCGCGGGCAACCTGCTCCACGAGCTCGTCGCGCTGCTCGTCGCTGGTCTCGAACGGCTCGGTCACGCGGGCCCTCCGGCCCTCGATCCGGCGAGGTACTGCGACGCGTCCGGCGTGTTCGGGGCATCGGGAGCGTCGGCTGCGACAGGCTGGTTCTCCGGCGCCAGCGCGATCTCGAACTGGCGATAGGCAGCCACGCCGCGGAGCGCGAAGATCAGGTAGTCGATGGTCGGGCTTTTCGGCAGTTCGTCATGCGTGACCTCGACCATGATCCGAGCCGCCTCGTCGAGCGGAAACCCGCCGACGCCGGTGCCGAGTGCCGGGAAGGCCAGGCTGGAGATCCCGAGCTCGCGGGCCCGGGCGAACGTGCTGCGCACCGCCGCCTCGATGGCGGCGCCGCTCGAGCGCCGGTCGCGGTCCAGCGAGACTGCGTGGATGACGTATCGGGCGGCAAGGGTGCCGGCCGACGTGACGATCGCACTGCCGAGCTCGACGGGTGCCTGGCGAACCGCCGCGAACTCGATCGCGTCGCCGCCGGCCCGCTTGATCGCGCCGCCGACCCCGGTGGACATCCACAGGGACGTGTTCGCGGCGTTGACGATCGCGTCGACTTCCAGCTCGCAGATGTCGCCGTTCCAGAGCTCGATCCGGGCCACTCAGCCGCTCCGTTGCACGAGGTACCGGACGGACAGGTGTCCGGCCGCGGAATGGTACACCCGGGGCAATCGCCGGGACATCGCGGTGACGATCTCCCAGCTGATCGTGGTGCGGGTTTGCGCCAGTTCGTGGGCCCCGATCCGCTGGTCACCCTGCGCGCCGATCAGCGTGAACAGGTCGTCGACGCCGACCGGCGGCCCGGGCACGTCGGTCACGTCGACCATGATCGCGTCCATCGCCACCGTCCCGACGATCGGGACGCGCCGGCCACGCAGCAGGGCCTCGGCACGGTTCGACAGCGACCGTGCCCAGCCGTCGCCGTAGCCGATCGGGAGCGTCGCGATGCGACTGGGCCGCTCGGTCGTGAACGACGGGCCATAGCTGATCCCCCAGCCGGCCGGCAGGTCGACGACGCGGACCGGCCGGGCGTGAAGCGACAGGACGGGCTGCAGGTCGGCCCGGGCGGTCGCGGCCGCGCCATCGTCCCCGGTCAGCGGATCCGGGACGATCCCGAAGATCGACAGGCCAGGTCGCGCCCCGTCGTACGCGGCGACGGCCTCGCCGAGGAGCGAGCCACTCGCCGCGACGTGGCGCGCCGGCAGCGTGATGCCGGCCGCCGCAATCGCCCCGATCGCGGCCTCGAACCGCTCCATCTGGCGCTCGGTGAGCGGTCGATCCTCGGGCGCCTGCAGGTGGGTCCACAGGCCGCTGACGCGGAGGGACGAACGTTCCGCGAGCCGGGCGGCGACGCCCGCCACCGCTTCGATCGGGAACCCGCCGCGGCCCAGGCCGGTCTCGATCTCGAGCTGCACCCCGAGGGCCGGCGTGCCACCAGGGGCCGCGAGGAGCCGGTCGAGGAGGACCGGGTCGCCGGCCGTGACGTCGATCGCGTGCTCCCGCGCGACGTCGAGCCATGTCGCCGGAACGGGGTACAGCACCAGGACCGGGAGCCCGACGCCGGCCTGGCGCAGCTCGAGCGCCTCGTCGATCGTGGCCACGCACAGTCCGTCGGCGCCGGCCGCCTCGAGGGCCACGGCGATCGGCACCGCGCCGTGTCCGTAGGCGTCGGCCTTGACCACCGGGCGGATCGGCACGCCGGGCCCGGCGAGGGTTCGGAGCGTCGCGAGGTTCGCCGCCAGCGCGTCGAGGTCGAGCTCGAGCCAGGCGGTCCGCGGAAGCGGCGGCAGGCCCGCCGTCGTCAGGCGCGCCTCGATGGAGGGCTTGATCGGCTGCCCGGTCACGCCGGGTCGGGCTCGGTCGCGTCCTCGACGCGGACGGTGAAGCCGACCCGCTTGCCGCCCCTGCGACGCTCGGCGATCCCGGCAAGCCTGCGGCGCGACGTCGCCACTGCCTCTGGCAGGTCCGACGCCAGCAGGCCGGCGTCCCCGAACCGCTCGCGCACCTGCTCGCCGGCGAGTCCGTGGAGATAGACGCCCAGGCGAGCGGCCGCGAACGGCTCGAGGCCCTGGGCGAGCAGCGCGCCGATCACCCCGGCCATGACGTCGCCCGTTCCGCCCGATGCGAGGGCCGGGTTCTCGAACGGCGCCACGGCGACCTGCCCGTCGGGCGCGGCAATGACGGAACGGGCGCCTTTGAGCACGACGACCTGGCGCCACTCGGCGGCCGCGTCGCGTCCCGCTGCACCACGGGCTGCATCGTCCTCGCGCAGGTCGCCGTCGACGTCCGCATCGTGCCCGCTGCCCGCCCGGAGCCGGCCGAATTCGCCGGCATGCGGCGTCAGCACCGACGCGCGGCGATCGCCCTCCCACCAATGGTCCATCGTGGCGAGCGACCGCAGGGCCTCGGCGTCGAGCACGATCGGTGCGGAGCCGTCCTCGGGTGCCGCCAGCAGCTGCCGGACGAGCTCCGCCGTGGCGAGCCCGGGTCGCAGGCCCGGCCCGATGACGATCGCATCGTGATCGTGGTCGAGGATCCGTGCGATCGACGGTTCGGGGTCGATCTCCTCAACGTCGTCCTCCGGCAGCGCCATCGTGGTGGCCTCGACGACCTTGGCGGCAAAGAGGGGCTGGAGCGACTCCGGCACGGCCAGGGTCACGAGCCCGGCCCCCGCCCTGCCGGCCCCCCGGCACACGAGCAGCGCCGCTCCCGCGTAGTCAAGCGAGCCGGCGACCACGAGCAGCTTGCCGAACGATCCCTTGTGCCCGCGCGATGGCCGTTCCGGCAGCAGATCGGCGGCGATGTTGTCGTTCAGCTCGACCGCGCCCTCGGGCAGGGTCGCCGACGGCGCGTCACCGGCCGTGGCACCGTCGCCCTGCTGCGCGAAGCCGATCGGGCGCTTGTCAGTCACGTTCCCGCTCCGTGGCCCCGCGCGCCGGCTGGGGGGCATCCGAGGCCAACGCGGCCGCGCCGCCCTCCTGGGCGAGCTCGCGCAGCCGCTCGATCCGGGCGAGGATCCGCCGCTCGCGGTCGTCGAGCCGCTCCTCGATGTCGACCGGGAACAGGAACCGACCGCCGGCCGTCCGGATCCCGAACGCGATCGCCACCGCGTAATCCGACTCGTGGCTGATCGACAGCGCGATCCGGTCCATGCCGAGCTGCTCGGCACGACGCAGGGCGCGGCCGTGCAGGAGCACCGCCGGCTGCCCCGTCGGCAGCCGTTCGACCTCGATCTCCTTCCAGCCGATGCCGCGGACGCCGAGCCCGAGCACCTTCGAGACGGCCTCTTTCGCCGCCCAGCGGCCGGCCAGCGTTTCGGGCCGGTCACGGACGTAGCGCCGCTCCCCGGGCGTCAGGACGCGCTCCGAAAACCGGGGCCCGAAGCGGGCGAGCGTATCGCGGATCCGGGCGACCTTGATGATGTCGATCCCGAGTTCGGAGGTGCCCTCAGGTACCGGAACGGGACTCGCCATCCGCCTACTCGACGGTGACTGACTTCGCGAGGTTGCGCGGCTGGTCGACGTCCGTGCCCCGCGCGACCGCGACGTGGTAGGCGAACAGCTGAAGCGGGATGATCGCGAGGACCGGGCTGAGCGCCTCGTGCGTGTCGGGAACCCAGCACACGTCATCGGCAAAGCGCTCGATCTGCGGGTCGCCTTCGGTCGCCACTGCGATCACGCGCGCGTCACGGGCGCGACCCTCCATCACGTTGCTGATCAGCTTGTCGTACACCCTCGAGCGCGTCGCGACCGCGACCAGCGGGCACTCGGCGTCGAGCAGCGAGATCGGGCCGTGCTTGAGCTCGCCGGCCGCGTAGCCCTCGGCGTGGACGTAGCTGACCTCCTTGAGCTTGAGCGCGCCTTCCATCGCCGTCGGATGCGTATAGCCGCGGCCGACGAACATGAAGCCGCGCGAGTTCACGTAGCGCCGCGCGAGGTCCGGCGTGTGAGATGCGTTGTCCAAGGCCCGTGCCGCCGCGTCGGGCAAGGCTCGCAGCGCCGCTCCGAGTTCCAGCTCCTGCTCCGCGCCCATCGTCCCGCGCGCCTTGGCGATCGCCGCCGCGAGCACGACCAGCGTCGTGACCTGGGTGACGAACGTCTTCGACGCGGCGACCGCGATCTCCGGGCCGGCCTGGAGGAACAGCACACGGTCGGCCTCACGCGTGATCGCCGAGCCGACGGTGTTCGTGACCGCGATCACCGGGCAGCCGCGCTCGCGGACAAGGCGGGTGGGTGCGATGGTGTCGGCCGTCTCGCCGGACTGGGTGACGGCGATCACGAGCGTCCGCTCGTCGACCGGCGGCGGCGAGTAGCGGAACTCCGACCCGACGTTCGCGCGGGCCGGAATGCCGGTCCAGTCCTGCAGCGCAGCCGCGCCGATGAGCGACGCGTAGTAGGCGGTCCCGCAGGCGACCAGCTCGATGCGATCGATCGACCGCAGCGTCTCGTCGAACCCTTCGAGCTCCTCCAGCCAGATGTGGTCGGTCCGTGTCACCCGCCCGGTGATCGCCTGCCGGAGCGCCGCTGGCTGTTCGTGGATCTCCTTGAGCATGAAATGTTCGTAGCCGCCCTTCTCGGCGGCCTCCGGCGTCCAGTCGATCGTGGTGACCTCACGCTCGAGCGGCTGGCCGTCCACATTCGTGATCGTGACGCCGTCCGGGCGGATATCGGCAACGTCGCCCTCGTGCAGGAAGATGACGCGGTCCGTGTGCGCCAGGATCGCGGCGACGTCACTCGCCAGGAACGACTCGCCGTCGGCGACACCGACGACGAGCGGCACGTCCTGCCGGGCGCCGATCAGCCGGTTCGTCTCGCCGCGATGCATGACGACGAGCGCGTAGGCACCCTCGAGCTGGCGCAGGGCGGCCCGTGTGGCATCCCCGAGGTCGCCCTCGTAGCACTCCTCGACGAGATGCGCGATCGCCTCGGTGTCCGTCTCGGAGGTGAGGGTGTGGCCGCGCGCCTCCAGCCCGTCCCGCAGCTCGCGGAAGTTCTCGATGATCCCGTTGTGGATCACCGTGATCTCGCCCGTGCAGTCCTGGTGGGGATGGGCGTTCAGGTCGTTCGGGCGCCCATGGGTGGCCCAGCGCGTGTGCGCCAGCCCGATCGCGGCGTGCGGCGTCCGGTCGGCGATGGCCGTCTGGAGGTTCGCGAGCTTGCCGGCGCGCTTCTCGACGAACAGGTCGCCCGCGTCGTCGACCAGCGCGATGCCCGCCGAGTCGTAGCCACGGTATTCGAGCCGTTTGAGCCCTTCGATCAGGATCGGGCCCGCCTCACGGGGACCGGTGTATCCGACGATGCCGCACATTCGGTCAGGTGCTCCTTCGGCCTGTATGAACTGCCGGAGGATCGCCATGCCGGCACTGCCCTCTCCGAGGTCCGAGGCGGAGCCCCGCGACGCCATCGGCCCAAGGATTATCCGCGCTAGTTTAGTCGCTCCCCTGCGAGGGTCGCGAGCGTGTCGGCCAGCTCCGTGACGAGCGCTGCATCCGGCCCCTCGACCATCACCCGCAGCGCAGGTTCGGTTCCCGAGGGCCGGACGAGCACCCGGCCCGCTTCCCCGAGCCTGCGGCCGGCGTCGGCGATCGCCTCCTGGAGGACGCGATCGCCTTCCCACTGATCCTTGTGACGCGCCTTGATGGCCCGCTGTTGCTGCGGCAGCATCTCGATCCGCGCCGCGAGGTCGGCCAGCGAGCGTTCGGCGCGGGTCATCACGCGCAGGACCTCGAGCGCGGTGACGATGCCGTCGCCCGACGTCGTGTGCTCGCGGACGATCACGTGGCCGCTCTTCTCGCCGCCGAGCCAGCTCCCGGACACCTGCATGCCCTCGAGGATGTACTTGTCGCCGACCGGCGTGCGGACGACGTGCCCCCCGGCCGCCTCGACCGCGGCCTGCAGGCCCCCATTCGACAGCACCGAAACCACGAGGCCGCCGCCCGGCAGCGCATCGCGCTCGAGGCGGTCAAGGGCCAGGATCCCGAGCACCTGGTCGCCGTCGACGACGTTCCCGCTCGCATCGACCGCGATCAGGCGGTCGGCATCGCCGTCGAGCGCGAAGCCGACGTCGGCACCGCGCTCGACGACGGCCCGCGCGAGCGAGGCCGGATCGGTCGCCCCGCTCTCGACGTTGATGTTGACCCCGTCGGGGTCGGCATGGATGACCTCGACCGCGGCGCCGGTCGCCTCGAGGACCTCGGGGCCCACCGCGCAGCCGGAACCATTGGCGCAGTCGAGGACGACGCGGAGGCCACCGGCCGGGATCGTCGCGGCGAGACCCAGCCGATGGGCGCGGTAGCGATCGAGGAGCTGGTGCGCGGGGATCGCGCGACCGAGATCGCCGTTCCTCACCCCACCGAGCTCCTCGGCGCGCCAGATCAGCTGCTCGAGCTCGTCCTCGATCGCGTCGTCGAGCTTGAGGCCCTGCTCGTCGAGCACCTTGAGGCCGTTGTCGTCCGCCGGGTTGTGCGAGGCCGAGACCATGATCCCCGCCGCGAAGTCACCCTCGCCGGCGAGGAACGCCAGCGCCGGGGTCGGGACGACGCCCACCTGGTGCACGTCGGAGCCGAGGCTCGTCGCACCGGCCGTGATCGCGGCGACGAACATGTCGCCGGATCGCCGGGTGTCCTGGCCCACGACCAGCGCACCAGCGGGACCCACGAGCCGGTGGGCCGTCGCGCGGCCGAGCGCGTAGGCGAGCGTCGGTTTCAGGTCGACGTTCGCGACGCCGCGGATTCCATCGGTACCGAAGAGGCGGGACATGCGGGTGGGCTGCTCCGGTCAGGGGCCGGGTGACGTCGCCGGCGAGGGGGCGGCCGCGGCGGCGACCGTCACCGAGACGGTCGGCGGACTGGCCGCCACGAGCGTCACGCCGGAGGGCAGCTCCGCGGTGACCGGCACATCGTACGTGCCGGGCTCGAGGCCCGTCACGTCGAGCTGGGCCAGGGTGGTTTCCGCGCTCAGGGTATCGAGCGCGGCCGGGTTGCCGGCCACCGAGAGCAGCACGCTGGAGGCGTCCGGCGCATAGGTCAGGCCCGGTTCCGCGCCGGCGACCTGCAGGCCGACCGTGTACGAGCGGCTCTCGGTGATCGGACGGAACGACACCGTGACGCGGACCGGCACCGGGTCGACCGCCTCGATCCCCTCGGGCAGCGCCAGCTCCGTCTCGAACGTCTGCGTTTCCGCCAGGCCCGAGACCGAGACCGGTTCGGTGTCGACGCGGGCCAGCGCTGCGAGCGGGTCCGCGTCGCCCTCGACCAGGACCGTCGCCGGCTCGACCGAGATCTCGTCGATCTCAAATCCGGCCGCCGGCGTCCCGGTCACGACCGGTGACACGGGGAGCGTCCGGGTCTCGGGTTCGGAGAATATGCGGATCGAAATGCGCGCGGTCGTCGGCGCCACGTCGGCCGGGCTGCGTGCATCGCCCACCGCGTCCACCGGGATCAGCGCGACGTCCTCGTCGACGTCGATCCCCGACGGCTGGATCACCACGTCCGCGCGTGCGGCCACGACCTGGTCGACGATCGTCTTCGGGCCGCTCACCGTGACCGTACTTGGCGTTGCCGTCTCGGTCCCGACCTCGAGGCCGTCCGGGACCTCGCCGCGCTCGATCTCGACGGGCACGATCTTGGTGATCAGCGGGTCGAGCTGGACGGTCACGATCTCGGGCGTGACCTCGAGGATCTGGATATCGGGGTTGACCGACGTGACCTCGACCGGGACCTCGTAGGTGCCGCCCTGGGTGATGCCCGACAGGTCGATCGTCGCCCGGAACGTGTCGGTCGTCGGCTGGTCCGTCCCTTCCGGCGCGAAGTAGCGGATGCTCGTCACCGGCGGCGGCTGCTCGAGCAGCCACATCCCGGGCGGGATGACGGGTGGCCGGATCGGCACCTGGCCGTCGAACGTGCGGGCGCCCTGGGACAGGACGAGACCGCCGTAGAGGACGGTCGCCAGGCCCACCGCCGCCAGCTTGAGCGGCCAGTTGTGGAGGACGATGTCGAGGATCCGCCTCACCGCTGCACCTGTGCGGCCGCGGCGGCTGCCGATTCATCCTCGGCTGCCCGACCCGCGGACGAGCCGCGACCCACGAAGCGCCCGAGCTCGCCGAGGCGCGGCGCTCGTCCACCGCGGCCACCGGGACCGCCGAACTGGCGGCGACGGGCGGCATTCGGGTCCAGCAGCGCCCGGATTGCGCGGGCCAGCTGGGGCTCGTTCAGGTTGCGCACGATCCGCGCCCGCTCGACGAGGCTGATCTGGCCGTTCTCCTCGGACACGACGACGACGATCGCGTCGGTCGACTCGGTGATGCCGAGAGCGGCCCGGTGGCGGGTCCCGTAGCGCTCGGTGTGGATCGTCGTCTCGGCCAGCGGCAGCAGGGCACCCGCCGCCAGCACCCGATCCTCGCGGATGATGACGGCCCCGTCATGGAGCGATGTGCCGCGGGCGAAGATCGTGCGCAGGAGGTCCGCCGAGACCTCCCCGTGGATCATCACGCCGGTCTCGGCGATCTGCTCGAGCCCCGTCTCACGTTCCATGACGATCAGCGCGCCGTACCCGTCCCGCGACAGTCCGGCCGCCGCCGAGGCCACCTCGTCGGAGACCCGCTCGATGGCGCGCAGCTCCGCCCCGGTATGCAGCCAGGCGAACGAGCCGACACGCCCGATCCGGTCGAGCGCGCGGCGCAACTCGGGCTGGAAGACGACGACGAGGGCGAACAGCGCCACGACCGCGCCGCTCTCGAGGACCTGGCCGAGCAGCCGGAGCCCCAGGACCTGGGCAAGGCTGTAGACGAGCAGGAGGATCGTGACGCCGACGACCAGGCGAACCGCCTGTGTGCCGCGGATAAGGCTGAACAGCCAGTAGATGAGGATTGCCGTGATCCCGATGTCGAGCACCGTGGACAGCGACACCTGTCCGAGGATCGACTGGAGCAGCTCCTGCATCGTGGAACCGAGTGTAGCGCCTCGCGTCACCGCGCCGGTGCGGCTGGAGCGTCGCGCGGCCGTAACGGGCCGTTCACGAAATCAGCGACTGCGTCGTGACCCGCCTCGTCGCCGGTCACCTCGACGAGCCGCGCCAGGCGCGCCACCTCCTCGATGGTCCGCCGCCGCCAGCCCAGGGCCAGGTGCAGCCGGGCGATCGCCAGGTGCAGTCGCGGGTCACCCGGCGCCGAGCCGAGCGCGGTGAACGCCAGATCGAGGGCCGTCGCCGTGCGGCGCTGCTCGGCGTGGGCGGTGACCACGCGCAGCAGACCGTCGATGTCCCCGGAGACGATCGCATCGTCGGCGCGTCGGTCGAGCTCCGCAGGGTCGTCGACGGCGCGCTGATAGCGGTCGACGGTCTCGAGCTTGACCAGCGCGGCCCGCTCCCAGCCACGCCGCCGGTAGATCGTCGCGAGCATTCGATGCACGTCCGGATCCGCGGGCGCCACGGAGAGGGCATCGAGACACGCATCCGCGGCCGCGCGCACGTAGCCGGCGCGCGCGAGCGCTCGAGCTCCCGCGACGAGACCCTCGATGTCGCCGCGGGCGCCGGCGAGCCCGACCTGCTCCGCGATCATGCGCAGCTCGTCGCTGACCGGGCCGAGCTGCGGCTCGGGCTCGGGGCCGCCCGCGAGCGCGGCCTGCGACTCGCCTTCGGGCAGCTCGGCCAGCCAGGCGCCGCGGAACGCGTTCGAGTGGCCCGACCCGAGCGCGGCCCGATAGCGCTCCGCATCCGGCGAGTAGGCGCTCACGACACCTCCCCGAGGATCTCGACAAGCAGCGCCTTCTGGACGTGGAGCCGGTTCTCGGACTGGTCCAGGATCAAGCTGCGCGGCCCATCCATGACCGCCGAGGTGATCTCCTCGCCTCGGTGCGCGGGCAGGCAGTGCATCGCCAGGACGTCCGGCCCGGCGGCGTCGAGCAGCGCGTCGTTCACCTGGTAGGCGCGGAAGGCGTCGCGTCGCTCCTCCGCCTCCGCCTCCTGGCCCATCGACGTCCAGGCATCCGTGTACACGATGGCTGCACCCTTGACCGCTTCGAGCGGGTCGTGCGTGAAGGCCAGCCGCCCGCCACCGGCATCGGCCAGCTCGCGCGCCCGTTCGACGAGGCGGGCGTTCGGCGCATAGCCGGGCGGATGCGCGAGGCGCACCTCGAGCCCGAGCGCCGGTCCGAGCAGCGCGAGGGAGTGGTAGACGTTGTTGCCGTCCCCGACGAAGGCGAGGACCAGCCCGTCAAGCCGCCCGAACCGTTCGCGCAGCGTGAACACGTCCGCCAGCGCCTGGCACGGATGCTCACGGATCGTCGAGCCCGTTGATCACCGGGATCGAGGCCTGGGCGGCGAGCTCGACGACGATCTCGTGCGGCCCGGTCCGCGCGACGAGCCCGTCGACGAACCGGTCAAGGTTGCGGGCGACGTCGCGGACGCTCTCGCGGGCCCCGAGCACGGTGTCGTGGGCGAGATAGACGGCATGCCCGCCGAGCTGGCTCATGCCGGCCTCGAACGTCACGCGCGTCCGCAGGCTCGGACGCTGGAAGAGCAGGGCGATCGTCCGCCCGCGAAGGAGTTCGGCCTGATGCCGGCGGGTCGCGCGGTATTCGGCCTTGAGGGCGGCGGCCGTGTCGAAGAGACGGAGGACTTCCGCGACGGACAGGTCGGCGACGCTCAGGAAGTCCCGACCCTCGAGCGAAACCGAGTCCGCGACCGTGCTCATGGCATCACTCTAGCGGGCCTGCAGCAGCCGCATGGACATTCGGCCACCCGGTGGCACGACGGGCGACGAGGCCGAAACGCCACGAACGGTCATCGCGCCGGCGCCGTGGCTCCGGGATGCTGGGGACAGGACCGACCCACCGTTTCCAGGAGAACGCCTCGTGGTTCTTGCCCTTCCCATCCCGACCGAAACCGCGCCCGAACCGACCCGCGCGACCCGGCTTCTCGTGGCGCTTCCCGCCCGGCCTCGGATCGCCGACCTCGACCGCACGATGCAGCGCCTGAGCGCCGAGCACGAGCAGCACACCGAGGGCCTGGTCTTCCCCTGTCCGGACTGCTTCAGCCCAATTCTTCCGTTCGGCCGCTAGTCCGCCAACCATCCGGGCACCAACAACGAAGCGGCGCAGTCCGCGTCATTGACGCGGCGCGCCGCTTTGTCATGACAGGCGAACTGCCTTGCGCAGCCGGAATTGCCTTGCGGCGCAGATGGCGAGTCGAGCGCAAGGCGCGCCCGAGGACACGAGCGAGCGGACTTCAGTGTCCGTGAGCGAGTGCCCGGAGGGCGCAACGCGGCGATCGGCCGCCAGGTGCGCCGCCCTAACTAGCGCTTGGTGTACTGGGGGGCCTTGCGGGCTCGCTTCAACCCGTACTTCTTGCGCTCCTTCATGCGCGGATCGCGCGTGAGGAAGCCCGCCTGGCGCAGCGCCAGCCGGTTCTCTGGGTCGACCTCGAGCAGCGCCCTCGCGATGCCGTGGCGGATGGCCCCGGCCTGGCCGGTGACGCCACCACCCTCGACCTTGATCATCGCGTTGAAGCGGCCCTCGGTGCCGGTCACCCGGAACGGCATCTTCACGTCGGCCTCGTTGATCGCGTTGCCGAAGTGCTCCTCGAGTGAGCGCCCGTTCACCACGATCTCGCCCTCGCCCGGCAGGAGCCGGACGCGTGCGATGGCCGTCTTGCGGCGGCCGGTTCCGGAGTGGAAAGCAGGGGTGGTCATCGTCGAATCCTCAGGCGAGCGGCTCAGGCCGCTGGGCCTGATGCGGATGGTCGGAGCCGGCGTAAACCTTCAGCTTGCGCAGCTGCTGGGCGCCGAGCCGGTTGTGCGGGAGCATCCCCTTGACTGCGCGGCGGATGACTTCCTCCGGCCGGCGCTCGAGGAGATGCCCGAGGGTCTCCTCCTTGAGGCCCCCCGGGTAGCCGCTGTGGCGGATGTACAGCTTCGTCTCGCGCTTGCCGCTGGTCACGGCGATGCGCGACGCATTGAGGACGATCACGTGATCGCCCGAGTCGAGGTTCGGGCTGTACGTGGGCTTGTGCTTGCCCTCGAGAACGTGGGCGATGCGCGAGGCGAGCCGGCCGAGCGTCGCATCGGTCGCGTCAACGACGAACCAGCGCCGCTCGATCTCGGCCTCCCGGGCCGCGTAGGTCTTCGCGCTCATCGTTCTTCCAGTTCTCCGTTCGTACGTTCCCGACCCGTCGCGTGTGCCACGCGCCGGAGCGTCAATCCCTTCGCCGGGGCGGCTGCCCCGTCGAAGGCCGGTCCCGGGCCGGCGAGTGCCGCCCGTACCGCGTCTTCGTTCATCGTTCCCTTGCCGACCTCCAGGAGGGCGGCAACCATCCGGCGGACCATGCCCCGGAGGAAGGCGTCGGCCCTGACGTCGATCGTCACGGTCCGGCCGTTCCTCCGGACCCGGACCGCGTGGACGGTCCGGACCGGCGAGCGGTCCCCCGCCCCGAAGGAGCTGAAGTCGTGCCGGCCTTCGAAGACCGACCCGGCCCGCGCCATCGCGGCGGTATCGAGCGGGACCCGCTCCCCGAGCGCCGTGCGCTCGCGAAGTGGGCTGCGCGGCCCGTTCCAGACGGTGTAGCGATATTCCCGGTATCGCGCCGCATAGCGGGGGTGGAAGCCGATCGGCGCCCGTCGCACCCCGCGGATCGTGACGTCGGGCGGGAGGAGCGCATCGAGCGCCCGTTCCAGCTCCGCCTTCGCGAGGCGTCCTTCGTACGAGAAGGCGATCACCTGTCCGCTGGCGTGCACGCCGGCGTCCGTTCGGCCGGCCCCGTCAACCCGCTGCGCCGTCCCATTGCCGAGCCGGTGCAACGCGTCTTCGAGGACCCCCTGGACCGTCCGTTTTCCAGGTTGGACCTGGAACCCGGCGAAGTCCGTTCCGTCGTATTCAACCCGCGCCATGTACCGCACGGGGACGCTCTCTCGAGCGCCTAAACCAACTCCAGCTGGACGATTTCCGCCGCGTCGCCGCGGCGCTGCCCGATCCGGACGATCCGGGTGTACCCCGAGGACCGGTCCGCGTACTTGGGCGCGATCTCGTCGAACAGCTTGTTGACCACGAGCGGCTCATTCGGCAGCTGAGCGACGATCGCCCGGCGCGCCGCGAGGTCGCCCTTCTTGGCGAGCGTGATCATCTTCTCGACCTGGCCGCTGATCTCCTTGGCCTTGGCCTCGGTCGTCTTGACCTTCTCGTAGCGGATGACCGACACGGCCAGATTCTTGTAGAGCGCCAGCCGCGGGCCCTGCTTGCGGCCGAGCTTGCGCCCGCCGATCCGGTGCGCCACGACTCAGCCCTCCGCCTCGTCACCGTCGAACGGCTCCTCGGCGTCGAGGTCGAGGCCGTCGGTCTCGGTCTCCGGCACGATGAAGCCGCGCATGCGGAGGCGCTCCTTCATCTCGTCGAGCGACTTCTTGCCGAAGTTGCGCATGCGGAGCAAGTCGTCGTCCTTGAGCTGCAGCAGCTGGCCGACCTTGACGATGTTGTTCCGCTTCAGCGAGTTGTAGGCCCGCATCGGCAGGTCGAGCTCCTCGATCGGCATGTCGAGCATGTTCGGCGGCAGGGCCGCGACGCCCGTCGCCTGGGCCACCGGAGCGGCCGCGACGCCGATCGTGACGAACGGCCGGAACTGGTTGACGAGCACCTCGGCCGAGCGGCTGAGCGCCTCCTCGGGGGTGATCGTCCCGTCGGTCTCGATCTCGATCGTGAGCTTGTCGTAGTTGGTCATCTGGCCGACGCGCATCGGGTCGACCCAGTAGTTGACCTTGCGGCACGGGGTGAAGATCGCGTCGACGGCGATGACGCCGATCGGCAGGGCCTCCGCGCGCTCGGCGCCGAGGTAGCCGACGCCACGCTCGACCGTGAGGTCCATCTCGATCGTCACGTCGTCGGTGTCGAGGGTCATCAGCACCAGGTCCGGGTTGACGATCTCGACATCCGCGGACTCGGCGATGTCGGCCGCGGTGACCGCGCCGGCGCCGCTCTTGATGAGCCGGAGCTGGACGGGGTGGGTCGCGAAGCTCTTCAGGCGGAGCTTCTTGACGTTGAGGACGATCTGGGTCACGTCCTCCTTCACGCCCGGGATCGTCGAGAACTCCTGGTACACGTCACGGATCTGGATGCTCGTGACGGCCGCCCCTTCGAGGGACGACAGGAGGACGCGACGGAGGGCGTTCCCGAGGGTGACGCCGTAACCGGCCTGGAGCGGGCCCGCCTCGTACTTGGCGAACGTGCCGGCTTCTTCGACAGGCTCGATCTGCGGTGTCTCAAGTTCGATCATGACGGGCGGGTTACCTCGAGTAGAACTCGACCACGAGCTGCTCGTTGAGATCGAGCGGCATCTGGTCGCGGCTGGGCGATGCGCTGACAGTCCCGCTCAGGGACGCAGCATCGACGGTGAGCCACTCCGGCGCCTGGTGGCTGCGGAGCGTCTCCTTGACGACCTTGAAGGGCTCGCGAGAGCGTCGGCTCTCGCGCACCTCGATCTTGTCGCCGGGCTTGAGCTGGTAGGACGGGATGTTCGTGGGCCGGCCGTTCACGGCCAGGTGGCCGTGGCCGACGAGCTGGCGCGCCTGAGCGCGCGACGACGCGAGGCCCATGCGGTAGACGACGTTGTCGAGCCGGAGCTCGAGCGAGCGCAGGAGCCACTCGCCGGTGACGCCCTGGTGCGTCTGCGCCTCGCGGAAGTAGTTGCGGAACTGCCGCTCGAGGACGCCGTAGACCCGGCGGATCTTCTGCTTCTCGCGGAGCTGCAGGCCGAAGTCACCGACCTTGCGGCGGCGGACGCCGTGCTGGCCGGGAGGTGTCGGACGACGCTCGAACGAGCACTTCTTGGTGTAACAGCGCGTCCCCTTGAGGAAGAGCTTGGCGCCTTCCCGCCGGCAGAGGCGGCAAACGGATTCGGTGTAACGGGCCATCGTGTCCTGACTCGGCTAGACGCGGCGCCGCTTGGGCGGGCGGCAGCCGTTGTGCGGGATGGGGGTGACGTCGGTGATGGCGCTGACCTCGAGGCCGGCGGCCTGAAGCGAGCGGATGGCCTGCTCACGGCCGGCGCCGGGGCCTTTCACGTAGACCTCGACCTGGCGCATGCCGTGCTCCATGGCGCGGCGTGCGGCGCCGTCAGCGGACAGCGCAGCGGCATACGGCGTGCTCTTGCGCGAGCCCTTGAAGCCGGCCGTGCCGGCCGAGCCCCAGCTGACGACCGCGCCGTTCTGGTCGGTGATCGTGATCAGCGTGTTGTTGAACGTCGCCTGAATGTGGACGTGCCCCTGGGGGACGTTCTTCTTCTCGCGACGACGCTGCTTTGGCGCCTTCTTGCGTTCCGCCATGCGTCTCCGTCAGCCTCTACTTCTTGCGGCGAACGCCGACGGTCCTCTTCGGACCGCGTCGCTGGCGCGCATTCGTCTTCGTTCGCTGGCCGCGGACCGGCAGGTTGCGCCGGTGGCGCAGGCCGCGGTACGAGCCGATCTCGATCAGTCGCTTGATGTTGAGCGCGACCTCCCGACGCAGGTCGCCTTCGACCTTGTAGCGCCGGTCGATGAGCTCGCGCAGCCGGTTGACCTGCTCTTCGGTCAGATCGCGCACCCGCGTGTCCGGGTTGACGTTCGTCTGCGCGAGGATCTTCTGGCTCGTCGGCAGGCCGATCCCGTAGACGTAGGTGAGGGCGACCTCCACGCGCTTCTCGCGCGGAATGTCGACACCGGCAATTCGGGCCATCGGTTACCCCTGCCGCTGCTTGTGCTTGGGATTGGTGCAGATGACCATCACGGTGCCCCGGCGACGAATGACCTTGCAGTTGTCGCAGCGCGCCTTGACGGAAGCTCTGACTTTCAACGGATCCTCGATTTACTTGAGTCGGTAGGTGATCCGGCCGCGCGTGAGGTCGTAGGGCGACAACTCGACGCGAACCCGGTCCCCGGGCAGGATCCGGATGAAATTCATCCGGAGTTTGCCGCTGATGTGGGCGAGCACCCGGTGGCCGTTCTCCAGCTCGACCGCGAACATCGTGTTGGGGAGGGGTTCGATGACCGTCCCTTCCACCTCGATCGCATCTCGCTTGGCCACTGGCTGTGTGCTTCCCTTTCTCACGCGGAGTGCCGGTCCGGCGGACCGACACACGAACGCGTAGCGTATCAAAATCTCGAGTAGATGGCTAGCGGGAACATCAGGCCGCCGTCAGGATCAGCGGGCCGTTTTCCGTCACGGCGATCGAATGCTCGAAGTGGGCCGCCAGCGAGCCGTCTTTCGTCACCACGGTCCAGTCGTCGGGCAGGATCCGCGTCTCGTGCGTCCCGAGGGTGAACATGGGCTCGATGGCCAGGCAGATGCCCGGCTCGAGGCGGAGCCCCTTTCGGCCGGACCGGAAGTTGGGAACCTGTGGCTCTTCGTGCATCGCGGTGCCGATGCCGTGGCCGACGAACTGGCGGATGATCCCGTAGTGCTTCGGGGCCGCCATGTCCTCGACCGCACTCGAGATGTCGGCGATGTAGTTGCCGGGCACGGCGGCCGCGATCCCGGCCATCATCGCGGCCCGCGTTGCGTCGATCAGGTCGGCGATCTCGGGCGGCGGTGTGCCGACGTAGAAGGTCCGCGCTCCGTCGCCGTGCCAGCCCTCGACGATCGCACCCGCGTCGACGGACACGATCTGGCCCTCGCGGATCGTCCGCTCGCCCGGGATCCCGTGGACGATCTCGTTGTCGATCGACACGCAGATGCTGCCGGGGAACGGCCGCCGCGGGTTGACCCCGGGATAGTCCAGGAACGACGGGACGGCGCCGGATGCTCGGATGTGGCGCTCGGCGATGCGGTCGAGATGGCCGGCCGACACACCCGGCTTGAGCTCGGCCTCGACGAGGTCCAGGACCTCGGCCACGATGGCGCCCGCGCGGCGCATGCGCTCGATCTCGGCGCGCGACTTGCGCGTGACCATCAGGCCTGCCCCGAGTCGCCGAGCGCGGCTGTCAGGTCCCGGCTGACGGCATCGATCGGCTGGCGGCCGTCGACCGACCGGAGGATGCCGGCCGTCCGGTAGTGCTCGGCGACCTCCTCGAGCGGGGGCACCTGCTGCGCCATGCGAGCCCGGACGGTCGCCTCCTCGTCGTCGGGCCGCTGGATCAGCGGGGAGCCGTCGAGGTCGCATTGTCCCGGGCTCTCGGGCGGGTTGGTCGCAATGTTGTAGACGTGCCCGTTCGCCTCGCAGATCCGCCGGCTGGCCATCCGTTGCACGAGATCGTCGAGCGGCACGTCGATGGACAGGGCGCGGTCGACCCGCTGACCGTCCTCGGCGAGGGCACGGTCGAGGGCCTCTGCCTGGGCGCGCGTGCGCGGAAAGCCGTCGAGGATTGCGCCGTTGGGCGCCCGGCTGCGCAGCTGGTCGAGGAAGATCCGGACGATCGTGTCGTCCGGGATCAGCTGGCCGCGACTCATGTAGCGGTCAGCCTCGAGGCCGAGCGGCGTCCCGGCGGCCACGGCGGCGCGAAGGAGGTCGCCCGAGGCGAGGACCGGCACCTTGAGGTGCCTGGCGAGCAGCGGCGCTTGCGTCCCCTTCCCCGCTCCCGGTGCACCGAGGAGGACGACGACGCTCATGCGAACTGAGAATCGGCGCCCAGGGCGAGTCCAGCGCAAGGCGGCGTCCGAGCACCGAAGCGAGCGCACTGCGCCGTGCGTGAGCGAGGAGCGCAGGCGCCAACGATGCGATGGGCCGCCCTGGGCGCCGCCCTCATCGGATGAACCCCTCGTAGTTCCTCATCATCAGCTGGGCTTCGATCTGCTTCATCGTTTCGACCACGACGGACACCACGATGAGCAGGCTCGTGCCGCCGAGGCCGAGCGTGCCGAGGTCCGGCAGTGCCGCAGCCACCACCTGGGGCGAGACCGCCACGATGGCCAGGAACATGGCGCCCGCGAACGTGATGCGGCTGACCACCCGCGCGAGGTAGTCCTGCGTCGGCCGGCCGGGGCGGATGCCCGGGATGAACCCGCCGTTCTTGCGCAGCTGTTCGGCCGTCTCGTCCGGCTTGAACGTGAACGCGGTGTAGAAGTAGGTGAACCCGACGACGAGCAGGAAGTACAGGATGAAGTAGAGCGGCGTGTTCGGGTTGAAGAAGGTCGTGATCGCTGTGGCGATGTCGGCCACGATCTGGATGCTCGAGGTCGTGAAGTACGACGCGATCTGCTGCGGGAACAGCAGGATGCTGATCGCGAAGATGATCGGGATGACGCCGGCCTGGTTGACCCGCAGCGGCAGGAACGTCTGACCGCCCTGGTACATGCGCCGGCCACGGACGCGGCTCGCGTACTGGATCGGGATCCGGCGCTGGCCTTCCTGGATGTAGATGATCACGGCCACTGCGGCAATCGCCACGATCCCGAAGAACACCGCCGCGACAGGGCTCGGGTTGATGAGGAACGCGTTGATCGCGCCAGGCGCGCTGCTGACGATGCCCGCGAAGATGATGAAGCTGATGCCGTTGCCGATGCCCTTCTCGGTGATGAGCTCGCCGAGCCACATCAGGACGATCGCACCGGCGGTCAATGTCGCCAGCTGCGTGACCGTCTCGAAGCTGCCGAGATCGAATGTTCCCGTGAGGACGCCCTGGGCGTTGAGCAGGGCCAGGAAGCCGTAGGCCTGGAGCAGGGCGAGCGGGACCGTGAGATAGCGGGTGTACTGATTGATCCGGTTCCGGCCGTACTCGCCTTCCCGGCTGAGGGCCTGGAGCGACGGGATCACCCCCGTCATCAGCTGCATGATGATCGACGCATTGATGTACGGGTTCATGCCCAACGCGACGATCGACAGCTGTGACAGGCCACCGCCCGAGAACAGGTTCAGCAGTCCGAAGATCGGGTTGTTCTCGAGGAACGACTGGAGCTGGTCCCGGTCGATCCCCGGCAGCGGCACGGACGCCAGGAACCGGAAGACGATGAGGATCCCGAGGACATACAGGATCCGGCGCCGGATATCCGGCGCGCGGAACGCGTTGAGAAGGGATTCGAACACGGAGGCTTAAGCGGATTCGCCGGACGGGGTCTCCGTCTCGGGCTGCTCGTCCTCGACGACCGGCTCGGCCTCTGCCGCAGCCCCGGCCGGGGCAGCAGCCTCGGTCTCGGCCTCGTCGGCGGCCGGGGCGGCCGTCGCTTCTGGTTCTGGTTCCGGTTCGGGCGCGGCGGCGGCCTTCGCGCGCCGCGGGCGCGCCGGCTTCGCCGGGGCGGCCTCTGGTTCGACCGCTTCGGCGGCCGCGGGCGCTTCCTCGGCGGTTGGTGTGACGCCGAGTGCCTCGCGCGGGCGGTCCGGGATCTCGAGAACCGTCACGCTGCCACCGGCGCCTTCGATCTTCGTTCGCGCCGACGCGGTGAATGCGTCCGCGACAACGAAGAGCGGCGTCGACAGGTCCCCGTCACCGAGCACCTTCAGCGGCTTGTTCAGGGTGCGCACGAGCCCCACGGCGCGCAGGACGTCCTGGTTGATCGTGATCGGGGCGGCCTTGCCCTTGGCGTGCGGGTCGGTTTCGAACGCACCACGCTCGGCAGCCGCGGCGATCGCGCCGACGTTCACGACCTCGTACTCGATCCTGAAGCGGTTCTTGAAGCCGCGCAGTTTCGGAATGCGCTGATGGAGCGGCGTCTGGCCGCCCTCGAACCACGGCGGAATCGAGCCTCCGGCGCGTGCCTTCTGGCCCTTCGTGCCGCGACCGGCGGTCTTGCCCTTCCCGGCGGCGATGCCGCGACCCACGCGGGTCTTCGGCGTTCGTGAGCCCTCCGCGGGGCGGAGGTCGTGCAGCTTCATGCCTTCTCCTGGGAATCCTCGGACCGCTGGCCGGCGGGAGCCTTGGCGGCACCCGTTTCCGAGACTTCCTCGACGGTCACGAGGAAGCGCACCTGGCGGACCATGCCGCGGATCGCGTCGTTGTCGGGGACGACGACCGAGCTGCCGATGCCCTTGAGCCCGAGCGCCCGGACCGTGGCCCGGTTGCGGGCGATGTGGCTGATCGTGCTCTTCGTCTGGGTGACGCGAAGCTTACCGGCCATTCGTCGCCTCCGCAGCCGCGGCCGGCTGACCCGCGATGTGGCTCGTGACGCGCACGCCACGCCGTGCCGAGATGTCCTCGGCCGAGTGCAGGTTGCGCAGCGCCTCGATCGTCGCCTGGGTGACGTTCACCGGGTTGGTCGAGCCGTACACCTTGGCCAGGATGTCGTGGATCCCGGCGGACTCGACGACCGCCCGGACCGAGCCGCCGGCGATGACGCCGGTGCCCTGGGAGGCGGGCTTGAGCATGACCCTGCTCGCGCTGAACTGGACGCGCACCTCGTGCGGGATCGTCGTCCCGACCATGGGGATCCGGATCAGCTTCTTCTTCGCGTCCTCGACGCCCTTGCGGATCGCCTCGGGCACCTCGCCGGCCTTGCCGAGACCAACCCCGACGTGGCCCGCGCCGTCACCGACGACGACGACCGCGCTGAAGCTGAACCGGCGACCGCCCTTGACGACCTTGGCGACTCGGTTGATCTGGACGACGCGCTCCTCGAGCGCGAGCTTGTTGGGGTCAATCCTTGCCAATCGTCGGCTCCTTCCGATCAGAACTCGAGGCCGGCTTCGCGGGCGGCATCGGCGAGCGACTTGACACGCCCGTGGTACCGGAACCCGGCTCGATCGAAGACCACGCGCTCGATGCCCGCGGCCTTGGCGCGCTCGGCGAGAAGCCGGCCGACGACGGCCGCCTCCTCGGTCTTGGACGAGGACGAGCCCTTGAGCTCCTTCTCGACCGTCGAGGCGGCGGCGAGCGTCCGGCCGGACGCGTCGTCGATCACCTGCGCGTAGATGTGGTTGAGGCTGCGGAACACCGCGAGGCGCGGCCGATCCTGCGTCCCCGCCAGGTGGAGGCGGATTCGCTCGTGGCGCTTGCGTCGTGCGGCGCCGCGACTAGCGACCTGCGTCATCGGGCTCGTTCCTCGTCTGTCGACGTCGGTCACTACTTCTTGCCGCCGATCTTGCCGGCCTTGCCGGCCTTGCGGCGGATGTACTCGCCCGCGTAGCGGACGCCCTTGCCCTTGTACGGCTCGGGCTTGCGCGTCGAGCGGACCTGCGCGGCGACCTGGCCGACGAGCTCCTTGTCGATGCCGAGGACCGCGAGGTGGGTCGGGTTCTCGACCTCGAAGCTGATGCCGGTCGGCGGCGCGATCTCGATCGGGTGGCTGTAGCCCAGGTTGAGCTGCAGCTTCTCGCCGACCTTCGCGGCGCGGTACCCGACGCCGGTGATCTCGAGCGACTTGCGATAGCCGTCGGTCACGCCGACGACCATGTTGTTGACAAGCGTCCGGGTCAGGCCGTGGAGCTGCTTGTGGGTCTTCTGCTCGGTGGGCCGCGTGACGACCAGGCGATCGTCCTCGCGGGCGACCGTCATGTCCGGATGCAGCTCACGCGTCAGCGAGCCCCTGGGGCCCTTGACCGTGAGCGTGCGCCCGTCGATCGTCACGTCGACGCCCGACGGGACGGTGATGGGAAGGCGACCAATCCGCGACATCGTTCCGGCCTACCAGACGTACGCGAGGACTTCGCCGCCCAGCTGCGCCTGGCGCGCCTGCTGGCCGGTCATGATCCCCTGGCTGGTGCTCACGATGACGATGCCGAGGCCACCGAGGACGCGCGGAATGTCGGTCTTGCCCGCGTAGACACGCAGGCCCGGCTTGCTGATCCGCTTGAGCCCGGAGACGACCGGCACCTTGCCGTCGACGTACTTGAGCTGGAGGCGCAGGACCGTGGCTGGCCCCGCCTTCTCCTCGCTCACGTCGGCGATGAAGCCCTCGTCCTTGAGGATGCGGGCGATCTCGCGCTTCGTGCGCGACGCCGGCACGACCACCTCGGTGTGGCGCGCCCGCGACGCGTTCCGAACGCGCGTCAGCATGTCCGCAATCGGGTCGGAAATGTTCATCGGTCCCTTACCAGCTCGACTTCGTGACGCCGGGCAGCTCGCCGAGGAGCGCGCGCTCCCGGAAGCAGATCCGGCACAGGGCAAACCGCCGCATGAAGGCGCGCGGCCGGCCGCACACGGTGCAGCGGTGGTACGCCTGCACCTTGTGCTTCGCGGGCCGTCGGGCCTTGGCGATCATCGACTTCTTGGCCATCAGTTCTCCATATCCGCCGTCGGGCTCATGAAGCGAAGGGCATGCCGAGGAGTTCGAGAAGCTTCTTCGATTCCTCGTCGGTCTTCGCCGTCGTCACGATGCTGATCTCCAGCCCGCGGAGACGGTCCACCTTGTCGTAGTCGATCTCCGGGAAGGCGAGCTGCTCGCGCATCCCCAGAGAGAAGTTGCCGCGACCATCGAACGACTTGCCGGGAACACCCCGGAAGTCGCGGATGCGTGGCAGGGCCAGCGTCGTCAGCCGGTCGAGGAAGTCCCACATGCGCTCGCCGCGCAGGGTCACCTTCGCCCCGATCGTGTTGCCCGTCCGCAGATGGAACTGGGCGATGGATCGCTTGGCCTTGGTGACGATCGGCTTCTGGCCGGTGATCGTCGTCAGGTCGCCGAGAGCGGCATCGAGCGCTTTCGAGTTCGTGAGCGCCTCGCCGAGCCCGATGTTCACGACGACCTTCGAGACGCGCGGCACCTGGTTCGGGTTGGTGTACTCGAACTGCTTGGTGAGCGCGGGCACGATGTCGCCGCGGTAGCGCTCGTGAAGCCGGCTGGTCACGCCTTCACCTCCAGCTGCTGGTTGCAGTGGCGGCAGACCCGGACGCGGCGCCCGCTCTCCAGGGTCGCGTGCGCGATCCGCGTGGGGCGGGAGCAGTTCGGGCAGACCAGCATCACGCGGCCGATCGGCAGCGGCTGGGCGAGGTCGAAGATGCCGCCCTGCTGGATCTTGGGCATGCGGTCCGTGCGGCCGGCCGACTGGCGAGGCTTCGTGTGGCGCTTGGCCACGTTGATGCCCTCGACCACGACCTTGATGCCGCCGGCGCCGGACCCGCGCCGGAAGATGCTGCGCGTCGCCGACGGCGAAGCGGGCTGGTTGATCACGCGCTCGACCTTGCCGCGCTTGCCGGCGTCCTTGCCGGCGAGCACGACGACGGTGTCACCCTTCTTGATCTCGGGCACCTTGGTGCCACGCGTCGGGGCGTACCGGGCGGCCATCACAGCACCTCCGGCGCGAGCGACACGATCTTCATGTAGTTGCGGTCACGGAGCTCGCGGGCCACCGGACCGAAGATCCGGGTGCCGCGCGGGTTTCCCTGGTTGTTGATGAGCACTGCTGCGTTCTCGTCAAATCGGATGTAGCTGCCGTCCGGGCGGCCGTATTCCTTGTTGGTGCGGACGATGACCGCCCGCACGACGTCGCCCTTCTTGACGGCGGCGTTCGGGATCGCCTGCTTGACGCTGGCGACGATCACGTCGCCCACCCCGGCCACGGTCTTCTGCGAACGACCCATGACCCGGATGCACTGGATCGTGCGGGCGCCCGTGTTGTCGGCGACCTTGAGGCGGGTCTGCGGCTGGATCAACGGTCGCCGCCTTCGGGCTCGTCCGTCGTCTCGCCGTCGGCGGCCACCTCGACGGCCTCCGGCGCGGCCTCAACCTCCGCGGCCTCCTCGGCGACAGCTGCCGCCCCGGCCTCCGCAGCATCGCCGGCCTCGGTCTCGGCCTCGGCGGTCTCGGCGGTTTCGGCAGCTTCGGCTGCCTGGCGACGGCCGGGATGAGCGGCCGCGTGGATCGCCTCGGAGGTTGCCTCCTCCTCGATCACCACCGGCTCACCCGGCAGGCCGTGGTCGCCGGCGCGCTGGATGACCGAGACGAGCCGCCACCGCTTCGTCGCCGAGAGCGGTCGCGATTCCTCGATCAGGACCGTGTCGCCGACGTGCGCCTCGTTGGCGTCGTCGTGCGCCTTGAACTTGGTGGTCAAGCGGATGACCCGCTTGTACAGCCGGTGGCGTGCCAGCCGCTCGACGGACACGACGATCGTCTTGTCCATCTTGTCGCTGACGACGCGGCCGACCTTGGTCTTCCGCTTGGCCTGCACCTGGGTTCCTGCTCCTGTCATCGCGTGATCTCCCTCACGCCGTGCGGGCGGCGCTCTCGGAGCGCTCCCGCTGCACGGTCAGGATCCGCGCGATCGTTTGTCGCGTCTGGGGGATCGAGCTGTAGTCCTTGAGCTGCCGCGTCGACAGCGCGAAGCGGGCCTGCCACAGGTCCTGCTTGGCGTCGACCAGGGCCTGCGCGAGCTCGGCGTCGGAGAGTGTCCGGACCTTGTCGATGTCCATCAACTGGCCTCCCTCGCACCCTCACGCACGACGACGCGGGTCTGCACGGGCAGCTTGTGGCTGGCCAGGCGCATGGCCTCGACGGCCGAGTCGTGGTCGACGCCGGCCATCTCGAACAGGATCCGGCCGGGCTTGACGACCGCGACCCAATGGTCGGGCGCACCCTTGCCGGAGCCCATCCGGGTCTCGGCCGGCTTCTTCGTGGCGGGCTTGTCGGGGAAGATCCGGATCCAGATCTTGCCGCCACGCTTGACCGAGCGGGTCATCGCCCGTCGGGCAGCCTCGATCTGGCGGCTGGTGATCCAGGCGGGCTCCTGCGTGGCCAGGCCGTACTCGCCGAAGGCGACCGTATGACCGCCCTTGGCGATCCCGGACATGCGGCCGCGCATCACCTTGCGGTGCTTGACGCGTTTGGGCATCAACATCGCTACGTCCCCTGCCCGGTCGAAGCCTGGGCATTGAGCTCGGGCCGGCGGACCGGCTCCTGGGCGACGTCGCCGCGATAGATCCACACCTTGACGCCGATCCGGCCGTAGGTCGTGTGCGCGTGCACCTGGCCGTAGCTGATGTCGGCTCGAAGCGTCCCGAGCGGGATGCGCCCCTCCTTGTCCCACTCGCGGCGGCCCATCTCGGACCCGCCGAGCCGGCCGGCGACCGCGATCTTGACGCCCTTGGCGCCTGCCTTCATCGAGCGCTGGATCGCCTGCTTCATGGCCTTCTTGAAGGCGATGCGGCGACTCAGCTGGCCGGCGATGTTCATCGCGACCAGGTACGCGTCGAGCTCGGGCTGGCGGATCTCCTTGATCTCCAGCTTGACCTTGCGCTGGGTCAGCGATCCGATCTGCTGGCGGAGGACCTCGACGTTCGCCCCACCCTTCCCGATCACGATGCCCGGCTTGGCCGTGTGGATCGTGACGGTGACGTGGTTGATGCCGCGCTCGATCTCGACGCCGCTGACGCTGGCGTTGGCCAGCCGCTTGGCGATGAGCGAGCGGATCTTGATGTCCTCCTGGAGGGAGGCGGTGTATTCCTTGTCATCCGCAAACCACTTCGCGGTCCAGGTGCGCGAGACACCCAGGCGGAAGCCGTACGGATGGACCTTGTGTCCCATATCAGGCCTCCTGGTCCGCGACGACGATGGTGATGTGAGTCATGGCCTTGTGGATCGGGAACGCCCGACCCTGGGCGCGCGGCCGCCAGCGCTTGATCGTCGGCCCTTCATCGGCGACCGCCTCGAGGACGATCAGGTCCTGGGCCGACAGGTTGTGGTTGTTCTCTGCGTTCGCGGTCGCGCTCTTGAGCACGCGCGCGACGTCGCGCGCCGCGTTCTGCGGCATGAACCGCAGCAGCGCGGTGGCTTCCTCGACCGGCTTGCCCTTGATCGCCGTCGTGATGAGGCGGGCCTTGCGGGTCGAGCCGCGGAGGTACTTGGCAGTGGCGGAAACGCGCACGGTCGGCAGCTCCTACTTCAGCGCCACCGACCGCTCGGTGTGCTTGCCGTGCCCGCGGTAGTTGCGGGTCGGGGCGAACTCACCAAGTCGGTGGCCGACCATGTTCTCGGTCACGTAGACCGGGATGTGCTTCTTGCCGTTGTAGACCGCAACGGTGTGGCCGATGAACGTCGGGAAGATCACCGACGCGCGCGACCAGGTCTTGACGACCTTCTTCTCGTTGCGCTTGTTCATCTCCTCGATCCGGCCGAGGAGGCGGGCCTCGATGAACGGCCCCTTCTTGACTGAACGGGACATCTGCTCCTACCTCCCGCTACTTCCGTCGGCGCGACCGGACGATGAGTCGTCCAGTCGTCTTCGCTCGGCGGGTGCGGTAGCCCATGGCCGGCTTGCCCCACGGCGTCTTGGGCGGCATCCCCGTCGGGGACTTGCCCTCGCCACCGCCGTGCGGATGGTCACGCGGGTTCATGACGACGCCCCGGACCTCGGGCCGCTGGCCGAGGTGCCGGGCGCGACCGGCCTTGCCGAGGTTCTGGTTCTCGTGGTCGAGGTTGCTGACCTGGCCGACGGTCGCCATGCACCGGATGCTCACCCGGCGAACCTCGCCGGACGGCAGCCGGACCTGGGCGTACTCGCCCTCCTTGGCCAGCAGCTGTGCGCTCACGCCGGCCGAGCGGACGATCTGGCCGCCGCGGCCCGGGATGAGCTCGATGTTGTGGATGGTGGTGCCGAGCGGGATGTTCGCGATCGGCAGCGCGTTGCCGACGCGCGCCTCGGCGCCCGGGCCGGCGACGACGACGTCACCGACGCGCAGGCCGTGCGGCAGCAGCATGTAGCGCTTCTCGCCGTCGCGGTAGTGGAGCAGCCCGATTCGCGCCGAGCGGTTCGGGTCGTACTCGACGGTTGCCACGCGGGCGGGCACGCCGAACTTGTCGCGCTTGAAGTCGATCCGCCGGTAGTGCTGCTTCTCCCCGCCGCCGCGATGGCGGACGGAGATGCGGCCCGCGTTGTTGCGGCCCGAGCCACGCTTCTGGGGCTCGAGCAGCGGCTTGTACGGCTCGCGAGTGGTGATCTCCTCGAACGTCGAGCGGGTCATCTGGCGGAGACCCGGCGACGTCGGCTTGTAACTGCGAAGTGGCATCGGTCAGACCCCCTCGAAGAACTCGATCTTCTGGCCGGGGGCCAGCGTGACGATGGCCTTCCGCCACGGGGTCGTGTGGCCGATGATCCGGCCCCGACGCGTCCCGCGACGCTTTTCCTTCGCCTTCGTGGTCAGGACGTTGACCGACACGACGGTCACCTTCTCCTGCTTGTACAGCTCCTCGACGGCGGCCTTGATCTGGATCTTGTTGGCCTTGTCGTGGACGGCGAACGTGTACTTGCCGCGACCGGATTCATCGATCGACTTCTCGCTGATGACCGGGCGCAGGATGATCTCGGGGGCGGTCAGGACGCTCACGCGGACACCTCCTCGCGGGCGCTGCCGCTGCCGGCGTAGACCGCTTCCATCCGGGCCAGGGCCGGCTGCTCGATGAGGACGACGTCGGCCTTGAGCAGGTCGACGACGTTCAGCGAGTCGGCCAGGATCACCTCGACCTTGGGCACGTTGCGGGCGGACAGCTCGAGCGCCTGGTCGCGCGCCGGGGCGACGACGAGCACGCGGCCCTGCGCCTCCAGCGCGCCGAGGACGCCGACGAAGTCCTTCGTGCGGATCTGCTCGAGCCCGAACGAGTCGACGACCTTGATCGCCTCGTCGCCGTATTTCGCGGTGAGCGCGCCACGAAGCGCCAGGCGCTTCATCTTGCGCGGCAGGCGCTGCTCGTAGGAGCGCGGGTGCGGTCCGAACACGGCACCGCCGCCGCGGTAGTGCGGCGCACTCTTCGTGCCCTGCCGGGCTCGGCCGGTGCCCTTCTGGCGGTACGGCTTCGCGCCGCCACCGCGGACCTCGCCGCGGGTGAGGGTGGAGTGCGTGCCGATCCGGCGGCCGGCGAGCTGAGCGGTGACGACCTGGTGGAGCACGGCGGCATTGACCGGGGCGGCGAAGAGCTCGTCGCTGAGCTCGATGCTGCCGAGGTCCTTGCCGGCGCGGTCGTAGAGGGTGGTCTGCGGCATCGGTCAGGCCTTCTTCACGAGGATGAGCGAGCCGCGGGAACCGGGCAGCGACCCCTTCACGAGGAGCAGATTGCGCTCCGCGTCGGCGCGCACGACGCGCACCTTCCTCGTGGTGGTCCGCTCGTCACCCATGTGACCGGCCATCTTGAGGCCGCGGTACACGCGACCCGGCGTGGTGCCGGGCCCGACCGACCCGGGCGCGCGATGGTGGTCCGACCCGTGGGTCTTGGGACCGCGGTGGAAGTTGTGGCGCTTGATCACACCGGCGAAGCCCTTGCCCTTCGAGACGCCGGTCACGTCGACCAGGTCGCCGTCGGCGAAGACGTCGCCGAGCGCGACCTGCTGGCCGACCTCGTAGGCGCCCAGGTCGTCGACGCGGAACTCGCGGAGCGTGCCGAGCTGCGGCAGGTCCTTGAGCTGGCCGGCCTCCGGCTTCGACAGCTTGCCGCGCTTGAGCGCGTCGGTGCCGAGCTGGACGGCGGCGTAGCCGTCGCGCTCGGGCGTGCGCAGCCGGGTCACCGTATTCGGTTCGATGGCCAGGACGGAGACGGCCACCATCGTGCCGTCCTCCTGGAACACCTGGGTCATGCCGACCTTTCGGCCGATCAATCCGATAGACATCAGGTCACATCTTGATTTCGATGTCGACGCCTGCAGGCAGCGAGAGCCGCATCAGGGCGTCCACGGTCTTCGATGCCGGATCCAGGATGTCGACGAGCCGCTTGTGGGTGCGGATCTCGAACTGCTCCCGGGAGTCCTTGTCGATGAACGGGGACCGGATGACGGTGAACTTCTCGATGCGCGTTGGCAGCGGCACCGGACCGACGACATCGGCGCCGGTCCGCTGGGCCGTCTCGACGATCTGGGCCGCCGACTGATCGAGCAGTCGGTGGTCGTAGGCCTTGAGGCGGATCCTGATCCGCTGCTTCGCCATCGGGATTACTCGACGATCTCGGTGATCGAGCCCGCGCCGACGGTCCGGCCACCCTCGCGGATGGCGAACCGCTGGCCGACCTCGAGGGCGATGGGCGTGATGAGGTCGACCGACATCGTCACGTTGTCGCCGGGCATGATCATCTCGGCGCCGTCGGGCAGCCCGATCGCGCCTGTGACGTCGGTGGTGCGCAGGTAGAACTGCGGCCGGTAGCCGTTGTAGAACGGCGTGTGGCGGCCACCCTCCTCCTTGGTCAGGACGTAGACCTGCGCCTTGAACTTGGTATGCGGGGTCACGGAGCCCGGCTTCGCCAGCACCTGGCCGCGCTCGATCTCGTCGCGCTCGATGCCGCGCAGGAGCGTGCCGACGTTGTCGCCGGCCTGGCCCTGGTCGAGGGTCTTGCCGAACATCTCGACGCCGGTGACGACGACCTTGCGCGTCGCATGGACGCCGACGATCTCGACTTCCTCGCCGGTCTTGACGACGCCGCGCTCGATGCGGCCGGTCGGCACGGTGCCACGGCCCTTGATGCCGAACACGTCCTCGATGGCCATCAGGAACGGCTTGTCGATCGCGCGCTCCGGCGTCGGGATGTAGCTGTCGACCGCGTCCATCAGCTCCTGGATCGGGGCGTAGGCCGGGTCGTTCGGATCGTCGCCCGCCTCGAGCGCCTTGAGCGCCGAGCCGCGGATGACCGGGACGTCGTCGCCGGGGAACTGGTTCTTCGTCAGCAGCTCGCGTACCTCGAGCTCGACGAGATCGAGCAGCTCCTCGTCGTCGACCATATCGACCTTGTTGAGGAACACGACGATGTACGGGACCTCGACCTGGCGGGCAAGGAGGATGTGCTCCCTGGTCTGCGGCATCGGGCCGTCGGTCGCCGCGACCACGAGGATCGCGCCGTCCATCTGGGCGGCACCCGTGATCATGTTCTTGATGAAGTCGGCGTGGCCGGGGCAGTCGATGTGCGCGTAGTGCCGCGCGTCGGTCTGGTACTCGACGTGGGCGATCGCGATCGTGATGCCGCGGGCCCGCTCCTCGGGAGCGTTGTCGATCGAGTCGAAGGCGCGATACTCCGCCTCGCCCTTGAGGGCCAGGTACTTCGTGATCGCGGCCGTCAGCGTCGTCTTGCCGTGGTCGATATGACCGATCGTGCCGACGTTGACGTGCGGCTTGGTGCGCTCGAACTTCTTCTTCGCCATCGTGACGTGCTCCCTGCTCCTCGGACCGGGGCGGGCCGGGGACCCGCTAGACCTTTGCCTTCTGGACGAGCTCCGTGGCCAGGTTGGCCGGGACCTCGGCGTAATGACTGAATTCCATGGCTGACGTGGCGCGGCCCTGGCTCATCGACCGCAGGTCGGTGACGTAGCCGAACATCTGGGCGAGCGGGACGAACGCCCGGACGACCTGCGTCGACCCGCGCGTTTCCATGCCCTCGACCTGTCCGCGGCGGCTGTTGAGGTCGCCGATGACGTCGCCCATGAACTCCTCGGGCATCGTCACCTCGACGCGCATGATCGGCTCGAGGATCGTCGGATCGGCCTTGGCAAAGGCGTCCTTGACGGCCATCGAGCCCGCGATCTTGAACGCCATCTCCGACGAGTCGACGTCGTGGTACGACCCGTCGTGCAGCGTTGCCTTCACGTCGACGACCGGGTAGCCGGCGTACAGCCCCGTCTCCAGGGCCTCGCGGATGCCCGCGTCGACGGACTTGATGTACTCGCGCGGGATCGTCCCGCCGACGATCTTGTCGACGAACTCGTAGCCGGCGCCCTTCTCCTGGGGTTCGAGCTTGATCACCGCGTGGCCGTACTGGCCCTTGCCGCCGGTCTGGCGGACGAAGCGGCCATTCCCGTCGGCAGCGCGGCGGACGGTCTCGCGGTAGGACACCTGCGGCCTGCCGATGTTGGCCGCGACCTTGAACTCGCGGACCATCCGGTCGACGAGCACGTCGAGGTGCAGCTCGCCCATGCCCGCGATGAGGGTCTCGGACGACTCCGGATCGGTATGCACCCGGAACGTCGGGTCCTCCTCCGCGAGGCGCTGGAGGGCGATGCCGAGCTTGTCCTGGTCGGCCTTCGTCTTCGGTTCGATCTTGACCTCGATGACCGGCTCGGGGAACGACATCGACTCGAGGATCACGGGGTGATCGGGGTCGGTCAGCGTGTCGCCGGTGAAGGTGTCCTTGAAGCCGACCGCGGCGGCGATATCGCCGGCGTAGACCTCCTCGATCTCCTCGCGGTGGTTCGCGTGCATCTGGAGGATGCGCCCGAAGCGCTCCTTCTTGCCCTTGGTGGCGTTGAGCACGTACGAACCCGACTTGAGCGTCCCGGAGTAGACGCGGAAGAAGGCCAGCTTGCCGACGAACGGGTCGGCGGCGATCTTGAACGCGAGCGCGCTGAACGGCTCCTCGTCGCTCACCGTGCGGACGACCTCGGAGCCCGTCTTCGGATCGAGGCCGATCATCGGCGGGACGTCGAGCGGCGACGGCAGGTAGTCGATGACCGCATCGAGCATGGGCTGCACGCCCTTGTTGCGCAGCGCCGAGCCGGTGAGCACCGGGATGATCCGGGTGGTCAGCGTGCCGAGACGCAGGCCGCGCTTGATCTCCGCGACCGTCAGCTCCTCGCCCTCGAGGTACTTGTGGAGCAGCTCGTCGTCCATCTCGGCGACGGCCTCGAGCAGCGTGTGGCGATGCTTCTCGGCCTCCTCGCGGAGCTCCTCCGGGATGTCGATGACGTCGATCTTGTTGCCGAGGTCGTCCCGGTAGAAGACGGCCTGCATCTCGACCAGGTCGATGATCCCCTGGAAGCGATCCTCGCTCCCGATCGGGATCTGGATCGGCACCGCCTTGGCGCCCAGCCGATCGCGGATCGACTCGACCCCGCGCCAGAAATCGGCGCCGGTCCGGTCGAGCTTGTTGATGAAGCAGAAGCGCGGGACGCCGTAGCGGTCGGCCTGGCGCCAGACCGTCTCGGACTGCGGCTCGACTCCGGCCACACCGTCGAACACGACGACGGCGCCGTCGAGCACGCGCAGGCTGCGCTCGACCTCCACCGTAAAGTCCACGTGCCCGGGCGTATCGATGATGTTGATACGATGATCGCCCCAGAACGCGGTGGTCGCCGCGGCCGTGATGGTGATCCCCCGCTCCTGCTCCTGGGGCATCCAGTCCATCGTGGCCGCGCCCTCATGCACCTCGCCGATCTTGTAGATCTTCTTGGTGTAGAAGAGGATGCGCTCGGTGACCGTCGTCTTTCCGGCGTCGATATGCGCGATGATTCCGATGTTCCGCGTCTTCGCGAGCGGAACCTGTCGTGCCACTGGGTTCTTAGGCTCCTACCACTTGAAATGGCTGAATGCCTTGTTGGCATCCGCCATCTTGTGCGTGTCCTCGCGCCGCTTCACCGCGGCACCGAGACCGTTCATTGCGTCGACGAGCTCCGCCGCGAGCTTCTCGCTCATGCTCTTGCCGTTGCGCTTGCGCGCGGACTGGACGAGCCAGCGGACGCCGAGCGAAAGGCGGCGATCGCCGCGGATCTCGACGGGGACCTGATACGTCGCACCGCCAACGCGGCGCGGCTTGACTTCGATGATCGGGGTGGCGTTGCGCAGCGCGGCCTCGAGCACCTCGAGCCCGGGCCGGCCGGCCTGGGCCTCGGCGCGGGCGAGCGCCTGGCGGAGGATCCGCTCGGCAAGGCGCTGCTTGCCGTTCGTCATGAGCTTGGCGGAGAACCGCGCGGTCGTCCGGTTCGCCGGGACCTGCTGGTACTTCGCCTTGCGCGGGATGCTGGTTCGGCGCGGCATCGAGCGGCTCCTACTTCCCGCCGGCCTTGGCGCCGTACTTGCTGCGACCCTGCTTGCGGTCGCGCACGCCGGCGGCGTCAAGGGTGCCGCGGATGATGTGGTACTTGACCGAGGGGAGGTCCTTCACGCGGCCGCCACGCACGAGCACCACCGAGTGCTCCTGCAGGTTATGGCCGATGCCCGGGATGTAGGCCGTGACCTCCATCTGGTTGCTGAGCTTGACGCGGGCGATCTTGCGCAGCGCCGAGTTCGGCTTCTTGGGTGTCATCGTGCGCACCTGCAGGCACACGCCCCGCTTCTGGGGCGCGCCCGGGATCGACACCTGACGGCGTCGCAGGCTGTTCCAGTTCTTGCGCATGGCGGGCGCCTTGACCTTCTTGGTCGCGGGCTTGCGGCCGTGGCGCACGAGCTGGCTGATGGTCGGCACGAAGACGCTGCTCCTCTCGAGACTGCTACCGAAGTCGATGGTCGGCTCGGACTCCGACCGGCGGTTCCGCGGCGCCGTCTGCCCCCTGGAAATCGGCGGGAAACCGGGCTACGTGGGTGGCTGGCTATGGATCCCGGCGCGCACGCCGCGGGCGGACCCCTGCTGAGGCCACGATCGCGGAGTGTAGCAGCGGCCCGAAGAACGTGTCAAACGTCCGACGGGCCGCAATCACGCACGAATCAGGGGTCTCGCGGCGGTCCGCAGCGACCCCCGGTCAGTCTTCGTCGGCGACGCCGGCGACGGCCTCCGCGGGTGTCTCGGACAGGTCGGCGATGTCCGAATCCTCGTCATCCTCGTCGGTCGCACGACGGTCGGCGAGGAACGGGTTGACATCCTCGTCGTCCTCGTCGCCACCGGCGATGGTCGCGGCCAGGGCGAGCCCCGCCGCTTCCTCGTCCGGGGCGCGGCTGCCGCCGTCCTCGAGGAACGGGTTGTACTCGGCGCCGCCCTCTTCGAGCGCCTCGCCGGCGAGGGCCTCGATGGCCGCCCGGCGCTCGCGCTCCTTGCGAGCCGCGACGTTCGCCGGCGAGCCCGTCCCGGCCGGGATGAGCTTGCCGATGATCACGTTCTCCTTGAGCCCGATGAGGTGATCCTTGGCCCCGTTGATCGCCGCCTCGGTCAGCACGCGGGTCGTCTCCTGGAAGGAGGCGGCCGCGAGGAAGCTCGAGGTATTGAGCGACGCCTTGGTCACGCCGAGCAGGACCGTCTGGGCCGTCGCCGGCTCCCCGCCCTCGGCGAGGACCCGGTTGTTGACCTCCTCGAAGTCGAGGCGATCGATCAGCTCGGTCGGCAGCAGGTCGGTGTCGCCCGGCTGGTCGATGCGGACCTTGCGGAGCATCTGCCGGACGATGATCTCGATGTGCTTGTCGTTGATCGTGACGCCCTGGCTCTTGTAGACCTTCTGGACCTCCTTGACCAGGTAGCGCTGGACGGCGTCCTTGCCCCGGGTCTCGAGGTACTCCTGCGGGTTGATCGGCCCGTCGGTGATCGAGTCACCGGCGCGGATCTCCGCACCGTTCTCGACGAGGATCTTGGCGTTGTGCGGGATGAGGTACTCGCGCTCGACGGTGTCCTCGGCGCGCACCACGAGGCCGCCGTCGCCCTTGACCAGGAAGCCCTTCACCGGTGACGCGACGTCGCTCGACGTCCCGTTGGATCCGATGCGGGCCACGACCTGGCCGAGATCGACGAGGTCGCCCGGAGCGGCCAGCATCTCGGCGCCCTTGGGCAGGCCGAGTGACGTGTCGTAGACCTCGGTCGAGATGACCTTGACCTTCGTCGGGCCATCGCCGCGGATGATCTCGACGATCCCGTCGATGTGGCTGATCTCGGCCTTGCCCTTGGGGACGCGGGCCTCGAACAGCTCCTCGACACGCGGCAGGCCGGCGGTGATGTCCAGGCCGGCAACGCCGCCGGTATGGAACGTCCGCATCGTCAGCTGGGTGCCGGGCTCACCGATCGACTGGGCGGCGATGATGCCGACCGCCTCGCCGACGCCGACCATCTCGCCGGTCGCCAGGTTGCGGCCGTAGCACGCCCGGCAGACGCCGTAGCGGGCCTCGCAGGTCAGCGGCGAGCGAACCAGGACCTCGTCGATCCTGGCCTCGTCGATCCGCTGCGCGGCTTCCTCGGAGATGAGCTCGTTGCGCTCGACCAGGAAGACCGTCGGCTCCTCGCCCTTCTTGAGCTTGACCGACGGATCGGGCAGCGCGGCGGCCGCAAGGCGTCCGACGAGCCGGCGCTGGAAGGCGATCTTCTCGTCAGTCGACTCGGAGCGGATGATCCAGCTCCCCTCCTCCGTCCCGCAATCCTCCTCGCGGGTGATGACGTCCTGGGCCACGTCGACGAGGCGGCGGGTCAGGTAGCCCGAGTCGGCGGTTCGGAGTGCCGTGTCGGCGAGACCCTTGCGGGCGCCGTGGGTCGAGATGAAGTACTCGAGGACCGTCATGCCCTCGCGGAAGTTGCTCCGCACCGGCACGTCGATGATCCGGCCCGACGGGTCGGCCATCAGGCCGCGCATGGCGCCGAGCTGGCCGATGTTGCCCTTGTTCCCGCGAGCGCCGGACGCCGTCATCATCGTGACCGGCCCCTCGGGGTCGAGGGTCTTCATCATCTCGTCGGACATCCGGGCAGTGGTCTCCTGCCAGACACCGACGACCTGCTCGTAGCGCTCGTCCTCGGTGATGAGGCCGCGCTGGAACTGGCGGTCGATCTCGGCGACCGCCTGGTCGGCCTTGGCCAGGCTCTCGGCCTTGTCCTTCGGCATCTCGATGTCGAACAGACCGATCGTCAGGCCGCCGCGGGTGGCGAACTCGAAGCCGACGCTCTTGATGCCGTCGACGAGGTGGGCCGTCTCATCGGGGCCCAGCCGCCGGTAGCACTCGTCGACGAGCTCCTTGAGGTCGGCCCGCTTCATGACCTTGTCGCTGTAGCGCAGCCGGTCCGGCAGGATCTGGTTGAAGATGACCCGGCCGATCGTGGTCCGCACGCGCTCGGGACGGAAGTCCTCGAGCTCCGCGTCCCACATCCGGACCTCGGCCTCGATCGGCTCGTGGAGCGTCACGCCGGTCTTCTCACGGAGCTGGTAGGCGAGGATCGCCTCGTCCTCCGAGCCGTACGTCCGGATCTTCTTGTTCTTGGCCGCCTTGCCCTTGAGCTCGGGCGGATCCATGGTCAGGTAGTAGCAGCCGAGGACCATGTCCTGGGTCGGCGCCACGACCGGGCTGCCGTCGGCGGGCGACAACAGGTTCGCGGTCGACAGCATCATCGTCCGCGCCTCTTCCTGGGCGGCCGAGCTGAGCGGCACGTGGACCGCCATCTGGTCGCCGTCGAAGTCCGCGTTGAACGCGGTGCAGACGAGCGGATGGATCTGGATGGCCGAACCTTCGACCAGGACGGGCATGAAGGCCTGGATGCCCAGGCGGTGGAGCGTCGGGGCGCGGTTCAGGAGGACCGGGTGGTCCTTGATGACCTCTTCGAGGACGTCCCAGACCTCGGGCCGGACGCGCTCGACGATGCGCTTCGCGCTCTTGATGTTGTGGGCGAAGCCCTTCTCGACGAGCTGGCGCATGACGAACGGCTTGAACAGCTCGAGCGCCATCTTCTTGGGCAGGCCGCACTGGTGGAGCTTCAGCTCCGGACCGACGACGATCACCGAGCGGCCGGAGTAGTCCACGCGCTTGCCGAGGAGGTTCTGGCGGAACCGGCCCTGCTTGCCCTTGAGCATGTCGGACAGGCTCTTGAGGCGGTGGTTGCCGGTGCCCGCGATCGCGCGGCCGCGGCGCCCGTTGTCGATCAGCGCGTCGCACGCCTCCTGGAGCATCCGCTTCTCGTTGCGGATGATGATCTCGGGCGCGCCGAGCTCGAGGAGCCGCTTCAGCCGGTTGTTGCGGTTGATCACGCGGCGATACAGGTCGTTGAGGTCGGAGGTCGCGAAGCGGCCGCCGTCGAGCTGGACCATCGGGCGCAGGTCGGGCGGGATGACCGGCAGCACCGACAGGATCATCCAGTCGGGACGCGTGCCGGAGCGGCGGAACGCCTCGATGAGGCGCAGCCGCTTGATCGCCTTCTTGCGGCGCTGGCCGGAGCTTGTCCGGACCTCGACGTGGAGCGTGCGGGCCAGCTCCTCGAGGTCCATCCGGCTGATGATCTCGCGGACGGCCTCGGCGCCCATGCCGGCGCCGAAGACGCGGCCGCCCTTGGCGCCCGTGCCGTAGAGCGCGTCGAGCGAGCGGAACTCGGTCTCGCCGAGGGTCATCATCGGCTTGAGGTTCTCGAGGTCGTCGCGGGTCTTGCGCAGCTCGTCCTTGAGGCCCTGGGCCTGCTCCTGGAGCTGCTCGCGCTCGTGGCGGAGCGCCTCGTCCATGCCGGCCCGCAGGTCCTCGACCTTCTGGTCGACCGCGCGGGCCTCGTCGGCCTCGCGCTGCTGGAGGTCGGCGTTCACCTGCTCGGAGTGGTCGGCCACGGTCTTGCGCAGGCGCGCGGTGGCCTCCTTGCCGCCCTTGTCGCCGGCCGCGACGATCACCTCGCCGGTCGGGGCGAACGCGATCGACTCCTCGGCCGTGCCGGTCTTGAGCTCGGCCAGTCGGGCCTCGACCTCCTTGGCGGCACCGACGATCTCCTCGGTGCGCGCGGCGCGCTGCGCCTCGAGGTCGGCTCGCTTGGTGGCCAGCTCGGCGGTCAGCTCATCCTTCCGCCGGTTCAGGTCGGCGCGCAGCTCGTCCTCGAGCTCGGTCAGCCGCTCGCCGGCCTTCCCGCCGCGACCCTCGGCCTCCTCCTCGATCGCCTGCAGGGCGCGCTTGCGCGCTTCCTCGTCGACGAAGGTGACGATGAACAGCGCGAAGTACAGGATCCGCTCGAGGTTGCGCGGGCTGATGTCGAGCAGGATCCCGAGCCGGCTCGGCGTGCCCTTGAAGTACCAGATGTGGCTGACGGGGCTGGCGAGCTGGATATGGCCCATGCGCTCACGGCGGACCTTCGAGCGCGTGACCTCGACGCCGCACTTGTCGCAGATGATGCCCTTGTAGCGGATCCGCTTGTACTTGCCGCAGTAGCACTCCCAGTCCTTGGTCGGACCGAAGATGCGCTCGTCGAAGAGGCCGTCCTTCTCGGGCTTGAGCGTCCGGTAGTTGATGGTCTCAGGCTTCGTCACCTCGCCCTTCGACCATTCGCGAATCTGGTCGGGGCTGGCGAGCGAGATGCGGATCGCGTTGAAGTTATTGACTTCGAGCATGGTTCTCCTCCGCGCCACCGCCTGGTTCGGCGACGCGATGCGGACCGTGAGCGAGCGGAGCCGAGCCGGCCGGAACCCTGCCCCGCGAGAAAAGCGTCAGATTGATGACGGGCGTGCGCGTGTTCGTGATCAGTCCTCGAACCCAGCGAGGTTGATCCCACCGAGGTCGGGCAGCAGATAGCCCGATGCGTCGTCCTCGGCGAGCGGGATCTCCTCGTCGTTCTGATCGAGGATCTCGGCGTTCAGCCCGAGGCTGCGCAGCTCCTTGATCAGGACCTTGAAGGACTCCGGCACGCGCGGCGGCTGGATCTCCTCCCCCTTGACGATGGCTTCGTAGGTCTGGACGCGTCCGAGGACGTCGTCCGACTTGACCGTGAGCAGCTCCTGGAGGATGTTCGCGGCGCCGTACGCCTCGAGCGCCCACACCTCCATCTCGCCGAACCGCTGGCCGCCGAACTGCGCCTTGCCGCCCAGTGGCTGCTGGGTGATCAGGCTGTACGGGCCGGTCGAGCGGGCGTGGATCTTGTCCTCGACGAGGTGGTGGAGCTTGAGCATGTAGATGTAGCCGACGGTGATGTGCCGGTCGAACGACTCGCCGGTCCGGCCGTCGCGCAGCTCGATCTTGCCGGTGATCGGGAGGCCGGCCTCCTTGAGCTCCTGCTGGATCTGCCCCTCGGTCGCGCCGTCGAAGACCGCGGTCGCGGCCTTGAGGCCCTTCTCGTGGAGCGCCCAACCGAGGTGGGTCTCGAGGATCTGGCCGATGTTCATCCGGCTCGGGACGCCGAGCGGGTTGAGGATGATGTCGACCGGCGTACCGTCCGGCAGGAACGGCATGTCCTCCGCGGGGAGGATCTTGGCGATGACGCCCTTGTTGCCGTGGCGGCCGGCCATCTTGTCGCCGACGCTGATCTTGCGCTTCTGCGCGACCGACACGCGGACCAGCCGGTTGACGCCGGGCTGCAGGTCGTCGTTGAGCTCGCGACGGAACTCGCGAACCTCGACGACCTTGCCCCGCTCGCCGTGCGGCAGGCGGAGCGAGCTGTCCTTCACCTCGCGCGCCTTCTCGCCGAAGATCGCCCGCAGGAGGCGCTCCTCGGCCGTGAGCTCGGTCTCGCCCTTCGGCGTGATCTTGCCCACCAGGATGTCGCCGGGGCGCACCTCGGCGCCGATGTAGACGATGCCCTCCTCGTCGAGGTCCTTGAGGGACTCCTCGCCGACGTTCGGGATGTCGCGGGTGATCTCCTCGGGCCCGAGCTTCGTGTCACGTGACTCGATCTCGTGCTTCTCGATGTGGATGCTGGTGAACAGGTCGTCCTTGACGAGGCGGTCGCTGATGACGATCGCGTCCTCGTAGTTGCCGCCCTCCCAGCTCATGAATGCGACGAGGATGTTGCGGCCGAGGGCGAGCTCGCCCATCTCGGTCGAGCTCGAGTCGGCGATCGGCTGGCCCGGCGAGGACGCGCGCCCCGACGTCGACGATCGGACGCTGGTTGATGCACGTGCCCTGGTTCGAGCGGACGAACTTGAGGAGCTTGTACTCGTCGAGCTCGCCGGCATCGGTCTCGATCCGGATGCGCTCGGCGGTGACACTCGTCACGACGCCCTCGACCCGGGAGACGAGGACCTGGCCCGAGTCGCGCGCGGCGCGCTCCTCCATGCCCGTGCCGACGATCGGCGACTCCGGCTCGAGGAGCGGAACGGCCTGGCGCTGCATGTTCGAACCCATCAACGCGCGGTTGGCGTCGTCGTGCTCGAGGAACGGAATGAGCGCCGTTGCGACCGAGACGACCTGCTTCGGCGACACGTCCATGTATTCGATCTGGTTCGGGCGCGCCTCGGGGAACGTCTCGCGGTAGCGCGACGGGATGCGGTCGCCGACGAAGTGACCCTCGTCGTCGAGCGGCGCGTTGGCCTGCGCGACGACGTGCTCCTCCTCCTCGTCCGCGGGCAGGTATTCGATCTCGTCGGTGACGATCGGCTTGATCGGGAAGGCGTTGGCCTTCTGCTTCTTGAGCTCGGCCGTCGCCGCTGGGGTGAACGCGTTGCCCGCCTTGAGGACGACCGAGCCGTCCTTGGCGACGAGGTCGCCGCCGGCCTCATAGCTGGTCAGGTTGACGTCATCCCAGGCGACGGTCCGCTTCACCTTGCGGTACGGCGTCTCGATGAAGCCGTAGCTGTTGATCCGCCCGTACGTGGCGAGCGAGCCGATCAGGCCGATGTTCGGGCCTTCGGGCGTCTCGATCGGGCAGATCCGGCCGTAGTGGCTGTGGTGCACGTCGCGGACATCGAACCCGGCGCGCTCGCGCGACAGGCCACCCGGGCCGAGCGCGCTGAGGCGCCGCTTCGAGGTCAGCTCGGCAAGCGGGTTGGTCTGGTCCATGAACTGGCTGAGCTGGCTGCCGCCGAAGAACTCCTTCATCGCGGCCACGACCGGCCGGATGTTGATGAGCGCGTTCGGGGTCGCCTTGTCGATCTCCTGGATCGTCATGCGCTCGCGCACCACCCGCTCCATGCGCAGCAGGCCGATGCGGAAGGCGTTCTGGATCAGCTCGCCATTGGCGCGGATGCGGCGGTTGCCGAGATGGTCGATGTCGTCGCGCGGGTGCAGGCCGCGGTTGCACTCGATGAGGTTGCCGACGATCGCGGCGATGTCCTCGCGGGTGACCGTGCGCTGCTCGCGCGGCAGCTCGATGCCCATCCGGGCGGCGACGCCGTCGAGCTTCTTGTTGAACTTGTAGCGGCCGACCCGACCGAGGTCGTAGCGGCGGAAGTTGAAGAACAGGCTCTCGACGAGCTGGCGGGCGTTGTCACCGGTGGGCGGGTCGCCCGGGCGCAGCTTCTTGTAGACCTCGATGAGGGCCTCGGCCTGGGTGCGGGTGAGGTCCTTCTCGAGCGTCTGCGCGACGAACGGGTGCTCGGGATCGGTGTCGATCGAGCCGTACAGCGCGCTGATCTCGTCGTTGTCCTCGTAGCCCACCGCGCGGAGCAGGGTCGTCGCGGCGATCTTGCGCTTGCGGTCGACCTTGACCCACAGCTGGTCCTTGTTGTTCGTCTCGAACTCGAGCCAGGCGCCGCGGTTCGGGATGACCTTGGCCGAGAAGAGCATCCGGCCCGAGGCAGGATCCTCGGACTCGCTGTAGTACACGCCGGGTGAGCGGACGAGCTGGCTGACGACGACCCGCTCGGCGCCGTTGATCACGAACGTGCCCTGGTCGGTCATCCACGGGTAGTCACCCATGTAGACGCGCTGGCGCTGGATCTCACCCGTCTCCTTGATCAGGAGCTCGACGTTGACGTAGAGCGGCTTGCTGAACGTCAGGTCCTTCGTCCGGCACTCCTCCTCGGAGTACTTCGGATCGCCGAACTCGTAGTCGAGGAACTGGAGCTCCATCACCTTGCCGGTGAAGTCCTTGATCGGGCTGATCTCGTCGAACAGCTCGCGAAGCCCCTTCTCGATGAACCAGGCGAACGAGTCGAGCTGGAGCTCGATCAGGTTGGGGATCTCGAACTTCTCGTAGCTGACGCCATCGACCTTCTTGTCGATGCGGGCATACGAAATTCGCCCTGAGGGCGTCAGGGCACGAGTCGACGACTCAGCAGACAGCATGAAATACCGCTCCTTGACGGAGGAGGAGGAGGAAGGAGAGGGCCGCGCTCACAGAAGGAGTAGGATACCGCGATTTTCAGTCTTGTCAAACCATCCCATTCGTGCTAGGAGATCGCGGCCCGTTCGCGCGACTCGCCCGCCCACGTTCGCTGCGACGACCGTTCCGACCCGCAAACCGAGCACGTGTTCGCCGGGAGCGAACGGCCACGCTTGGGAACGAGCCGCGTCGACCAGCGGTCCGAGCTCAACCCACGAATTCGTTCACCCACAGCGAACGAGGGGCGCCGAAGGGCGCGCCGAGGGCTGGCAGGAGCCTCACCTCGGCCGTCGGAGGGGGTCGCTACTTGATCTCGACCTTTGCACCTTGCTCTTCCAGGGCTGCCTTGATCTTGTCGGCCTCGTCGCGGGCGACGCCCTCCTTGACGGGCTTCGGGGCCGCGTCGACGAGGTCCTTCGCCTCCTTGAGGCCCAGGCCGGTGAGCTCGCGGACGACCTTGATCACCGGGATCTTGTTCGGGCCGACCTCGGCCAGGACGGCCGAGAACTCGCTCTGCTCCTCCGCGGCGGCGGCCGGCGCAGCGCCGTCACCGCCCGCGGCCGGTGCAGCACCGGCGGCGACCGCGACCGGGGCGGCGGCGGTGACGCCGTAGCGCTCCTCGAAGGCCTTGATGAAGTCGGACAGCTCGAGGACGGTCATCTTGTCGATCGCCTCGAGGAGGTCGTTCTGCGTCAGGGTTGCCATGGGATGTCGTCTCCTTGAAAAGTTGTCGGTTCGGTTCCGTTCGGCTTCGGAAGTCTCGGAGCTACGCCTCGCCGGCCTTCGCCTTCTGCTCGGCGACCTGCTGCAGGGCGTAGCCCAGGTTGCGCAGCGGTGCCGCGAACAGGCCGGCGAGCTGGGCCACCGGCGCCTGCATGCCGCCGGCCAGCTTCGCGAGGAGGACCTCGCGGGCCGGGAGCGCTGCGAGCCGGGTCACGGCGTCGGCGTCGATCGCGCGGTCGCCGAGGACGCCACCCGTGATCCGGACAACCCGGTTGTACGGCCGGGTCGCGTCGATCACCGCCTTGGCCGTCGCCGCCTCGTCCGTCCCGAACGCGATGGCGCTGGGGCCGATCAGGAGCGGGTTGAGGGCGTCCCCCACCCCGTCCTCGGCGGCAATCCGCATGAGGCGGTTCTTGACGACGCGGTAGCGAACGTCCTGGCGGGCGAGCGCTCGGCGGATCTCAGCGATCTCCTTGACCTTGAGGCCGCGGTACTCCGAGACGATCAGCGTCCGGCTGCGCGACAGCTCGTCACGCAGCTCGGCGACCGTCTCGCGCTTGGCCTCTGTGGGCATGGGGCCCTCCTTGTTTCGGCGCGCAACCGGCGCGCAGCGGTGGGAGCGATGGGCCGCGTGTGCGGCCGGCGACTCCTGCGACGGTCCCATGGCGGCCTCCGTGGAGGCTCGACCCCGGCTTGCAGGAGCGCTCGCCCCACCCGGGAGGGTGTTGGCGTGGCACTGAGTTCCTGCCTCGGCGTGCTCGCCGGCGTCCCCGTCGGCCTCGCGGTCGACGATCCGGTCCGGCGGATCAAACCCTGTCCGCGACCATGGTCACGGCGTCGGGCGCAGGCTGTCTGCGGCGGAGATCCGTCTGTGTTCGCCGCCATCCGGCGAACCCTATTGGTTTCGTGGCGCGCCTCTCGGCGCCCACCATGTCGATCGGCCGGGAATGATACCCGGCCGGGGATCAGGCCGCTGCTGCGGCCGCCAGGACGCCCGGCACGTCGACCCGGATGCCCGGGCCCATCGTGCTGGCGATGGTCAGTGTCTTGAGGTACTGGCCCTTGACACCCGTCGGGCGCGCACGGTTGATCGCGTCAACGAGTGTCGCGAGGTTCTCGGCGATTGCCTGGGCCTCGAAGCTGCTCCTCCCGACCGGCACGTGGACGATCCCCGCCTTGTCGACCTTGAACTCGACGCGGCCGGATTTCACTTCCTTGACCGCACGCTCGAGGTCGAACGTGATCGTCCCGGCCTTGGGGTTGGGCATGAGCCCGCGGCGACCGAGGATCTTCCCGAGCCGCCCGACCATGCCCATGCTGTCCGGCGTCGCAAGGGCGACGTCGAACTCGAGCCAGCCGGCCTCGATCTTCTTGACCAGGTCGTCCCCGCCGACCTCGTCGGCGCCTGCGCGCAACGCCTCCTGCGCCTTGTCGCCCTGCGCAAAGACGGCGACACGCACGATCTTGCCGGTGCCGTGGGGCAGGACGACCGTGCCGCGCACCATCTGGTCGGCGTGGCGCGGATCGACGCCGAGGCGGAGGTGCGCCTCGATGGACGCATCGAAGCTGACGGTCGTCGTGTCCTTGACGAGCTGGGCCGCCTCGTCGGGTGCATAGGCGCGGTCGCGGTCGACGAGCTTCGCCGCGTCGAGGTACTTCTTGCCGTGGGCCATGTCGCTGTTCCTTTCGTGTCGGTCGGCGTTCGACCTCCCCCTGCGCGGGGTTGCGCCGGCGCGAGCCGGAGTGCTCTGCTAGACGACGTCGATGCCCATCGAGCGGGCCGTGCCCTCAACCTGCTTCATCGCAGCCTCGATGTCGTTCGCGTTGAGGTCGGTCATCTTCGTCTCGGCGATCTGGCGAACCTGGTCGCGGCTGACGCGGCCGACCGTTTCGCGCTTCGTGGTCTGGGCGCCCTTCTCAACGCCGGCGGCCTTGCGGAGCAGATCCGCAGCGGGCGGCGTCTTGAGAACGAAGCTGAACGAGCGATCCTCGTAGATGGTGATCTGGGCTGGGATCACCTGGCCGCGCTTGTCCTGGGTCTTCTCGTTGTAGGTCTTGGTGAATTCGACGATGTTGATGCCGTGCGGGCCCAGCGCAGTGCCGACCGGTGGCGCGGGGGTGGCCATGCCGGCGGGCAGCTGGAGGGTCAGAACGATTCGGATCTTCTTGGCCACGGGGGACGGTGTTCCTTTCTAGAGCTTTTCGACTTGCAGGAAGTCAAGCTCGACTGGCGTCTCGCGGCCGAAGATGCTCACGAGGACCTTCACCTTGTTGCGCTCCGGGTTGACCTCTTCGACCGTGCCGATGAACTCGGCGAACGGCCCATCGGTCACGCGCACGCTCTGGCCCTTCGTGAACGCCACGCGGTACTTCGGCGTCTCGACGCCCATGTGCCGCAGGATCTGCTTGACCTCGTTCTCGTCGAGCGGGATCGGCTCACTGCGCACGCCGGGGATGTTGGCGCCGCCGACGAAGCTCGTGACGCCCGGCGTGTTGCGGACGACGAACCAGCTGTCCGGGTCGAGGATCATCTCGACGAGCACGTAGCCCGGATAGACCTTCTTCTGGACGGTGTGCCGCTGGCCCTGGCGGATCTCGATCTCGTCCTCCATCGGCACGAGGACCTGGAAGATCTTGTCGTCCATGCCCATCGACTCGATGCGGTGCTCGAGGTTCGCCTTGACCTTGTTCTCGTAGCCCGAGTAGGTGTGGATGACGTACCAGCGCTTCTCGGGGGCGCGCGTCTCGGTTCCGGTGGTCTCGGTCATCGGTCAGATCCCCTGGATCACGGTGACGAAACCGCGGAAGATCGTGTCGAGCAGCGTGATGTACACGCCGATGACGAATGAGATCGCGAACACCAGCACGGTCAGGTTGCGCACCTGATCGCGCGTCGGCCACGCCACCTTCTTCAGCTCGGACCAGACCTCTTCGAGGTATCTGCGGAGACGACTCACGTTGGCGGTCTACTTCTCTTTCTTGGGTAGTGAACTGGCAGGGGCGATAGGACTCGAACCTACAACCGCCGGTTTTGGAGACCGGTGCTCTGCCAAATTGAGCTACACCCCTGCGATGAGTCCGGCTACTTCGCCTCTCGGTGAAGGGTGTGCCGGCGCTCGCGTGGACAGTACTTCATCAGCTCGATCCGGTTCGGATCGTTCTTCTTGTTCTTGCGCGTCGTGTACGTCCGCTGCTTGCACTCGGTGCACGCGAGCTGGATCGTCGGGCGCGCCTCGACCCTGGCCATCGGCTATTCCTGGATGCTGGTGATGGAGCCCGCGCCGACGGTCCGGCCGCCTTCGCGGATGGCGAACCGCTGGCCGACCTCGAGGGCGATGGGCGTGATCAGGTCGACCGACATCTCGACGTGGTCGCCGGGCATGATCATCTCGGCGCCGTCAGGCAGCCCGATCGCACCCGTCACGTCCGTCGTCCGGAGGTAGAACTGCGGCCGGTAGCCGTTGTAGAACGGCGTGTGGCGGCCACCCTCCTCCTTGGTCAGGACGTAGACCTGCGCCTTGAACTTGGTGTGCGGCTTGATCGACCCGCTCTTGGCCAGCACCTGGCCGCGCTCGATGTCGTCGCGCTCGATGCCCCGCAGGAGCGTGCCGACGTTGTCGCCCGCAACGCCTTCGTCGAGGAGCTTCTTGAACATCTCGACGCCGGTGACGACGACCTTGCGGGTCGTCTTCACGCCGATCATCTCGACCTCGTCGCCGACCTTGACGATGCCGCGCTCGATGCGGCCGGTTGCGACCGTGCCGCGGCCCTTGATGCCGAACACGTCCTCGACCGGCATGAGGAACGGCTTGTCGATGTCGCGCTCCGGGGTCGGAATGTAACTGTCGACCGCGTCCATCAGCTCCTGGATCGGGGCGTAGGCCGGGTCGGCCGGGTCGTCGCCCGCCTCGAGCGCCTTGAGCGCCGAGCCGCGGATCACGGGGATGTCGTCGCCGGGGAACTCGTACTTGCTGAGGAGCTCGCGCACCTCGAGCTCGACGAGATCGAGCAGCTCCTCGTCGTCGACCATGTCGACCTTGTTGAGGAACACGACGATGTACGGGACCTCGACCTGGCGCGCCAGCAGGATGTGCTCGCGGGTCTGCGGCATCGGCCCGTCCGTGGCGGCCACGACCAGGATGGCACCGTCCATCTGGGCGGCACCCGTGATCATGTTCTTGATGTAGTCGGCATGGCCGGGGCAGTCGACATGGGCGTAATGCCGGGCGGCGGTCTCGTACTCGACGTGAGCGATCGCGATGGTGATACCGCGCTCGCGCTCCTCCGGGGCGTTGTCGATCGAATCGAAGGCGCGATACTCCGCCTCGCCCTTGAGGGCCAGGTACTTCGTGATCGCCGCGGTCAGACTCGTCTTGCCGTGGTCGATGTGGCCGATCGTGCCGATGTTCACGTGCGGCTTGTTGCGCTCGAACTTCTTCTTGGCCACGTGACCAGTGACTCCTTGATTACATGGTGCGGCCGCAGCCGCGGGCTTGTGGATGATCGGGCGGTGGAGCCCACAATCGGACTTGAACCGATGACCTCTTCCTTACCAAGGAAGTGCTCTGCCAGCTGAGCTATGTGGGCCCGGATCCGATGCGGGTGTTCGTGATGAAATGGTGGGCCGGGAGGGATTCGAACCCCCATGCCTTTCGGACCTGGTCTACAGCCAGGCGAGCCGCCGTTGCTCAACCGACCCACTGTGGCGGCGGCACCGGACAGAGCTGCGGCCCGTGGTGGACCCGGTACCGAATATTCATTCCGTTTGGAGCCGACGACGGGACTCGAACCCGGAACCTGCGGTTTACAAAACCGCTGCTCTACCAATTGAGCTACGTCGGCGCGACGCGCAGGGTCACACCGCAGTCGACCCGTCGTGCGCCGGGGAATGATAGGGCTCCTCGCCCGAACGGGTCAAGCGCGAGGCGTGCGCCGGCGAGCGGGCCGGGGCTTCGGCGGTTCCGGCGGCTCGGGCCCGCCCGGCAGGAGGTCCTCGGCATCCCCGACGTCCGGTTGTGCCTCCGCTGAAGGCCCAGGCGGCTGCTCCCCGACAGGTTCGGCGGCGAGCGCTTCCGGCTCGGGAGCGACGCCTTCGGGCGCTGGATCCACGCCTGCCAGTGGCTCCGGCTCCGAGGCACTGCGCGGCGGGGCCGCGTCGCCGGTGGGGTCCCGCTGGGCGACCGCCTCGAACAGGAGGATCGACCCCGCGACCGCGGCGTTGAGCGAGCCGATCGCACCGCGCATCGGGATCCGCATGAAGGTGTCGCACCGGCGACGCACGGCCGGCCCGAGACCCTGACCCTCGCTGCCGACCACCAGCGCGAGTGGTCCACGGAGATCGGTCTGGCGCGCGGTCAGCGCCGCGTCCTCCTCGGCTCCGCAGACGCGCAGGCCGCGGGTGTGGAGGTCCGCCAGGGCGCCCGGAAGGTCATCGACCGGGCACAGCAGCAGATGCTCCACGGCGCCCGCCGAGGCCTTGATGGCGGACGGAGTGAGGGGCGCCTGCCGCCTCGTCGGGAAGATGACCCCGTGCACGCCCGCCGCCTCCGCGCTGCGCAGCAACGTCCCCAGGTTCTGGGGGTCTTCGAGCGAGTCCAGGACGAGGACGAACGGCGGCTCGTTGCGCTCGATCGCGCGCGCGAGGATGTCGTCGAGGGAGGCGAACCGGCGGGGGCCGACGACGAGCGCCACGCCCTGGTGGCCGTCGAACCCCGCGAGCGCGGTCAGCGAACCGCCTTCGACCTCGACGATCGGGATCCGCAGGCGAGTGGCATGGAGGACGAGCTGCTCGAGCGCGTGCCGGCGCTGCGGCGTGACCAGCAGCCGGTGAGCGCCGCGGCCCGCGACGAAGGCCTCCTCGACGGGGCGCCGCCCGGCGACGAGCTCCTCGTCCTCGGCGAGGGGTTCGATGGCGGGGGCGGGTTCGTACCGCGGCCGGGGCGGGCGCCCCGGATATGGGCGGCCGCGCTCTGCTGGATTGCGATCGACCCACGGACGGCGAGGGCCGGGTGGAACGCCAGGGTCGCGCGGCCCGCGATAGTCACGCGCCGGAGGACGACCCTGCCCCGGCGGCCGACCCTGCCCCGGGGGCCGACCCTGCCCCGGGGGCCGACCCTGCCCCGGGGGCCGACCCTGCCCCGGCGGCCGATCGCCCCGATACGGCTGATCGGGACGGGCGTCGTGGTCGCGCGGCGGCCGGTCGGGGCGGTCGTCGGCTCGCCAGCCGAAGCCGCGACGGGCATCCGTCGGCGGCCCCCCACGGAACGTGTCTCGGCGCGGACCGTCGTGCGGGCGGGGCCGTTGTGCATGGCCGGGCGGACGGCCGCGCGGACCACCGTCGTGGCGGGGGCCCGGCGCTCGGCGCCCGCGAGACCCGTCCGGCGGCCGGTCGTCGTCCCGGTCACGTCGCGGGCGATCAGCCATGGACCGATTCTGACAGCCTCCGCCAGCGCTGCCCATCGCGGGTGTCCTCGACCGCCACGCCACGCTCAGCGAGCTCGTCGCGCAGTCGATCCGAGGCGGCCCAATCGCGCGCGGCGCGGGCGGCCGCGCGCGCTTCGAGCAGGGCCGTGGTCTCCGGGTCGAGCGCATCCGCCGCCTCGGGGAGCACGCCGAGCACCTGGTCGAGGTCGCGGAGCAGGCCGAGTGCACGCTCGGCGTCGCGGGTGGAGAGCGACCGGCCGTCGATCCGGCGGTTGAGGTCCCGGACGAGCTCGAACAGGACGGCCAGCGCCGGCGAGATCCCGAGGTCGTCGTCGAGGGCGGCACCGAACGCTTCCCGGGCCGCGGCCAGCGCGCCGGGGAAATCGGGATCGTCGGCACGGTCCTCGCGGTAGGCGGTCAACGCGCCAACGAGCGCGTCGAGGCGTTCGACGGCCGCTGCCGCGGCGCTCAGCGACTCATCCGAGTGGTTGAGCCCGACCCGGTAGTGGACCGAGATCAGCGAGTAGCGCACGGCACGTGGCGAATGGCCGGCCTCGAGCAGGTCACGGACCCGCGCGATGTTGCCGCTCGACTTGGCCATCTTCGACCCGCCCATCTGGAGGTGCGCGCAGTGCAGCCAGGTGTTGACGAACGGCTGTCCGGTGGCCGCCTCGCTCTGCGCGATCTCGTCCTCGTGGTGCGGGAAGATCAGGTCGATCCCGCCGGTGTGGATGTCGAACGACGGACCGAGGTGGCGCATGCTCATCGCCGAGCACTCGATGTGCCAGCCGGGGCGCCCCGCTCCGATCGCCGTCTCCCACGACGGCTCACCGGGCTTCGGGGCCTTCCACAGGGCGAAGTCGCGGACGTCGTCCTTGGCGTACTCGTCGGCCTCGACCCGCTCCCCCACCCTGAGCTGATCGGGGTCGAGCCGCGCCAGGCGGCCGTAGGCGGGCCAGGACGCGATCCGGAAGAAGATCGAGCCGTCGTCGGTGCGGTACGCATGCCCTCGCTCGAGGAGCGTTTCGATGAGGTCGACGATCTCCGGGATGTGCGCGGTGGCGCGCGGCAGGACGTCGGGACGGGTCATGCCCAGCGCGTCGGCGTCCTCCAGGAACCGCGCGAGGTAGCGGTCCGCGAGCTCGTCGATCTCGACCCCTGCCGCGGTGGCGCCCTTGATGATCTTGTCGTCGATGTCGGTGATGTTCATCACCCAGGTGACCGGGATACCCCGCCAGCGCAGGTGCCGGACGAGCAGGTCCGCGAAGAGGAACGAGCGGAAGTTCCCGATGTGCGCCGGTCCGTACACGGTCGGGCCGCACGAGTAGATGCGCGCCCGCTCTCCGTCGAGCGGCGCGAACGGCCGAACCTCGTCCGTAAGCGTGTCGTGGAGCCGAACCGTCACCGCGCGTCCTCCAGCACCACGATCGCGAGCGCGGAGATGCCGCGGCCGGCACCCTCCATGCCGTCGAGGTTCCCGGTCGACGCCTTGACGTTGACCCGGGTCAGGTCGAGATCGAGCGCCGTCGAAAGGACGTCGCGCATGGCGTCCAGCCGCGACCCGAGCTTCGGACGGCCGGCCACGATCGTCAGGTCCAGCGACGATGGTCGCAGGCCCGCGGCCCGCACCCGCTCGACGACATCCCCCAGGAGGACCGTGCTGTCGACGCCGGCCGGGGTGGCCGGACCGGCGGGGAAGATCCGGCCGAGATCGCCGAGACCCGCGGCGCCAAGCAGCGCGTCGCAGACGGCGTGCAGCGCGACGTCGCCGTCGGAATGGCCGTGGAGACGTGGCGCGCCCTCGATCCGGACACCACCGAGGACGAGTGGCGTCCCCGGCCCGAACGGGTGACTGTCGTGGCCGATCCCGGTTCGCACCCGGCCGCCCGGACCCTGGAGTGCGGCCGCGGCGCGTGCCAGGTCAGCGGGCAGCGTCACCTTGATGTTGCCCGGTTCGCCGTCGATGACATGGACCGGAATGCTACAGGCCTCGAGCAGCGCGGCCTCGTCCGTGAACACGTCCGGGCCGTCGGCGGGGAAACGCTCGAACGCCGCGCGGAGAACCGATCGCCGAACGCCCTGGGGCGTTTGCGCCGTGGCCAGCGCGGACCGGTCGACCGTCGCCTCCACCCGGCCGGCGGCGATCCGCTTGACCGTCTCGCCGATGGGCACCACCGGGATGGCCGCGCCGTGGACGGCGGCCGCCGTCGCAACACCCTCGATCAGCTCCACGGAAACGACGGGTCGGGCGCCGTCGTGCACGAGAACGACGCGCGCTCCGTCGTCGGCGTCCTGCCTGCCGTCCAAACGATCGAGCTCGGCGAGGCCGGCGGCGACCGATCCCTGGCGGCGATCCGCGCCGGCGACCACGGAGACCACCTTGGCTGACAGCCACGGCGCCTCCCGGATCGCCTCGACCCGGTCGGCGGACGTCACGACCACGAGCCGCGCGACCAGCGGGGCCGTGGCGATGGCGTCGAGCGTCCAGGCGAGCAACGGGCGGCCGTCGATGGGCGCTGCCAGCTTGTCGACGCCGCCCATCCTGTTGGAGGTGCCGGCCGCAACGACGATCGCGTCCGCGGTCATCGCGGCGGGGTCGAGGCCCACGTCAGTCCAGCCGGGGCTGGCCGAAGATCATCCGCCCGGCGACGGTCTGGAGGACGCGCGTCACGGACACGTCGAGGTCCTTGTCGATGTGCCGCGCGCCGCCCTCGATGACGATCATGGTGCCGTCGTCGAGGAAGCCGACGCCCTGGCCGGCCTCCTTGCCCTCCTGGATGACGCGCACGCGAAGCTCCTCGCCGGGCAGCACGGCAGGCTTCACGGCATTCGCCAGGGAGTTGATGTTCATCACGCGCACGCCCTGCAATTCGGCCACACGATTGAGGTTGAAGTCGTTGGTCAGGATCACCCGGCTGCGGCTTCGGGCGAGGGCGACGAGCTTCGCGTCGACCTCGTTCTCATCGGGAACAATCGCCTCGACGATCTCGACCGGTGTGCCGGGGTCCTTCTGCATGCGCGCAAGGATGTCAAGGCCGCGACGTCCGCGGTTGCGACGGAGCGTGTCCGAGCTGTCGGCGATGTGCTGCAGCTCGTCGAGCACGAAGCGCGGCACGACGAGGGTGCCGTAGATGAACCCGGACTCGACGATCTCCGCGATCCGCCCGTCGATGATGGCGCTGGTATCCACGACGATGTGCGGCTCGCCGGCGCGTGCGCGTTCGGCCTTGTCCGGGTCCGTCCGGCGAAAGATGCCGAGCGCCTCGGCGGCCACGACGAGGTCCTTGCGCTTGGCGACCGTCAGGCCGACCATCCCGAGGCCCAGCGACAGCGACACAGCCAGCGGCAGGATCTGGCCCCACGGCTCGGGGAAGTTGCTCAGCGGGAAGCCGAGCAGCAGGCCCATCAGCAGGCCGAGCAGGAAGCCGATGACCGCGGTGACAAATTCCGCCGTCGACAGCTCCTCGACGCGCGCGATCAGCCAGGTTGCCGGCACGACCGTGAGGTACGGCAGGACCCCGAAGCCGACGACGATCCAGGCGACGACCCACACGGCGAGCAGCGCGCCGGCGTAGTCCGAGCCGACGAAGATGCCGTCGTTCGCCGATGCGATCGCCAGCCCGACGAGACCGCCCAGGACGGCACCGAGCAGGCGGATGTAGCGGATCAATCGCTTCCTCGACGGCTTGCCCGGCCACCGCTGCCCACGATCGGCTCTGCCCGGGCGGTCAGCCTAGCATCGCCGGAGGGCGCCTCGCCACGCCCCGCCGACGCGCCCCCGAGCGCGGCATCGATCGCCTCCCGGAGCGTTGCGACGGCCACGGTTTCCAGGCCGGCGAGGGGTGCGCCCTGCGTGGAACGTCCGCTCCGCGGAACGATCGCCCGCGCGAACCCCAGCCGGGCAGCCTCGCGCAGCCGGCGCTCGAGCCCACCGACCCCGCGCAACTCGCCGAGAAGCCCGACTTCGCCGATCGCGACGGTCCGTTGATCGACCGGGACGTCGCGCAGCGACGACGCCAGGGCGAGCGCCAGGGGCAGGTCGAGCCCCGGCTCGTCGACGGCGAGACCGCCGGCCAGGTTCACGTACACGTCGTGGCTGCCGAGACCGATCGCGGCGCGCCGCCCGAGGACGGCAACGAGCAGGGCCAGCCGGTTCGGATCGATGCCGCTCCCCCGACGAGCCGGCGTCCCGTAGCCGGAGGGCGCCACGAGGGCCTGGACCTCGACCAGCAGCGGCCGGCTGCCCTCGAGGGTCGGCGCGACAACGCTGCCCGGGGCCGGACGCTCGTGCTCGACGAGGAAGGCGCGCGACGGATCGTCGACTTCGCGCAGGCCGGCCTCGACCATCTCGAACACACCGACTTCGTCGGTGGACCCGAAGCGATTCTTCGTCGCGCGCAGGACGCGTAGCGCGGCGTAGCGCTCGCCCTCGAGGTTCAGTACCGCGTCAACGAGGTGCTCGAGCGTCTTCGGGCCGGCGATCGAACCGTCCTTGGTCACGTGGCCGACGAGCACCACCGCGATACCCTCGCCCTTGGCCAGCTCCATGAGCCGAAGCGTCGACTCGCGAACCTGGCCGACGCTGCCGGCCGGCCCGTCGAGCTCGTCGACGGTCGCGGTCTGGATGGAGTCCACGACGACCACGGCCGGCGGCCGCTTCGTGGCGAGCTCGACGATCCGCTCGACGGTGCTTTCCGCGACGACGTCGATCCGTTCGCCGGCCGGCCCCGTCAGGAGGCCGAGCCGTGCGGCGCGCAGCCGGACCTGACCTGCCGACTCCTCGCCGGTGGCGTACAGCACGCGACCGTCGCCCTCCGCGATTCCGGCTGCTGCCTGGAGGAGGAGCGTGGACTTGCCGATCCCCGGCTCGCCGCCGACGAGGACGAGCGATCCTGCGACGAGCCCTCCGCCGAGCACGCGGTCGAGCTCGGCGATCCCGACCTGCAGGCGTGGGACCGCCGCCTCCCCGATCTGGTTCAGCGGTGTGGGTTCAGCCCCACCCGTCCCGGCAGCGGCTCGCGCACGAACGCGGGAACGCTCGCCCGCGGTGGGCTCGCGCACGACCGTTTCGACCAGCGAGTTCCACCCGCCGCAGGCGCGGCATTGCCCCTCCCAGCGGAGGAAGGCCTCGCCGCACGACTGGCAGACGTAGCGGCTCTGGGGCCGTGCCACCCCCGCCCCCCTACGCCCGCGCGCGGGCGGGGCGCGGGGTCACCGAGCCTCGACCGGCGTCCTGGGCTCGGCGGCGCGGATATCGAGGCCGGCTTCGGGGTCCCTGTCGACCACGATCGTCGTGCCCGGCTCGTACTTCCCGAGCAGGAGATGCTCGGCGAGGACGTCCTCGACCATGTTCTGGATCACCCGGCGCAGCGGCCGCGCTCCGTAGGCCACGTCGTAGCCCAGCTTGATGATGTGGTCCTTGGCCTCCTGCGTGACCTCGAGCGCCATCTGCTGCGCGCGCAGCTGGTCGCGCACCCGGGCGAGCATGAGGTCGACGATCTCGGTGATCTCCTCGACCGTCAGCGAGCGGAAGACGACCGTCGCGTCGATGCGGTTCAGGAACTCCGGCCGGAAGTTCTGCTTGAGCTCGGCCGCGACCTTCTCCTTCATCAGCTCGTACGACGACTCGGCACGCGCCTCGGCGGTGTCGCCCATCGGCCGGAACCCGAGCGCGCTGTTCGTCTGCAGCGACTTCGCGCCGAGGTTCGAGGTCATGATGATGATGCAATTGCGGAAGTCCACGCGGCGCCCCTTGGCGTCGGTCAGGTGGCCGTCCTCGAGGATCTGCAACAGGATGTTGAAGACCTCCGGGTGCGCCTTCTCGACTTCGTCGAGGAGGATGACGGCGTAGTTCTTGCGGCGGACCGCCTCGGTCAGCTGACCGCCCTCGTCAAAGCCGACGTAGCCGGGCGGGGCGCCGACGAGCCGGCTCACGTTATGGCGCTCCATGAACTCGCTCATGTCGATCTTGATGAGCGCGTCCTCGCTGCCGAACATGAACTCGGCGAGTGCCTTGGCGAGCTCCGTCTTCCCGACGCCCGTTGGGCCGAGGAAGATGAACGAGCCGATCGGGCGCTTCGGATCCTTCAGGCCGGCGCGGGCGCGGCGGACGGCCTTCGAGACGATCTCGATCGCCTCCTGCTGGCCGATGACGCGCTGGTGGATCGCGTCCTCCATGTGGAGCAGCCGCTCGGACTCCTCCTGCGCGATGCGCGTGACCGGGATGCCGGTCCACATCGCGACGACCTGCGCGATCTCCTCTTCGTCGACCGTCGGCTGGTCGCCCGAGATGGTGTTCTGCCACTCGCCGCGGAGCGCCTCGGTGGACTCGCGCGCGGTCGCCTCGGCCTCGCGCAGGGCGGCCGCCTGCTCGTACTCCTGGTTGTTGATGGCCGCGTCCTTCTCCTTGGTGATGCGGTCGAGATCCTTCTGGGCCTCGCGCAGCGCCGGGGGCGCGGACGAATGGCGCAACCGGACGCGCGACGCGGCCTCGTCGATGAGATCGATCGCCTTGTCCGGAAGGTGCCGGTCGGTGATGTAGCGGCTCGACAGGTCGGCGGCCGCGCGGACCGCTTCGTCGCTGATCGTGACCTTGTGGTGCTGCTCGTACCGCTCGCGGATCCCCATCAGGATGTCGATGGTCTGCTCGAGCGTCGGCTCCTCCACCATGACCGGCTGGAAGCGCCGTTCCAGCGCCGCGTCACGCTCGATGTACTTGCGGTACTCGTCGAGGGTCGTGGCGCCGATGCACTGGAGCTCGCCGCGAGCGAGCGGCGGCTTGAGGATGTTCGCAGCGTCGATCGCGCCCTCGGCCGCGCCGGCGCCGACGAGCGTGTGGAGCTCGTCGATGAACAGCACAGCGTCGTTCGTGTTCCGCAGCTCCTCGATGATCTTCTTGAGTCGCTCCTCGAACTCGCCGCGGTACTTGGTGCCGGCCACGAGCGAGCCGATGTCGAGGGTGAGGACGCGCTTGTTGAGCAGGATGTCGGGCACGTCGCCGGCCACGATCCGGTGCGCGAGGCCCTCCGCGATGGCCGTCTTGCCAACGCCGGGCTCGCCGATGAGCGCCGGGTTGTTCTTCGTCTTGCGGCCGAGGATCTGGATGACCCGCTCGATCTCCTTCTCGCGGCCGATGACCGGATCGAGCTTGTCGGCGCGGGCGGCTTCGGTGAGGTTGATACCGAGGGCGTCGACGGTGGGGGTCTTGCTGGCGCGCTTCGTCTCCTGGGTGGGACCGGCGGACGAGCTCTGCGACAGGACGCGGATCACCTCGTGGCGGACCTTGTCCAGGTTCACGCCGAGACTCTCGAGGACGCCGGCGGCGATCCCTTCGCCTTCGCGGACGAGTCCGAGCAGCAGGTGCTCCGTGCCGATGTAGTTGTGACCGAGGCGGCGCGCCTCGTCGATCGCCAGTTCGATGACCCGCTTCGCGCGCGGCGTCAGCCCGACCTCGCCCACAACCGGGCGGTCACCGCGGCCGATGATGAACTCGACGGCGGTGCGCACCTTCGCGAGCTCGACGTTCATGTTCTCGAGGACGCGCGCGGCGACTCCCTCGCCCTCGCGGACGAGGCCCAGGAGCAGATGCTCCGTGCCGATGTAGTTGTGGTTGAACCGCTGCGCTTCGTCCTGAGCAAGCGTCAGGACCTTGCGAGCGCGGTCCGTGAACTTGTCGAAGCGATCCATCGAATCCCGAACGCCTGTTCCCTTGTCCAAGAGGCGCTGAGCGGCCTCAAGTCATGCTAGCACGGGGCCTATGCCTCGAATGACCCCCCATCCGACGTATTCGGCCCTACCGAAAGTATCGCCCACCGCGCCTCGCCGGATGCCTCCGCCGCGATGCGAATCCAGTGAAGGAATCGCAACGACCCGCCAAAGCCGGCGGGTCGTCGTCGAGTAGCGGGGGGCCGGTCAGGCCTTCGGCTTGTCCTCGCTCTCGCTCGAGTCGGGCTCGGCCACGGCCTCAGGCTCGGGCTCCTCGGCTCACGGCCTCGGCTCCTACGGCCTCAGGCTCGGGCTCCTCGGTCGCGGGCTCGGCCACGGCCTCAGGCTCGGGCTCCTCGGTCGCGGGCTCGGCCACGGCCTCAGGCTCGGGCTCCTCGGTCGCGGGCTCGGCCACGGCCTCAGGCTCGGGCTCCTCGGTCGCGGGCTCGGCCACGGCGGGCTCGGCCACGGCCTCAGGCTCCTCGGTCGCGGGCTCGGCCACGGCCTCAGGCTCGGGCTCCTCGGTCGCGGGCTCGGCCACGGCCTCAGGCTCAGGCTCGTCGGTCGCGGTCTCGGCCACGGCCTCAGGCTCGGGCTCGTCGGTCGCGGGCTCGGCCACGGCCTCAGGCTCGGGCTCGTCGGTCGCGGGCTCGGCCACGGCCTCCGGCTCGGGCTCGTCGGTCGCGGGCTCGGCCACGGCCTCCGGCTCGGCTCTCGGTTGCCGTCTCGACCACCGCCTCGGGGGCATCAGTCGCAGTCGCGGGATCACCGGACTCGGCAGCCTCGGCAGCGGCCACCTGTTCTCGGACCTGCGCGAACGCCGCTGCCAGGGTGTTGTCGATCCCGCCCTCGGGTTCCTGGACCGCATCCGACGGCGAATAGGCGCGCTCCTGGCGAGGGCGGCGCTCTGCACGCGGCGCGCCGGGCGCGGCAGGCTCGGGAGCCGGCCGGGCTGGCGCCTCCTCGGCCTGCTTGAGGCTGAGCCCCAGGCGGTGCCGCTCGGAGTCGAGCGAGATGATTCGCAGCTTCAGCGTCTGCCCCTCGTGGACAACGTCCCCCGGGTGGGCGACGCGCTGGTGCGACAGCTCACTGATGTGGATCAGGCCCTCGAGCCCGTCACGCACGCGCACGAATGCGCCGAAGTTGACGAGCTTCGTGACCGTGCCGTCGATGATGTCGCCGACATTGAAGTCGGCCACCGTCGAATGCCACGGATCGGGCTGGAGGCGGCGGATCGACAGGCTGATCCGGCCACGCTCGTGGTTGATGTCGATGACCTCGGCCTCAACCTCCTCGCCGACCTTGTAGCCGGCTTCGGGGTTGTTGACCTTGTTCCACGACAGCTCGCTCTTGTGCACAAGGCCGTCGATCCCGCCGAGATCGATGAACACGCCGAACGGTGCGATCGAGCGGACCGTGCCGCTGACCTTCTGGCCGACCTGCAGGCTGCTGAACAGCTCGTCGCGCTTCTCGCGGCGCTCCTCGTACAGGGCAACCTTCTCAGACAGGATGAGGCGGTTCGCCTTGCGGTTGACCTCGAGGATCTTGAGGCGAAGCTTCCGGCCAACGAACGGCTGGAGCTTCTCCGCGATCTCCTGGGCGGCGTCGCGCGGCTGGTCGTTCTGTGGCCGGCGCGGGAAGTCGACGATCTGGCTGATCGGCACGAAGCCGCGGATGCCGCAGTCGACGATGAGTCCGCCCTTGTTGTGGTCGATGACCGGCGCCTCGATGATCACGCCGGCTTCGAACTGCTCCTGCATCGAGCGCCACTTGCGCTCGAGGCCGGCCCGTCGCAGCGAGAGGACCGCGTGGCCCTCCGGGGACTCCGGCTGCAGGACGTAGACCAGGACGGTGTCGCCGATGTTCAGCTGAGGCTGGGACTCGGCATGGCGGCCGTAGAGCTCGCGGTTGCTGACGACGCCTTCGGACTTCGCACCGATGTCGACGAGGATTTCGTCCTTGTCGATGCGGACGACGTTGCCCTCCACCACGTCACCATGCTTGAAGCTCTTGATGTCCTCGCTCTGCTCGGCGAGGAGCTCCTCCATGGTCGTCGGCTCGGGTCCGAGATCGCGCACGGGCTCGGGCTCGGGCTCTGGCTCCGGCGCCGCGGCTTCCGTCGCCGCCGTCTCATCTGCTAGCGCGGCCGGCGCCTCGTCGGCTGCCGCAGGCGCGTCGGCTGTCGCGTCTGCCACCACCTCGTCGACCTCGACGTCACCTGCCGGCGCGTCAGGTGCGGCGTCGGCGGCTGATGCCTCCGGGACCTCGGGCTCGGCCGGGGCCGGCTCATCGGCCGGGGCCGGAACGGCTTCGACGGCTGTCCCGTTGACATCGACGTCCGTGGCCGCGGCTACGTCTGTCGTGTCGGTGGTGTCCGTCTCCGCGGAGGCGCTGGGCGTCTCCTCGGTCTCGGCGGGCTCGTCGGCGACGGCTACGGCCGCCGCGGTCTGCTCGGGCGCCTCGTCGGCTGCGGAGGCGCTTGCCTCCGGCTGCGGCGCTGTCCCGCCCTGCTCTTCTTCGGTCAACTTGTGGTCACTCCTGGTCAACGTGCTCCCGAGAATCACGAACGGCCTGAGCGCCCTCAGGCCGTGTCCGGTGACGATCAAGTGGTCCGTGGTCCCGTTGTTCCCGCGGTCCGCTCCTTCGCGTTCGAATGGCCAGAGGATCGCTATTTCAGCTGTCCTGCCTCTCGGGGCCGGGAGAGTCTAGCACACAGGTTCTCGCGGCTACAATCGCGGCCGTGCCCGAGCTGCCCGACCTCACGGTCGTCGCCGAAGCGTTCCATGCCGCCCTCAGCGGACGGCCGATTCGCAGCGCCGAGGCCCCGGGTCCGCTCGCCGTGCGTGGTACTCCCGCCGAGCTGGCCGCGCTCGACGGGCAGCAGGTGACGCGGATCGCGCGACGCGGCAAGTTCCTGATCATCGACCTGGATGGCGACCGGGTGGTCGTCAACCCGATGCTCACCGGCCGCTTCCAGTTGGCCGCTCCCCGCGCGAAACTGCCGACGAAGACCGCCGTCGTGCTCGGCTACGGGCCGCGCGCTGCCGGGCCGCCGGATGCGGCCTCGTGGACCGCCGGCGCCGACTGGCTGCCGTCGGACGATGCGACTCCCGAGGTGCGCTATCGCGACCCGACCCAGATGGGCAAGGTGTACCTCGTGCCCGCCGGAGTGGACCGAAGCGTGCCCGGCCTGGACGCGACGCAGGGTCCGGACGCCGACGACCCGGGTCTGACCCTCGAGGTCTGGAGGTCACGGATCCGGCGACACCACGGTGAGCTCAAGAACCTGCTCCGCAACCAGGAGTTCGTCGCGGGCATCGGCAACGCCTACTCCGACGAGGTCCTCCACGCGGCCCGCCTCCTGCCGTTCCGCAAGCGTTCGACGCTGGCCGACGAGGAGGTCGACGCCCTGTACGAGGCGACTCGATCTACCCTGGCAAACGCGATCGAGGTGCTCCGGGCCCGTGTCCCGCCCACGTTCGAAAAGCAGGTCCGGGACTTCCTCGCCGTTCATGCCAAGGGCGGGCAGGCGTGTCCCCGCTGCGGCACCCGCATCACCGAGGTCAAGGCCGGCGGCTTCATCACCTCGTACTGTCGGGGGTGCCAGCGCTGAGCACCCGGACTGCTTGAAGGAACACGTATGGCACGTATGTAGCGCTCGCGCGCGCGCCCGCGCGCGACGGCCGTCCAGTCTGAGCGACCCGCGCTACGGGGTTTCGGGCGGCAGCTTGAGCCGCGAGCCAACGGCGATGCGCGACGGGCTCTTGATATCGTTGAGGTCCATGAGCACGCGCACGGTCGTCCCGAATCGGGCCGCAATTCCACTGAGCGTATCGCCGCGCTTGACCTTGTAGGTCCGCGCGGGTTCGGTCGGACCCGGGGCGGGCGTCAGCGCCGGCGATGTCGCGGCGCTCGGGACGGGCGTCGGGATGGGCGAGGGTGTCGGCGTCGGCAGTGCGGCCGCGAGCGTCGCCTGCGGTGATGGGGATCCGGCGCCGGCCACGAGGCCACTGTCACCCACGCCCGACAGTCGCGCGAACGCGATCGCCGCGAAGGCGACGAGCATGAGCGCACCGAGCGCGAGCTGGCCAGCCGGCCGATCCCGGGCAGCCGCAGGCACGGCGAAACCGATGCGGCCACGGTCGAGCACGACCGGGGCCATCCTGGGGTAGGGCCGACG
>CAWGQH010000012.1:0-180824 GCA_963824735.1 uncultured Chloroflexia bacterium
TGTCGTTGATCGGCAGCGCGTCCGGCGAGGACAGCACGGCGTCGGCGCTGATCGGACTCTGGGCGTCCGCCGCCGCTCCCCCACTCCCATGACCCGAGACCGGGTTTCGGGCCGGCCGTTCCAGGACCTGGCGCAGGGTCCGCTCCTCCACGCCGGAGACCTGACGGACCTCGCCCAGGGCTTCGGCCTGGCGGAGCGGATCGGCGATGTCGCGGATGGACGGCATGACCGCCTCCACGAACCCGATCCGGCCGGTCGCGGTCTTGAGATCGAACCGCGCCGCGTGATAGCCGATGAGGTATTCCACCAGCGGCTTGGCCTTCGAGACCGACGTCTCCCAGCGATCGGGCGTCTCGCGCACGACCTCGTCGGGATCCTTGCCGTCGGGCAGCCGGACGACGCGGACGTCCTCCAGCTCGACGCCCGGTCGCCGTGCTGGAGCTGGCCGATGAGCCCGGCGAGCGCGGTCACGCCGAACGTGCCGGCCTTCTCGCCGGCCGGCGTCGACGTCGTAGGCCAGCGCGATCCGCGTCGCGTAGCGCGTCAGCAGCGCGACCTGGCCTGGCGTCAGCGCCGTGCCGAGCGAGGCGACGACGTTGTCGAAGCCGGCCTGGTGGGCCATCAGCGCGTCCGTGTAGCCCTCGACGATGACCGCCTGGCCGGACTTGCGGATCGACGACTTGGCCTTGTCGATCAGGTACAGCGTGCGGCTCTTGTCGAACAGCGGCGTCGCCGGGCGAGTTGAGGTACTTCGGGCCCGTCGCCCTCGCAGGAGCCGGCCGCCCAGCCCGACGGCGCTGCCGTTCTGGTCGCGGATCGGGAAGAGGACGCGCGCCGGAACTTGTCGTAGACGCCGCCGCGCGCGCTCTGGCGCGGCGAGGCGAGGCCGACCTCGACGAGCTCCTCGGGCCGGATGTCGCGCTTGGCCGCGAGCTTGCGGGTCATCGTGTCCCAGCCGCCCGGCGCCCAGCCGAGCTGGTAGCGTCTCGATCGTCTCGTCGGTGAAGCCGCGGCCGTGGAGGTAGTCGAGGGCGGCTCGCCGGTCTTCGAGCCGGTCAGGACCGCGTGGTAGAAGGCGATCGCGCTGTCGAGCACGTCGCGCAGCCGCGCCTTGTGCGCGTCCTCGCGCTTGGTCCGCTCGTCGATCTCGACGCCGGCCTTGCCGGCCAGGCGTGCGGAGCGCCTCCGGGAACGTCGACGCCGTCGCGCTGCATCACGAAGCTGAAGATGTCGCCGCCCAGCCCGCAGCCGAAGCAATGCCAGCGTCTCGCGCGCGGGGTGACCATGAACGACGGCGTCTTCTCGCCGTGGAACGGGCACAAGCCCTTGTAGGTGGTGCCCGCCTTCTTCAGCGCGACCGTCTCGCCGACCACGTCGACGACGCCCAGCTTGCTCTTCACTTCGGCTGCGACGCCGACCGCCAAACTCAGCCCTCCAGGTGATCCGCCCGAACCTCCGCCGATCCAGCCGGGTCCCGAACATGCTTGTGGGCCTGTCAAGTCTTGACAAGCCCTATTGCTGTAACCGTACACCCCTTTGTCAAGCCCTTTGTCAATACTCCGGTGGGGGTATCTGGCGCGGCCGTGCCAGGCCCGAACTGTCGGATCGTCAAGCCTCCAGGTCGGCCCAGCCGGCGATGTCGACGCCGTGGTTGTCGGGCGAAGCGAGGATCCACGTGCGCTGATCCTCGTATGCCTTGACGATGCGCCCACCGGCCGCGACGGCTGCCTGCACGCGCTTCTCGGCCTCCTCTGCAGGGACCGACACATCGATGTGCGTACGACCACGCCCCGCGCGCGGGTCATGGAGTTCGTGGAACATCAGGTGCGGCCCGCGCCGGATGGGGTCGGTCAGGTCCGTGTCGCCGTTGGGTTGGTACCCGAACGCCGCCTCCCAGAACGGGCGGGTGTCCACGCCGGCATCCTGGGCGACGGCGATGCCGACCACCACCAACGCGGTCGGATCGGATTCGAGGCGCATCCGGTGCGCGGCCGCGCTGACCTGCGCTGCGAGGTCGGCGTCCGCTCTGCTCAGGGCTCCGTCGGGCCGTGAGCAGGTTCGGACCGTGACGCCCTCCGGCCGTACGTCGACGTCGGGGTCATGGCCCACTGTCCGAGCCGCTTCGGCGATGGCGGACACGAACTCGGCGGCCTGGTCGAACGACGACGTTCGGTAGAAGACGTGCGCGCCCCAGAACAGCACACGCCAGTCCTCGACACCGGGCGACGCGTGGAACTCCTTCGGGAACAGCTGCTCGAACTCGGACATGGGTGAGCCTCCTTGTCAGTCGCGGGTTACGAGCGTGACATGCTCATGAACCCCTCATCTGCCGATGGCCTGAGCGGTCACGTCGAGCGCGTCGACCTCAGCCTGGTAGATCGCGCCGAGCCGGTCGCCGAGATCAGATCGCGCCGAGCCGGTCGCCGAGATCCTCGAGGATCGCCGCGATGCGGTCTGGTGGCAGGGGGAAGGCGTCGGCGTAGCGATCCCGGATCGCCCACGCGGTCTCCGCGGCGGCGCTCACACGCGACCGACCCTATTCGCCGGCCATCACCGCCTCGTGAAGCGTCTCGACCGCCTCGACCGCCTCGGCTGCACCGTCGAGATCGGGCGGTACGGCCGCGTCGGCCAGCTCCTCCCATCGGTCGGCGACGCCCCGCCATGCCCGCGCCGCGTCGCCGAGCGCAGGGTTGTCGAGCGCGACGGCCGCTTCATCGAGTGATGCGGCATACAGCTCCCGCAAGTGCCCACCCCATGGCCCGACCTGGCCGTCGACGCTTTCGTGGAGGGCCAGACAGCGAGCCGAACAGGCCGTGGCCGTCGGCGAAGACCCGCGGCCACGCCTTCGCGTTCCGCTCGTCGGTCATCAGACGGGCCCACTTGCGCCAGGCCGGGAGCGAGAAGGAGTCGGATGGGGATCGCAGGTGATCCACCTGGTCCTCGAGGCCAGCGCGCATCGCCGCCCGAAGCCGTTCGGCCGGGATCGGTCCGGGCGTCGTTCGCAGCCCGACGATCCGGTGCTTGAACGAGCCGATCCGTCCGCGTGCGGCGGCCATCACGGCCGGTGACACCCGGAATGGGTTCCGGCCACGATCATCCACGAGGTACGAGCCATCGGCGTCACGTCCGAAGACGACGACGACGAGGCCGAAGTGCCCCGACAGCGCGTCGGGCTGGCCCCAGGTCCCGATCGACTGGAGGTCGACGAGGCGATGACGGGCACGCCGGCGTCCAGGCGTGCATCGAGCGCCTCGCGAGCCCCTTTCGCGCCGCCGGTCTCGTGCAGGTCGGGCTCGATGCCGAGCCGATCGAGCGTCTTGCCGGTCCAGCCGGGGATCGACGGGTATTGCCACTGATTCCGGAATCCGAGGGTGAGGACCGGCCCGCCGTGGATCTTGCCGCGGTGTTGCGCCTGGAACTCCCAGAGGATGTAGCCGGCGCCCAGGCCGCCGCCGATGCCGAGGATCGCGGCCTCGGTCATCAGACGGCCCCACTTGCGCCAGGCCGGGAGCGAGAAGGAGTCTGATGGGGATCGCAGGTGGTCCACCTGGTCCTCGAGACCAGCGCGCATCGCCGCCCGAAGCCGGTCGGCCGGGATCGGTCCCGGCGTCGTTTGCAACCCGACGATCCGGTGCTTGAATGAGCCGATCCGTCCGCGTGCGGCGGCCATCACGGCCGGTGACACTCGGAATGGGTTCCGGCCACGATCATCCATGAGATACGAGCCGTCGGCGTCACGGCCGAAGACGACGACGACCAGGCCGAAGTACCCCGACAGCGCGTCGGGCAGGCCCCAGGTCCCAACCGACTGGAGGTCGACCGAGGCGATGACGGGCATGCCGGCGTCCAGGCGTGCATCGAGCGCCTCGCGAGCCCCTTTCGCACCGCCGGTCTCGTGCACGTCCGGCTCGATGCCGAGCCGATCGAGCGTCTTGCCGGTCCAGCCGGGGATCGAGGGGTATTGCGGCTGATTCCGGAATCCGAGGGTGAGGACCGGCCCGCCGTGGCTCTTGAACTCCCAGAGGATGTAGCCGGCGCCCAGGCCGCCACCGATGCCGAGGATCGCGGCCTCGGTCAGCGGCTCGCCCGTCACGCCCGAGACGACGCCCTGGTTCGCCAGGACGTTGGCCAGGGTGGCCGTCTCCGGGTGCAGGCCGCCGCGCATCCGATAGCCCGACGGGGTGGCGGCGTCGGCCGTCGGCTCCGCGTGATGTCCGTCCGTGGCGCCCTCGACCAGGGTCCGTCGGGCGGCGGCGTATCGCTCGCCGGTCTTGGCCATGCGCGCACGCACGACCCGCTTGAAGGCCTTGTCGGTGGTCATCGGTCAGTCTCCGTCACGGCCGTCGACGCACGCGCCCACACCGCCACGTCGTCGGCCGGTCGGATGGTCGACCGGTTCGTCCCGAGGATCCGGATCCCCTTTACCGCCGCATCGCCGCGCCGCGTGGGGGCTCGGTCTGGCAGTCGGGCGCGGGAACGCGCCGTCGCCAGTGTACGACGCCGAGGAACCGCCTTGCGAGCCGCGCGCTCGATACCTGACAGGGCCTGACCGGGAGGGCGGCTAGACTCCGGCGCATGTCGCTGACGCTGCTCGACTGGCGCCGCCAGGTCTTCGCGCTCTACGCGGCAGTGCGGGACGACACGGACCGGGATCCGGACGGGGCGCTGGCAGCCTTCCGGGCCGGTCGCGAACGCCTGATCCGGGACCATCCGCAGTCGCCGATCCGGCCGGAGAAGCGAGCCGCGTTCGAAGGGCTGGACCACTGGCCTCGCGACCCCGCACTGCGGTTCGAGGCCGTCCGTCGAGCCGGCGGAGCCGGAACGGCTGATCGCGCACAGCCTCGATGGCGACCCGTACCCGCTCGACCGCATCGGCCGGGTCCGGCTCCCGGTTGGCGAGCTCGAGGTGTACTGGATCGAGGTGTACGGCGGCGGGGTGTTCGTGCCCTTTCGCGACGCCACGTCCGGCAGCGAGAGCTACGGCGCCGGCCGGTACCTGCTCGACACGATCAAGGGCGCCGACCTGGGCGGGGAGGGGGACCGCCTGATCCTCGACTTCAACTACGCCTACAACCCGTCATGCGCCTACGACCCCCGCTGGAGCTGTCCGCTGGCGCCGGCGGCGAACTGGCTGCAGGTGCCGATCCGGGCGGGTGAGCGCTCCCCGACCCACGAGTGATGGAGGACCCGATGGACCGATCCGCTGCCCAGGCCTGGCTCGATGCCTACGTCGAAGCGTGGAAGACCTACGACGCCGACCAGGTGGCGGCGCTGTTCGCGGAGGACGCGACGTACCGCTACCACCCGTTCGATTCGGGCGACGACGTGCTCCACGGGCGTGATGCGATCGTCTCGAACTGGATCGCGCCGGAAGGGAACGCGAGCAGCCGCGATCCCGAGGGAACCTACGACGCGCGCTACGAGCCGTTCGCGGTCGATGGTGAACGGGTCGTGGCAGTCGGCACCAGCACGTACTACCCGGACACGAGCCGTTCGCGGCCCGACCGCGTCTATCACAACGTGTTCCTGATGGAGTTCGACGGCGCCGGTCGCTGCCGCGACTTCACCGAGCTCTACATGAAGGAGACCGCTGCCGAGACCTGAGCCCGGATCGTCCCTAGCGACCGACCATCGTGATCCCGGTGATCCGCGCGTAGTTCGAGAAGTAGGTCTCCTGGTGCAGGACCTCGCCCTTCTTGCGCACGGTCCGGGTCACCCACACCTGCTTGCCGTCGACCGGGAATTCCACCCGCTCCGATGCGCCTTTCGGCAGTGACGACGTGTACTGGATCGTGTCGCTGGCGGGCCGGAAGTTCCTCACGATCGGCGTGCTGAACGAGACCTTGCGACCGGTCGGCACGCTGTACAGCGCGAACTTCACGTAGCCCGCGCCTCCGTTGCGGATCTTGTAGGCCCGGATCAGGACCGGGTAGCGCGTGTCGTTGGTGAACTCCATCGTCTGGGTCGACGAACCGCTCTTGAACACGGTTGCGTCCAGGCCGAGCGGGTAGCGGTCGATGTAGTAGTAGTGGTTGCGCCGGGCGCCCATCTCGTACCCGGCGCGAAGCGCGGCGTTGAACAGGGTGGTCGACGTCGAGCAGATCCCGCCGGCGAGCGCGCCCTGCAGCTCGGTGCGCCCGTTGATGATCGCGCCGCCGTCGCGGTAACCACGAGCGCGCGTCACAGGCCCGATCGACTTCCAGAAGTCGAAGGTTTCGCCGGGGGCGACGACGTGACCGTCGAGGTCCATGGCAGGGATCCAGATGTTCGCGCCGTAGGCGTTCTTCTCGGCGATCGGGAAGTAGGTCGTCCACTCGGAGACCTTGCGCATCTTGGGGATGACCTCACGCGCCTGCGAGGTGGTCAGACTGGGCTTGATGACGGTCATGACCGCCTTCATCCGCTCGGTGTCCGCGGAGCCTTCGGCCCGACCGGCGAGGAGCTTCTCGATCTCGGCAGCGGTGGCGTCGACATCCATTGCCTTGCCTTCGCGGCTCGGCAGGACGCCCGTGATCTTCGCCCCCTTCGTCTTGAAGCTGGCGCTGCGCGCCGCGACGTTGACCTTCTTGGCGAGCTTCTTGAGCTCCTTCGGCAGGGTGCTGGTGTCGACCTGCGGCGCATAGGTCCCGTCCTCGTCAACCCCGAAGCCGATCCACTGGCGGATCCGGGCGCCGTTCAGCCTGACCTTCTTGTCGCCACGGGTGAGCACGATCCCTGTGGCGATGCGCTCGGCGGTGGCCCTGGCCTCCTCGGCCTCGGCCGTGGTGATCGCCGGCTCGACGGGCGCCGTCTCGAGGTCGACCTCGATGACCTCCGGTGCGTCGGGCTCTCCCACGACGGCCAACGCCGCCTCGATCGCCGGTCCTGCGTCGGATGTGCGTCCGTCAATGCCCTCGGTGAGCGCGAAGCCGTCCTCCGTGGTCGTGACGTATGCGTCGTCCGGATCGCGGTCCAGCGAGCGCGCCAGGCGCTCGATGTTGCGGGCGACCGCCTCCGCGTCGAAGCTCACGCTCGGTTCGACGCTGGCGCCGCGGAGCGCCGTCCGTGCCCCGGCGATCACGCGGTCGACTGCCGTCCCCGAGCGTCCGACGCTGAGCGCCGAATCCACGAGCGCCTCGGCATCGACGTGACGCTGGATGAGCCGGTACGGGACCTTGAGCGGCCCGTCGGGCGTGTTCAGCTGGATCGCGCCCTCGCCGACCGGGCCAAATGCGTCGGCGACGCGCTCGACCGCCTCGTCGCGTGTGAGGCCGGCCAGCTCGATGTCGCCCACGCGGACGCCCGGCAGGATCCGACCCGCGTACTGCTGGTCGTAGGCGTAGAGCGCACCCGCACCCAGGGCCAGCGCGGCGATCAGGCCGACGAGGAAGGCGACGCCGAAGCGCAGCGCAGCGCGCGGCCGGGGTTTGGAGGGCGTGAGTTCCTGGGTTTCGGTCATTTCGGAGCGCAATCCTAGCAGGAGACGCGGCGCGAACCGTCGTCGAGGTTCCGTGTGTCCGCGCCGGCGTGGCTGTGACGGGTGGTGTGGGACGCCCTGTGACGGCGACTCAGCCCAGGTCGCGCGGCACGAGCACCACGCGGCGGTTGGGCTCTTCGCCGATCGACTGGGTTGCGACGCTCGGATGGTCGCGCAGCGTGAGGTGGACCCAGCGTCGCTCGAGGGCCGGCATCGGCTCCAGCTGGAGCATCTTGCCGGTCTCGACCACGCGCGCTGCGGCGCGCTGCGCGAGGTCCCGCAGCTGGCGCTCACGCCGGCCGCGGTAGTCCTCGACGTCGACGAGCACACGGGTCCACGTCCCGATCTGCTTCGAGAGCATCAGGTTGACGAGGTGCTGGAGCGCGGACAGGCGCTCCCCCTTGCGCCCGATGAGCGCACCGAGGGCCTCCTTCTCGTCGCCGGTGCCGACGACGTTGAGGCGGCTCGTCTCGCCCGAGTCGACCTCGACGGTGGCGTCGAAGCCGAGATGCACCATCAGCTGCTCGAGGATCGCCTTGCCGGCCGCGAGAGCCTCCGGCGAGGCCTCCGCTGCCTCCAGCTCGGCTCGTTCGGCGGCCAGCGACCCGCGCGCGGCGGCCACCTCGGCCTGCTCCGAAGCGGTCAGGGTTCCGCCGCCTCCATCCGGGCGCGGGGCGCGGTCGTCGCGGCGCGGGCCACGGTCACGATCGCCACTCCGGGGCCGGTCGTCGCGGCGCGGGCCACGGGACCGGTCGTCGCGGCGCGGGCCGCGGTCACGATCGCCACTCCGGGGCCGGTCGTCGCGGCGCGGGCCACGGTCCTGGTCGCCTTGGTCCTCGTGCGTCGGCGCCGGCGGCGGCAACGGGGTCGCGGCCGCAGCCTCGCGCTTGGGCGCGGCGCCGCCCAGGGCGGATCGCGGGGCGGCCACGATCCGGGCGGGCTCGGCGCCCATGCCGAGGACGCCCCGGCTGCCCGGGGTGAGGATCTCGAAGTCAAGATCATTGAGCTCGGCACCGAAGGCCTCGCGCGCCTCGCGCAGTGCCTCTTCCACGGTCTTGCCGGTGAACTCTCGGTATTCGCTCATGTCAGCGTCGTCTCCCTCGTCGGCTCTGGCGTCCGCGCCGTCCCTGGCGGATCGTCTTTTCAGCCGATGATTTCTTGTCGGCTTCCGTCAGGATCGCCGCACGTTGGCTGGGCTCAGGGGGTTGTGGCATCTGCACCGGGAACCGCGGGGTGTGGTCTCGGGCGAACGCCGGCTCGCGGCCGAGGATCGGGAACATCCCGCCCCAGCCGACGATCAGGTATTGCTGGACGATCGAGAAGACCGTCGCCACGATCCAGTAGATGAACAGGCCGGCGGGCAGGAAGCCGCCGTAGAGGATCGAGATCGCCGGCAGGAACAGCATCATCTGGCGCTGGATCCGGACGTTCGGGTCGGTGTTCTCCGGATCAGGCGGCGGGAGCATCATCCGCGACTGCAGGAACTGGAGCAGGGCGGACGCGATCGCAAGGATGCTGATCCCGACGCCGATGATCGTGAACAGGACCTGCGGCTTGCTGACGTCGCCGAGGATCGGCACGTGCGTGTCCATGCACGGCTCGTACGGATCGACGACGCCGTTCGCGTCGATGTTCTGGCAGTCAATGGTCACGACCTGGACACCCAGCACATTGAGCATCGCGTTCGGATCCTGGTTCGTGATGCCGTTCTGGATGACCGAATACATGATGAACAGCAGGGGCAGCTGCAGGAGGAGGGGCAGGCAACCGGAGAGGGGATTGATCCCGCGCTCCTTGTACAGCTCCTGCTGGGCCTGCTGGGCCTTGAGCCGGTCGCCCTTGTAGCGCTTCTGGATCTCGCGCATCTCCGGCTGGAGCATCTGGATCCGCCGTTGCGACACCAGTTGCAGCCGGAAGAGCGGGATGAGGATGCCGCGCACCACGAGCGTCAGCACGATGATCGCCCAGCCGACCGCGCCGGGGAATCCGAGGCCCCAGAACAGGTTGTAGGCCGCGGCCAGGATGATGAACAGGAGCGTGAAGATCGGCGTGAACAGCCACGCCAGCAGGCTGATCGGGTCGGCGCCCGGCTGGGCGGGCTCCAGCGGCGGCTGCGGGGAGGGGGGAATCGGGTTGCCCGAAGCATCGACGCCGCCGCCGGCCGGCGCGCAGGCGGCAACGAGGATCGCGATGGCCGCGATCAGCAGGAGCGGTCCGATCCAGGACCGATGCGGGCGGAGCGTCACGGAGCCTCGCTAGCGAACTGGGTCATACCCACCCGGGTTCCATGGATGACAGCGCGCGATCCGCTTGGCGCCCATCCAGCTGCCACGCAGCAGGCCGTACTTCTCGATGGCCTGCTCGGTGTAGTGGGAGCACGTGGGCTCGAATCGACAACTCGACGGCAGCCACGCGAACACGATCCGGTAGAGCTTGATCAACCCGATCCCGATTCGCTTCACGTGGCCGAAGGCCCTCCGAGTACGCCGCCCCGGACAAGCGTCCGGCGCAATGCCCCGACCAGTGCGTCGTGGTCGGCTCCGACGATTGCGGGCCGGGCGATGATGAGGACGTCCCAGCCGGGCTGGAACGAGGGCGCCATCACCCTGAGCGCCCCGCGGAGCCGGCGCCGAACCCGGTTCCGGACGACGGCGGTTCCGAGCTTGCGCCCGGTCGCCAACCCGAAACGGGTCTTCCCCAGATCGGTCCGCAGGAAACGGGCGGTGAGGAGTTGATTGGACCTGGTGGTCCCTGCACCCTCAAACGCCGCGAACTCCCTTGGACGGGAGAGCATCACGAGCCGCGGCCCTTGCGTGCCGCGACGATCCGTCAGACCGCGAGCCGTTTGCGACCGCGAGCACGCCGAGCGGCGAGCACGCGACGTCCCGGCGTCGTCTTCATCCGGGCGCGGAAGCCGTGCTCCTTGGCGCGGTGGCGCTTCTTGGGCTGGTAGGTCTGCTTGGTCATCGGGACTGTCCGGGATCCTCTCCATCCGGCCTCGGGGACTTGGGTCGTCTGCACCCCGCAGAGGCACGCAGACGCGCCGGCGCCCGAGAGCGCGTGGCGCGTCGTCGTCCGGCGGATGATATGACGGCCCCGAAAAGGGTGTCAAACCTCCAGGGCCATCCGACCCCCCGTCGCCCAACACGAGCGGGCGCGCGCGAGGACCGGTGGGACCTGCCATGGGAGCGGTTGACCGGTTGTGCTTGGATACCCCCCAGGGGTATTCCAGAATTGCCTTGCGACAGCCGCGCGGGCGGTGCTATCCTCTCCGAGCCCTCGGCGCCGGGACGCACGAGAGTCGACCTCGGAAACGCCCCAACACGGGATGCCCGGAGCCGTCACTCCCGGTGCGCCGGCCGTACCTCGAGTCCTCCGCGGCCAGGGTGTTCCGCCGCGCTCCGCGGTCATCAGATCGCCACCATCAGCCCAACTCTTCTTCAGGGTCAGTTGCATCGAATGGACGCGAAGCAAGTATGGCGGGCCGCCCAGGGCGAGCTCCAGGTGTCGCTCTCACCCGCCAACTACGAGACGTGGCTCAAGGAAACCCAGCTCGTCGATGTCGATGAGCAGCGCTTCCGGATCGGCGTCCCGAATGGCTTCGCCAAGGACTGGCTCGAGACCCGTTACCGCTCGCTGATCAGCCAGACCCTCGCGCGGATCGTCGGCTACAGCGTCCAGGTCGAATTCCTCGTGACGGCCGCTGAGCCCGCCGCGTCGAACGGCGCCGAAGCGCCGACCGCGCGGCCCCAGGTACGCCTCGAGCCGACTCGCGTCGGCGGCGATGGCGGGGCGACGAACCTCAACCCGCGCTACACCTTCTCGACGTTCATCGTCGGCTCGGCCAACCGGCTCGCCCACGCCGCGAGCCTGTCGGTCGCGGAGCGCCCCGGCCATGCCTACAACCCGCTGTTCCTGTACGGCGGCGTCGGCCTCGGCAAGACGCACCTGATGCATGCGATCGGCAACCAGGTCGTGGCCAAGTTCCCGCGCAAGCGCGTCGTCTACGCGACCAGCGAGAAGTTCACGAACGAGTTCATCACGTCGATCCAGCAGGGAAAGATCGACGAGTTCCGGGCGCGCTACCGGCGGATCGACCTGCTGCTCATCGACGACATTCAGTTCATCGCCGACAAGGAGCGGACGCAGGAAGAGTTCTTCCATACGTTCAACGCGATCCATGACGACGGCAAGCAGATCGTGCTGTCGTCGGACCGCCCGCCGAAGGCGATCCTGACGCTCGAGGAGCGACTCCGCAGCCGCTTCGAATGGGGCCTCATCGCCGACCTCACGGCGCCGGACCTCGAGACGCGCATCGCAATCCTCCGCGCCAAGGCCGAGGAAGGCGCCGTTCCGATCACGTCCGACGTCGTCGAGTTCATCGCCCGCAAGGTCGTCAGCAACATCCGGGAGCTCGAGGGAGCGCTCAACCGGATCGTGGCCTACGCCTCGATGGGCGCCATGCCGATCTCGATCGAGCTCGCCCAGGCCGTCCTCTCGAATGTCCTGTACAACCCGAAGAAGCGTCAGGTCACGCCCGAGCGGATCGCCAGGGCAGTGTCGGACTACTACAGCGTCCCGATGGACGCCCTGCAGGGCCAGAAGCGCGACAAGGCGATCGTCGTGCCCCGCCAGATCGCGATGTTCCTGATGCGCGAGGAGACGGACGTGTCGTTGCTGCGCATCGGTGCCGAGCTCGGCGGGCGGGACCATTCGACGGTCCTGCACGCGTGCGACAAGATCAATCGCGAAGTGGCCGTGAACGACGAGCTCCGCCGCGAGATCGCCGCGGTCCGCGAGCTGATCTACGCCGACTGAAGCCTCCTGGCCGATCGCTCGCCGGAGCTTCGTCACGCCTGATCGTGTGGATAACCACCGGAAATCGGTGGAAAACCATGCCCGCATGTGGACATATCCGGCCCCGTGACGCGGGCGAAGTCGCCGTTCGGCGTGGACGGAATCGTGCAATTCCGAGGTTCCGGTGACGCCCGGCGCGCAGTCGTCCCCAGCCTGTCCCGCGCTCATCCCCCAACGGCGGGCGCCCATCCACCGGGGTGCCGGGTTCGTCAACCACCGCTTCAAGCACGGCCCGTGCACGCCGTCCACCGGGTCCACACCGTTATGACGGTGATGACGGGGTCTAGAGAAAGAGAGAAGATACCAACACGAGAGAACGTACTGCCCGCCGGGCCGGCGACGGCGCTGCGGGAGTGCCGCCGGCACGAGCAGAGAAGTCCGTCGCCTGAGTTGGAGTCGCCCACGTGAAGCTGTCTGTCATGCAGGAGAACCTCGCCCGAGGTCTGGCCGTCGTCAGCCGGGCGGTCAGCAGTCGCAGCACACTGCCGGTGCTTGCCAACGTGCTGCTGAAGACCGAGGACGCCGGCCTGAAGCTGACCGCGACGAACCTCGAGATCGGCATCACGTACTGGGTGCCCGGCAAGGTCGAGGTCGATGGGTCGACCACGGTGCCGGCCCGCCTCCTCACCGACCTCGTCGCGTCGCTGCCCGCCGGCGACCGCGTCGACCTGGAGCTCCAGCCGGGCGACACGCTCCACCTCCGCTCCGGGCGGTTCGAGACCAACATCAAGGGGATCGACGCCGACGAGTTCCCGGCCATCCAGGCTGCCGGCGAACGGCCGACGACGCGCATCGCGCAGAACGTCCTGCGGCGCGCCCTGGCCGAAGTCACGTTCGCGGCCGCCAGCGACGAGGCCCGTCCGATCCTGACCGGCGTCCTCGCGCGGTTCGAGGGCGACCAGCTGACGCTCGCGGCGGCCGACAACTACCGGATCGCGGTCCGTACGATCCCGGTCCTCGACGCCGTGCCCGAGACCAGCGTCGTGATCCCGGCCCGGGCCCTCAACGAGCTCATGCGGGTCCTCGCCGACGTCGACGATCCGGTCGAGGTCGTCCTCGCCGCGGCGAAGAACCAGGTCCTCTTCCACCTCGAGGGGGTCGACCTCGTCAGCCGGCTGATCGACGGCCAGTTCCCGAACTACCAGCAGGTGCTGCCGCAGAGCCACAACACGCGGGCGGTCCTCGATCGCGAGGAGCTCCTCCGGGCGGTTCGGCCGGCCGCGCTGATCGCCCACGAGTCGGCGAACATCGTCAAGCTCCAGATCGGCGGCAACGGCGATCCGGGCATCACCGTCAGCGCAAATGCCGAGGTCGGCGATCACGTCGGGGCGGTCGAGGCGGCCGTCGAGGGCGACGGGACGACGATCGCGTTCAACGCTCGCTACCTGGCCGACGTGCTGACCAACGTCGACGCCGAGCAGTTCGCCCTCGAGCTCAACGGGCCGCTGTCGCCCGGCGTGTTCAAGCCGGTCGGCGACGACCGCTACGTCCACGTCGTCATGCCGGTCCGCACGACGTCCTGAAGGACTTGGCGACCTCGCAGCTCGACCGTCTGCGCCTCGCCGACTTTCGTGGCTACCACGCGCTCGAGGTCGAGTTCGGGCCCGGGCCGCAGCTGGTCTGGGGACCGAATGCCGCGGGCAAGACCAGCCTCCTCGAAGCCATCGTCCTGATCGCCTGGGGCCGCTCGCACCGGACCACGTCGGACGGCGAGCTGATCCGCTGGGCCACCGACGTGGCGCGGGTCGAGGGCAGCCTCGGCAGCGACGTCATCGAGGTGGGCGTGGTCCGCTCCGGCGCCACCGGCAGCGGGGGCCGCAAGCGGATCCGCGTCAACGGCGTCGGGCGCCGCGCGACGAGTCTCGCGAGCCTGCTCCGGGTCGTCGTCTTCGCACCCGAGGAGATGCTCCTCGTGGTCGGCTCGCCCAGCCTGCGGCGGGCGGCGGTCGATCAGCTCGCGTCCAGCCGCTCGGCCCTCTACGCCGACGCGCTCGCGACCTACGGGCGGGTCCTCCAGCAGCGCAACAGCCTGCTGCGGGCGATCCGCGAGGAAGCGGCGTCACGCGACGAGCTGCGCTTCTGGGACGGCGCGTTCCTCGACGCCGGCGGCGTCATCGTGGCCGAGCGCCTGCGTCTCCTCGAGGCGCTCGGCGAGCCCCTGGCTGCCGCGCATGCCGAGATCGCTCCGGAGGAGGGCGCCGAGGCGGCGCTCGCGGTGCGCTACGTGACGAATGCGCCGGCACTCCCCGGGGAGTTGCCACGGGACGCGCTCGAGCGGCGGCTCGTCGAGACGACCGAGAAGGAGATCTGGAACGGATCCACGCTCGTCGGGCCGCACCGAGACGACATCTCGTTCGAGCTCGCCGGCCGCGATCTGGCGGCCTTCGCGTCACGCGGCCAGCAGCGCACCGCGATCCTCGCCTTCAAGCTCGCCGAGCTCGACCTCCTGACGGCCCTCGACGGGCGCCCTCCGCTGCTCCTGCTCGACGACGTGTTCTCGGAGCTGGACCCGGAGCGCCGATCGCATCTCGTGCGGCGGATCGCCGCCCTGCCCCAGGCGTTCGTGACCACCACCACCCTCGACGACCTCGACCAGGGCCTGCGCGCGATCGCCCACCACTGGGAGGTCCGGGCCGAGCCCGATGGCGCCAGGCTGGTGGGCGGCGCAGGCGTCGCCTCGTGACAAGCCGGCGCCGGCCGATGGTGCGGATCGGCGACCTGATGCCCGCCACCGCACGCGCTCTCGGGCTCGAGGACGAGCTTCGGTTGTCGCGCGCGATCGCGACCTTCGAGGCGATCGTCGCAGAACGGGTGCCCGCGGCCGCCGGCTCGTGCCGGGTGATCCAGCTCGAGGGGTTCGCGCTCGACGTCGAGGCGGACGCACCGATCGTGGCCCAGGAGCTGCGCCTTCGGAGCCCCGAGCTGCTGGCGGCGTTTTCGGCGCGCCGGGCGGCGTCGGCGTTCGAGAACTGCGCGTCCGAATCCGGCGTGACGCGCCCCGCGTATAATTCGCGTCGCCTGCCAGCCATCTCGGAACGAGCGCTGATCGAACCGGGATCAGCACAATCGTCCAAACCTGGTCGTCACATCCCGGGTAGCCGTCAACGAGAGGCCCATGGCCGTCCGTCTCCATATGAAGCTCGGAGTCGTCGCCGAGCACGATCGCCTCCCCGACTCGCCGGACACGGTCGTCGTCGTCGAGCCCAGCGTCGGCTCGGTCGCGCGCACGAAGGGGCACCTCTACCTGCTCGTCACCTCGCAGGTCAGCACGCGGCACGCCCTCGAGGCGACGCGCCTGACCGCCGAGACGATCCGCAACGAGTACTACTACGACGAGTCGGCCGGAATCCGCGTCTGTCTCCAGAAGGCGATCGCGACCGCCAACAAGCGGCTTGCCCACCAGAGCGACCGGCTCGGCCTGCGCAGCCCGGGCGGCAACGGCCCGATCGGCGTCGGCGTCGCGGTCGTGCGCGGAAGCGAGATGTACGTCGCCACGGTCGGCCCCGCGGAGGCATACCTGATCCGCCAGGCGCGCCTCTCGACGCTGCCCGACCCGCACCGCGAACGCGGCCTGCCGTCCGGGGAGCTCGAACCCGACGTGTGGCGCGGCGAGATCTCGTTCGGCGACTCGCTCGTGCTGGTGAGCCCGAATGTCGTCGCCCGCCTCGGCCCCGAGGAGCTCAAGGACGCCATGCTGACGCTCCACCCGCAGTCCGCGATGGAGCACCTCCATCATCGGTTCGTCGCCGCGGAGGGCAGCGGCAGCGACGGCGCGATCGCCTTCGAGGCGACCGAGGTGAGCGCCACGGCCCGCCAGCGGACGCTCGTCCCGGTCAGGCCGGCGGAACCGCTCGCGGGCGCGCCGGACCGCTCGCCGATCCCGCTGGCCGACAACGTCCAGGCGGCCGGGACGGCCGTCCGCGCGGCATCGGCCAACGCGAAGACCGCGGCGGGTGGTGCGCTCGAGCGGGTCGTCGTTCGGGCCCAGGACCTCCTTCCCCGGCGACGGCCGGCATACCGGCGGGTGACGCCGCTTGCATCGCGGCGTGAGACGCAGCGGCGAGCGGCCGTGGCGCTCCTCGCGTTCCTCGTGGTCTTCGGTGGGCTGGGACTTGGGGTGTGGGCCTTCGCCCCGGGTGGCACCGGCACCCAGGCGATCAGCTCCATCGACGCCGGCCAGCGAGCGCTCGAGCTGGTCCGCACCAACCTGAACCAGGTGACGGGTCCGGGCGTCGACCTGGTCGAGGCCGACCCCGAGCGCGCCGGCGAGCTGCTCACGGAGGCCTACGAGCAGCTGGCCGTGGCGAGCCGGAACGGGATCCGCGCGACGACCGTCGAGCCGCTCCGGGAGCAGACGATCGAGGGCCTCGACCGGCTTGCCGGCGTGGTTCCGGTGAGCTCGCGCGACCTGTACACGTTCAAGCCAAAGGAGGACAAACCCCCGATCGACCTGAAGGCCGCGGTGCGCGGGCCGGACGGCGCGACGTTCGTGCTCGATGCCTCGACCAAGACCGTGTGGCGCGTCGATCTCAAGGACAAGAAGGCCACGGCCGCCGTGAAGTCGGGCCAGAAGGCGCGTGGAGGAACCGTCGCCACGCCGAAGCTCATCGCCGTCGGCGGGCGCGACCTGCTCGTCCTCGATTCGAAGAACGCGCTATGGCGCTGGCGGGCGGCCAACAAGAGCGGGAAGGGCACCGTCACGAAGATCCGTGTCCAGGGCGCAAGCTCGTGGGGCGACGACATCCTCTCGATCGGCACGTTCGTGCGGATCCCCAGCGAGGGCCTCTACAACCTGTACGTCGTCGACCCCTCGGAGGGACAGGTCAAGGCCTACTCGCCGGCCCGTGACGGCAGTGGCTTCCCGGCCAAGCACACGAACTGGCTCGCAACCGATCGGGCGACCGGCACGATGTCCGCCCTGCACATCGACGGCGACCTCTTCACGCTCGAGAACGGCGCGATCACGCGGTTCGTGTCGGGCAAGAACGATGGCTGGGAGGGCGACGTTCCCAACGACTCGCTGCTCCGGGCGGCGCCCAGCTACAGCCTGCTGGCCGGCGGCGGCGGGCGCCGCGAGGGCATCGTCTACGGCTACGACCGGCGCAATGCACGGCTGATCGCGATCGACAAGGGTGACGGCCACTACATCGCCCAGTACCGCCTGGCCGGTGACGCCGACGGCTGGGAGGACATGCGCGGCTTCTACGTCGCGCCGCCCGGCGAGGATCCGGAGGCGCCGCCGGTGATCGTCTGGATCTCGCGCGACGGCGTCCATCAGGCCGCGCTCGAGGCCGTGACCGACGAACCCGGGGCTTCGCCGGGCCCTTCCGCGGATACCTCCGCAGATCCGTCGCCCGCGCCCTAGCCGGGCGGGGCGAGGATGATCCCGCTCCGCGACGCGAACCCGACGCGGCGCACGCCCGTCGTCACCCTCGCGTTCATCGTCGCCTGCTTCGTCGTGTTCGCCTGGGAGCTGGGCTTGCAGGCGCAGTCGGAGGCGAGCCTCAACGCGTTCGTGACCGAATGGGGCGTGGTCCCGGCCGAGCTGCTCGCCGCATGGGGCGCCGGCCAGTTCCTGTCGCAGGAGACGGCCACGCTCATCACCAGCCAGTTCCTCCACGGCGGCTGGCTGCACCTGCTCGGCAACGTGCTCTACCTGTGGATCTTCGGGAACAACATCGAGGATCGCCTGGGCCGCGTGCTGTTCGTGCTGTTCTACCTCGGCGGGGGCGTCGTGGCCGGCCTGACCCAGACGGCCATCGACCCCGACTCGACCATCCCGCTCATCGGCGCCTCCGGCGCGATCGCCGCGACGCTGGGCGCGTACTTCGTCCTCTTCCCGGGTGCGCGCATCACGACCCTCGTCTTCCTCGGCTTCTTCTACCAGCTCATCGAGGTCCCGGCGATCATCGTCCTCGGCTTCTGGTTCCTGCTCCAGCTGCTCGACGGCATCGGCTCGCTGGGCATGGAGGCCGGGGCCGGCGTGGCGTTCTTCGCCCACATCGGCGGCTTCGTGGGAGGCGCCTTCGTGGCGTGGCTCATGATCGTCAGCGGGCGGGTCCCGGCGCGAGGGAGCCGCGTGGGATAATCCGGCCATGCCGGACGGACTGATCGAGATGGTCGTCGAGAGCGTGCGCGTCCACATGCTGTCCAATCGCCACGTGGTGATCCTCAAGGAGCGCGAGCGGGAGCGCTACCTGCCCATCTGGATCGGGCCATGGGAGGCCAGCTCGATCGCGATGCGTCTCCAGGGGCTGACCCCGGAACGACCGCTGACCCACGACCTGTTCGCGACGACCCTCGAGCAGCTCGGCGCGAACGTCGAGCGGGTGGTGATCTCGGACCTGGCCGAGGAGACCTACCACGCGCGGATCTTCCTGGAGCTCGGCGGGCGGGTCGTGGAGGTCGATTCGCGCCCGTCCGATGCGCTCGCCCTCGCGGTCCGCGTCAGCGTTCCGGTGTTCGCGGCCGAGGACGTTCTCGACCAGGCCGGCCTCGGCGCGGACGGCGGTCTCGGCGAGGACGGCGAGGCGACCGGGGCCGCCCTCGAGACGACCGGCGAGCAGATCGTCGATCCACGGCTCGACGTGTTCCGCGACTTCGTCAACTCGCTCGATGTCGAGCCCGGCGAGCCCGAGAGTCCGCCCGACAGCTAGTCGGCCGGCGGTTCCTGGACGAGGATCGGCGCCCCCCTGCGCAGCGCCAGCGAGCGGTTGGCCCACATCCGCAGGCGGAGCAGCCAGAAGTCCTTGACCGCCCGGAACACCACCGACGGCTTCGCACCAGTCGGCGAGCCCGCCGTCCGCGGGTAGTGCGGCACGCCGACCTCGACCACGGAGCGTCCGGCGGCCTGCAGCTTGATCAGCAGCTCGGCCGAGAAGAAGGCACCCCCGGATTCGACGCGCAGGCTCTCCAGCGCGTCGCGCCGGAACAGCTTGCAGGCGCAGTCGACGTCGGTGACCTTCAGGCCGAAGAAGATGCGGTTGGCGAGGCGGTACAGCCGCGCGTAGATCGTGCGGATCAGGGGATCGGCGCGCTTGATGCGGAAGCCAGCGACGACGTCCGGGCGGTCGGCCCCGGCGAGGCGCTCGGTCAGGCGGCCGAGATCCGCGACGCGGAACTGGCGATCGCCGTCGGTGAAGGCGACGAGCTCGTAGCGGGCAGCCCCGAGGCCCGAGCGGAGTGCGGCGCCGTAGCCGAGGTTGGTCGGGTGGTGGACGACGCGGACGAGATCGGGGTGCGCGGCGGCCAGCTCGTCGGCGATCTCCCGCGTCCGATCGCGGGAACCGTCGTCGACGGCGATGATCTCGAAGCTGTCCGCCAGCCCGGGCAACGTCTCCAGCGCCTCCTCGATGAGCCCGGCGAGGTTGGCCTCCTCGTTGTGCGCCGGGAAGAAGTACGAGAGGCGCGGGACGCGCGCGGTCACGTGGCATCCTCGCGGCGCCCGACGACGCGCGACAGGCTGTCGGGCATGGGCATCGGCACCGGCTCGATGACGAACTCCTCCTCAAGCTCCCGCCAGTCGTCGAGGCGGATCACGTAGACCGGACGCTCGCCGAGATGCTCGTTGACGACGTCCGAGGTGCTCCCCAGATCCTCGTCGAGGCGCGTCCGATCATCGATGATGTCGACGCCCGGGAGCCGCCCCTCGATGTGCTTTCCATACCATAGCGGGGTCGAGTAGCTCCACCAGCTCACGACCACCGCGTTCGGCTCGAGCACGTCGACCACGCGGTCGAGCCAGCGCTGGGCGATCGTGTCCCGGCTGCGGTTCGCGTCGCGGGCGCGATCCGAGAAGTCGAGCAGCGCCGGTCCGAGGAGGATCCCGATCGCGAGCAAACCCACGGCGACGGGTCGGACGAGCGGGTGCACGTTGCCGACGTGTCGGAGAACCCGGGCCCGAGCGAGAACGTCGACGACTGCCGCGACCAGCATCGCGAGCCAGGTCCAGGCGATGAGGATCGGGCCGAGGTAGTAGCGCCCGATCGCCGCGTTGTCGTAGGACGCGGCGAAGAACACGGTCAGCCCGAGGGCGATGCCGGTGAGCAGCGCGTAGCGCGGGCGCCGGATCGCGGTGACGATGAACCCGAACGGGATGAGCACGGCGAGGGGGCCGAACTCCCGGGCGGTCCGTCCGACGAGGTCCACGAGCTTGGTGCCGAGGTCGCCGAACGGGTCATCGACGCTGCCCCGGAACTGCTCCGCGAGGACGATGTAGCGGAACCCGTCCCAGGTGTCCGGTTCGCCGTAGACGAGGGGAGCCCGGAAGGGCCCGGCGCGCAGGGGGAGCTCGAGGTACACCACGACCAGCGTGACGGCGAGCGCCGCGAGGCAGGCCGCGACGAGCCGCCAACGGCGCACGATCCCGGGCTCCACCGCGATCACGTAGGCCGCGACGGCCGGCGCAAGGAGCAGGGTCAGCGAATGGTTGCCGACGGCCAGGCCGAACACCACCGTCGCGGCCACGAGCCAGCGGTCCGCGCGTTCGCGGCGAGGATCGTCGAGCGGGGCGCGCCGCCGATCCTCCCAGCCGACGAGCAGGCGGAGCAGGATGGCGAGGAGCGCGAGGTGCAGCGAGTGCGCCTCGGCGTGCGTGCCGATCGCCCAGACCTGCGGTGTCAGCACCAGCCCGAGCCCGACCACCGCCCCGATCCAGCGCGACCGCGTCAGGACACGGACGAGGTCCACCGTGATGCCGGCGGCCAGCGCGACGCAGATCGCCGAGAACAGGTTCATGCGGAAGGCCGCGTCGCCGAACGGCTGGAGAACGACCGAGGCGAGCCAGCCGAGGAGCACGTAGGTCGGGAAGCCGGTCGGATGGGCGGTGCCCATCAGCGGCGCAACGACCTGCAGCTCGGCGGTGTCCCAGAACGCGAGGCCAGGCTGCAGCCCGCGCGCCACGAGCGCGAACGCGATCAGTCCGACCGCGATCGGGGGTCCGATCGTGACCAGCCTCACCATCCGAGCAGATTGCCCCACGCGACTCCCCAGGCGTTGACGAGGATCGAGGCGACGACAAGGCCGCCGACGATGACGGCACCGGCCCCCCGCCGGGCAACCGCCTCGGCACCGAGCGCCACGAGGATGACGGCCCAGGGCACGAAATCGTTGCTGAACCGGTAGCCGAACTGCACCCAGCCCTGGCTGAAGTGCATGAGGTTGACGATCGCCACGAGCAGGACCGCGATCGTAGCGCCCGCGACGAGCCGGCTCGTGCGGAAGCGGCCGAGCGCAGGAATTGCGAGCAGGTAGGCGGGGCTCGTGAGCAGCACGCTCATCCCGATGTCGTTGGGGACGGCGAGCGGGCACGAGACGTCGAACAGGCCGCGCGCGGCGCCCGGCTCCGTGCAGAAGGCCTCGGTCGTGAGGCGGAGCGAATCGGGCCACGTGTCGGGCGCGAAGAGGGGCAGGCTGAAGAGCATGATCCCGAGGTTCTGCGGGATGTAGCGCGGGTCCTCGATGGCCCAGTCGAGGTGGTAGCCGAGCGTCGGGTAGTAGGTCGCCTCGGCCTGGTAGAGGAACTCGTAGGCCGGGTGGAGGATGTCGCCGGCCGTCACCAGGTTATAGGCGAGCAGGACGACCACCGGCAGCGCCGCGCCGAGGCCGGCCGACCAGCCGCGTCGCCACCAGCTGCCGCCGCTCCCGACCAGCACGAAGAACGGCGCTGCGAACAGCATCGTGAGGCGGGCGGTGCACGCCAGCCCGAACAGGAGGCCGATGAGGAACTGGCGCCCGTCGACCGCGAACCCGTCACGGCGGATGGTCGCGAGGACGTCGCGGCTCTCTCCCGGTCGCTGCTCGGTGTCGACCGACGCGCGGTCCGCGCCGATCGCGAACCCCGTGGCGAGCATCGCCAGGCCGATCGCCGCGACGTGGGCCTGGTACCAGGTCGTGTTGAGCTGCGCGGCGTACCAGAAGACCGTGCCGAACGCGAAGAAGGCGGTCCCCGCGATCCGCACCCAGAAGCGCAGCGGCAGCCGTCCGAGCAGCCACCAGCAGATCCCGACGTCGAGCGCGGCGAGCCCCACGAAGACGACCTGCCCGCTCGTGGCCAGCCCGCCGAGGGCGACGAACGGCACGAGGATGATGGCGGGCAGCGGCGGGAACGGGATCAGCCCGCGCGGGATGCCGTCGATCGGGGCGACCGGCAGCACGTCCTGGTAGTGCTCGTTGCCGGGGACGGGGTAACGGATCGCGGCGTGGCCCTCGAGGAACGCGGCTGCCTGCCAGACGAAGTGGTCGTACGGGCGGTCGATGAGGGTCCGGGTGTACACCGCCAGGGCGAGGATGACGAATCCGACGCCGACCGCGGCCGCGAGCCACGGCACCGACCGCACGTCCGACCAGCCATCCGTCCAGGGGTCCGCCGGGCGACCCTGTGCTACGCTCCGATCCACCTTCACGCTCGTGCAGGAGCCGATTCCCCGGTGACTGGCCCCGCCGGAGGCGGGACCGAGCGAGGCACGCGCGTGCCGCAACGGTCGACCGGGATTCCAGGGGCCGTTGGCGCGATCGCGCTCGTGCTCGCGCTCGGGCTCGCCCTCCGTTTCATCATCGCATACGTCCTCCTGCCCGGATCAGGCTTCGGGACCGACATCATCTCGTTCCGCGGGTGGGCGGGCCGCCTGGCGACCGAGGGTCCGGGAATGCTCTACCAGAGCGGATTCATCGACTACACCCCGGGCTACATGTACGTCCTGTGGCTCATCGGCTCGGCGGCACGGTGGCTGGGTGGCATCGGCGACCTGATCAAGCTCCCGCCGATCCTGGCCGATGCGGCGATCGGCTACCTCGCCTGGTCGATGGCCCGCGAGCTCGGAGCGCGCCAGTCGGTGGCGCTGCTCGCGGCCCTGTTCTTCGTCCTCAACCCGATCAGCTGGTTCGACAGCGCCGTCTGGGGCCAGGTCGACTCGTTCGGCGTGGTGTTCCTGCTGCTCGGGCTGCGCGAGCTGTGGCGCGACCGCCCGGAACGGGCCGCGATCTTCACGATGATCGCGGCGGTCATCAAGCCGCAGCTCGGCATCCTCGTCCCGCTCGTCGCCATCATCACGATCCGCCGGGCGCTGTGGCCGGCCGGCGGGTACGGCGACGATGCGCCGCCGGATCCCATCGAGCCGCGACCGGGCCTGCTCGGGCGGTTCCTGGCCTGGGAACGCGAGACGGGCCGTCCGATCCGGATCCTGACCACGGCCATTGCCGGGTTGATCACGACGGTCATCCTGGCCGCCCCCTTTGGCCTGTCGGTGGTGGAGCTCACCCCGCAGGCGCCGTTCGTGCGCTCCGGGCTCCTCGAGCAGGTCGGACGGGCCGCGGCAGGGTATCCATACGTCACGGTGAACGCCTACAACCCCTGGGCGCTCGTCCCCGGCGATACCGGCTTGACGCTCGCCCACGACGGGTTGTGGATGTGCGACACCACGGGGATCGGCCCGAACCTCAGCGGCGGCGACCGTTGCAGCACCGGCGTCGCCTTCATCGGCCCGCTGCCCGCGGTCGCGGTGGGGACCGCGCTGCTGCTCGCGTCCATCGTCCTCGTCGTGGTCGTCGCTGCACGCCACCCGGACAGGCGCACGACGCTCGTGGCGCTCGCGGTGCTCGCGCTCGCCTTTTTCGTCGTGCCCACGCGCGTCCACGAGCGCTACCTGTTCCCGTTCTACGCGCTGGGGGCAATCCTCGCCGCCGTGTCGTTCCGCTGGCGCGTGATGTACGTCCTCCTGTCCGCCGCGACGTTCGCCAACATGTACGTCGTCCTGACGACGATCTACGACAACAGTCGCTACAGGATCAGCGACTGGCTGGGCATCGGCCCCTCGATCAACGACGAGCTGTGGATCGCGGTCATCGCCATGGTCCACCTGCTCGGGTTCGTCTGGGCGTTCGTCCAGCTGCGCGCCGACGGCCGTGAACGGCTCGCCGACGAGCTCGCCGAGGCCGGCGTCGTCGACGCGGAACGGGACGAGTTCCTGCCGATCCCGGAAGCGGCCCCCGAACCGAGCGCTGCCGGGGCGGCCTTCGCCGGTCTCGCGGTCGAGCATCGAGCCGACGATGCGCCCGGGCCGGATGACGCCGAGCTGGAGCAGCCCGCGCCGCTGTGGAGCCCGGGCTCGATCCTGGGCGAGAGCGCGCTTGGCCTGTGGCTTCGCCGGCGGTTCGGCCAGCGGCCGGTCGTGCCCGACCGGAGCGCAGCCCTTGCTCACGAGCGTGGCGGTCGGTTCGACAAGCTCGACCTGTGGCTGCTCGTGGTGCTGGTGGTGGCCACGCTCGTGCTGCGCACGTTCCGGCTCGGAGAGCCGCTGAACATGCACTTCGACGAGGTCTACCACGCACGCACCGCGACCGAGTTCCTCCAGGACTGGCGGTACGGCGACGAGAGCAACATCTACGAGTGGACCCACCCGCACCTCGGCAAGTACCTGATCGCGGGGGGGATCACCGCGTTCGGCGACGACAGGGTGAGCGCAACGGGCTCGATCGAGGCCCCGGTCAACGACGCGCTGGTCGAGCCGCGCCACACGGACATCGCGACCGGCGACCAGACGGGCGCACGGCTGTGGCTCGCGACTGACGCGGGGATCCGCGGCTACGACCTCGGCTCACGCGCCGAGGTCGCGCGCTACGACCTCGGCCCGACGGGCGCCCTGGCCCACGATCCGACGGCGAGCCAGCTGTTCGCCGCAACCGAAGCCGGGGAGCTGTACACGCTCGACCTCGCCCAGATCGACATCGGCGGGGCGGAGAGCGTCGAGCCGTTCGAGGTCGCCGACCTCGGTGTCCCGGTCGACCACATGGTCGTCGCAGAGGACGGCACGACCGTCCTGGCGATCGCCGGCGACCGGCTGCTCGTGGTCGATTCGGTGACCGGCGAGGTGACCCTCGACACCGAGCGACCTGGCCTGGCCGATGCCGCCGACGTCGGCTCCGGCTCGGCCGTCGTCGCCAGTCCCGCCTCGATCGACGACCCGGCCGCGGTCGCCGGCCGGCTGGCCGAGCTGCTCGGCGGGGACGCAGCCGAGCTCGAAGCGCAACTCGCGTCCGGGGAGGAGCGCGTCACGATCGGCGGGCTCGGCAACGGCGAGGAGACGGGCGTCGAAGACGCGATCGACGCCGGGGAGCTGCCGGGCATCGAGATCGTGCCCGTGGAGCAGGTGCTGGTTGCCGACGGGGACGGCGTCGCCTTCCTCGACCGGGCGACCGGCGACGAGCTCTGGGCGTTCCCGCTCGAGGGTGGGGCGCACGGCCTTGCCTCGGTCACCGGCATCGACGACGAGAAGTACTACACGACGGCGGGCACGGCGGACAAGCCGACGTATGCCGTGGTCGAGCTCGGGCAGGACACCGAGGACAAGGGCCCGAGCATTGCCAACACGCACCCGCTGCCCGGACTCGGCAGCCGCATCGGCTACGACGAGCCGTCACGCCAGGTGCACATCCTCGGCCGGACGCCGGACGGGAGCGGATCCACGGTCTACGTCGTCGAGCCACACGCCAACGCCGTCTATGCCGACGCGCGCCTCCCGTTCGACCCCTCGGCGTGGGCCTTCGACACCGACGAGGGGCGTCCGGGCGGCGACCGCCAGCAGCTCCTGGCGTTCGGGGCGGACGGGAGCGGGGCGACGGTCGAGATCGGGCAGCACGCGTTCAGCTGGCGGATGCCCGGGGTGATCGCCGGCGCCCTGATGGCGGGCCTGCTGTACGTGCTCGCGCGCATCCTCTTCCGGCGGCGGGAGGTGGCGCTGCTGGCCGGCCTGTTCGCGCTGGTCGACGGCATGCTGTTCGCGCAGTCACGGATCGCGATGAACGACGCGTTCGTCGGGCTCTTCATCATCGCCGCGTACACGCTGTTCGCCGCGATCTGGACGGGCTTCTGGAAGAGCCGCTGGGCGTTCTGGCTCGCCATGCCGGTCATCGGCCTGCTGCTGGGCCTCGCCCTGGCCTCGAAATGGGTGGCCGCCTACGCGATCGGCGCGTTGATCCTGCTGATCCTCGTTCGAAGCGCCCTCGGCCGCGTGCTCGCGATCGGCGGGCTCATCGCCATCACTGCCGTGCTCGGCTACATGGCGATCAGCGTGCCCGAGGGCAGCGCCACGCCGTTCGGCAACGTGACGTTCCTGCTGATCATGATCGGGCTCACGATCGTCGCGGTCCTTGCCTCGGTGCTCCATCCGGTCGCCTGGTCCGACGAGGAGTTCCGGCTGGCCGTGCTCGGGCCGGCCGCCCTCGGCACCCTCGTCTTCTTCAGCGCGCTCGCGACAGGTCGGCTGGCGACCGAGTACACGCTCGGCCCGATCCTCGTGCGTCCGCTGGACCTCGCGATCGCCCTGGCCTTCGGCTCACTCGTCGTCTACGGCCTGTTCTGGCTCGGCCGGCAGTACGGCTTCGGCCCGTTGGCCGCGCCGCCGGCAGCGGACGACCCGGCCCGCTTCCTCGAACCGCCGGCGTCACCGCCGGCCGGCTGGCTGCGCCCGGGCTGGCTGTTCGGAATCCCGATCGTGTGGGCCGGCGCGAGCCTCCTCGTGCTGCCGGTGGTCGTCTACGTCATCTCGTACCTGCCGTGGGCCGCGCTCGACGGCTACCAGATCGTGGCGGGCTGGCCGCCCGGCCACACGGGCCAGACCCTGCTCGAGCTGACCGGCCAGATGTACCGCTACCACAACGAGCTCACGTCCGCCCACGCCGCGTCGTCGCCGTGGTGGGCGTGGCCGTTCGACCTCAAGCCGGTGTGGTTCTACCAGGGCGGCTTCGGCGACGGCACGTCGGCGGCGATCTACGACGCCGGCAACCTCGCCATCTGGTGGTTCGGCGTGCCGGCGATGGCGTTCGTCGCCTACCAGTCGTTCAAGCGGCGCAGCCTCGGCCTGACGCTCATCGCGGTGGGATTCGCCGCGCAATGGATCCCGTGGGCGCGCATCGACCGGGCAGCGTTCCAGTACCACTACTACACGGCGCTGCCGTTCGTGGTCCTGGCCCTCGCCTACTTCATCGCCGAGCTGTGGCACGGGGCGTCGCGCCGGACCTGGTTCCTCGCCAAGGCCGTGGCCGCGCTGGCGATCGTCGCGCCCGCCCTCATGCACGTGTTCTCCCGACCGCTGTGCGGGTTCGTGGACGTGCTCGGGGTCCACGACCCGTCGGCCGCCTGCCCGCCGTACATCCCGCAGTTCGTGCTGACCTGGCGGACGCTGGGCCTCGCCCTCGCGGTCGGGATCGGCGTGCTGCTGTTCCTCCTCGTGCTGGGTGGCCGCTGGGCGCTGCCCCGCATGGCGCAGGGCCGCTCGGCGCGGTGGTGGGTGATCGTCGGGGTGGCGCTCCTCGCGCTGGCCGCCGTCCCGCTGCTGGCGATCCAGGCCATGGCCGACACGCCGTTCCTCGCGCTCGAGAACATTCCCGTCGAACCGATCGCGCTGCTCGTCGCGATCCCGCTCGGCTACCTCGCGGTGCAGGTCCTGGCGGCGCGCGACGCCCGCCGGTTCGTTGGCGGCGTCGTGATCGCGATCGTCGTCACGTTCATCGTGTTCTACCCGAACTTCTCGGCGCTGCCCCTGCCGTCGTCGATGGTCAACGCGTACCAGGGCCTGCTGCCGACGTACCTCTACGACTTCCAGTTCCCGGTGAGCACGGTCAGCCGGAACGCCGCGACCAACTTCGCCACGCCGGTGATGGCCGTCCTCGTGCTCGGCCTGCTCGTGACGTGCCTCGTGGTCGCCTACTCGGCCTGGACCTGGCGGGTCGCGCTCGTGGAGCGGCGCATGTACGAGGAGGGCCCGCCGGACAAGGGCAAGGAGGCTCGCGCGGGAAGCCCCGGTTAGCGGGCGGCGCCGACCCCCGAGCCGGTCCCGTCGCCGGCATCCACGCCGACGGCGGGCGGTCGTGGCGGCGGCTCCTGCGCCGCGTGGCGGGTGGGGATCGGCCCCGAATAGCCCTCGGGCAGCTGGCCGCCGGCGGCCAGGCGGCGGATCACGAAGTTGTAGTACGACTCCACGCGTGCCGTCACCTGCGGCCAGCTGAAGTCCTCGGCACGGGCGCGGCCGGCCTCGCTCATCGCGATCCGGGCCGCGTCGTCGTTGAGCAGCGTGGCGATCGCGCCGGCCAGGGCTTTCGGGCTGCGCGGCGGGACGAGCAGCGCCTCTCGACCGCGGCGCACGACGCCCTTGTAGCCGTGGATGTCGGAGGCCACGATCGGCGCGCCGGATGCCATCGCCTCGAGCAGCACGATCCCGAACGACTCGCCACCGGTGGCCGGCGAGACGTACACGTCGGCGTTCTTGAAGAGCTGCGCCTTCGCCGCGTCGCTCACCCGGCCGAGGAACTCGACGCCGCTGAGCCGGCGCGTCGCCACGTAGCGCCGGGCCTCACGCTCCTGCGGCCCGGAGCCCACCACCAGGAGCCGGCAGTCGCAGCCGGTCTTGCGCAGCAGGCGGTATGCCTTGAGCAGGTCCAGCAGGCCCTTGCGCGGCTCGTGCCGCCCGACGAACAGCAGGTTGCGCGTGCCGTCCTGCCAGCGCGCGATCGGGACGGCCCGATCGAAGCGGGTGATGTCGACCCCGTTGGGGATCACCTTGTAGTCGCCGGGGAAGTAGCGGTCGATGAAATGGCGGGCCGCGGCCGACACCGCGATCCGGCCGTGCAGGCTCCCGGCGTATCCACCGAGGAAGCGCTTGCCGAACTCGTACGACGGCGAGAAGCCCGCATACGCGTGGAACGTGGCCACGTTGACGCTCGTCGACTCGCGCAGGAGGAAGAGCGACAGGAATGGCACGAACGGCTCGTGGAAGTGGAGCACGTCGAATCGCTCCCGATCGAGCATCGACCTGATCTGGCCGAGGTAGCGCGGCGAGAACGTCAGCGTCCCCATCGACCCGTTGGTGGGGACCGAGAAACCGACGCCCAGCCGGATGACGTCACCCTCCGACGAGCGCTGCGGGCCGTGGCTCGCGGTGATGATCCGCACGTCGTGGCCGCGCAGGCGGAGGTTCTCGTAGAGGTACCCGACGTGCTGCGCGACGCCGCCGCCGTCGGGGTAGATGTACGGGCAGACGAGGCCGATCTTCATCGCCGCGCCTCGTCGAGCGGACCGTGCTCGGCCGGGTAGCCGAGATCGCGACCGGAGCCATCGCGCAGGATCCGGCCCTTGACTCCCGCGTGCGCATCGCGGCCGTACTTCGCAAGCTGGCGCCCGAACGTGCGGACCTGGCCCGACGTCCCATGGAACGACCCGCGGAAGACCGTCTCGTGGGCGACGACGGCGGCGCGCACTTCGGCCGCGGTTCGGCCCGGGAATTCGGTCCACCCGGCACCGATCGCGCCGAGCGCATGCGCGTCGCTGTTGCCGACCATGGCCAGGCCGTTCTCCTCGGCGAAGCGGACCACCCGCGAATGCCATGGCCGGCCAAGCATCGTCGGGTTGAACGTCTCCAGCGCGTCGGGGTGGAACCGCTCGTCGGAGCGGTCGAGCAGCCCGCGGATGACCCAGCCCTGCGCGCACAACGGATACGGGACCAGCGGATGGGCGGGGATCGCCAGGCCGCCCGCGTCGTGGATCTCGGCAACCGTGGCGCTCAGGGTTCGGAGCGGGCGGATCCGCCTGTCCACGAACAGCGCGAGGACGTGGCCGCCCAGGCTCGAGATCTCCTCACCCACGATCACCTCGGCGCGCATCCCGCGATCGGCGGCAATCGCGCGGGCCGCCAGGGCTGCGTCGATGCGGTCGTGGTCGGTGATCGCGATGACGTCGAGGTCCGTCTCCGCCTCGACGTGCTCGAGGATGTCGAGGACGCCCGCCGTCCCGTCGGACGCGAGCGTGTGGAGGTGCAGGTCCGCGCGACCCATCGTGGCGGGCTCGGCGCTCGCCGTTGTGGATCACGCCGGCCGTCCCACGGACACCGGCTCCTGGGCCTCGGGTGCCGCCTCGAGATCCGGCCAGATCGGAAAGAAGACCGCCCACCACTGTTCCGGGGCGTCGGCGATGATCCGCTCGAAGGCCACCGCGACCGAAGCCGTCGCCGTCATGACCCGTTCGCGGCGCGGACCGTCGGGCGGCATCGGGATCGCTTCGAGCCGTCCCCGGTAGCGACCGCGACCGGCGCGCCGAACGCCGACGACGTACATCGCGGCGCCGCTCTCGATCGACAGCAGGGCCGGGCCGAGCGGCAGGGTCGCCGGCGCTCCGAAGAGCGTGACCGGGGCGCCACCACCGGTCAGGTCGCGGTCACCGACGAGGCCGACGGACACCCCGTCCCTGAGCGCTCCGAGGAGCGCCCGCCGTGCCTCGCGCAGGCTCACGATCCGCACACCGTTCGCCCCGCGCGTCCGCTCGAAATACGCCTGGAGCGCCGGATCACCGATCGTCTCCATCGGCGCGACGGCCTGTCCAACGCGCTCCGCGAGGAATCTCGACGGCAGCTCGAGATCGCCGAAGTGGAGGCCGACGAAGATGACCGGCTCGCCGCTGCGGAACGCGGTGTCGATGACGTCGGGTGTCTCCACCAGCAGCCGCACGTCGATGTCGCGCGGCCGAAGCGACGGCGCGCGCGCCACCTCGAGGTAGTACCGGGCGTTGTGGCGGAAAGCCGCACGGACGAGGCGCTCGAGCGCTGCAGGGTCGTGGGCGGCGGCACGTACCGCGGGTGATCCCAGGCCGCGTGCGTCGAGGGCCTGCGCGACGCGACGCAGGTTGCGCCGCGCCTGGGCCGCCCGATCGGGCGCTGCCCGGTACCAGGCCGAGCCGGCCAGCTCCGCGAGGCGGATCAACGGACCCTCGGGCAAGCGTCCCGCGATCCACGCCAGCGCGCCGACCAGTCGCGCGCGCACCTCCTGGACGACCGTCCCACGGCGGCGCTTCGGCCGGGCGCCGGTCATCGGCGCTCGGGACCCGGGTCGGGGCGGCCGGCCTGCATGACGAGGGCGCGGCGCTCGAGATCTGCCGCCTCGTCGGCGGATGCCGGCCACATCGGCTTGAAGTTGTACCACTGCTCGGGCGCGGCGCCCACGATCGCGGTGAGCTCGTCCGCCATCGCCTGGGTCGCACGCTGCAACTCCGCCGGATCCGTGGATGCCACGACGATCGGGTCGCTCCACGAGAGGTGGAACTTGCCGTCAGGGCGCCGCTTGATCCGGACGGACACGATCCACGAGTGCGTCTTGGCGGCGAGCGTGGCCGGACCGGCCGGGAGTGTCGTCCACGCGCCGAACAGGCGAACCGGGATGCCGTCGGCGCGGTAGCCCCAGTCGACCAGGAGCCCGAGCATCTCCCGCTTCCGCAACACGTCGAAGATGCCGCGCAGGTTGCGCCACTTGATGAGCGTGACGCTCCACTGCTCGCGCTCCTTGCGGAGGTGCTCGAACAGCTCAGGGAACGCTGAGTCGTCGGCCACGACGCTGATCGGCAGGCCGTGGTCGGCGATCGACACCGCGACGGCCTCGTTGCTGCCCATGTGCGACGCGGCGAGGATGAGCCCGCCCGGTGATTCTGTGCGCAGGCGCTTGACGGCCTCGACGTCGACGTCGCCGGCGAGCTGGTCGACCTCGGCTGCGCTGCGCGACGGGAGCCGCATCAATTCGACAAGGTAGCGGCCGTACTCCGCGTACGCCTGGAGCGCCAGCCGGCGCACACGGGGGTCGTCGGGCGGCAGCCCGAGGACGTGCCCGAAATTTCGGTTCGACCAGCGCCGCTTCGTGGGCCAGAGCAGGTACGAGGCCTGTGCGACCCGGCTGGCGACGAACCGGCTGGGTCCCGCGGGCAGGATGCCGAGCAGGCGTTCCGCCGCCTTGTAGCCGACGAGGGCCGCCTTCTCGAGGATGCGCGGTCCGGGCTCGAGACGCCGGTGGGGCGCCTCGAGCTCCCGCTCGCGCGCGGTCACTTCGCCGAGGTCGGCGTCTTGGTCGGAGCCCCCTCGGCGGACGCCTTGCTGGCCGCGAGCTTGCGGAAGGTCCGCTTCGCAGGAGCCTCGGTCCCGACGAGCGTCTCGTTGTCCTCGCCGCGGATGAAGGCCTCGACGCGGTTGAACGCGATGTCGTCGTGGATCTGCTGCGGCGGGCTCTTCATGAAGTAGCTCGACGGCGCAACGAGCGTGCCCGCGAGGCCGCGATCGAGACCGAGCTTCGCGCAGCGGATCGCGTCGGTGATGACGCCCGCGCTGTTCGGGCTGTCCCACACTTCGAGCTTGAGCTCGGCGTTCAGCGGGACGTCGCCGTAGGTCGTGCCCTCCATGCGGATGTAGCACCACTTGCGATCCTGCAGCCACGGCACGTGGTCGCTCGGGCCGACATGCACGTTGTCGTCGTCGAGCTCGTAGTCGAGCATCGACGTGACCGCATTGGTCTTCGAGATCTTCTTGGACTCGAGGCGCTCGCGCTCGAGCATGTTGAGGAAGTCGGTGTTGCCGCCGAAGTTGAGCTGGTAGGTCCGGTCGAGGCGGACGCCGCGGTCCATGAACAGGCGGGTCAGCACGCGGTGGCTGATCGTCGCGCCGACCTGGCTCTTGATGTCGTCACCGATGACCGGCAGGCCTTCCTCCGCGAAGCGGCGCTGCCAGTACGGCTCGCGGCCGATGAACACGGGGATCGCGTTGATGAACCCCACGCCCGCCTTGAGCGCCTGCTCGACGTACCACTTGGTCGCCTCCTCGGAGCCGACCGGCAGGTACGACACCATGACGTCGACCTCGCGCTCCTTGAGGATGCCGACGACGTCCGCGGTGGGCCCGGGCGCCTTCTCGATGATCTGGCTGAGGTACTTGCCGAGGCCGTCATGGGTCATGCCGCGCTCGACGGTCACGCCGAGGTTCGGGACCTTCTGGAAGACGTACGTGTTGTTCGGCTTCGTGTAGATCGCCTCGGACAGGTCCTTGCCGACCTTGTTCTTGTCGACGTCGAACGCGGCCACGAACTCGATGTCGCGGACGTGGTAGCCGCCGAGGTTGACGTGCATCAGACCGGGGACGAAGTCGGTCTCCTTGGCGTCCTCGTAGTAGTAGCGTCCCTGGACGAGGCTGCTCGCGCAGTTGCCGACGCCCACGATCGCGACGCGGATCTTGCCGTCCTTGCGGCGGCCTGCACCGGCCCACGTGTTGCTGGGCGTCGCGCCGTTGGTGCCGTTCCCGTTCTTGCTCACTGGTTCTCCTGCTTCCTGTTCTGGTTCACGACGTGGAGGATTCGTTGGATGACGGTGATCGTGGCGAGGATCGTGATGAGTCCGAGGCTCGCCGCGAGCGGCAGCGTCCCGGCCGTCCACGGTTGCGCGAGACCGCCCGCGACGCCGGTCCAGATCAGCCCGATCGTCAGGATGACGAGCCGGATCTCGCGTGGCGCCAGGCCGACCGCGGCCATGCCGGTGCCCTCGGTGAAGCCGAGGCCCTCCGACTTGGCCCGCGCGTAGCTGACCATGAACGCCGAGGTCATGGCGGCCGCGGCGAGGAGCGCGCCCTCGTTGAAGCCGGCGGCGGCGCAACCGGCGACGATCCCCACGTAGACGATGCCCTCGCCCCAGCGATCGAAGACCGAGTCCATGAACGCGCCGAGCCGCGAGGCGGTGCCGGTCGCGCGGGCGAGGGTGCCGTCGAACATGTCGAAGATGCCGAACACGAGGACGAGGATCCCGGCGGGCAGCCATGCCTGGACGCCGGCGAGGATCGCCCCGACGCACGTGCCGGCGAAGCCGATGAGGGTCAGGGCGTTCGGGGTGAGGCCGACGCGACCCATCGCGAGCGCGACCGGCGTCGCGATGCCGCGCACGCGGTCGCGCAGGCCGGGCGTGACCACGCTCACGATGCGGCGCTCCGCGCCGCGCCCGGCCGTGACAGGCCGAGGATCTCGCGCTCGCGGTCGAGGAACGCCTCGAAGGCGGCCGGCAGGAGCCGGCAGATCGTCTCGCGGCCGACCCGCCGGGTCTCGACGAGGCCGGCGGCGCGGAGGCGGCCGACGTGCCACGAGACGAGTGGCTGTGACAGGCCGACGTGGTCGATGAGCTCGGTGACCGACGCCTCGGCACGGGCGAGCCGCTGGATGATCCGCAGCCGGTTCGCGTCAGCGAGGGTCTTGTGGAAGGTCCGCAGCGCGCGCAGCTCGTCGGGCTGGTCCAGGATCGACGCGACGGTGCTGCGGACGCGGGCAGGTGAGGGGGACAGGTGGCCCTCCATTCGTGGCAAAGAGCCGTCGCATCAACGACGGTTTATATCAATCTACGTTGATGCGATCGCGCCTGTCAAGCCCGCCGTGCGCCTTACCGAAGGTTCGTCGCCACCTACGCACGGGACGCGTGCAAGGCGCGAAAAGAGCCGCCGAATTCGGCCTGCGTTAGCCCAGATCGGCTAATTCCCGCGCTCGGTGGGCATCAAATGACGCCTACCACGCACGCGGTGCGTAAATGGCGGAGAACGCCACAAGGCCGCCGTGGAATAGGACGCAGCCCCGTCAGATCGTGTAGACCGCCGCCTCTGTCGTTTCGGACTCCTCGATCTCCCGGCTCGTGCGGACGCGATACGTGGCCAGCCGTTTGAGGCCGGGCGGCAGATGGGCGCGGCCCGGGTCGCCGAGGAGCACGCGCGTGCCGCGCTCGGCAGCCGAATGGAGCCAGACGGCCATCCGGATCGCCATCGGCTCTTCGTACGACACGTCGCCGGCGAGCAGGACATCGGCCGGCGGCGGCGGGTCGCCGAGGGGATCTCGGCCGCTGAACGCGATCCGCACGTGGTTCGCGCGCGCGTTCAGGTCGACGGCCGCCGCCGAGAGGGGGTCCACGTCGATCGCCTGGACGGACACTGCGCCGAGCCGGGCCGCGACGATGGCACACAGCCCGGAACCCGAGGCGACATCGACGACCCGCCGCCCGGCGACCTCCTCGGGATGATCGACCAGGTAGCGTGTCACGGCCAGCCCGCCCGACCAGGCGAACGCCCAGAACGGCAGCGGTGGATCCGCTTGATCGAGGAACTCGCCGCTGCGCCGCCACACGGCAGTGACGTCGTCACCGAGGTGCAGGCGCAGACCGGGCACCTCCGGGACGTCCTGCAGGCGGGTGTGCCGCCGAACGAACGCCCGTCGCGCGGCCGGGCCCGGGATCGCCATCCCGCAAGCCTAGCCGGGCGACAGATCTACACGCCGCTTCGCATCAGCCGCAATACGGTCATGACCCCGGGCCGTTGCCCGTAGAGCAGGACACCGGCCCGGTAGATGCGGGCCGCGACCCACAGCGAGGCTCCGAGCATTGCCACCAGGAAGGCGATCGACAGTAGAACCTCCCACGGCTGGACGGCACCGTCGGCGATCCTGCCCAGCATCATGAACGGGGCAAGGAACGGGACCAGGCTGAGGAGCACGACCCAGCCCGCCCGGATGTCCAGCATGCCCGTCGACGCATACAGCGCGATCATGTATCCGGCCGCTGACACGAGCGTGAGTGGCATCACAGCCGTGGTGACGTCCTCCTGCCTGCTGACGAGGGAACCGGCGGCTGCGAAGAGACACGAATACAGCAGGAAGCCGAGGACTCCGTACACCGCGAACGCCAGCAGCATGCCGATGCTGAGGCCTGCGGGCAGGCTCGCCCCGCTGCCATCGCCCAGGACCACGGATGCAATCGCATCCTGGCAGAGCAGGGCGAGGCCACCACTAAGGACGATCGCGGCGTACTGGGTGAACGCGACCGAGCCCACACCGAGCACCTTGCCGGCCATGAGCTGGAACGGCGTCGCGGCGTTCAGCACGACCTCCATGACGCGCGACGATTTCTCCTCGACGACGCTCATGGCGATCCAGGTGCCGTACATCACGATCATCATGAAGATGAGGATCGTCATGCCGAAGGCCAGCATGTCCTGGCCGACCAATGCCGCGGTGTCGCCGATGGGATCGGTGCGTGCGGGATCGGGCCACGCAACGTCGAACTGCGCCGGTGCGAAGACCTCGGCCTGACGTTCGGTCGCGACGCCGAGGCGGTCGAGGCGCTCGGCGACGGCGATCGCGTTGGCGGCCTGCCACGCGAGCGTGGCCGATCGCCCGGTGACGTCGTTCGAGTACAGCGTGAACGCCAGCTCCCCGTCCCCCGCTCGATCGATCGTGAACAGTGCCGCGAAACGACCGTTCGTTACGTCCTTCCGACCCGCGTCGACATCGTTGACCAGGGTCACGGTGTAGTCGGGATCCGCCTGCGGATCGGCGGCGGCGGTCGTCGGGGTGTTGAGGAGCCTGGTAAGCGTGACAACAGGGTCGGTCGCGAGATCGTCGGCCGAGACGACCACCGCGACCCTCGTGGCGTCCTGCCGGTCGATGTACCGGACGATCACCGGCAGCAATGCGATCGCCACGACGCCGATGACCAGCAAGAGCGTTCCGAATACGAAGCTGCGCGTCCGCATCCGGACCTCGAACTCGCGTCGGGCGACGGTCGCGATGTTGGCGATGGTATTCATGACGTCGCCTCCGGGACCCCGGCGAGGGTCCGCTCCTCAGTGTCCAATGCACCGACCCGGGTGACGAAGACGTCCTCGAGAGACGGGTCGGCGACCTCGAAGCGAAGCACGTCGCCGCCATGTGACAGCGCTGCCCGGAGGATCGCCTGGGGGTCGGCCGCATCGTCGACCCGAAGCTCGACGTAGTCGTTGCCCGGCCGTGTCACCGTCACGTGCGGGAGCGAGCGCAGCCACGCGATGTCGCCGTCCGTGGACGTCGCGACCCGGACGACTTGATGGCCGGTCGAACGCTTTACCTCCCGCGTCGGTCCCCTGGTCACAATCCGCCCGCGATCGATGATCGCAACCGAATCGCACAGCTCCTCGGCCTGGTCGAGCTGATGCGTGCTGAAGATCACGGTCTTGCCCCGCTCGCGCATCTCGACGAACGCGGCCTTGAGGAGCGCCACGTTCACCGGGTCCAGGCCCGAGAACGGTTCGTCCATGAGGATGACATCGGGATCGTGGAGGACCGTGGCGATGTACTGCACCTTCTGCTGGTTGCCCTTCGACAGGGTTTCGGCCTTCCGGTCCGCGTATTCCGCGATTCGGAACCGCTCAAGCCAGGTCCGAGCGTCCTGCCGGGCGCGGGCCCGTGGCACGCCATACAACGACGCGTAGTACACGAGCTGATCGAGCACCGGCATCCGGAGGTAGAGGCCGCGTTCCTCGGGCATGTAGCCCCAGGTTCTTCGCGGCCACCGATCGGCCGGCCGACCATTCCAGATGACGTTCCCTTCATCGGGACGCAGGAAGCCGAGGACGATCCGCATTGTGGTCGTCTTGCCGGCCCCGTTCGCGCCGAGGAACCCGAAGACCTCGCCTTGGCGGACTTCGAAGCTCACGCCGTTGAGCGCCTGGACCTCCCCGAACCGCTTCCGAAGCCCGCCGATCTGCAGCGTCATGGTGATTTCCCCTTTGTATTCCTCGTAAGGGGACGCCAGACACGCGGACGCACTCTGATCTTGCGCGAGGTTGCTGCCTTTCGGCTACGGCCATCCGGCCCATCCGGCATGGGCCGGTAGACTGGCGCGATGGATCGCCGTTCGGCGCTCACCCTCCTCGTCGTGTTCGGGATCGGCGTCTTCCTGGCCGGGCTCGAGCTGATGATCACCGCCGTCGCCCTCCCGTCGATCCTCGTGGATCTCGTCGAGCCGAACGGCGGGTCGGCGTGGATCGAGCTGCGCAAGGCGAGCTGGATCATCAACGGCTACCTCCTCATCTACGTGGTGACGATGCCGCTGGCGGGACGCCTCGCCGACCTGTGGGGCGCGCGGCGCCTGTTCATGGGCGCGCTCACGGTATTCGTCGTGGGCTCGGCGCTGGCCGGCGCATCGCAGAACCTCGACCAGCTCATCGCGGCGCGCCTGGTGCAGGGCGTCGGCGGCGGCGTCCTCGTCCCGGTGGCCACGGCTGCCGCGTCGCACCTGTTCGAGGGCCACGACCGGCCGCGAGCGCTTGGCGTCATCGGCGCCCTGACATTCCTCGGCATGGCCGCCGGGCCGTTCGTCGGGGCCGCGATCCTGGGCGGGGTCCACGTCGAAGGTGCGGTGGTCCGCCTCGGCCTGGAGGGGGGCACGCTGGCCGCCGCCCTCGCGCCTTCCTGGCGCTGGATCTTCTACGTGAACGTCCCGATCGGGATCGTTGCAATCGTGCTGGCGTGGGCCGCTTCGGCCGGCTGGGACACGCCACGCCGTCCCGGGCGCGTGGACGTCATCGGCGCCTCGCTGTTCACGATCGCCCTCGCGAGCGGGCTGATCGGGCTGACGCTCCTGGGCAGCGGCGACATCGCGGGGATCGCCGCCGACCCCGCGGTCATCAGCGCGGTCCTGTTCGCGATCGCTGCGGTCGCCACGGTCCTCACGATCCTGCGCGACCTCCGCCAGGAGACGCCGTTCCTCGAGGTGCGCCTCTTCCGGAGCGTGTCGTTCAGCTCGGCGGCCCTGGTGTCGCTGCTGACCGGCTACGCGTTCGCCACGGCGATCATCGGCGGCGCCGTGTTCGTCGACCGTGTCCTCTATGGCGGCCCGGACGACCAGCGGCTCGCGCTCGGCGCACTCGCCGGACTGACGGCCGTCGGGGCGCTGGTGTCGGGCTTCGCCGTCCGCCTGCTGTCGCTGCGGCTCGTGACGCTCGTGGGCCTCGTCGCGAGCGCGGCGGCCCTGCTGGCCATGTCGACGTGGACGGCCTCGGTCGAGATCGAGCAGGTTGCCCTCGCGCTCGGGATCTTCGGATTTGGCTTCGGGCTGACGGTCACGCCGCGCTCCACGGCGGCCGTCGAGTCGGCCGGCCGCCAGTCGTTCGGGATCGCCTCGGCCGTCGTCACGGTTTCGCGCATGATCGGCATGGCGATCGGCCTCGCCATCCTGACCGCGTACGGGTCCACGACGATCGACCGGTTGTACGACCAGCTGTACGCGACGCCGGAGGCCTACCAGACGGTCATCCCCGAGGACCTCCGCGACCGGCCGCTGCGCGACCCGTTCGTCGTGGAGGCGCTCGAGGACTGGGCGTCGCGCGAGGCGGCGGGGATCATGGTCGGGCTGTTCGTGGTGGCGGCCGTGGTCACCATCGTGGCGATCCCGCCGGGCCTCGCGCTCGGCGGCCGTCGCCGTCGCCTCGAAGTCGACGAAGCCACTGCCGTTCCGCCGTCCGGGGAAGCCGCAATGGGTGGTCCGCCGGTGGGCACACGGGAGGGGATCGAACGTGGCGAGCCAACCGTCGTCCTCTGAGCGATCGGAGGACGCGCCCGCGACCGCTCCGCTCGGGCGGGGCCACGGCGAGCCGATGACCCGCCGCCGTCCCGCGGCGACGCCGGACGCAGGTGCCATCTCCGTGGCCTCGTACGCCGACGGAGCGGTCCAGGAGCGATCGGGCGAGGAGACAATCGACGTCCTGCCGGCGCTGGTCCGCGACCGAGGGCGCCGCCGTGTGGGTGGATCTCGCGTCGCCGTCGCCACGGCAGGTGGAACGGGTCGGGGCGACCCTCGGGCTCCACGAGCTGATCGTCGAGGACGTGCTCGAGGGCAACCAGCGGCCGAAGGTCGAGGTGACCGACGGGCTGATCCACCTCGTCCTGTTCCACCTCGACTACGGGGACGCGGGGCTGGGGTCGATCGAGATCGACTTTGTCCTCGGACCGGGGTTCCTGCTGTCGGTCCACGACCGTGCCTGGGACCCGCACACGGCGCATCACCTGCGCGGCGGGTCGAACCGCTGCTCGCCCGCGGACCGGACCACCTGCTGTGGGCGCTGTGCGACGACCTCGTCGACAGCTACTTCCCGCTGGCCGACCGCCTGGGCGACGCCGTCGACGTGGTGCAGGACGACGTCGTCCGGTCGCCCGGTCCCGCGACGCTCGAGCGGGTGTTCCGGCTCAAGCGCGAGCTCCACGAGGTCCGCCGCCTCATCGCGCCGGTCCGCGAAGTGTTCAACCAGCTCACGAACCGCGACTCCGAGCTGATCGACGACAACGAGCTGGTCTGGTTCCGCGACGTGTACGACCACCTGATCCGGCTGGCCGACGAGATCGACAGCTATCGCGAGCTGCTCTCGGCGACGCTCGAGGTGTACCTCACCCAGGTCAACAACAACCTGTCGGTGATCATGAAACGGCTGACCGGGGTGACCGTCATCCTCGCCGGGGTCGGGGCGGTGGCCGGGATCTTCGGGATGAGCGAGGCCGGCGCTGCGATCACCGGAACCGAGGCCACGGGCTTCTGGCTGGTCACCGTCATGGTGGTAATCGCGGCGGTGGGGGCCGCGGCGTTCCTGCGCCGGATCGGCTGGATCTAGCCGGGCGAACTACTCGCAGTTCACCGGCTTCGGCGTCGGGTTCGCCTGGCGCGTGGACGGCCCGCTCGACCGACAGCAGCCGGGCGCGGACCTGCGTCTTGCCGACCGTGCCACGCGGGCCCTCGGAGGTCTGCAGCCAGAGCTCGTCGCGCTTCACCTTGGCCGGGCCGTCGAGGGTCGTCTGGTGGCGGCGCACCTCGATGATCTCGTAGAGGAACTTGAGGTCGTCGTTCGTCCAGACCTCGGCGATCATCCCCAGCTGCTCGTTCGCCCGCGTCCGCAGGAGCGGCTCGAACATGCCGGGCCGTGCATGGGCATAGAGATAGGTCGCCCCGCCATTGCCCGGCTGGCTGAGCCGCCCGATGTACATCGCCACATTGCACAGCGGGTACTCGTCCTCGCCCTCGATGACCGGCAGGTCGACGTCGAGGGCCGCGATTCTGACGCGCGTTGCCACGCGATCCTCGTTCGGCCCCACGGTCGGCGGCACCTCCGTCGGCACGACCGGCGGCTGGGACTCCGGCTCGGCGGTACCGAGCGGCGGGAGCGTGACCGATGGCTCGTCGGACGGCGGCAGGTCGCTCGCGACCGCCCCATCGTCGGGTGCCGACGGTGGCGGACCGGCCTCGACGGGCACTGTCCAGGTCAGGAGACCGGCGGCAAGAAAGGTCACCCCCAGCGCCGTCAGGACGGCCGGGAGGATCCGGTCCTGCACTCGATCGCGGCGCGGCTCCATCGGGCGGGCATCGTAGCAGTGGCACGTCCGTGGCGCCGCACAACGGTGGTACTGGTACGCTCCGCCCTCATGTGGCCCCGCGTGGCGATCGTCATCGGCCTGCTGGCCGGCGTCGCGACGGCAGCCGTGATCCTGGGGGGAATCGTTGCCTTCGCCCCGGACCCGGCGCCGAGCCCGACGCCGGTGCCGACGTTCGTGCCCAGCGCAGCCCCGACGCCCACCCCGACGCCCACGCCCTTGCCGAGCACTTCCCCGCCACCATCCGGACCGGGGTCCAGCCCGTCGGAGGTGCCCGTCGGCGGCGAGGCGTGGGTCGAGGTCGGCACGACCCGCGTCGAGACATCGTGACGAGCGGCCGCGCGACCCGCGGCCTGGACCCGGCGGTCGAGGCCTCGGTCCGCCGCCTCGTCGCCGGTCGCAGGCCGTTGCTGATCGTGACCGACTTCGACGGCACCCTCTCGCCGATCGTCCTCGAGCCGACCGCCGCGCGGATCGTTCCGGCGGCCCGTTCGGCCCTTCGCCGGCTCGCACGCCTCGCCGAAGCGCAGCCCGATCGGCTGCGCGTCGTCGTCCTGTCCGGGCGCGCCGCGCGCGATGTCGCCGGGCGCGTGCGCGTGGGCGGCGTCGCGTACCACGGCAACCACGGCATCGAAGCCGGCACGCTGGCGCGCGGCATCCCCGCCGAGCGGCTGGAAGTTGCGTCCGACGACGGCCTCGCCCCGTACGTGCCGGGTGCCGCCGCGCTCGGCCGCGCGGTGGCCCGTCAACTCGGTGACCCGCCCTGGCTGTTCGTCGAGGACAAGGGGCCAAGCGTGGCGTTCCATTTCCGCCAGGCACCGGACCAGGAGCGGGCCCGGGCCGCCGTGCTCGAAGCGATCGACGCGGTCGAGTCCGAGGTGGGGGACCACGGCCTGGCCGCGCTCGAGGGTCGCCGGGTGATCGAGTTCCGGCCGAACGAGGCCGGCGGCAAGGGCACGTCCGTGGAACGCCTCATCGAACGCGAACGGCCCGGTGCTGTGCTCGTGATGGGCGACGACCGGACCGACGCCGAGGCCTTCGCGGTCGTCCGCGCGGCGCGCGAGGCGGGCCGGCTCGACGGCCTTGCCCTGGCGGTCCTCGGCGCGCGCGAGACGCCCCCCGAGATCCACGAGACGTCCGACGCCGTGTTGCCCGACCCCGTCGCTGCGGCACGGGTCCTGGGCCTCGTCGCGCGCCTGCTCGAAGACGAGCCGCCCCGGCGTCCCTAGGCCGGCTCGGCCTCCACGCGACGGACGGTGTCGCGCAACCGGCGGGACGGCGCCAGGGCTCCGCTGCGCACCGCCGCGATGTCGCGCAGCTGGCGGCGCAGCCACCACGCCAGGTCCTGCTCGCGCACGGCCCCACGCAACCGGCGCAGGCGTACGCGCCGTTCCTCGGCGGGCATCACGAGCGCACGCTGGAGCATGTCTGCGGTGCCGGCCACGTCGGCCGGGGCGATCGACAGCGAATCCGCCGCGAGCTGCTCCGCGGCCCCGGCCGTCTCCGACAGCACGAGGACCGGCAGGCGCTCTCCGACGAGCACCGCCTCCTTGGCCACGAGGTTCATGCCGTCGACGATCGGGTTCACGAGGATGACGTCGGCGCGGCGCATCGCCGCGATCGCCATCGCGTAGTCCGAGCCGTCGTAGATCCAGATGGGCTGGTCGTCGGGCTCGGCCAGCCCGTTGATGCGGGCGACCACCTCGCGGACCGCGGCGGCGTATTCGGCGTACTCGCGGATGGAGGTCCGCGTCGGCGCGTGGACGGCCACGAAGCGGACCGCCGAACGGAGCTCCGGGTGGCGGTGCAGCAGCTCCTCGAAGGCGAGGAAGCCGCGCAACGCGTTCTTCGACGGTTCGATGCGGTCGGCGCGCACGATCACCCGGGGGTTGCCGGCCCGCTCGAGACGAGCCTCGAGACGCGCCTGCCGGTCGGTCACCCCTTCGGACCGGGCAAACCTGGCAAGGCCGTCGGGGTCGATCGAGATCGGGTACGTCGCGACGCGGATCCGCCGATCGCGCCAGCGGATCGAGCGCCCGTCGCGGTCGACCCGGGCGTCGCGCACGAAGCTCGCGACGGTGTCCAGGAACTGGTCGGCGTACCGGTCGGTCTGGAGGCCGATGATGTCGCTGCCCAGCAACCCCTCGCAGATCGCCCGGCGGATGCCCTGGGGCAGCATCTGCCAGATGCTCGCCGGCGGCCACGGAATGTGGTTGAAGTGGAGGATCGTGGCGTCGGGCCGCAGCTCACGAACGAACGCGGCGGCGAGGTACAGGTGGTAGTCCTGGAGGAGCACGATCGGGCGCTCCACGCCCTTCGCCGCCTCGACGACGGCCTCTGCCAGCGCGCGGTTGGCGGGCCGGTAGCCATTGCGCCACGCGTCGAGCAGCGCACCGTCGACGTTCGGGCCGTACGGCAGCGCGTACATCTGGTGCTGCAGGAACCACAGGAACGGGTTCGACATGGTCTCGTAGAAGGCGCCGTACACGTCGCGCGGCAGGTCGACGTAATCGAGCCGCAGGTCCTGGCCGGGCAGCAGCTCGTCGAGCAGCTCGCGCACGCGCCGGGCAACCGGCCGCTCGCGCGGCGGGACCGACCCGAGCGGGAGATGGCTCCGCCGCAATTCGGGCGCGGCGATCCGGTCGCCGTTCGTCGAGGCGGTCGCGACCCAGGTGATCGGCGCGTAGCGCCCCACCTCGGCGAGGGCCGTGACCAGGCCGCCCGAGCCGCGTGACGCCGCGAGGCCGGGTGCGTCGAACGGCACGCGCTTGCCGTTGTCGAGCTCGTTCACCTGGCGCAGCCGACCGGCGGTCTCGAACGTCACGGGGCCGCGGTTCGAGACGACGAACAGGCGCGCGCCGTCGGGGAGGAGCTCATCGAGGAGCGTCGGCGAGGGGTTGGGCATGCGTCGAATGCTAGTCGGCCGCTCCGGGGACCGTCTTGCAGGGCGCGAACATCGGGTCAGTTCGATGCCTGGGTGACCTCGATCGGGGGCAGTGCCTGCGCGGCGTCGCCCACGGCGTTGAAGACCGTCGTCGGGAACAGGCCGAGCACGATCACGAGCACGGTCGTGACCGCCAGCCCGGACCACAGCAGGCGACCGTGGCGAAGCGGCGCGGACTCGGTCTTCGGATCGCGCATGTACATGTAGACGACGACACGCAGGTAGTAGAAGGCGGCAATCGCGGCGTTGATGACCATGATCACGGCCAGCACGGTGAGCGGGCCGCCGACCTCGACCGCGGCGATGATCACGTAGGCCTTGGCGAAGAAGCCGGCCGTCGGCGGGATGCCGATGAGCGACAACAGGAACAGCACCATCAGCCCGCCGAGCAGCGGCTCGCGCCGGCCCAGGCCGGCGAAGGTCTCGAGCTGCGAGGTGACGCCCGCCCGCTTCTGGAGCGCGCCGACGACCGCGAACGCGCCGAGGTTCATCGCGGCATACGCCACGCTGTAGTAGAGGAGCCCTTCGAGGCCCTGCAGCTCCCCGGCCGCGTATGCCGCCAGCCCGACCAGCATGTAGCCGGTATGCGCGATCGAGCTGTACCCGAGCATGCGCTTGACGTTGTCCTGGGTGAGCGCGACGAGGTTGCCGAGCGTCATCGTCAGCGTCGAGAGCACGAGCACGACCGGCAGCCACCACTCGGCCAGCGGGTAGAGCCCGTCGGCGAAGAGCCGCAGGATCAGCGCGAACGCGCCGAGCTTCGGACCAACCGACAGGTAGCCGGTCACGGGTGTCGGCGAGCCCTGGTAGGCGTCCGGCGTCCAGTAGTGGAACGGCACGGCCGCGATCTTGAAGGCCACCCCGGTCGTCATCAGCGCAAGGCCCATGGCCAGCCCCGGCGACAGCTCGCTCGACCCGGCCACGATGGCGCTGAGCGCCTCGGCCACGCCGGCCGTGCTCGTCGTGCCCGTCATGCCCCACACGAACGCAAGGCCGAACAGGAAGATCGCCGAGCTGAACGAGCCCAGCAGGAAGTACTTGATCGCGCCCTCGGTCGAGTAGGCATCGGTCTTGTGGTAGGCCGCCAGCAGGTAGCCGGGCAGCACCATCAGCTCGAGGGCGATGAACAGGATCAGCAGGTCCGCCGAGGCGGCGATCAGCATCGCGCCCGTGAGCGCGAAGACGAGGACCGTGGCGAACTCGGCGGTCGGCAGGTTTCGGGGCGCCAGGTAATCGGGCCCGAACACGATCGACAGCGCGACCACGCCGATCAGCAGCAGCTGCAGGAACGTCGTGAGGTCGTCGACCTCGTACGTGCCGCCGAAGGCGACCTGGGTGCCGGAGCCGCCGACGAGGATGACCAGCCAGGCCGTGATCGCCAGCCCGATCAGCGCGGTCGCGACGGCGAGGGCGGACCGATTCGGCCAGGCGAGGTCCACGAGCAGGATCGCGATGGCGGTCAGGATCGCGGCGACGAACGGCGCGACGATCGCCAGCTCCTGGACTGTCATGCGGCACCTCCCGCTCCGGGGGCCGGTTCCGCGGCCGGCTCGTGGTCGAGGACCGCGACGTACACGATCCGGCCGACGACGAAGGCCAGCAACAGGCCGAGGGCGATGAGCACGATCTCGGTCGGGATCGCGATCACCTGGCCGCTGTCGGCGCTCTCGACGGTCGCGGCGACGGTCAGCGGGATCAGGTCGAGGAGGAGGCCGGGGAACAGCCCGAAAGCGACCACGAGCGCGGCCAGCGGCGCGAGGGTCAACACCTCGGTTGGGGTCATGTCGGTCAGGTGGTGCCCGAGCTCGCGGAAGAATGGCGAGACTTCGCCGAACGCGATGCGCTGGAACATCCACAGCAGGTACGCCGCCCCGAGGATCATCACGAAGGCGGCGACTGCGGCGACCCATGGGTTGGCGACGAAGGCGCCCACGAGCGTCAGGAACTCCCCGACGAAGCCGCTCAGGCCGGGCAGCCCGGCCGACGCGAACGCGAAGAACCCGAACACCGCCACGTAGACGGGCATCAGCGCGGAGAGGCCGCCCATCTTCGCGATCGTCCGGTCGTGGGTGCGCTCGTAGATGACGCCCACGAGCAGGAACAGGGCTCCGGTGATCAGGCCGTGGTTGATCATCTGGAGGATCGCGCCCTGCTCGCCCTGCTCGTTGAACACGAACAGGCCGAGCGTGACGAAGCCCATGTGGCTGACCGACGAGTAGGCGACGAGGCGCTTGAGGTCCGGCTGGACGAGGGCGACGATCGCGCCGTAGATGATCCCGATCAGGGACAGGCCGATGACCACCGGCGCGAACGTCTGCGCGGCGTCGGGGAAGAGCGGGATGGCGAAGCGCAGCAGGCCGTAACCGCCGAGCTTCAGCATGACCCCTGCGAGGATCACCGAGCCGGCCGTCGGCGCCTCGGTATGCGCGTCGGGCAGCCACGTGTGGAACGGGAACATCGGGACCTTGATCGCGAACGCGAGGAAGAACGCGATGAACGCCGCGAGCTGGAGCTCCGGTGCGAAGCCGCCGCCCGGGTCGAGGGCGAAGGCGCGCAGCGTCTCGTAGTCGAAGGCGTTCGCCCAGCTGCCGGTCGCGGACTGGTACGCGAACGCGGTGGCGAGGATCGCCACGAGCATCAGCAGCGACCCGACGAGGGTGTACAGCACGAACTTGATCGTGGCGTAGATCCGGTTGGCGCCGCCCCAGATCCCGATGATCAGGTACATCGGGACGAGCACGACCTCCCAGAAGATGTAGAACAGGAACAGGTCCAGCGCCAGGAACACGCCGAGCATGCCGAGCTCGAGCACGAGGAACGAGACCATGTATTCCTTGATCCGGGTCTGGATCGGGCCGAAGCTCGCGAGGATCGAGATCCAGGTCAGGGTCGTGGTGAGCACGACGAGCGCGGCCGAGACCCCGTCCACGCCGAGCTTGTACTGGATGCCGAACAGCGGGATCCAGTCGACCGTCTCGGTGTACTGGAAGCCCGGCGAGGTCGGCGCGTAGCCGACGAGCAGCATCAGCGACACCACCCATGTCAGCAGCGCGGTGGCGAGCGCGACGGGCCGCGTCATCGTTGCCGGCAGGATGGCCAGGACGATCGAGCCGAGCAGCGGCAGGAAGATCAGGATCGACAGGATCGGGATGTCGGTGACGTTCATCGTCAGCGCCCCGCCAGGATGAGGTACGAGCCGGCCATCACGATCAGCCCGAACGCGATGCCGAGCGCGTAGTTCTGGACCCGCCCGGTCTGGACCAGGCGCAGCTCACGCCCGGCCCCGACCGTCAGCGCGCCGATGCCATTGACCGTTCCGTCGACCACCACGCGGTCGAACCACCACAGGAACGCCGCGACCCGCCCGCCGATCACGATGAACAGCAGGTGGTTGAGGTCGTCGAACCACCACTTGTTGAGCGACGCCCGGTAGAGGAATGGCACACGGGCGCTCAACTCGCGGACGCGCTCCGGCCGCGGCGAGATGCGGATGCCCGGCAGCTCCGCGCCGAACAGCCGCCACGCGGCAATGATGCCCGCGAGCGCCGCCGCGACACTCACCACGATCAGGAAGCCGTCGAGGCCAAAGAACACGAACGGCGGCGGCTCCACGTGGCGCAGCTCCTCGATCGTGTGGACACCCTCGTCGAAGACCGGGGCCAGCCACTGGTGAATTCTGCTGTCACCGAACGGCAGCCCGAGGAGCAGGCCGAGGAAGATCGAGGGGATGGCGAGCAGGATCAGCGGGATCGTCATGATCCTCGGCGACTCGTGGATCTTGTCCCACAGCTCCTTGGGGCCCCGGAAGTCGCCCCAGAAGGTGAGGCCGACCAGCCGGAACATGTAGAACGCGGTCATGATCGCCACGACGAGCCCGATGACCCAGATCCACTGGAATCCGAGCTTGAAGGCCTCGGCGAGGATCTCGTCCTTGCTGAAGAAGCCCGCCAACGGGGGGATGCCGGCGATCGCGATCGACCCGATCAGCATCGTCACGTAGGTGATCCGGATCTTCTGGCGCAGCCCGCCCATGTTGCGCATGTCCTGCTCGCCATCGACCGCGTGGATCACCGAACCGGAGCCGAGGAACAGCAGGCCCTTGAAGAAGCCGTGCGCCATGAGGTGGAAGATCGCCGCGGTGAAGGCCCCCACCCCGAGCGCCGCGAACATGTAGCCGAGCTGGCTCAGCGTCGAGTACGCGAGCACCCGCTTGATGTCGGTCTGGGTGAACGCGATCGACGCGGCGAGGATCGCCGTGAAGATGCCGATCCCGGCGACGATGGACATCGCTTCCAGCGAGTGCGCGAACAGGAGGTTCGCGCGGGCGACGAGGTAGACGCCGGCGTTGACCATGGTCGCCGCGTGGATCAGCGCAGACACAGGGGTCGGGCCCTTCCATGGCGTCGGGAAGCCAGACGTGGAGCGGGAACTGGGCGCTCTTGCCCATCGCCCCGGCGAACACCAGCAGCGCGATGATCGTCAGCGGGATCAGGAGGACGGCGCCCTCCGCCGTCAGCAGCTCGATCGACTCGCGGATGTTGAGGGTGGGCTCGCCAAGCGCGAGCGTGCTCGCGAAGATCGCCATGATCCCGAGCGCGAAGCCGACGTCGCCCACCCGGTTGACCAGGAACGCCTTCTTGCTCGCCAATGCCGCCGAGGGTCGCTTGAACCAGAACCCGATGAGCAGGTAGCTGCACAGGCCGACCAGCTCCCAGGCGACGAACACGACCAGCCAGCTGTCCGCAAGGACCAGCAGGAGCATCGAGAACATGAACAGGTTGAGGTAGGCGAAGAAGCGCCAGTACCCCGGGTCGTGGCCCATGTACCCGATCGAATAGATGTGGACCAGCAGGCCGATCGTCGTGACGACGATCAGGAGGCAGGCGGTCAGCGGATCGACGAAGAACGTGACCTCGACGTTGAACGCGCCGGCCGGGATCCACTCGTAGATCGGCACCACGTAGGCGTGGAGGTCCTCGGATCCCTCGACGAGCGGCGCCGCCCCGGTCAGCACGTCAATACGACGCGAGCATCGCGATGACCCACGCCGCGAAGACGGCGAGGACCGGGATCCAGTGCGCCTGCTTCCCCAGCCGCCTGCCGATCAGTGCAGTGATCGCAAACCCCGCGAACGGCAGTACCGCGATCAGGGGGATAAGTTGGGTCATTGACGCATCGCGTCGTACTCATCCACGAGTGGCGTGCGTTTGTTGCGGTAGATCGCGATGATGATCGCGAGGCCGACCGTCGCTTCGGCTGCAGCCACCGAGATGACCATCAGCGCGATCACGGAGCCGCGCGACACGCCCTCCTGGGTGGCCCCGAATGCCCCGAACGCGGCAAACGCGACGATCGCCAGGTTGACCGCGTTGAGCATGAGCTCGATCGACATGAGCATGCTGATCGCGTTGCGCCGGGCGAGGAACCCGAAGGTGCCGATCGAGAAGAGGAGCGCGGACAGGATCAGGTAGGCGTCGAGCGAGTTGCTCACGGCGGCCCGCCGGGCTCGCGCTTGGCCAGGAACACGCCACCGATCACGGCCGCCAGCAGGAGCACCCCGATCACCTCGAACGGGAGCAGGTTGCCCCCCTCGGTGAACAGCAGCCGCGACAGCTCGTCGGTCGAGAGCCGGACCCGCTGCGACAGCTCACCCCAGTCCGTGGCGGTGATCGCGAGCGCGATGACGATCGCGATGATGATCGAGGCGACCGCGGCCGCTGCCGACTGGGTCTGGAAGACGAGCACCCGCGGCGCGTCCTTCGTCTGCGTGAGCATGATCGCGAACAGGATCAGCACGCTGATCGCGCCGATGTACACGATGACCTGCGTCGCGCCGATGAGCGGCGCCCCAAGAAGCACGTAGATCCCGGCAAGCGCCCCGAAGCACACGATCATCGCCAGGCCGCAGCGGATGATGTCGCGCATCGTCACGACCAGCAGCGCCGAGCCGATCATCACTGCCGACAAGAGCCACAGGAGGGCGTCCTCCCAGTCCTGGCCGAGCAGCACGATCATCAACGCGGCGATGCCGGTGACGATGCCGAGGATCGCGGCCGCGATCAGGAGCGGCACGAGCGTGCGGAGCATGGCTACTTCGGGTGGGCGTGGCCGCCGCCGGCGCCATGCCCGCCGTTTCCGTGTCCGCTGCCCAGCGCCGCGTGGCCGTTGCCGTTGGCGCCGTGACCGTTCCCCGACGGAAGGCCGGTGGTCGTGGCCGGCAGCACCGGCAGCAGCCGCCCGGCGTCGATGAGGCGGCCCTCGGCCGCGGCCCGGGTCGCCCAGTCGGCCTCGCGCCGGATGTAGGTGACCTCGGTCTCGCGCTCGATCGCCGAGATCGCCATGAGGTCGATCATCGGCTGCTCGCGGCTGGTCTGGGCGAGCTCGATGTCGGCGCCGTCGCGGAGCGCGTCGTACGGGCAGGCGTCGACGCAGATGCCGCACAGGATGCAGCGGCTCTCGTCGACCTCGTACTTCTCGAGCACGCGCGGCTTCGGCATGAGCGCCCCGGTGGGGCACGTCTCGGCGCAACGGCCGCACGACACGCACGGGGTGTCGTTGAGGCTCATGTCGAGCGGCGTCGTGACGAGCGTGTCGAAGCCGATCCGCATGAAGTCGTAGCACGCGGCCCCGACGACTTCGGCGCAGACGTTGGCGCAGCGCCCGCAGTCGATGCAGCGCGACGGCTCGCGCAGGATGAACGCGTGGGAGTCGTCGCGGATGTAGTCGTGGTTCGTGCCGGTGAAGCGGTTCTCGGTGACGCTGCGGTAGCCGGCGCCCTGGTGGTATTGCGGTTCGAGCGTCTTGAGCGTCGTGCCGTACTCGATGCCGAGCCGGCGCAGGTCGCAGAAGCCGATCGCCTCGCACGTGCACTGCAGGCAGCGCGTCGATTCGGCCATCGCGTCCTCGGGCGTGTACGGCAGCTCGTACTCGACGTAGCTCTGGTTGCGCACCTCGGCGGGCATCGCCGTCATCCGGTAGCGCGGCTCCTTCACCTCGCTCGTGAAGGGCACGATCGACAGGAACTCGGGCTGCGGTTCGGCGAGCGTCTGGCGGGTTCGGATCGCCTCGAGGTCCAACCCCTTGAGATACGCGTCGACCGCATACGCCGCGCGGCGACCTTCGGCGACGGCCTCGACCACGGTCGCCGCGCCGATGCGCACATCACCGCTGCCGAACACGCCCGGCCGGCCGGTCGAGAACGTGACGGCATCGGCGGCCAGCCGCGCACGCTTCGCGGTCACGCCCTCGTTGCCGGGCTGCTCGACCCAGTCGAGCTCCGGCCCCTGCCCGATCGCGAGCAGGACCCGGTCGCAGGGGATCGTGAACTCCGTCCCCGGGGCGGGCTCGGGCCGGCGCCGGCCTGACGCATCGGGTTCGCCGAGCTTCATCCGGATGAACTCGACGCCGGTCACGTTGCCGGCCTTGTCGGTGACGACGCGGACCGGGCCCGCCTGGAAGATGGTGCTCACACCCTCTTCGATCGCCTCGTGGACCTCGTTTGCGGCTGGCATGTCCTTCATGTCGCGGCGGTAGACGAGCGTCACCTCGGCGGCGCCCTGGCGGACCGACGTGCGCGAGCAGTCCATCGAGGTGAACCCGCCGCCGATGACGACGACGCGCTTGCCGGCGTGCTCCGGGTACGGCAGCCCGAGCGTCGCGGTGCGCAGGTACTCGAGGCCGTCGAGCACCTCGGCCGCGTCCTCGCCGGGGATCCCCAGCTTGTTCGTGTCGTAGCAGCCGATCGCGACGAGCACGGCGCCGAAGCCCTGGTTGGTCAGGTCGTCAAGGGTGAAGTCACGACCGAGCGCCGCGTCGCACACGATCGTGCCACCCAGCCGCGTCACCGACTCGTACTCGGCCTCGAGGACCTCGACCTTCGGCAGGCGGTACTGCGGGATGCCGTAGCGGAGCATCCCGCCGGGCGCCGGATCGCGCTCGTAGACCGTCACGTCGTGCCCCGCGATCAGCAGGTAGTAGGCGGCGGCCATGCCGGCCGGCCCGGACCCGATCACCGCCGCCTTGCGGCCGGTCGCCGCCTGGCGCTCGAACGGGACGGGCGGATCGACGTCCTCGTCGAGCATCGACTTGAGCACCTGGTCGCCCGCGTAGCGGTGGCTGTCGCGGATCGCGATCGCCTCGTCGACCTCGTCCCGCCGGCAGTGCTCCTCGCACGGGGCGGGGCATACCCGGCCGAGCACGCTCGGGAACGGGATCGTGCGCTTGAAGATGCGGGTCGACTCGCGCCAGTCCGCCTCGGCGTTGGCCTTGAGGAAGCCCGGGATGTCGATGTGGCTCGGGCACTTGTTCTGGCACGGCGGCAGGCAATACGCGTTGTGGTCGCTGAAGATCAGCTCGAGGTTCGTGCGGCGCAGCCGCCGGACCTCGTCCGTCTGGGTCTCGACCTTCATCCCCGGCTCGCACGTCCGGGAGCAGCTGATCGGCGGGTACTCCTCGCCCTCGACCTCGACGACGCACATGCGGCAGGCACCGAAACCCGGCAGCTTCGGCTCGTAGCACAGGGTCGGGATCTCGATCCCGTTGTCGCGGCAGACCTCGAGGATCGTCTGGCCCTCGAAGCCCTCCACGACCCGCCCGTCGACCTCGATCCGGATGCGCGGCGTCGACTGCGGTCGCTGCGGCGCCTGCGTGTCGAGCAGGCGCTCGGCAAGCGATTCGGGCGACGCGGCGGGAGCGCGGTCGGGGCGGCTGTCGGGGCGCGTGATCAGGTCGGCCATGCGGGCGCCTTCACTGGGTGGTACCGGCGGCAACCGCGATGGGCTGGCACACACCGGCCGGGCAGGAGCTGCGGAGGAGATGATCGTCGAGCTCTGCCCTGAAGTATCGCATTCCGCTCCCCCACGGAAGCGTTGCAAGACGCTCGTGGTCGCACAGCGCGGAGCCGACGATGTCCGCCGAGAGGTCGGCGAGGATGCCGAGGTCGTTCTGGCGGGGCCGCCCCTCGACGATCCGGTCACCGATCTCCGCGATCCGGCGCGTGCCGATGCGACACGGGATCGACTTGCCGCACGCCTCGCTCGAGCAGAACCGGGTCAGCAGGCGAGCGAGGTCAGCGACACACGCGCGGTCGTCGGCGATCACCACCGAACCGGAGCCGAGATGGGCCCCTGCCGCGCGCAGGGACTCGAAGTCGTAGGGCGTGTCGAGCAGATCGGGCGGGAGCAGTCCGCCGGATGGCCCGCCGACGAGCAGCGCCTTGACCGTGCGGCCCTTCGACAGCTTGCCGGCCAGCTTCACGATCTCGCGGAGCGGCGTGCCCAGCGGGACCTCCGCGATGCCCTCGGCACCGGGACCGCGGACCTGGACGAGGATCGTGCCCGGGCTGCCCCTGCCGCCGACGGCGGTGAACGCTTCGGGGCCGTTCCGCACGATCCACGGCGTCGCGGCCAGCGTCTGCACGTTCTGGACGACGGTCGGCATGTCGAACAGGCCGCGCTCGGCCGGATACGGTGGACGCTGCTCCGGCTGGCCGCGCTTCCCCTCGAGGGCCTTGAGCAGGACGGTCTCCTCGCCGAGCATGTAGGCGCCCTGGACCGGCCGGACTCGCACGTCGATGGTGTGGCCGGAGCCGTGCACGTCGCCGCCGAGGAAGCCGGCTTCCTCGGCGGCCGCGATGGCCGCCTCGAGGCGCCGGATGGCCTCGGTCTGCTCCCCGCGGACCGCGATGAACGCCTCGGTCGCGCCGATTGCGTAGGCCGCGATCGCGGTCCCCTCGATCACCGCGAACGGGTCGAGCTCGAGCAGTGCGCGATCGGTGAACGTCGCGGGATCTGCGCCGTAGCCGTTCGCGACGACGTAGCGCCGCGGTGCCTCGACCGACGCCGCGGCGCGCCACTTCTCGCCTGTCGGGAAGCCTGCGCCGCCCCGGCCGCGCAGCCCGGATGCCGCAACCGTGGCGATCGCGCCGGTCGGGCCGAGGTCGCGGATCGCCCGGCGCAGGCCCTCGAACGCGCCCGCGGCGACGGCCGCATCGAGATCGGTGGGATCAGCCGCGTCGGCGCGCTCCAAGAGGATCGCCGGCCAGCCGGACGGCGTGGACAGCCGGTTGACCATGGTCAGGCCGCCGGCGGGGCGCCGCGCGGGACGCCTGCGAGGGAGGCCCCGAGCGCGGCCACGTACGACGCCTCGGGCGGGCGGTTTCGGTCGATCGCTGCGGCCTGCTCGGCGTCCTCGGCCGGTTCGAAGCGGAGGTGCCCGTAGTAGGTCGCGGTGCCGTAGATCATCGCGTACCACGCGCCGGTCTTCTGGCTGATCCGCTTCAGGGCCGCGACCGGCAGGTAGCCGTAGACATCCTGCGTCGCTTCGAGGATCTCGAGCATGCGCTTCGGGTCGTAGTCCACGTCATCGAGGATCTCGTCGACGGGCGCGAGGTCCACGGCCTGGAAATGGCGGTAGGCCGCGTCGGGGACCGGCCGGCCCGACCGGCGCAGCGCCGATTCCTCGCGCCGCTCCCCGTACGTCTCCGGCGGACCCCAATGGACGTGGTAGCGGCCGCGCGAGTCGACGCCGCCCATGTCGATGCACTCGATCGGGCACGCCTGGGCGCACTGGAAGCAGGTCTCGCACTTGAGCGTGCCCCACTCGTCGTACAGCAGTTGCAGGCGTCCGCGGAACTTCGGCGCGACCTCGTAGCGCTCCTCGGGGTACTTGACCGTGACCTTCGGCTCGAAGAAGCGGCGCAGGGTCAGCGCCATGCCCTTCACGATGCCCAGTCCGGGTACGAAGCTCACGGGCGCCTCAGGTACTCGATGAGGATGATCGCCCCGGCCGTCACGAAGATGTTGATGAACGCGAGCTCCATCAACCACTTCCAGGCGAAGTTCATCAGCTGGTCGATGCGGACCCGGGGCAAGGTCCCACGCATCCACACGAAGGTGAACACGAAGAGGTACGTCTTGAGCATAAACCAGAGCAGACCGGCCACCCAGGCGAGGCCGATGTAGGCGAGGCCGAAGACGATCCCGATCACGAACATGTTGGCGAGCACGAAGCCGCCGAGCAGCGCCTGCCAGGTCTTGATGCGGGAGCTGATGAGCCACAGCGGCGTCGCGAACACGAGCGTCAGGACGAGCGGGGCGATGAGCACGATGAGGAGCAGGGCGATCCCGAGCGACCCGGGATTGATCGCCAGGTTGATCGCCCATTCCGCGGGCCACGCGATCGGCGCGTTCCAGCCGCCGAAGAACAGCGTCACGGTCAGCGCCGAGATGATGAAGACGTTCACGTACTCGGCGAAGAAGAAGAACCCGAAGCGCATCCCCGAGTACTCGGTGGCGAAGCCGGCGACGATCTCGGAGTCCGCCTCGGTCAGGTCGAACGGGGTCCGGTTCGCCTCGGCGGTGGCGGCGATGAAGAAGATCAGGAAGCCGAGCGGCTGCTGCCAGACGTACCAGTCGGTGAACCAGCCCGACTGGTTCAGGACGATGGTGTTCAGGTCCATCGTCCCCGCGATCATGATCACGCCCACGACGGACAGGACGAGCGGGATCTCGTAGCTCACGACCTGCGCCGCGGAGCGCAGCCCGCCGAGCAGCGAGTACTTGTTGAAGCTCGACCAGCCGGCCATCAGCAGGCCGACGACCGACAGGCCGCTGATCGCGAAGAAGTACAGCAGGCCCAGGTTGAAGCTCGCGCCGACCACGCCGTCCGGGGCGAACGGGATGACGAGCAGGGTCATCACGCTGGTCAGGTAGACGACAACGGGCGCCCAGGTGAAGACGGTCGAATCCGCGCCGGTCGGGGTGAAGTCCTCCTTCATGAGGACCTTGAGCCCGTGGACCACCGACAGCAGCGACCCGAACGGCCCGACCCGATCCGGGCCGATCCGCAGGTTCATCAGCGCGATGATCTTCATCTCCATGTAGATGATCAGGAAGGCCGTCGGGATGGTCATGAGCAGGATCACCGTGGCGGCCACCACGAACCGGGCGATCGCCAGGTTCGCCACGATGATGTCGATGACCGGCTGGGCGACGAGCGCGATGGTGACGGCGCCGGCGACCGTCAGGACCGCGAGCAGCGGGACGACGGTGAAGACGACCTTCCCCGGCAAGGTCAGCCGGTTCCAGGTGCTGCCCAACGACCGTCACCGTCGGTGCCCTCCGGTGACAGCGGCCCGACTGCCATGACGGCCGAATCGCGGCGTTGCCGGCTGCGGCGCTCGCTCACGCACAGCGAGCGCGCTCGCTCGCGTGCTCGCCGGCGCCTGCGCTCGGAATCGGCGCCTGCAGCGCTGCGAACGGCAGTTCATTTATCGACTCCACCCATGATCGGGTCGAGGCTGGCCATGATCGCCATCGTGTCTGCGATGAGATTGCCCTTCATCAGCAGCCCGACCGACTGCAGAGTGGATGTACGACGGGTCGTGGATCCGCATCCGGAAGGGCTGGTCGGTGCCGTCGCTGATGACGTACGTCGCGTACTGGCCGCGCGGGCTCTCGACCGCCGCGTAGGCACGGCCGGGTCGCGGCCGCAGCAGGCGCGGCAGCTTGGCGATCACCGGCCCGTCCGGCATCTGGTGCAGGCACTGGTCGATGATCCGCAGGCTCTGCTTGACCTCTTCCATCCGAAGCAGGTAGCGCGCGAGGCAGTCGCCCTCGGTACGGGTCGGGATGTCGAAATCGAGCTCGGGGTAGACCGAGTACGGATGCGCTCGGCGGATGTCGAACGGGACGCCGGTGGCGCGCAGGTTCGGCCCCGTGAAGCACATCCGCAGCGCCGTCGCCGTGTCGATGGGCCCGAGGCCGCGCATTCGCCGGACGAAGATCTCGTTCTCGTTGAGCAGGCCCTGGCCGGCCTCGATCTGCTCGGTCGCGCGGCTCATCCAGTTGCCGAGCCGGCTCATGAAGTCGTGGTTGAGGTCGCCGTTGACGCCGCCGATGCGGAAGTAGTTGAAGAGCATCCGCTGGCCGGTCAGCGAGGCGAGCATCTCGACGATCTCGTCGCGCTCGATGAACGACCACAGGATCGGTGTCAGGCCGCCGAGATCGAGCGCCATCCAGCCCAGGAACAGGGAGTGGCTGGCGATGCGGTTGAGCTCCGCGGAGAGCACCCGGATGTACTCGGCGCGGCGCGGGACGTCGACGTCGAGCAGCTTCTCGAAGCTCAGCACCGCGCCCCACTCGTTGAACAGCGAGCTGACGTATTCGAGCGGGTCGACCTGGCTGATGACCTGGTGGTAGTCGGCGTTCTCGGCGAGCTTCTCGACGCCACGGTGGAGGTAGCCGAGGACCGGGTCGAGGTCGACGACGTTCTCGCCCTGGATCTTGAGCACCACCCGCAGCACGCCGTGCGTCGATGGATGCTGCGGTCCCATGTTGAGGAACATCTCGCCGTCGCCGAGCGTGTAGAACTCGGCCTCGCGCTCGGTTCGCGGCGGGTAGGGCGGAACGGGCTCGAAGACGCCGGCCTCCTGGTCGAGCAGGATGCGCGGATCGTCGGCCGACGGCCGCTGGGTGGTCGTCATGGCTTCGCCGGCAGCTGGCGTGAGCCGGGCAGGCGGCGGATCGTGGAGCTCGGGTTGTTGGTCGGCAGGTGCGCCTGCTCCATGTGCCGCGAGCCGGCACCCGGCGAGCGGGCTGCGTCGTCCGGCAGGTGGAAGTCCTTGCGCAGCGGGAAGCTCGTGTACTCGGGCGGCATGTAGATCCGGCGCACGTCGCGGTTGCCCTCGAAGTTGATGCCGAACATGTCGTAGGCCTCGCGCTCCATCCACTCGGCGCCCGGCCAGAGGAAGGTGAGCGACGGAGCCCTTGGATCGTCGCGCGACAGGCCGTCGGCGATCACGCGCAGCCAGTCGGGCGTGGTGTCGCTCCACAGGTGGTAGACGACCTGCATCGCCTCGCCGGTATCCACGCCGCACAGGTCGGCGAGGAACTCGAAGCGGAAATCGGCGTTGTCGTGCAGCTCGGTCATCACCGGCACGACGTCGCCCGGCCGGATGCGGATCTCGGTCTCGTCATGGCGCTGCCGGACCGGGCCGGTCAGGCGATCCTCGAAGTGCGCTTCGAGCCGCGTCTTGAAGCGTCGATCCACTAGACGTCCTGCGGAACGGTGGGGCCGATCGCCCGCTCCGGCCAGTGGCCTCGGCGCTGCTTGACGAGCTGCTGGAGCTTCATCATCCCGTACATCAGGCCCTCGGGCCGCGGCGGGCAGCCGGGGATGTACACGTCGACCGGCATGACCCGGTCGATGCCCTCTACGGTCGAATAGCTGCGCTTGTAGCGGCCACCCGAGCACGTGCAGTCGCCGAGCGCGACGCACCACTTGGGCTCGGGCATCTGCTCCCACAGCCGGATCAGCGGCCCGGCCATCTTCGTGGTCAGCGTCCCGGCGACGATCAGCACGTCGGCCTGGCGAGGGCTCGCGCGGAACGGGAAGTGTCCCCACCGGTCGAGGTCGTTGCGCGACGTGGCCGTCGACATCATCTCGATCGCGCAGCACGCCAGCCCTGACAACAGCGGCCACAGCGAGTTCATCCGGATCAGGTCGAGGACGTAGTCGGCCTTGGTCGGGATGATCTCGAGCGGGCCGCTCCAGCGCGCGTTGTCGCGCCGCGAGGCCTCGTCCGCCTCGAGCTCCGCGAGGTGCGTGTGGTCGGGCTCGTGGCCGCCGACGTACGCGCCGGGCGAGCTCGAGGTCCAGAAGGTGTTGGGGACGACGAGCGGCTCGACGATGTCGGCCGGCTCGGGGACGACGAGGGCGCTTGCGGCGCCCGGGGCCTTCTTGCTCAGTGCCATGTGAGGGCACCCTTGCGGACCGCGTAGAACAGCCCGAGCAGGACGACGACGACGAAGATCAGCATGCTGACGAACCCACCGAGGAGCAGCTCCTTGAACGTGAGCGCCCAGACGAAGAGGAAGACCACCTCGATGTCGAACGCCACGAACAGCAGCGCGTAGATGTAGAAGGAGAGGCCGAAGCGGCCATGGGTGTCGCCGTACGTGTCGATGCCCGACTCGTAGGGGAGGCCCTTGTGGACGTCACCCCGGTTGCGGTGCGAAACCAGCCAGGCCGCGGCGATCGTCAGGAACACGAAGGAGACCCCGGCGAAGGCGAAGCCCAAGATGTACCAGAGCGCTTCCAACTGAACTCCCCTGGAGCGACGTGGGACTCAGTCGGTTCGGAACGCTGTCGCGCGGGCAGGCAGCCCCGATCGAGAGGCACCACGAAACAAGCTCATTCTAGCAGTGGGCCACGGGTGGGCTGCGCGCCGCGGGCGGGCGCCCGGAGACCGGGCAGGCAGGTGGCCTCGAGCGCGTCCGACGCCCGCGGGAAAGGGCTCCGGGAGCGGAGCGCGTCGAGCGCGCGTGCCGGGTTCGCACCCCGCTCCTCGAGCCGTGGTCGCAGCGACCGAGGGCAGCGTCGCAACATTGGCTGGAGCTCCGCAATAGGGAAGGTGCCGTAGTGCGGTCCGGATGGTTGCGGTGCGACCCCTTCAGCGGCGCGGTCCGCGGTAGGCGAACCCGGCGAGCGGCGGACCGGCCGGCCAGGCGCGCCCGAAGGCCGTCACGCGGAACCCGCCCATCCCGGCCGGGTCGATGAGCCGCATCAACGCGGACCGCAGCTCGACGTAAGCGGCGAGGGTGGTGGCCGGATCGGCCTGGACCTCCTGGAGCAGGGCTTCCGTACCGTTGCCGATCAGGAACTCTGCTTGCGAGGTCTCCCCGACAGGCGCCAGCCCCACGGCCCTGGCGGCTGCGCCCAGCGCGGTCAGGTCGACATGTGCGGTCAGGTCCTGGCGGCCGATGTGGTCGTAGAGGTCGCCGCCGACCCGGTGCCGAACGAATGCGCGGACCGTACCCTGCGGTCGCCGCACGGCGTCGTACAGCTCCCCGGCGTGGGCCCCGTAATCGATGAGCAGCAGGAGACCGCGCTCCAGGGACTGCACCGCATCCGCGATCCAGCCGTCGACGGCGAGGCAGACCTCGGCCGACTGGCCTTCGGTGAGCTGCACGCCCTCGGCCCGCAGCCGTTCGCCGAGCGCCGGCGACGAGGGCGGGCCCCAACCGTCGACGAGGTGTCCGTTGGCGTCCAGTGCGACGAACCGCTCGGCCAGGGAGCCATCCCGATCGCCGACGCGGTGGACGGGCAGTGCATCGAGGACCTCGTTCGCGAGCACGACACCCGTGAACGGGCGGTCTTCCCGCGCCGGCATGATGCGGTCCGCGAAGCCGGCCGCGCTCAGCCGCTCGCCGAACGCCTCGAGGCGCCGCGCATCGATTTCGACAGGCACGTACCGGAGAACGGCGAGCAGCTCCGGCCGCGCCAGCTCGAGCCGGCGCAGGATGGCCTCGGCCAGGGTCCCCGTGCCGGCTCCGTGCTCCCGAACGACGAACGGGGTGGGGCGATCCAGGCGTTCCCAGACCTCGATCAACTGATTGGCCATCGCGTGACCGAAGATCGGGTGCGCTTCGGGGGCTGTCAGGAAGTCGCCGTCCCGGCCCGGTCGCGGCTCGGTTCCGCGGTAGTAGCCGCCATCCGGGTCGTACAGGGCAAGCTCCATGAACCGCGCGAACGTGATCGGACCGTTGGCCGTGATCTCCGAACGGATCCGGGCAGCCAGGGCCTCGTCCTCGCCGACCTCCTCGAGGTCGATCGGCGGCTCGCGTCGCAGGCCCGCGCTCAGGTCCATCGGCTCGTTCGAAGCAGGAGGCGCAGGCCGGGACCCACGAGCGTGTGCCCACCGAGGGCGACCGGGATCCGAGCGGCGGCGGCGGACGCGGTGAGCTCGCGGAGCCACGGATCGGCGACACGCTCGGGGAGCAGCAGGTCCGACGCGAAACGGTCCTCGGCGGCCGGCCAGTCACGCTCGTCGATGCCGAACCGATGCGCGAGCAGTACGCGCGTATCGACCACCGCGGCATCGCCCAGTCGTTCGAGATGGCCCCCGAGGGACGCCGGGCCGTCACGATCGAGGAGCAGGCCGAGCACGGACGCCGGCCTGCGGCCGGGCACGTTCCGAGCCCCGGCCTGGGCCAGGACGCTGGCTGCGCGCATGCCACGTTCCTCGATCAGCGCCCGGATCCGTGCGCGCGCAGCCGTCTCGAGCCAGCGCAACGTCGAGGCAGAGGTGCGCCCGGCGACGACCAGCTCCGCCCGCCGATCGGCCGCGACAGCCGCGATGGCGTCGAGCCGTGTCTTTGCCGTGCCGACGTTGGCGCCCGACGATTCGCTCGCTCGACCCATGAGCAGCAGGTCGAGCGGCCCGTCGACGTCGAACGCGAGCCGCCACCTGTGGCGCAGGTCATCGACGTGGTATCCGGCCACCTCCTCCAGCCAGCGCGGGAGCGCGTTGTCGGCGGGCAGGTCAGGCAGGTCCAGCAGCGATTCGGCGCAGGCGATCGAGACGACGTCGGCCGAGTAGCGGTTGTTGGCGAGCGCGGTCGGCTGCGCCGAAGCCGCGGTCGCGACGAGCGGCCGGCGATCGCGGATCGTCGCCAGCGGAACGGCACCGGAGCCCAGCACGATCACCCCGCTCGGGCGGGGTCGGCGCGTGCTCGACCAGCCCGCGGAGCCGCGCGCCGAACGATGTATCGTCGGGCGGACCGGAGACGATCTCGGCCGTCGCCGCGCCGGCGCGCAGGAAACCGTCGTGGTGGCGTCGTGCGATCCGGGATCGCTCGGTGGCGACCCATCGCTCGAGCAGGCCCGCGCCGGCTCCCGGTTCCGGGTGGAGGATCCAGACCGCGACGTCTCGCATCGCCACGGAGTCTATCGAGCGCACCATGGAGGGCTCGTGAGCGCGAAGGCCGTCCGAGCCTACGTCGGGCTCGGGGCGAACGTGGGCGACGCCGAGGGAACGCTGGCCGAGGCGGTCGGCGCGCTGGCCACGCTCCCTGGCGTGCGGCTTCGGGGCGTCTCCCGGCTGTACGTCACCACCCCGGTCGGCGTCACGGATCAGCCCGACTTTCGCAACGCGGTGGTCGCGCTCGACGTTCCGGCAGGTCCGGATCCGGCGACGGGCGCGACGGCGCTCCTCGCGGCGCTGAAGGGCCTCGAGCGCGACTTCGGGCGCCGCCGCCGGCGACGCTGGGGTCCACGCGAGCTCGACCTCGACCTGCTCGTCTTCGGCCGCGCCCGGCTCGCGATCGACCGACCGCCCCAGGCTCGCTCGGTCGAGGCCGAGGCGGATCCGGCGAAGGCGGCACGGCTGCTCGAGGTCCCGCATCGGGACGCCGGGGAGCGGCTGTTCGTGCTCGCGCCACTGGCCGATCTCGCGCCGGGACTCGTTCCACCCGGCTGGCATCGCACGGTCGAGACACGCCGCCGCGATCGGGCTGCCGTCGAAGGCCGGGACGCGGTCCGGCCGATCGCGGAGTGGGACGCGGTCGGTCGCCGTTGGCTTCGGCTTCAGCCGAGGACGCGCGTCTCGAGCGCCGTCTCGACGGCGCCACCGTCCGGTCCGCGCTCCACCCGGTAGCCGCGCGCGCCGGCGCGCTCGGAGACGATCTCGGCGAGCTCCGTGCCGCGGAACACGAGGCCGGCGCCGTCGTCGGCGGCATATCCCGCCGGAAGCTCACCAGCCGCGACGAGGCGGTGGTAGGTGGGCCGCCGCTCGGGCTCGCCGTCGTAGTGCGGGGAATGGCTGCCGGGGAGGAACCCGAGGCCGTCCCGCAGCGGGGCGAGCACCCCGAACGAGTCGGTCGTGCCACCTTCGAACCAGCAGATCGAGCCGGCCGAAAGCCCGGTCAGGACGATCCCCTCGTCCCATGCCCGCCGCAGGATGCGGTCGAGGCCGTGGACGCGCCACACGGCGAGCATGTTCGCGGTGTTGCCCCCGCCGACATAGATGACGTCCTGCTCGAGCAGGAACCGCTCCAGGTCCGGGACGGTCCTCCGGAACAGCTGGAGGTGCGCGGCCTCGGACCGGCGGGCGTAGGCCGCATAGAACCTGGCGATGTAGCCCTCGGCGTCGCCGCTCGCGGTGGGCACGAAGCACGCTCGCGGGCGTTCACGGCCGCGGGCCTCCCGGGCGAGATCGAGGATGTGCTCGTCGAGCGGGGTCGCGCCCACCTCATCGGAGAAGCCACCACCACCCATCGCCACGATCGTCCGGCCGGTCATCGCGCGGGTGATGCTACGCTCGCGGCATCGCCGCTGCCCAACGGAGAATCACGCGCATGACCACGATCGGCTACGCCGCGATGCTCGAGCAGTTCCACCCGACCGACCTGCTCGACTGGTGCGCGCAGGCCGAATCGGCCGGGTTCGAGGCCGGCTTCATGGTCAGCGAGCATTTCCACCCGTGGCTGCCGCAGCAGGGACACAGCGCGTTCGCGTGGTCGTTCATGGGCGCGCTCGGAACGCGCACGAGCCTCCCGTTCGGGGTGGGGGTCACATGCCCCGGGTTCCGCTACCACCCCGCGGTCATCGCCCATGCCGCGGCGACGCTGGGTGCCATGTTCCCCGGTCGGTTCTGGCTGGGACTCGGGGCAGGCGAGGCGCTCAACGAGCACGTCGTCGGCGGACACTGGCCGGAGATCGGCGTTCGCAGCTCGATGCTGTTCGAGGCCATCGAGGTCATGTCGAAGCTGTTCAGCGGCGAGGTCGTCAAGCACGCGGGGAAGTACTTCACGCTCGAGAGCGCCAAGCTCTATACCCGCCCCGACGAACCGGTCCCCATCTATGTGGCCACGGCCGGCCCGTTCAACGCGAAGCGGACCGGCAAGTTCGCCGACGGCATGATCACGGTCGGTGCCGCCGACGAGAAGATCGTCATGCTCTGGGACAAGTTCGACGAGGGGGCCCGCGAGGCCGGCAAGGACCCGACCGGGAAGCCGAAGCTGCTGCAGCTGCACGTCTCGTGGGCGCGCAACGACCGGGACGCAATCCACAACGCGCTCGTCGAATGGCCGAACGGCGGGATGCCCTTCCCGAAGCAGGACATCAGGAACCCGGAGGATTTTGCCGCGATGGCAAAGATGGTCCAACCCGAGGACTTCGCGAACCGGGTCCTGATGACGTCCGATCTCGAGATGCACGCGGCCCTCATCCAGCACTACGTCAACATGGGCTTCGACGAGATCCACCTGCACAATGTCGGCCGCAACCAGGCCGAGTTCATCGAGGTGTTCGGGCGCGAGGTGCTGCCAAGACTACGGCCCGCGCCCGCGCCTGCCCCCGCGGCGGCCGGGAGCGCCGGCTGACCCGAGGCGCGGCCGCGCCTAAAGGCGGACGCTTGGTGGGCGGTCGCGGTCGAACATGTGAACGGTGTCGATGAAGCGGACCTGCTTCGTCTGGTAGGCCATCGACAACGAGTGCGTCCGGGCGCCACCGCCGAAGAAGCGCACTCCCTGGAGCAGGTCGCCCGTCGTCACGCCGGTTGCGGCGAACACGAGGTTCTCGCCTGAGGCGAGCTCCTCGGTCGTGTAGACGCGCGACTCGTCGCCGTGGCCCATGCGCGCGCCGCGGGCGCGCTCCTCGTCACTGCGATAGCGGAAGCGGGCCTGGATCTCGCCACCGAGGCAGCGCAGCGCAGCCGCCGTCAGCACGCCCTCGGGCGCCCCGCCGATGCCCATGACGGCGTGCACGCCGGTACCCATGACCGCGCACGAGATCGCCGCCGACAGGTCACCGTCGCCGATCAGCTTGATCCGGGCGCCGGCCTCACGGACCTCGTCGATCAACGCGTCGTGGCGCGGCCGCTCGAGGATCACGACCGTGATGTCGTTGACGCGCCGGCCGAGCGCGTCGGCGATCCGACCGAGGTTCTCGCTCGGACGCTCGCGGATGTCGACCTTGCCCGCGGCGACAGGCCCGACGCACAGCTTCTCCATGTACGTGTCGGGCGCGTGGACGAGCCCGCCGGCCTCCGACGCCGCGAGCACCGTGATCGCGCCGGCCTGGCCGTGGGCCACGAGGTTCGTGCCCTCCAGCGGGTCGACCGCGATGTCGATCGCCTGGACCTCCGCGTCGGGTTCGTGCCGGCCGACGGTCTCACCGATGTACAGCATCGGCGCCTCGTCCCGCTCGCCCTCGCCGATCACGATGCGCCCGGCGAACTCGATCTCGTCCATCGTCCGGCGCATCGCCTCGGTGGCGGCCGCGTCGGCTTCGTCCTTCTCGCCGCGGCCCATGAACCGGGCGGACGCGAGCGCCGCCGCCTCGGTGACCCGAACCATTTCGAGGGCGAGCAGCTCTTCCATCAGTGTCTGAAGTGGCGGCGGCCGGTGAAGACCATCGCCAGGTGATGGCGGTCGGCCGCCTCGATCGCCATCTCGTCGCGGATCGAGCCGCCCGGCTGGATGATCGCGGTGATGCCGGCCATGGCCGCGGCATGGATGCCATCCGGGAACGGGAAGTACGCGTCCGATGCCATGACCGCCGTCTTCGCCCGGTCGCCGGCCCGGCGCAGGGCGATCTCGACCGACACCTGGCGGCTTGCCTGCGCCGCTCCGATGCCGATCGTCATGCCGCTCCGGGCGAGCACGATCGCGTTCGACCGGACGTGGCGGACGGCCCGCCACGCGAACAGGAGATCGGTCAGTTCCTCGAGCGTCGGCCGCCGCTTGGTCACGACCTGCAGCCGGCTCCGGTCGAGCGCCGGATCATCGAGTGTCTCGACGAGAAGGCCGCCGGCCACGCGCTTGAAATCGAGGTTCGCGATGCCGTAATCGCGCATGCCCTCGATCGGGTTGGGCGGCACGGAGAGCAGCTCCAGGCCGGCCTTCGGACGGAGGATGCCGACGGCCGCCTCGCTGTAGCCGGGCGCAATGACGGCCTCGTAGGAGTTCGCCGCGATCTCGCGGGCGGTCGCGCCGTCGAGCTCGCGGTTCACGCCCACGATCCCGCCGAATGACGCGACCGGATCGGTCTCGAGCGCATGACGGTATGCCTCGACGAGCTCGTCGTGCGAGGCCAGCCCGACCGGATCGGTGTGCTTGACGATCGCGACGGTCGGCGCCGTGTAGTCCGACGCGATGCGGTACGCCGCGTCGAGATCGAGCAGGTTGTTGAACGATGGCCTGCTGCCTTGCAGCTGGACTGCGTCGGCGAGGGTGGAGGAGCGGTGGGTCGTCTCGCGATAGAAGGCGGCTCGCTGGTGCGGGTTCTCGCCGTAGGCAAGGTCGGTCACCTTCTCGAGGACCATCGCGAGGCGCGGCGGAAACGTCGTCCCGGCAAGCTGGTTGAGGTAGGCCGCGATCTCGGCGTGATACGCGGCGACCGCCCCGAACGCCTCGGCCGCGAGCTGGGCACGGAACTCGGCCGAGACCATCCCGTGCTCGCGCAATTCGGTGATGACCTGCGGGTAGTGCTCCGGTTTGGCCACGGCCGCGACGCCGGCGGCGTTTCGGGCGGCAGCCCCGAGCAATGCTGCACCGCCGACGTCGATCATCTCGATCGCCTCGTCGATCCCGAGGTGCCGGCGGCCGACCTCCGGGGCAAACGGCTTCACGTTGACGACCACGAGATCGATCGTGCCGATGCCCTGCTCAGTCAGCTCGTCGAGCTGGCTCTGGACGTCGCGCCTTGCCAGGATTCCGGCATAGACAGCCGGGTGGAAGGTCTTCACCTGCCCACCGATGAGCGGGGCGACATGCGTCAGGTCGGAGACGGGCGCAACCTCGACGCCTTCGCCGGCAAGGTGCTCGCGCGTGCCGTCGGTTGCGTAGACCTCGACGTCGAGCTCGCGCAACTGGCGGGCAAACGCCGAGATTCCTTCACGGTCGGCGACTGACAGCAGGGCTCGCAATCGCGTCCACCTCCCGTTTCCCGTTGTGGGTCGCCAGGATTCGGTCTGTTCGGTGAGTGTTTGCTGGGCGCCGAACGACTGACTCGCGGCAGCAGCGCACCACGACCGGGTTCTGGGGGCCGAGTATAGCGGCTGTCGTGGCATACTCCGTGGACGCTGGAGCCAGCGCTGCCATCGTCGCGGGCCTCGGAACCAGGCCCCAGCGGATTCTTACTCGACTTCGAGGTTCTTCGTGACGCGTGCCCCCTGGGAATACCTGTTCGAGTCCTTCAACTCCTTCTTCTTTCCTGACGTCTTCTGGCTGACGGTCATCGCGTCGATCGTCGGGCTCGTTGCGGTCGTGCTTCTCTACAACCTCCGCACCCGCCAGCTGCACCGCCATCGCCCGTACCTGGACCTGTGGGAGTGGCTCCTGTGGACGGGCCTCATCACGTTCTCCATGCTGCTCGTCGGTGCGCTCTTCGCGTTCGACTTCATCCTGGTCCTCGCGACCGCACTGATCGGTGTCGCGACGCTGGTCTGGATCCGCTTCCGGCGCTTCCCGCCGATCATCCTCGCGTACGAGCGGCAGCTCGCGCGGCAGCGCTACGTGAGCCGCCAGCGGGCGACCGATCCCGAGGCCACGATCCGGCGGCGGGGCGGCGGCCGGCGCCAGCGCCGCCGTCGCTGACCGCTGGTCGTCCCTGACCCGCCGATGCCGATCGAGATCCGCCGGTTCGGCGTCGGCAACCGCCGGCCGGGGAGCCCGCCGGGCACGAGCGGCGTCCAGTCGCAGGTGATCCACAGCGACGCTCGCGGAACGATCTCGGAGCTGGCGCTGGCGCGCGGTGCGCGCATCGAGCCGCATTCGAACCCGAACTCGGCCTGGTTCATCGTGATCGAGGGCGGGGGCTGGGTGCTGGTCGGCGACGAGAAGACACGGATCGCTGCCGGGGAGGCAGCCGTCTGGCCGGCCGACGAGATCCACGCGGCGTGGACCGAGCACGGGCAGATGCGCGCGTTCGTCGTCGAGCTTGCCGGCGCCGACGACAGCCAGGTCCGGGGCATCCTCGACGGCAGCGCCGAGGAACCGCGACCCGGGCTGCCGGCGGTGGCAGCCGGCCAGGGTGCGCTCGCCGAACCGGACCGCCCGGTCACCCACGACCCGGAGGCGGGGGAGCCGCTCTAGCCGCGTCGCGGTGGCGGGAGCCCGTCCAGGTCGCGGCAGATCGCAGCGACGATGGCGAGGTCGGTGGACTGGTTCGGCAGGCTCGGGCGCACGGCCCGGGCGCGCGCGAGGAATAGCGCAGCTGCATCCGAGGCCAGCACGGATTCACCATCGTCCCCGGTCGGGAGGCTGAGTGGTGGTACGGCGTAGTCGATCTCCCCGGGGACACCCAGGCTTGCCCGACTGGTCGCGAGGATCCGGAGTCCGGGCGCCGAGGCGAGCAGCTGGCCAACCAGGTTCGCGACGGTGCGTCGCAGGTGCTCGCAATTGTCGAGGACGAGCAGGAGCTCAAGGTCGCGCAGGCGGATCGTCAATTGGTCAGTCCCATCCCCACCGACGCGCTCAGGGATGCCCAAGCTCTCTGCGACGTGGGCCGCGAGAAGGCTCTCGTCCGCCAGCGCAGCCAGTTCGACGAGATGCACATCCGGCACCGCGTCCACCCTGCGCCGCGCGACCTCGATGGCGAGACGCGATTTGCCGATTCCGCCCACGCCGGTGAGGACGACCAGTCGGGCGGCCGTCGACCAACTCGCCGATCTCGGCCATCTCCCGACGACGGCCGACGAGCGGCGTCACGGCGGCAGGCAAGTTCTGACGGACATGAGGAGGGACGGCTGGAGCCACCTCGTGCCGGAGGATCGCCAGCTGCAGTCCCTGGAGGTCCTCCGCGGGCTCCAGACCGAGCTCCTGTTGCAACAGCTTTCGGAGTCGCTGGTATGCGGCGAGAGCATCCGATTGCCGTCCCGCCCGATACAAAGAGAGCATCAGGCTTCGCCACAGGGTCTCGCGGAAAGGATGGATCCGCACCAGCGAATCGAGCTCGGGGATCAGCTCGGTTCCGTCACCCAGTTGCAGGCGTGCCTCGATCCTCAGCTCCATTGCGCGCAGGAACAGCTCATCCAGGCGGTCCGCTTCGAGCTGCAGCACGCCGGAATGGCCGAGTTCGCCAAACGGTCGCCCCCGCCACAACGCCATTGCCGATTCCGCTTCCTCGGCGGCGAGCCGCGGCAATTGCCTGCCGTGTGCCGACTCCGCGTCGTGAACCAGCCGCTCGAACCGGACGGCGTCGATCCGATCGCCCTCGACAGCGATCGCGTAACCCGATGACGTCCCGACGATGGGAACATCGGTTCCGAGCGCCATCCGCAGGCGCGAGACGTAGGTCGGCAGGGTCCGCTGCGCGGCCGCGGGTGGCACGCCGCTCCACAGCTCGTCGATGAGCGTGCCGATGGACAGCGCTCGGCCTCGCTCCAGGAGGAGAAGCGCGAGGAGCGCACGCTGGCGGGGTCCGCCGACGGCAATGGGCACGCCATCGCGATGAACCTCGACAGGCCCGAGAACGAGAAATTCGCACGACGTGGCCGGTGGGACCATGAACCATGCATACCTCACCGACGCCGGTGAGGCAACATCACGTGAGGCACGTGCCGTGTCGGCGTTGCTATCGAATTGCAATCGCAATGCGCAACGGTGCTGACGGCGACGGGCGAGGAAGGTGACTCGTCCGTACCCATCAGTTCGAGGTGCGACGATGTCCATTCGAATTCGGCCGCAGCGTGTCGGCACTCCTCGCTTCCGCAGGCCTGATCGCAGCAATCGGGGTCCCGGTCGTGTCGGGAGCGCCCGGGGGGCGATCCCTGGAGAAAGCGCTCGATGCGGGTTGGAACTGCGATCCGTTGATCCTCATCGGCGGGCATTACCACTGCCCGCCACCAGGCCGGCCGGGTGTTGGGGACATCATCGCGGGCACCACGGTGCCGACCATTCAGCACCAGGTCTTCAGGGTCAGATGGGACGTTCGCGGGCACCGAGATCCTGATCCGCGTCGACCTGTTTGCCGGTCAGCCATGCCCACAGGACGAGTGGCTTCCGGTCCCAAGCGCCGACAACGTCCAGTACTGGGCCTGCCACCGCTTCGATTTCTAGGGCGACACGCGACTGATCACCGACTGGGCGCTGCCACCTACTCGGCGACCAGCGCGCCGAGCTGGCTGAGGATCCGTGCCGTCGCGCCCCACACGGCCAGACCGTCGATCGGGTACGCGCCGAACCGGATCGGCCAGTCCCCGATCTGCCGCTCGAGCACTTCCACCGGCGCACCGGGCACGAACGCGTCGAGCGGCGCGTGGACGATCCGCGCGACCTCCGCCTCGGACGGGCGAAGGGCCGGCATCCGGTCGGCGACCGCGACGATCGGCGTGATGTCGAAGTTGCTGACCGGGATCCACACGCGGTCGAGCTGGCCGAGGATGCGCACGCCGGACGCGGCGGCATCCAGGGCGACCTCCTCCTCGGCCTCGCGCAGCGCGGTCTCGGCCGGACCACGGTCCGCTTCCTCGGCGCGACCGCCGGGGAAGCTCACCTCGCCGCTGTGATGGCCGTCGCGCGTCGCCCGCTCGGTGAGCACGACGCGCGCTTCGCCGTCGTCATCGGGGTGGATCAGCACCAGGACGGCCGCCGCTCGAGGAACGACCCCCTCCGGGGGCGCGATGTTTCGGCGCACGCGCTCGTCGAGCAGCACCGCGGTCAGGACGCCGGCCGGTTCCGGCAGCGTGGTCGGGAACGGCGTCAGGCGTTCGGCGACGTGCTCGAACCTCACGACGCCGAGCCGGCCTAGTTGATGAGGTCGCCGCCGCCGCCCCGCTTCGTGGGCGGCAGATCGAGGGGCGATTCCGGAGCCGTGCCGCCCGCGGGCACGCGCTCGCGGGAGCGCGCATCACGGCGGCCGGTCTCGGCCACGACCGTCTGGCCCTCCGTCGAGAACACGAGCGTGCCCGACACGGGATCCGCATCGGCCGTGACGCGATCGCCCGGCTTGAACTGCCCCTGGAGCAGCGCGCGTGCGAACGGGTTCTCCACGAGCCGCTGGATCGTCCGCTTGAGCGGCCGAGCCCCATACGCCGGGTCCGTGCCCTCGCGGACGATCAGCGCCCGAGCCGTCGGGGTGAGCTCCAGCGCCAGCTCCTGGTCGGCGATGCGCCGCTGGAGATCGGCGATCAACAGGTCGACGATCCGGGCCAGGTCGTCGTCGGTCAGCGGGTGGAACACGATGACCTCGTCGACGCGGTTGAGGAACTCGGGCCGGAACTGGCCGCGCAGCAACTCGGTGACCTGGCGCTTCATGTCCTCGTAGGCCTCGTCCCCGGAGCGGCCGCTGGCCGCGGCGATCGCCGAGGAGCCCACGTTGCTGGTCATGATCACGACCGTGTTGCGGAAGTCGACCGTGCGCCCCTGGCCGTCGGTCAGGCGGCCGTCGTCGAGGACCTGGAGGAGCACGTTGAAGACGTCCGGGTGGGCCTTCTCGATCTCGTCGAGCAGCACCACCTGGTACGGCCGGCGGCGGACGGCCTCGGTCAGCTGCCCGCCCTCCTCGTAGCCCACGTAGCCGGGTGGCGCACCGACCAACCGGGACACGGTGAATTTCTCCATGTACTCGCTCATGTCGATCCGGACCAGCGCCTGCTCGTCGTCGAACAGGAACTGCGCGAGGGCCCGGGCGAGCTCGGTCTTGCCGACGCCGGTCGGGCCGAGGAACAGGAACGAGCCGATCGGCCGGCGCGGGTCCTTGAGACCGGCGCGGGCGCGGCGGACCGCGTCGGACACGGCCTCGATCGCCTCGTCCTGGCCGACGACCCGGTCGTGGAGGCGATCCTCCATCTGGATCAGCTTCGCCTGCTCGCCCTCCATCAGGCGGGTGACCGGGATGCCGGTCCACGACGCGACGATCCCGGCGACGTCGTCGGCCGTGACCTCCTCCTTGAGCATCGAGCCGCTGCCCTGGAGCGCGGTCAGCGCCGCCTCCTGCTCCTGGAGCTGCGCCTGGAGCTCGGGGAGCGTCGCGTAGCGCAGCTTCGCAGCGGTCTCGTAGTCGGTCTCGCGCTGGGCCTGGTCGATGCGCAGCTGGGTCTGCTCCAGCTCGCTCTTCGTCTCGCGGATGGCCGCGATGGCAGCCTTCTCGGCCTCCCAGCGCTGCTTCATCCCGCCGGACTGCTCATCGAGGTCGGCGAGCTCCTTCTCGAGCGCCTCGAGTCGCGCCTTCGACGCGTCGTCGGTCTCCTTGCGCAGCGCCTCGCGCTCGATCTCGAGCTGGATCCGCCGGCGCTCGAGCTCGTCGAGCTCGACCGGCATGGAATCGATCTCCATGCGCAGGCGCGACGCCGCCTCGTCGACGAGGTCGATTGCCTTGTCGGGCAGGAAGCGCTCGGTGATGTAGCGGTTCGACAGGGTCGCCGCCGCGACGAGCGCCGAGTCGGTGATGCGGACGCCGTGATGGACCTCGTAGCGCTCACGCAGGCCGCGCAGGATCGAGATCGTCTCCTCGACCGTCGGCTGGTCGACGACCACCGGCTGGAAACGCCGCTCGAGCGCGGCGTCCTTCTCGACGTGCTTGCGGTACTCGTCGAGCGTGGTCGCACCGATGGTGTGGAGCTCGCCGCGGGCGAGCATCGGCTTGAGGAGGTTGGATGCGTCCATCGCGCCCTCGGCGGCGCCCGCCCCGACGACCGTGTGCAGCTCGTCGATGAACAGCACGACCTGGCCGTCCGAGTCCTTGATCTCCTTGAGGACGGCCTTGAGGCGCTCCTCGAACTCGCCGCGGTACTTCGCACCGGCGATCAGCGCCCCGAGGTCGAGTGCGACCACGCGCTTGTCCTTGAGCCCCTCGGGCACGTCGCCGCGCACGATCCGCTGGGCGAGGCCCTCGGCGATGGCGGTCTTGCCGACGCCCGGCTCGCCGATCAGCACGGGGTTGTTCTTCGTGCGCCGGCTGAGGACCTGGATGACGCGGCGGATCTCGTCGTCGCGGCCGATGACCGGGTCGAGCCTGCCTGCCCGCGCCTCCGTGGTGAGGTCCCGGCCGTACTTCTCGAGCGCCTGGTACGTGCCCTCCGGCGTGGGCGAGGTCACGCGCTGACCGCCCCGGACGCTCTGCAGCGCCTGGAGGATCGCCTCCCGCCCGGAGGCATGCCGCTCGAGCAGCTGCTGTGCCTCGCCGCCGGCCTCGGCCACGCCGAGCAGCAGGTGCTCGGTCGAGGTGTACTCGTCACCGAGCCGCCGTGCCTCGGCCTCAGCGCGCTCGACGACGCGCTTGGCGCGGGGATCGAGCGCGAGCGAGCCGCCCTCGATCCGGGCGCGCTTGGCGAGGATCGCCGCGAGCTCGCCGCGGAACGCGGGCAGGTCGACGCCCAGCCGGCGGAGCGTTTCGGCGGGGATGCCGTCGTCCGGCTCGACGAGGGCGCTGAGCAGGTGCTCGGCGTCGAGGATCGGGCTGTGCAGCCGTTCGGCGGTCTGCTGGGCGGCGATGACGGCCTCCTGGGCCTTCTGGGTGAAGCGATCGAGTTGCATCTGCGGTCTCTCTGGGTTCGTTCGATCAGCGAGGATCGGGTTGGTCGACGGTGTCGAGGAAGCGGCGCGCTGCGTCCGTTGCCTCGTCGGTCAGATCTGTCGGGAGGACGACCCTGGCGCGGACGTACAGGTCGCCGTGGCCTTCGGCGCGGAACTTCGGCATGCCGCGGCCGCGGAGCCGGAACTGCCGTCCGGGCTGCGTGCCCGGCGGGATCCGGAGCAGCACCGTTCCCTTGGGCGAGCGAACGGGCACCTCGGCGCCGAGCAGGGCCTCCTCCAGGGTGATCGGCAGCTCGCGCTCGAGGTCCGCGCCCTTGCGGGTGAAGGTCGCGTCGGGGCGCTGGCGGACGACGACGTGGAGATCGCCACCGCCCGGGCCCTTGCCGGTCAGGCGGATCCGCGTGCCGGTGTCCGCCCCCGGCGGGATCGTGATCTCGAGTCGCTTGCCGTCGACGTCGACGAGGCGCTTCGTCCCCTGGAAGGCCTCATCGAGCGTGATCTCTGCGTGCGCCTCGCTGCGCGGCGCAGCGGGACGAGCCTGGCTCGATGGCGCGCGGCCGCGGCCGGACTGCACGCCTGCCCCCATCCCGGCCAGGAAATCCTCGAGGTCGATCGTCCCGGCGCTGCCGCCGGCCCGGGCAGTGCCGGAGCGGGCGTTGGCCATGTCGGCAAACCCGCCTTCGCCCCCGAAGAACATCCGGAAGAAGTCGGAGAACTCCCCGGGATCGCCGCTCGAGCGGAACTCGTAGCGGACGTTGCCGGCCTGGCCGCCCGTCCCGCCGAAGCCCGCGAACCCGGCAAACGGGTTGCCGCTCGCCCCGGCCCCGGCCCCGGCCCCCGCCCGGCTGAACGTCTCCCAGTTCGCACCGAGCGCGTCGTATTGCTTGCGCTTCTCGGGATCGGACAGCACGGTGTTCGCCTCGTTCACGTCCTTGAACGTGCGCTCGGCGGCGGCATCACCGGGCTTGGCGTCGGGGTGATGCTCCCGGGCCTTCTTCCGGTACGCCTTCTTGATCTCGGTCTGTGACGCCGTCCTCGGGACTCCGAGGACGGCGTAGTAGTCCTTGTATTCCATGGCGGCTCTAATGCCTTGGCGCCGCTCGAATTGGAGCTGCCTCGGCGCCCATCATCAATGGCTCTCCACGACGACCGGGGGCTGGTCTGCGGGCGGGAACGACGTTCGCCGCACGCGGCTCTGCGTCTCGGGCTCCTTGTCGAGCTCGTCGTCGCCCTTGACGATCTTGGGCGGCTCGGCCTGGAGCGGCTTCGGCTTGCGCCGGAGGGCCGCCTCCAGGACCTGGTCCATCGACTCGACCAGGACCAGCTTGATCTGCTTGCGGATCTCGTCCGGGATGTCGCGCAGGTCCTTCTCGTTCTTGCGCGGCAGGATCACCATCTTCGCCCCCGACAGGTGCGCGGCGAGGATCTTGCTCTTCAGCCCGCCGATCGGGAGGACCCGCCCGCGAAGCGTGATCTCGCCGGTCATCGCCGCGTCCTTGCGGACCGGGATGCCGGTGAGCGCGCTGACGACGGCGGTCGCCATGGTGATCCCCGCGGACGGCCCGTCCTTCGGGATCGCCCCGGCCGGGACGTGGATGTGGAGGGTGTTCTTCTCGAACGTCTCGCGAGGGATGCCCAGCTCTGCAGCATGGGCCCGCGTCCACGACAGGCCGGCACGAGCGGACTCGCGCATGACCTCGCCGAGCTGGCCGGTGAGGATAAAGTCCTCCTTGCCCTCCATCTTGGTGACCTCGATGGCAACGACGTCGCCACCGACCTCGGTCACGACGAGACCCGTCGCGGAGCCGGTCTGGTCCTCGGCCTCGAGCTCGCCGTAGTCGAACCGCTGCGGGCCGAGGAACTCGGCCAGCTTTTTCTCGTCGACCACGGTCTTGCGCTTGCGGCCCTCGGCGACCTGCCGGGCGACCTTGCGCATGACGTTGGCGATCTCACGCTCGAGGTTCCGGACGCCGGCCTCGTGGGTGTACGAACGCACGAGCTCGGTCATCGCCCCATCGGTAATCTCGATCCGCTTCTCGGTCAGGCCATGGTTCGTCATCTGCTTGGGGATGAGGAACCTGCGGCCGATCTGGATCTTCTCCGTCTCGGTGTAGCCCGGCAGCTGGACGATCTCCATCCGGTCACGCAGCGGCGCCGGGATCGGGTCGAGCAGGTTTGCCGTCGCGATGAACAGAGTCTTGCTCAGGTCGAACGGCACCTCCAGGTAGTTGTCCTGGAAGCTGAAGTTCTGCTCGGGATCGAGCACCTCGAGCAGGGCCGAGCTCGGGTCGCCCCGGAAGTCCATGCCGATCTTGTCGACCTCGTCGAGCATGAAGACCGGGTTGTTCGAGCCGGCCGTCTTGACGTTCTGGATGATCCGGCCGGGCAGCGCGCCGATGTACGTGCGCCGGTGGCCGCGGATCTCGGCCTCGTCGTGGATGCCGCCGAGGCTCATGCGCACGAACTTGCGGCCCATCGCCCGGGCGATGCTCTTGCCGAGCGACGTCTTGCCGACGCCGGGCGGGCCGACGAATGCCAGGATCGGGCTGCGGATCGTGTCCGCCAGCGTGCGCACCGCGAGGTACTCGAGGATCCGCTCCTTGATCTTCTCGAGGCCGTAGTGGTCCTCATCGAGGATCTCGGCGGCCTTCTTGATGTCGAGCTGGTCGTCCGTCGCGACGTTCCACGGCAGGCTGATCAGCCAGTCGACGTACGTGCGGATCACGCCGACCTCGGGCGAGGCGGACGGGATCCGGCTCATCCGGTCGACTTCCTTGATGGCCCGCGCCTTGATCTCCTCGGGCATGCCGGCCTGCTCGACCTTGTCGCGCAGCTCGTTGATCTCGGCCTGCTGCGGGTCATCCTCACCGAGCTCGCGCTGGATGGCCTTCAGCTGCTCGCGGAGGATGTACTCGCGCTGGGTCTTGTCCATCTCGGACTTGACTTCGGACTGGATCTTGCCCTTGAGCTCGAGGATCTCGATCTGCTCGGCGAGGAAGTTCGAGACGAGCTTCAGGCGCTCGGTGACGTCGATCGTCTCGAGCAGCTCCTGGCGCTGCTCGGTGGACATGTCGGGGCTGTACGCCACCATGTCGGCGAGCAGCCCGGGCTCGGTGATGTTGCGCGCGGCGACCGCGGCCTCCGGCGGAACCGGCGCCCCGCTGGCGACGTACTGCTCGATCTGGGTCTGGACCGTGCGCATGAGCGCCTGGACCTCGACCCCGCTCGGGCTTTCGTCGGCGAGCTCGGAGATGCTGGCCATGAGGTAGGGGGCGTTCTGGGTGAAGGCGTGCACGCGCAGGCGCGACTGGCCCTGGACGATCGCGCGGACGGTGCCGTCCTGGAGCTGGACGACCTGGGCGATCTTGGCCAGCGTGCCGATCGGGTAGAGCTCGGAGGGGTCGGTGATGTCCTCCTGCTCGGCCTGGCGCTGGGTGACGAGGGCAATTGGGCCGCCATCGGCGACCGCGGCATTGAGCGCTGCGACGCTCTTGTCGCGACCCACCTGCAGCGGGACGATCATCTCCGGGAAGATGACCGTCTCCCGGAGTGCGACGAGAGGGAGCTCGCGCACAGCGTCAGCCGCGATCTCGATCTCGACCGGCTTGGACGGTCGCTTGGCCATCAGGTTCTCCTATCGGGGTTCGGGTCGGAGGCGACTGCCTCGCTGACCTTGTCGTCGGTGTCTTGCGCCACCGGCTCGGGTTCAGTGGCGCGGGAACGGGCTCGACTCTTGGAGCCGTTCCTGGTGCCCTCCGCGTAGAGCGCTTCGAGGATTCGGGTTCCGAGCCGCTCCTCCAGTTCGAAGAGGATCCGGACCCCGGCGAGGTTCACGCCTCGCTCGCGGGTGAGGTGGCGGATCCACGAGATCCGCCGGATGTCGCTTTCGCTGTAGAGCCGGATGTTCGTCGGCGTCCGGGCCGGACAGATCAGGCCCTCGTCCTCGTAGATCCGGAGGGTGCGCGGGTGCGCGCTCACGAGCGTCGCGGCGACGCTGATCACGTACACCGGCTGGGTCGGATCGCGGTCCGGGCGCCGATATGCCATCTCGTCAGGCGTCCTGGGTGGTCGTCGGGTTGATGCGGAATTGGCTGTGCTTGAACACGATCGGATGCTAGAACCTTGACAATGGCGTTGTCAAGAGTTGTGCCACCGAAACTTCGTTGAGAATTGTCAACGGAGGCTACGGCGTGGCCGTTCCTGCCATATACGCACGTGGCGCGTAGAGGCGCCGATCCCGGTTGATTCAGCGGCCAAATTAGCCTGGCCAGGCTATCTCACGCCAATGCGATGGGCGATATGGCGCCGAGTACGCGTGGGGTGCGTATTTGACAAGGATCCGAGCCCGGATTGCCGTGGGGCGGTAGCAGGGACGAATCGCGAGCCCGGAGCGGCCGACAATGACCGTCAGTACGGCAGAAAACGCCCGCTCAGGGCCGCAGCCTCTCGTGGGACGGCACGAAACGGTGGTGCGACGCGCTCCGTTCGCCGCTGCTGCCGTGGGGCGGTAAAGGCGCCTCCGCCTCGTTCCGGGCCGCCAGTGCCCTAGCCGCGGACCGTCTCGCCGCCGATCAGCTGCTCGTGCAGCATCTCCTCGCACTCGGTCTTGCCGATCGCGATGATCTTGTCGCCGACCTGCATGACCGTGTCGGGACGGAGCGGCGTCGCGACCCCGCCGCGGATCACCGCGAACAGGGAGCAGCCCTCCGGGATGTCGAGGTCCTTCGGTGCGCGTCCGACCGCCGGCGAACCGTCCTGCAGGTGCGCCTCGATCAGCTCCAGCTCGTTCTCGCCGAGCGCCGCCAGGTGGAGCAGCTCGTGGACCGGGATGTCCTGCTCGATCGAGCCAAGGATCATCCGCGTGGGACTGATCAGCTCGTCCACGCCGAGGTGCCGGAACAGCTCTTCGTTCTTCGGGTTGTTGACCCGCGCGATCGTGCGCGGGACGTCGAAGTGGTGTTTCGCCATCTGGCAGATCACGAGGTTGTCCTCGTCGTCGCCCGTCACGGCCGCCACGACGTCGGCCCGGTTGCAGCCCGCCTCGGCGAGGTACTTGCCCTCGCATCCGTCGTGCGCGATCACGATCGACCCGATCTCGTCGGCGATCTGGCTCGCCCGGTCGCGGTCCTTCTCCATGAGCGCGACCTCGTGGCCGGACTCGACCAGCTCCTTGGTGAGGTAGTAGCCGACCTTGCCGCCACCGACGACCAGCACGAACATCGCTCAGTTCTCCTGCGTCGCGCTGGACGCGGCTGTGGGCTGGACCGTCGCGGCGGCGACCGCCGGCTCCGGCGCGTCGTGCCGGTGGTGCTCGCCACCCGGGTGGTGGCCGGTCGGCTCGAGCATCCCGGCGACGCCCGACGGCGGCAGGTCGAGATACGCATTGATCGCATCCATCATCAGGCCGGTCCGGCAGATCGTGGCGATCCCGAGCTCGGCGTAGGCGGTGGCCCGGACCGGGTCGTTGATCTTGGCGACGACTCGCCTGGCGGACAGCGCCTCCACGGCGAGCTGCGCAGCCATGATGTTGCGGTTGTCGCCCTCGGTCAGGGCGATGAACAGGTCGGCGTCCTCGGCGCCGGCGCGCCGCAGGACGTCCTCGTCGGTCCCGTCGCCGCGGATGGCCTCCCCACCGAACGAGCCGGGCAGTTTTTCGAATGCGCGGGTCGACATGTCCAGGATCACGACCCGGTGGCCGGCGCGGTCGAAGGTCTCGGCCAGTGCCGCCCCGACCCGGCCGCAGCCGACGATCACGATGTTCACGGTTGTTCCTCGGTCATTGGATCGCGCACGACCCACACGGAGCATGGCGCGTTCTTGAGCACATACGGGATCGTACGCCCGATCGCAAAGTCGCCCCCGAAGCGCTTGCGGTACGGAAGACCGAGGATCAGCAGGTCCGCCTCCCGTTCGGTGGCCTCGTCGACGAGTGCCGCGCCGACGTCCCGTGCCTGGAGGAGCACCGGCTCGAGTGTCACCTTGGCGGTCTCGGCGGCGGCCTCGGCCACGTCGAGGATCCGCTGGACCTCCTCGGACCGCCCGGCGATGTCGGCATCGAGCGGCAGCGTCCAGTCGATCTCGACGACATGCACGGCCACGAGCTCCGCCTTCGTCGAGCGGGCGTACTCGGCGGCCAGCCTGACGATGCGCGCGTCGCTCGGTCCGCCGTTCAGGGCGAGGACCGCGCGGCGGAACTGAGGTTCCGAAGCGTCAGACACGGTTGGTTGACAGTGGCTCCCGTTGGGCGCCGGACGCAGCGGTCCGCGAGCGCCGCGTCACGATACCAAAGCCGCAGCTGCGGGCGACGGACCCGCGCTCAGCGCTCCCGGCGGTACGGGACGTCGGCGATGACCGTGTGCTCGCGGCCCACCAGCGCCGACTTCAGGCGGCGCGCGGCCTGGTTGTAGAGCAGCCGGTCCCACCAATGGCGGGCGACGTACTCGGGCAGCACGACGATGGTGATCGGCGCCGGCTTGTCGGGCGGCCAAGCCTTGTCGAGCACGTCGAGGTAGGCGACGAGCGGTCCGATCAGGGCCCGGTACGGCGACTCGACGATCACCAGCGGCACGCCCGGCAGCTGGCGCTCCCAGCGCCGGCGCAGCTCCTCGCCTTCCTTGTCGTCCTCGGTGACGTACACCGCCCGGATGTCGGAGCTGATCGTGCGCGCGAAGTTCACGGCCTGGATCACGGCGCGGTTGATGCCGTTGACGGGGACGACGACACGCTGCTCCCGGCGCGGCCCCTCGACGACGAGCTCGTCCCGGACCTCGAGCTCGTGCGCCTGGGCGTCGTACTCGCGGCGGATGAACAGCATCATCGCGACGAGGATCGGGATCAGCATCAGGACGAGCCACGCGCCGTCGGCGAACTTGACGCTCGTGACGACGATCGCCACGAGGCCGGTCGCGACGCAGCCGAACGCATTGATCGCCTGGCGCCGCCGCCAGCCCGGGGCACTTGACCCGCTGCCAGTGGCGCACCATGCCCGCCTGCGAGATCGTGAAGTCGATGAACACGCCGACCGCGTAGAGCGGGATCAGGTCGTGCGTGTGGCCGCCAAAGATGACGACCAGCGAAGCGGCGACGATCCCGAGCGCCACGATGCCCATCGAGAACGCCAACCGGTCGCCGCGGAAGCTGAACTGGCGCGGGAAGAAGCCGTCGATGGCGAGCACCGCGGCGAGGCGCGGAAAGGCCGCAAAGGACGTGTTCGCAGCGAGGAACAGCAGGAGCGCGGTGAAGGCCTGGAACAGGTAGAAGCCGAACGAGTCGTCCCCGAACACGGTCGACGACACCTGCGCGATCACCGTCTGCTTGGTCGGCTCCTCGACCGGCACGATCCCGAAGTTGACGGCCAGGAACGTGATCCCGATGAACAGGACGGCGAGGATCACGGCCATCGCCACCAGGGTCGCCGCGGCGTTCTTCGCTTCAGGCGGCTTGAACGCGGGCACGCCGGTCGCGATCGCCTCGGTACCGGTCAGGGCAACGGCGCCGGCTGCGAACGCCCGCAGCAGGAGCAGCACGCTCACGGCCTGCACGGTGTTGACCGTCGCCGCCTGGGCCTCGGGTGGTGGCGGCCGGGTATCGCCGAGCACGATGATCCGGAAGGCGCCCACGCCGATCATCAGCAGCGCGCTGCCGAGGAACAGGTAGGTCGGGACCGCGAAGATGTTGCCGGCCTCGCGGATGCCGCGCAGGTTGCCGATCGTGATCAGGCCGATGGCTGCGACCCCGATCCCGACCGCGAAAGGCGCCAGGTCCGGGAGCGCCGACGTGATCTGCTCCACCGCGGACGACGTGGAGACCGCGACCGTCAGGTTGTAGTCGATCAGCAGCGCCGAAGCTGCCACCAGTGACGCCATCCGTCCGAAGTTCGCCTTCGAGACCGAGTACGAGCCGCCGCCCGTCGGGTAGGCAATGCAGATCTGGCGGTAGCTGAAGGCGACGATCCCGAGGAGGATCGCGATCGCGATCGCGACCGGGACCGCGAACTGGAACGCGAGCAGGGCGGCCCCGGCCAGGATGAACGCCCGGATGATCTCCTCGGTCGCGTAGGCCGAGGACGAGATCGCGTCGGAGCTGAAGATCGCGAGGGCCTTGACCTTCGAGAGCCGTTCCTCGCTCTCCGACTCCGACGACAGCGGCTTGCCGAGCACGACCGCCCTGATCCGGGCGAACGCCCGCCCGGTCCGCGTCAACGGGACGTTGGCGGCCTCCTTGGCCGTGAGCTGCCCGGGGCCCGTGTAGCGGAAGTAGGGCGAATGCGGCCGCTCGACCCGAACTCGCCGATCGCCCGGCTTGCGGCCCTGGATCGGGCGCCGACCGCCGATCACGGCTCAGACGCCATAGGACAGCCGCTCGACGAGCCGGGACGGCAGGCCGACCTTGCGCATCCGGGCCTGGACGGCCTCGATGTCGTACGGGACGCGATGCCACGAGACGCGGCCCGCGTCGCTGTCGATCACCATGTATCCCGCATCCGGGATGCCGTCCCGCGGCTGGCCGACGCTGCCCGGGTTGAACAGCGCGCGACCACGAAGGTCAAAGGTCGAGCCGTCACCCGGGGAGATCAGCTCGATCCGCCCGTCATCCTCCGCCCAGATGATCGGCAGGTGGGTGTGGCCGTGCAGCCCGAAGCGGGTCGTGATGAACGACAGGTTTGCGCGGGCCACCGGGCCGGACGTGATGTACTCCCACAGCGGCTCCCGCGGCGAGCCGTGGACGAGCGTGTAGTCGGCCTCGAGCAGCCGCTCGGGCAGCGCCGTCAGCCACGTTCGTGTCGTGGTCGAGATCCGGGTCCGCGTCCACTCGATGGCCGCGCGCGCCTCCGGGTTGAACCACTCGATCTCCGACCCGCCGACAGCCGCAGCGTCGTGGTTGCCCCGGACGCCCACCGCGCCAACCTCGGCGAGGCGGGCGACGACGCCGTCAGGATCGGGCCCGTAGCCGACCACGTCCCCGAGCTGCCAGATCGCGTCGACCGCACCGAGATGGGCGAGCACGGCGTCAAGGGCGACGAGATTGCTGTGGATGTCCGAAAGGACAGCGATCCGCATCCGGGCGAAGGGTAGCAGCGGTTTCCCTCACCACGGGGTCCTGCGGCGCACGGCGGGATCGCGCGGGAAGCGGTCGGGCGTGGTGCCCGTCTTGGTGATGACCACCAGCCGATGCCCGGCCAGCCCGGTGACCGGTACGTCGGTGGTCTGCAGCGTGCCGCCCCCCAGGGCGTCCATGGCGCGCGCTGCGGCGGTCGCTTCCGCCGAGACATCGCCTTGCTTCCAGGCGATCAGCACGCCGCCCGGAGCCAGCAGCGGGAAGGACAGCTCGACGAGGTCGGGCAGGGCGGCGACAGCACGCGCCAGGACCGCCGGCCAGCGCCCGCGGTGCTCGGGGTTGCCCGCGAGCTGCTCCGCCCGGCCGCTGAAGGTCGTGATGGTCCCCGCCATTCCGACTGCCGTCGCGGCGGCATCGAGGAAGCGGACCTTCTTCGCGATGGAGTCGACGAGCAGCGCCTCGTCGGCCGGGAGCAGCCGCGGCGACAGGGAGCCCCGGGAACCCGCCACCACTCCCCAGGTCGACGAAGCGACGGAGCCCGCGCTCGCGCAGCACGGGGAGCGCGCTGAGGCTGTCGATGACGTGCCCGATCGCGGCGGCCTCCGGATCGCGGATCGCCGTGAGGTTGATCGACCGGTTCCAGGCGAGGAGGAGGCGCACGTGCCCGTCGATCGCGTTCCGTTGGGCGCTGCCCAACTCGACGCCGATCTCCTGCAGCCCGGCCTCGAGGGCACGGTGATACGCGGCGGGCAGGGGTGGGGTGACGTCGACGCGCGTCGGGAGCGGCTCGCGCTGACGATCCAGTGCACGCCTCCTGTCTTGCGTGCGGCTCGGACCTGCGCGGCGCCGCTCCCGGCGGCGACTCAAGTCGCAGGTGGTGGTCGGTCTTCCCCGGTCCATCCGGTTCCCGGCTCGGGTTTCCCCGATCGCCTCGCGGACCGCGTTACCCTTCCGCCACGGTGCGGATGCCGGACGCTACGGCCGACGCCCGTGGCAGTCAACACGGTTATCCACCAACCCGCGGCCTGGCGGTGGATTCGTGGATAACTGCAACCCTGGGCGGCTGCGTGTCAGGCCGAACGCGCGGTGCCGCGAACCGGCCGACCGAGCGTCCGGCGAACCACGTCGATCACCTCGTCGACGTACTGGTCCGCCTCGCCGCGCGCGGCGGCCGTGCGGACGCAGCCCTGGACGTGGTCCTCGAGCAGCATGATCGACAGCGAGTCGACAGCCGCCCGGAGAGCCGACGTCTGCTGGAGGATGTCGATGCAGTACTCCTCCCGCTCGATCATCCGCGCGATGCCACGCACCTGCCCCTCCATGCGCGACAGGCGCCGGATCAGCTGGGACCGATCCTTCGAGTAGCTGTGACGGAAGTGATCGGGTGCAGGGGTCGCGCTCGCGCGACGCGCCTCGGTCGAGCTCATCGGCAGGTCGTCCCTCGGGTGGTGGCGCCTGCGTGGCGCCTTCCCGGGATCATACCCCCAGGGGGTATTCGGAACAACCGGTCTGACGCTCGCTCGGCTAGACTGCATCGCGCATGGATCCGCGCGACCAGCTCCGCCCGCTCCTCGATGGTGTCGGCTGCACCGTCTGCGGGAGCCCCGTCCCGGGCGAGCGGATCCGCATCCTGGCCCACCGCGACGACCTCGCGTTCGTCGAGCTGAGCTGTCCGGGATGCGAGAGCACGACGCTCGGGATGCTCCTCGCGGCCGACGATCCCGAGCGCGGGCCGGTGCTCGACGTGGCCCCATTCGGCGAGCTCAGCCCGGGCGACGAGGCACGGCGCGCTGGGGATGGACCAATCACGACGGCCGACGTGCGTGCGGCGCGGGCCTTCCTCGCGGGCTGGCAGGGGGACCTCGTCGGCCTCCTCGACCGGCGGGACGAACCCGGCGGCCGGCGCGACCCGTCCTCGGCCCGGTGACCGACATCCTGCGCGAGACCACACCGCCGTTCGCGCATGCGAGCGAGGCCGAGATGGCCCGCATCCTCGACTTCTACGGGATCGTCTGGGAGTACGAGCCCCACACCTTCCCGATCCTGTGGAACCTCGAGGGCGACGTCGTCGAGAGCTTCTCGCCGGACTTCTACCTCGCCGAGCTCGACCTGTACCTCGAGATGACCACCCTCCGCCAGAAGCTCGTGCGCAAGAAGAACCGCAAGCTGCGCCGGCTCCGCGAGCTGTATCCCGACGTCCGCATCAAGCTGTTCTACGCGCGCGACTTCCGCGCCCTCATGCTGAAGTACGGGAAGCTCGCGTTGGCCGACGCGCTCACCGGGACGGCGGGCCAGGCCGGACTGCCCGAAGCGCCCAAGGCAACCGGGGCGGTCGATCCGGCGCTCATCGCGGCGGTTATTGTCCTGGACGCCGTCGGCGAGGAGTCCGCCCCGCCGACCACGAGCCCGAGCCGCCCGACCGCGGCGCGGCGTCGCAGGCGGCGGCGGGCAGCTGCCTCGGTGCCTGCGACCACCACCCACCCTGATCGATCCGAGAACGCCTGATGCAGACGCAACCCGACCTCAGCGCCGACGTCGGCGAGATCCTCCTCTCGGAGGACGAGATCCAGGCCAAGGTCGCCGAGCTCGGCGCACGAATCAGCGCCGATTACGCCGGCAAGAGCCTCACCCTGGTGTCGGTCCTCAAGGGCTCGCTGCCGTTCATGGCCGACCTGATGCGAGCGATCACGATCCCGGTCCGCATCGACCTCATGGAGGTGAGCTCGTACGGCGGCACCGCCACCGAATCGTCGGGCCTCGTCCGCATCCTCAAGGACCTGTCGACGAGCATCGAAGGCGAGGACGTGCTCATCGTCGAGGACATCATCGACACCGGGCTGACGCTCAACTACCTGATCCGCTACCTGCGCGGCAAGAACCCCGCCACGCTCCGGATCTGCACCCTGCTCGACAAGCCGGCCCGGCGCCTCGTCGACATCCCCGTCGACTACCGGGGCTTCACGATCCCGGACCAGTTCGTCGTCGGCTACGGGCTCGACTACGGCGAGATCTATCGGAACCTGCGCTTTGTCGGCGTGCTGCGGCGCGAGGTGTACGCGGGCGGTGCCGAGGGGTGAGCCTGCACCGCCGGCCCGTCGGGCGCGGCCGGCTTCTCGCGGGTCTTTCGGCAATCGTCCTGATCGTCGCGTGCGTTCCGGCGTGGTGGACCGCCGGCTCCGCCTCCGAGGGCCTGCCGCAGATCTCGGGAAATGCGTTCGACGGGCCGAGCATCGCGGTCTTCCTCGTGGCCCTGGCCACGCTCGCGCTGATCACGCTGCCGTACGCCAGTGACCGCCCGGTCGGCTTCGATCGGTGGTGGGCATACGCCGCCCTCGCGATCGTCGGCTGGGTGGGCGTCGGGCTGCGCGTGATCGACCTCGCCCTCACGCCGGGCGGTCCGGGCACGATGACCCCCGACCGTGCACCCGGCCTGTGGCTGGCGGTGATCGGCCTCGGCGTGCTGTCCCGCGCCGCCTACCTGATCTCGCGCGAGCCCGAATACCGCTAGCGACCGAGGCAGGCGGAGGCGGACCGTCTCAGGCGATGCCGAGGTAGGAGTTGCGGACCTCCTCGTTCTCGCGCAGGTTCGTCGGCGCTGTCGGTGAGCAGGATGCGGCCGCTCTCGATGACGTAGCCGCGGTCGGCGACCTGGAGCGCCATCCGCGCGTTCTGCTCGATCAGCAGGATCGTCGTGCCAGCGGCGTGGAGCGTCCGGATCGTGTCGAAGATCGCGTCGACGAGCACCGGCGCAAGACCCATCGACGGCTCGTCGAGCAGGAGCACCTTCGGCTTCGACATGAGCGCCCGGCCCATCGCCAGCATCTGCTGCTCGCCGCCGCTCAGCGTGCCGGCGATCTGGGTGCGCCGCTCGAGAAGCCGCGGGAACATCTCGAAGGCGCGCGCGACGCCGTCCTTGACCTCCTGGTCGGACACGGTGAACCCGCCCATCCGCAGGTTCTCTTCGACCGTGAGGCGCGCGAAGGTCCGGCGGCCCTCGGGCACCTGGACGACGCCCGCGGACACGATCTTGTGCGGGGCGACCGAACCGAGGTCGCGTCCGTCGAGGCGAACGGACCCGCTGCGTGGGCGGATGATCCCGCAGATCGTGTTGAGGGTGGTCGTCTTGCCGGCGCCGTTGGCGCCGATGAGCGTGACGATCTCGCCCTCTTCGACGGCCAGCGACACGCCCTTGAGGGCGTGGATGTTGCCGTAGTACGTGTGGATGTCGTCGACCTCGAGGAGCGCCATCGTCAGACCGTCGGCGCCCCGGGGTCGCCCGGGTTCGTGACGTTCGCCGCGCTTGCAGCACTGGCAGCGATGCCGAGGTCCGCAGCGCCGCCGCGCCCGAGGTAGGCCTCGATGACGCGCGGGTTCGACTGGATCTCGGCCGGGTTGCCCTCGGCGATCTTCTCGCCGTAGTCGAGCACCGTGATGCGCTCCGAGATGCCCATGACCACCCGCATCTCGTGCTCGATGAGCAGGATCGTGATCCCGAGCTCGTCGCGCAGGTTGCGGATGAAGTCGGTCATCTGGGCCGTCTCGTTCGGGTTCATGCCCGCCGTCGGCTCGTCGAGGAGGAGCAGGCGCGGCTTGTTGGCGAGCGCCCGGGCGATCTCGAGCCGGCGCTGGTCGCCATAGGGCAGCTTGCTCGCGAGCATGTCGCCCTTGCCGCGCAGGCCGACGTAGCGCAGCAGGCGGCCGGCCTCGTCCTGTGCCCGCTTCTCGTCCTCCTTGACCGACTTCGTGCCCAGCACCGTGCCGATCCAGGTCGAATGGAGATGGTGGTGCTGGCCGACCAGGATGTTCTCCATCGCGGTCATGTTCGCGAACAGCCGGATGTTCTGGTACGTCCGGCGACACCCCGAGGTGGGCGATCTGGTCGCGGCGGAGCTTGTGGATCGGCTGGCCGTCGAGCTCGATCTCGCCCGACGTCGATGTCGTAGAAGCCGGCGATGCAGTTGAAGAACGTCGTCTTGCCGGCGCCGTTCGGTCCGATGACGCTGACGATCGCTCCCTCGTCGACGTCGAAGTCGAGCTTGTTGACCGCCAGGAGCCCGCCGAAGCGCTTGGTGACGGCGCGGGTCACGAGGAGCGTCATGACATCCCTCCCCGCGTGATCGGCGTCGTGTCGCCGGCGATCATCGCCGGCGCCTCGTCGCCGACGTGCAGCTCGCGTCGGGCAATGCTGGACGGCCAGATGCCTTCGGGCCGGTACAGCATCATCGCGATCAGCGCGGCGCCGTAGAACAGGAAGCGGTAGTCGGCAGAACTCGCGGAAGAGCTCCGGGATGCCGATGAGGAAGAGGGCTCCGAGGACGACGCCCGGGATGCTGCCCATGCCGCCGACGATGACGATCGCGGCCACGTTGATCGACACGAACAGGTTGATGCTGCTCGGGAAGATCGAGCCCACGAGCCCGGCGAAGATCGCGCCGCCGAGCCCGGCGAACGCCGCACCCAGGATGTAGGCCAGCAGCTTCGTCTGGATCAGGTTGACGCCGACCGCCTCGGCGACGTCCTCGTCCTCGCGGATCGCCACCCACGCCCGCCCGATGCGGCCGGCGCGCAGGCGCCAGGCGACGAACGCGATGATCGCCGCGAACACGAGCGCGATGTAGTAGATCTGGACGGGACCGGAGAGGAAGTTGGTCGACGGCACGTCGATCGGCTTCGGGATGTTGATGATCCCGCGCGGGCCGCCGAGCGACCGGCAGGAGCAGGTTCGAGCCGGCAAGGATCCGGATGATCTCGCCGAAGCCCAGCGTCGCGATCGCCAGGTAGTCGCCGCGGATGCTGAGGATCGGCAGGCCGAGGATGGCGCCGAAGAGTGCCGCGAACAGCATGGCGAACGGCAGCGCCGCCCAGAAGGGCAGGTCAAGCAGGCCGTATTCCGCCAGCGACGTGAACAGGCCGACCGTGTACGCGCCGACGGCGAAGAAGGCCACGAAGCCCAGGTCGAGCAGGCCGGCGAGACCCAGCGTGATGTTCAGGCCGAAGGCCATCAGGATGTAGAGGGCGACCAGCGCGATCACCTGGGCGAAGAACGGGCCGAGCAGGAGCGGCAGCACCAGGATGATCCCGACCAGCACCGCGATCGCGGGGATGCGCAGCTGCTCCCGCCGCTCCGCCGGAAGCGCCGCGACGCGCGCGGCGACGCCGACGCGCTGGCGGATGACCCGCCCGACCACGACGACGCGTGAAGACGAGGACCGCGCCGACCACGGTGAGGCCGTCGCCGGTGAACAGCAGCCGCGCGATATCGAACAGCCCGGCGGACATCAGCGGCGCGCGCAGGAGGCCCGCGAACAGCCCCACGATCGAGGACGGCGAGCAGGCCGCGGACAAGCGGCGACCGGATGTGGTCCGGCAGCCGGCCGACGCCGGCCGCCAGGGCTCCGAACAGGAGCGCCCTCGACCGCGGGGATCCACGCGCCCGCGACTCCGAGGCCCATCGTGAGCATCGAGTACAGCTCGGGCGAGGCGTTGAGGAACATCGCCCGCAGGTCGACGACGCTGCCGACGATCACCAGCAACGAGAGCACTCCACCGGTGATCAACCCGGCCGCCCCGCCGGCGAGGATTGCTTCGCGGGTGGTCCGCGCCCTGCGCGCCGCGAACGCGCCCGGGATCGCCATCGAGCCGAACAGGGCAACCTGGCCGAGCGTGATCACGCCGGCGATCAGCTGGCGGGCATGGAACACCGGGACGATCCCGACGAGGCACAGGTAGAGCGCGATGGCCCCGCCGATGAGCCCGATCTTCGCGATCTCGCGCCAGGTGCGTCGCGGCCTCGTACGGCTCGACGTCGGGCGTGGACTTCGACCGGCGCAGCGACGGCGTCGGCGGTCATGCCCGATCCCTCGTCACGCGCTCGCCGAGCAGGCCCTGCGGCCGGAAGACGAGCACGAGCACCAGCATCGTGAAGGCGATCACGTCCTTGAGCTGGTTGGCGCGCCGGAACGCCCAGGCCGTCGAGGAAGAGCACCGGCCCGACCGATTCGATCTCCCCCAGGAAGAGGCCGCCGAGCATGGCCCCGGGATGTTGCCGATCCCGCCGAGGACCGCCGCGGTGAACGCCTTGAGTCCCGGGGATGAAGCCGACGAAGAACGTGAACTGGTGGAACATCTGCGCGTAGAGCACGCCGGCCGCACCGGCCAGCGCGGCGCCGATCGCGAACGTCGTCACGATCGTGCGGTTGACGTCGATGCCCATGAGCGCCGCCGTGCTCTTGTCCTCGGACACGGCGCGGATGGCGGTGCCCATCTTGGAGCGCATCACGAAGAAGTACAGCCCGGCCATCATCGCGACCGCCGCGCCGATCACGAGCACCTCGACCCACTGGATGTTGAGGAACGGGATGGGGACGCTGCTCCTCGAGGAAGTCGATCGTCGGGTAGGCGTAGATGCCCGGTCCGAAGAAGCCCCGGAACGAGTACTGGAGCACGAACGACGCCCCGATGGCGGAGATCAGCGGCACGAGCCGCGGGGCGTTCCGGAGGGGCCGGTACGCGATCCGCTCGACGAGGAGCGCAATCGCGGTCGCAACCACGGCGGCGACCGCGCACATGATGGCGACCGACAGCAGCGAGGCCAGCGGGCTGGCGTTCAGGATGCCGGTGCCGGCCAGGCCGACTGCGGTGAAGTAGCCGGCGAACATCCCGGCCATGAAGATCTCGCCGTGGGCGAAGTTGATCATGCGCAGGATGCCGTAGACCATGGTGTAGCCGAGGGCGATCAGCGCATAGACACTGCCGAGCGCGGCGCCCGAGATGGCGAGGTCGATCCACGTCTCGGCTGAGTAGCGGCCCCGGGCGAGCGTCAGGATCGTGCCGCCGACGACGACCAGGATGACGACGATCCGGAACGCCCACAGGAACGTCTGGATCGCCAGTTCCGTGAACCGCTCGACCAGACCGCGTGTTCGCCGACTGTGGGACGTTCATCCGGCTCCGTCAGCTTTCTCGGGACCCGGATGCGAACCGAGCCCGGAGGGGTCCCCCGGGCTCGGTTCGATGGTTCAAGGGTTGTCGATCGCTACTCGGTCGGCCAGATCGGCGCCTCCGGCGGCCACTCGCCGCCGGCCTCACGATCCGTGAGCTCGTAGACCGCGATCAGGGGCGCGCCACAGTCGCCGGTCGGCGAGCAGGACAGCACGCCGGTGAGACCCTGGTGGTCCTTGGTCGCGAAGATCGCGTCACGCAGGGCCTTCTTCGGGATGAACAGCGAGCCGTCGCTGTTCTTGACCGCGACCTTCTCGATCGCGTTGAACAGGATGTTCGCCGCCGTCGTAGGCGTGGGCGTGGAACGCGCTGAGCGGGTTCTCGCCGTACTTGGCCGTGTGCTTCTCGAGGAAGGCGGCGTAGCCCTCCTGGAACGCCGAGAAGTTCGGGCTCGAGAGGAACATCCCCGCGGCGCCGGCACCGGCAGCCGTGACGAAGTCCGGCGTGAACATGCCGTCCGAGCCGATCCGGATGACGTCCTCGAGGCCCGGGGTCTCGAGTGCCTGCTGCGGCGATGTGGCCACCCTCGGCCACGAAGACCGGGAAGTACAGGAGCTCCGGCTCGGCCGCGGCGATCGCGGTGAGCGCCGGGCTCATGTCGGTCTGGCCCTTGGAGACGGCCTCCTGCGCGACGATCTCACCACCGAGGGCGGTGAACTCGTCGGCGAAGACCTGCTGGAGGGCCTCGGCGTACGCGCTGCCGTCGTGGATCGTGGCCGCCGTCTTGACGCCCTTCTCGTTGAACGCCCACTCGGCGACGGCCTTGCCCTGGAACGCATCGCTATGTGCGGTGCGGGCGTAGCCGGCGTACGTGGCGTCGCGGTCCTCGGCAGTCAGCGCCGGGCGCGTGTTCGAGGGCGAGATCGTGGTCAGGCCCGCGTCGGTCAGGGTCTTGATGCCGCCGACGGTCTCGTCGGAGCAGGCCGAGCCGACGAGGCCGACGATCGTGGTGTCGGATGCCAGCTTCTGGGCGGCCGTCGCGCCGCCTTCCGGCGTGCACAGGCCGTCCTCGGTGGTCAGGGAGATGTCGTGGTCGAGAAGCTTGCCGCCCTTGTCCTCGATCGCGATCTCGACACCGCGCTTCGAGTCTTCACCAAGGGTCGAGTCGGCGCCCGACAGGACGCCCCAATACGCAACGTGGATCGGATCCCCGGCCGGGACCGTAAAGACGCCGAGCTCGTCGGACGGCGCCGCCGCCCCGCCGCTGCAGGCGCCGAGAGCAAGGAGCGCGGCTACGCCGAGCGCTCCCACCCGAATGAAACGCTTCAAAGTCTTTCCTCCTCGTGATCCGATCGGTCCAACACGCGGCCGATCATGATCGATGCACCGTGGGCCCTCCCAGGCGTGCGCCCGGTCAGATACCCGGATCGCCTTCGAGTCCCTCGATCGCGGTCCCCTCCAGGACCGCGCTCCAGGTACTGGTGCTCGACGGGCGACCGGATTCCTCTCCGGGCGGCGCGCAGGTGGCCGCCGAAGCGATGCCGTATCATATCCGTCGGCGAACCGAATGCAACACCGTTCGGCCGCGCCCAGCACCGTCGTCGAGCTATACGCTCGCCGGTCCTGGCGGTCGTGGCCTGGTTGGATGAGCATCGGCTCCGTTCCGCAGTTCGATCGCCGACCCGTTTGAGGTGGACCCGAAGGCGTGGAATATCTGGTCCGAGCGGCCCGTGTCACGGACATCGAACGGCTCGTCGCCCTGAGCGACGGCGGGCTTGGCGGTGCACCGGGTACGAGCTCGCTCGCTGCAGCAGATCTCTTCCGCCAGCTCGTGTATCTCCCTCAGGCGAGCATCTTCGTTGCGGAGGCGCAACGCGTCGTGGTCGGAGGAGCGGTTCTCGCGCTCCGACCGTCAGTCCGGGCCGGCGGCTTCGTCGGCGCGGTGGACCTCCTGGTCGTCGACCCGGAGTACGACGTGGACCGCATCACCTCCGCCCTCCTCGAGGAGATCGTTCGATCCGCCAGCAACAAGGGGTGCACCGTCGTCGAGGCGTTGGTCACGAACGATCCCGCGGAGTCGGCGCGCTGGGAAGCCCTCGGCTTCCAGGCAGGCGAACCGCGTATTCAACGAACCGTGGCCGCGGCGGGATCCGCCGCGCGCCGCACCACATGATTGACTCCGCCGTGCAGCGAAGCCGCGCCGGCGGAGCCCAGTAGACCCAAGGAGTCACCGTGGGCAAGAACGTCGCCGTCTTCGTAGACGTCGCGAACATCTTTTATGCGGCCAAGGCGGCGGGCGTCGACATCGACTACGTCACGCTGCTGCGGTCGGCAAGCGCTGGACGCGATCTCGTCCGGGCATACGCCTATACCGGGCTCGACCCGGACAACGAGAACCAGCGCAACTTCCATTCCTTCCTCGCGCGGAACGGCTACAAGGTCGTCAGCAAGGACATCCGCAAGTACGGCGACGGGAAGGTCAAGGCCAACCTCGACATCGAGCTGGTCGTCGACATGATGAAGACGGCCCGGAACCTCGATATCGCGATCGTGGTGTCCGGCGACGGCGACTTTGCGCCGGCGATCCGGGCGGTCCAGGAGATGGGCGTCCGCTGCGAGGTCATCAGCTTCCGCGGCAATACCAGCTCGGACCTCATCGAGGTCGCCGACCTGTTCACCGACATCACCCAGCTGGCCAAGGTCGAGAAGGGCTCCCGCTCCGGGCGGCGCGTTGCCGAGGACGACCAGGACCTGTCGATGACCGAGGTGCCCGACAAGCAGACCGAGGGCACCGGCCGTGGCCGTGGCCGCGGTCGGGGCCGGGATCGCGATCGCGAGCCGGCGGTCGCAGCGACCGCGGCGCGCGGGCGAGGGCGGCGCAGGGCCGCTGACGAAGGCGCCGGGAACGGTTCGGCGCCACTCGTCGCGCTCCCCGGCGAGCGCCTCTCGAAGACGCTCGTCGGCTCGTTGACCGAGGCGGATCTGGCCGCCGCCGAGGTGTTCACGCTCGACGAGGAGGACCAGGAGCTGGTTCGCGAAGGTCCGGCCGAGGTCGTGGCCGGCGCCGAGGCGGGCGACGGCGAGGCCGAGGATGCACCCCGGCGCCGCCGCCGGCGGGGCGGCCGCGGTCGTGGCCGTGGCCGCGGGCGATCCGAGGGCGAGTTCGAGGCCGAGCCCACCGGGGCGGCCCCTGCCACCCCGCCGCGTCAGCCGCGCCCGGAGCGCCCGGAGCGCCCGGAGCCAGTGGCGGACGAGGACGAGGAGGACCTGCCGGTCGCGCCGCGACCGCGGTCCACGCCGTTCGGGTCCGTCTGGGACTCGCAGCTCGGGACGAGCTCGGTGGCACCGAGCGGACTTACGCCACTCCCCCTCCCCGACGAGGAGTTCGACGACGAGCCCGAGATCCCCGAGTACCTCATCGCGGAGCGCAATCGCGGACGCGGTCAAACCGGTACCGGTTCGCGGGGACGCGGTGGCGCGCGCGGCGGTCGCGCCGCGTACCAGTCGGCGATCGCTCGCGAGCGGTTCGGTCGCGGCGGCGGGGGCGGCATCAACCGCTACCCGGACGTCAGCGAGCGCACCTCGAGGAGCGGTGGCGGCGGTCCAGGGACCGCGCCGCGTCGCGAGCCGCGCGGCGGACGTGACGACCGAGCGGCGGCCGGGGCTCCTGCGCCCCGACCCGGTTCCGAGTGGAGCGAGGTCCCGCCTGAGCTCGAAGAGCTGCTGCGGGCCCAGCTCGGCCAGAAAGCTCCGACCGGGGGCGAGGCCGAGACGGTCCCGACCGGCGCGTCATTCGACGGGGCCGATGCTCCGGTGACGGCCGAGGCGGCCACGACCACGCGGCGACGCACGACGCGCAAGCCCGCTGCGACCTCAGCAGCGGAGGAGGCTCCGGCCGACGCGGCGCCGCGCAAGCGGAGCACGCGCAAGACGACGGCAGCCGCGACCGCGGAGCCGGCCACGGCCGAGGGTGTCGCGGAGGCCGAGGCTTCCACGCCGGCCAGGAAGCCGCGCCGAACGAAGGCCGCCACCGCGGAGGCGTCCACCGCGGACGAGGCTCCGAAGCCTCGCCGCAAGACGACGACCAAGACCGCGGCGGTCGCTGACGGGGAGGAGGCCGCAGCCAAGGCCACCACTACGCGCAAGCGCACGACCAGGAAGTCGACGACAGCGACCAGCGAGCCGGCCTGACCAGGGACCGGCCGTCGAGCGGGGCGTGAAGCGCGCGTACACCCGCGGCCAGCCAGCCGCCCTCGAGGCGGTTGGCGCGATGGTCGCGGGCGTGCCGCCGCACGCGATCCTGCTGGCCGGGCCGGAGGGCGTCGGCAAGACCACGCTCGCGCTCGACCTCGCCGCGGGCCTCCTGTGCGTCGCGACAGATCCCGGCGACCGGCCGTGCCGAACCTGCCGGGCGTGCCGGATGGTCGAACACGGGAACCACCCCGACCTCCATTGGCTGCGACCGGAGGGTCCGGGCGGCCAGGTGGTGATCGGCGGCCCGGATGCCCGCTTTCGTGGCGTCCGGGACCTGATCTCGGGGCTCGCACTGCTGCCGGTCGAGGGTGGGGCCCGCGTGGCGATCATCGAACGCGCAGACCGGATGAACGACGACGCCCAGTCGGCGCTGCTCAAGACCCTGGAGGAACCGCCGCCCGGGGTCACGATCGTGCTCTGCGCGAACGACGAGGAGCGCCTGCTGCCGACGGTTCGCTCGCGTTGCGCGCGCGTCCGGCTGGGGCCGGTCGGACCGCGGGCGATCGAGGAGATCCTCGCCGAGCACGACCTGGCGGACGCCCCGGCCGCGGCACGGCTGGGACGCCTGGCCGGCGGCAGGCCCGGGGTGGCGATCGCGTACGCTCGGGCACCGGAGGCCGCGGTGATCCGCGGCGAGCTCGCGCGGGAGCTGCTCGACCTCGTCGACGCGCGCGCCTCCACACGGCTGGCCGCGGCCCGCGCACTCGTCGCGCGCGCGAGCGACCTGGTGGCGATCCTCGACCGGGGAGCGCCCGCTGGGGCCGACACAGAGCCCGCGCCGGAGGCATCTCCGGACCCGTCTCAGGATGCCGCCCCGGAGAGTGCGGCGGACGGCGGCCCGAAGCGTGCCCCGGCAGCCGAGCGCCGGCGCGGCGCCGCGATGCTCCTGTCGGTCTGGGTCGACGTCGCACGCGACCTTGCGCTGGTCAGTGCCGGTGAGCGGCTTTCGCTGCACGACCCGGGGCTGCTGGAGGAGCTCGATGACGTCGCCCGCGATGTCCGCGCGAGCGACGTCGCTGCGTTCCTCGAGCGGCTTGCCCGTGCCGGGGAGCTGCTCGACGTGAACGTGGCGCCCGAGCTCCTGCTCGACTCGCTGGTGCTCGCGTGGCCGGCGCGCACCCGGGCTGCGTGACATGACCGACGCCGCTGGGGAGCCCTCGAGCGACACCACGGCACGCCTGGACGCGCTCGTCGTTGGCAGGGTCCAGGGCGTCGGCTTCCGCTACTTCGTCATCCGCGAGGCGCGCCGGCTCGGTCTCGACGGCTGGACCGCGAACGAGGCCGACGGGAGCGTTCGGGTGGTGGCCGACGGGCCGCGCGAGACGCTCGAGGTGCTGCTGGACGCCCTCCGCGAAGGACCGCCGGCGAGCGTTGTCCAGCGAGTCGTCGTCAACTGGCCACCCGTCTCTGCGGGGAGCTGGTTCCTCGGCCGGGGCTTCGAGATCCGGAGCGGTTCGCACAGCGGCGACTGACCCGTTCGGCGGCCGCCCGTGGGACTCACAGGCCATTTCCATCGCCGGCGTCGAACCGCACCATCGCGAGCGTGGAGCACGAATTTGTGGGGGATCGTTCGCCTGCGGAGCTGTTGCCCGCGCTCTACCGCTCTGTCCTCGACCAGGTCGCTGCCCTCGAGCGTCGCGGTGAGCGCGTTCAGGCCGCGCAGTTCCGCGAGGAGGCCATCCGCGCGTACTCGCGCTCCTGGGATGCGACCGCCCGCCGCCGCCTCGAGACCATCCTGCGCCGGGCCGATCGTGCCCTCGCCGACGCACCCGAACCGGCGCAGCCGGAGGCGGTCCAGCCCGCTTCCGAGACACCGTCGACCAGCCCGGTGGCCTCGACCATCTGACCGCCGCCGGCGATCGCGCCCGGCGCTACCCTGTCGGCATGCCCGACACCGTCCGGTCCACGCTGGACCGCGCCCTCGACGCACTCGACGGCCTGCAGCAGCTCGGCGAGGACGTCGAGGACGAGTGGACCTACGTCACCGATCTGGGCGCCGCGTGGCGAAGCCGCCTCGAGGAGGTCGTGGCCGCGCGCGGTGACGACGAGTTGCCGGAGACCGGGTCGGCCGCCGTCGACCGCGCGATCGACGAGGTCGCGCAGATCAGCGATCCGCACCGCGCGATCGACTGGCTGTCGACGTTCCCCCAGGTCGTGCTCGTTGCCGTCGGGGAGCGGCCGTGAGGTTCCAGGACGCGGCGCCGGACGCGCGCGCGATCGTCTACGCCACGATCCAGGCCGATCCGTCGGTGGCGCGTGCCGCCGCCCTCCTCGCCGACGCCACCTACGAGCAGCGCCTGCTCGCCCGCGCCGTGATGAACGGCGAGGCCACCGACGCCGCTGCGTGGCGGACGATGTTCCCGTCCTTGTTCGACCCGGCTGTCGATCCGGAAGTCCGCGACCGGTCGGAGGCGATCCTCGCCGCCTCGCTGGACGTCGCCGATCGCGGCGAGCAGGTCCGCAGCCAGTTCCGCGGCGCCATCGTCGAGTCGCTGACCGCGCTGCTGCTCGAGCGGCGGGCCGGGGCCGCGTCGGTGCGGCGGGAGCGCCGCCTGCTGTTCGACGGGGTTCGGGCGGAGATCCATCCGTACGACGTGACGGTCGAACGGCCGGGCCGCGCCGAGGCGTACGACTGCAAGTGGGGCGCGCGCGGGATCGGCCCGGACGTGCTGCATCAGCTCGACGACGCGCGGACGCACGCCAGCGACGAGGACGAGCCGCTGGTGGTCGCGCTGGTCGTGTTCGACGCGCGTCTGTCCTGTGACGTCAGGCTCGACCGGCAGACGGCCCCGACCGGGGGCATCGGCCTGGTCACGATCGAGACCCTGGACGAGCTCGCGACGCGACCGGCCCTGCCGCTCCCATGACCGAGGCGGCAGGTCCGCTCGGCGGTTTCGAGGCCGTCTACCGCGTCCGCTTCGACGAGGCGGGACCGGACGGCCGTCTGCGCACGTCGGGACTGCTGCGTTACACGCAGGACCTCGCCGCACGGCATTCCGAGGCGCTCGGCTACGACCGCGCCTGGTACGCCGCCCGCGGCCTGACCTGGCTGGTCCGGGCCGCCGAGATCGAGGTCCTCCGGGCCATTCCCTACGGCGTGGATCTCCTCGGCACGACCAGCGTCGTCGGCTTCCGTCGCGTGTGGTCCCGCCGCGAGTCGACGTTCTCGCTTGATGGGGAGGGTGTCGCCGTCGTCCGGATCGACTGGGTCCTGCTCGACGAGCGGGGCTCCCCGACGCGGATCCCGCCCGAGTTCGAGACGATCTTCCCGAGCGCCGAACCCGGCGCGCCGCTGCAGCTGGCGCGGGTGACGCTCGATCCGGCTCCCGAGGGCGCCGCGCGGCGAACGATCGACGTCCGGCCGCAGGAGCTGGATCCGCTCGACCACGTGAACAACGCGGTCTACGCGGACTGGTTCGACGAGGCGGTTGTCGGCAGCCGACCCGGATGCCTCGGAGGTCGCGCGGTCGCTGCCGCGACGGGTCCGTCTCGAGTACGCGCTGGCCGCCGAGCCGGCGGAGTGGCTCGAGAGCGTGACGTGGCGGGATGGATCGGCTGGGCGTGCCGGATCGTGCGCACTGCCGGCGGAGCCGACCTCCTCCGTGCCCGGATCGAGGCGGGCTAGACTTCGAGGCTCACGGTGCGTCCTGATGCCGACCCGTCGATCGCTCGCCGGCCGCCTCGCCTCCACCGCCGTGTGCGTGCTGCTCGTGGGCTGCGGCAGTCAGGACGGTGGTTCGACGCACCGATCGCGGCCGCACCTTCGACCAGCGACGTCGCCGGTCGCGTCCGCCCGTCGGTTGGCGACGCCGCCGCCTCCACCGCGCCGCGCGGCAGCTCCGCCGACCGGCTGCGGAGCTCGTCGAGTACCCGGTCACGGCCGGCAGCCATCCGCACGATGTCGCGCCCGCCGTCGACGGTGGCGTCTGGTACACCGGCCAGCACAACGGCACGCTCGGCCACCTCGACCCACAGACCGGGGAGATCCGCGAGATCGACCTTGGCGCGGGCTCCGCGCCGCACGGCGTGATCGTCGGTCCGGACGGCGCACCGTGGATCACGGACGGCGGCCTGAACGCGATCGTGCGGGTGGACCCCGCGACCGAGGAAGTCGAGGTGTTCGAGCTGCCGGCCAGCCATCCGGACGCGAACCTCAATACCGCCGCGTTCGACGGGGACGGCGTCCTCTGGTTCACCGGCCAGTCCGGCATGTATGGCAGGCTCGACCCCGAGGAGGGCCAGGTCGAAGCGTTCGACGCGCCTCGCGGCCGCGGGCCGTACGGGATCACCGCGACCCCTTCCGGCGACGTCTGGTACGCGTCGCTCGCCGGCAGCCACATCGCCCGGATCGACCGCGAGACTGGTGAGGCGACAGTCGTTGAACCGCCGACGGCCGGGCAGGGCGCCCGCCGCATCTGGTCCGACTCGAACGGCCGGCTGTGGGTGGCGGAATGGAACGCCGGCCAGGTCGGCGTCCACGACCCCCCGGACGGTTCGTGGCAGGAGTGGCCGCTCCCCGGCGACGGGGCGCAGGCCTACGCCGTCTACGTCGACGACCGCGACCGCGTGTGGCTGACCGACTTCACGGCCAATGCCATCGTCCGCTTCGACCCGGAGACCGAGACGTTCGAATCGTTCGCGTTGCCGGACGCCGACGCGGCGGTGCGTCAGCTGCTCGGTCGACCGGGCGAGGTGTGGGGCGCCGAATCAGGCGCTCGACCGCCTCGTCGTCATCCGGGAGCGCTGAACGGTCCCGGCCCGAGCGCGCTTCTCGAGCGAGAGCACGGCCACGAACACGGCGATCATCGCGAGCAGCTGGGCCATGCCGGACACGCCGGATCCGAGCGGAGCCGTTGCGACCAGGAGCGGGATCGCCGCGAGACGGTAGCGCACCGGCTCGATCCCGAGCTTCAACCGGAAGAGGACGTCGCCCGCCACGTACAGGGCCGCGCCGCCGCCGAGCAGCACGGCGGTCTCGACGGATGTGCGGATGTCGACCGCCGCGATCGTGAGCGCGAGCCCCGCGGCGAGGATCACCACGCCCAGGAGCATCACCACGAAGGCGTAGAAGAACGCACCGATCGCCATCCCGAGCTGCTCCCGGGCCGGCGCAGCCTGCAACACCTCGAGGGCACGCTCGTCGTCCCGCGCGAAGTACGTCCACCACAACGCGGACACGAGCAGCAGCCCGAGCACCGCGGCCACGTACATCCGCGGCTTCCAGCTCGACCGCGGCGAGCCCGATGCCGATCGCCACGATCGACTCGCCGAACGCGACGAGCAGCAGGAGGCCGTGGCGTTCCACGAGGTGTCCGCCACGGAAGGTGAACCCCGACTCCGCCAGCCCGCGGTCACGCTGGGTCAGGGACGAGGAGACGAAGGTCAGGACGATCGGGACCAGCCAGAGTGCGTACGCCGCGGCCCCGCCGATCAACCCGGCGGCCAGGATCGACGTGGCGCCGACGAAGTTGAGCGGGACGAAGCCGAGCGTGCCTCGCCCGTACGCGCTGACGAACATCCCGCTGTGGACGACGATCACGACGAAGAATCCGATGGCGAACGCGATGCCGTCGGTGTCGAATGCGTGCGGCACGGCGAGCGCGCAGACGAGGAAGCCGGCCATGCCGGCGATCAGCAGCAGGCGGGACGCGGTCGTGACCGGCGGCACCTGGTTGGTGAGCCACACGTAGCCGCTGTACATCCAGAAGAGCACGACGAGGATCAGGACGACCTGGGCGAGCGTCTCGATCGACAGGCCGTGCTCGAGCATCGACGTCAGCTGGGTCATCGTGAACACGAACACCAGGTCGAAGAAGAGCTCGAGCGTGGTGACGCCCGGGCCGTCGTCCTCACGGGCGGGTGCCGCTGCGGCCGTCATGCGCCGTCCTCCGCGTGCCAGGCCGCCAGCCGATCGGCCTCCTCGTCGACCGCCTGCCGGCGTCCGTGTCGGTAGTTCTTCGAACGGCTCCAGCGTCACGCGACCGTCCTCGTACCGCCACGTTCCGGCGACCGCGCCGTCCACCAGGAAGGTCGGGAAGGAGTGCGGCGTCTTCGTGCTGAAGATGCGTGGCCGGTAGGGCTCGGGCAGGATGCCGGTCCGCCGGGCATGGACCAGCAGGTTGGCGTCCCAGGTCGGGAGGAACCGGACCGGGGCAGGGACGTCCTCGTCAGGCCGTGGCGCATCGGGCAGGTCGATCAGTTCGCGCCCGTCCGCGTCACGGAACCGGCGAAGATCGAGCGCCGCGAGCGCCGGCTTCAGGGCGGTTGCCTGGAGCCCGGTCCAACTCGCGACGTCGGCGCGGCTGGCGGGCCCAAACCCCGCGAGGTAGCGCCGGACGAGGTGGACGATCGCGGCCGGCTCGTCGATCCCCGGCTCGCCCAGCCACTGTTCGGCCAGGGCGTAGCGGTTCGCCCGGCGCTGCTCCCATGTCCCTGACGGCGGCACGCGGACGAGATGGACGAGCTGCGCGAGGCCGTTCCACGCTGTGCGCGGGACGCCTTCCTCGGCGAGCCCCGCGATGAGCTCGTCGTGGCGCCGGGGGCCGTCGGCGAGGTCCGCACGGACGCGCCGCACAGCGCGGTCCATGTCGACGTCGCGCAACAACGTCGCGGCCGCACGCAGGTACCACTGCTCGCGACTCGGACGTGTCGCGATGGCGAACGGCCAGTAGTCGGCCGCGGAAACCATGTGGATCGTGGCGCGCATGACGGTCGCCTGGACGACGCGAACGGTCCTCAAGCGCCCTGGTCAGCGCAGGCCGGTGGAAGTCCTCGAGCCGGCTCCACAGCCCGATGTAGCCCGCCGGGGCGTACTGCGTCTGGAGGCCGGCGACCGCTTCGAGCGCCTCGGTCAGCGGCAAGCGGGTCCGCTCGAGGAGGAGCTGCCGGGCGAGGAGCGCGCGGTTCAGCCGGCGTTGTGTCAGGACGGGGTCGGGCATTGCCCGCAGCGTTCCCGAGCCGTCGCTCCGCCGTCAAGTCATCGGCCGCCGCGATCCGCCGGCTTCGGGCCGACCACGTGCACTTCCAGGTCCGGCAGGCGCTCGATCAATTGCTCCGGCAGCGTTCGCTGCCGGAGACGCTGGACCGCTGAGCTCTCCTGCAACGGGAGGACGACGTGCGTTGCTCGGCGGGATCGGGCCACGCTCTCGACTCCGCTGCTGATGTCGGCGGCTTCGACGTGGACGACTTCGGCACCGAGGTCGACGGCATCGTCGATCGTCTCCTGGAGGTCGCGCGCGCGGTCGAACGATTGTGCTCGGCATTCGGGGTGTCGACGACGACCGCGATCAGCGCGCCGTGCAGCGCGGATGCCAGGTGCGCCGCCCGGCGCACCGCGCGCCGCGACGCGTTGCTGCCGTCGACCAGCACGACGACGCGCTCGGTGACCAGGGCGAGTCGCGGCCCAGCCGCGGTGGACTCCAGCTGGCCTTCGACCCGCTGCGCGACGAGGCGGAGCGCGAGCTCGCGGAGCGCCGTGAGGTTCCCTTCGGTGAAGAACTTGTCGAGCGCGACGGCCGTGCGTTCGGGTGGGTAGACGTTGCCGTGCTTCATCCGCTGCCGGAGCGCGTGCGGGCTCATGTCGACGAGCTCGATCTCGTCGGCGCCCTGCAGCACGTCGTCGGGCAGGCGCTCGTTGACCGGCGCGCCCGTGATCGTCGCGACGGCGTCCGCGACGCTCTCGAGGTGCTGGACGTTCATCGTGCTGACGACGTGGATGCCGGCGTCGCGGATGACCTCGACGTCCTCCCAGCGCTTGGCACGCGTCGAGCCCGGGACGTTCGTGTGCGCCAGCTCGTCGATCAGGGCGACCGTCGGGATGCCGGGCGATCACGGCGTCGGTGTCCATCTCCTCGACGACGACGCCGCGGTACTCGATCCGGCGGCGCGGCACGATCTCGAGGCCGTCGAGCAGCTCCGCGGTGTGCGGCCGGCCGTGGGCCTCGACGAAGCCGACGACGAGGTCGGTGCCGCGAGCCGATGCGCCGGTGGCCCTCCTCGAGCATCTGGTAGGTCTTGCCGACGCCGGGCGCCATGCCGAGGTAGACGCGCAGCCGCCCGCGCTCGCTCGGGGTCTCGGCCCGAACGCGGGCGAGCATCTCGTCCGCCGTGGGGCGGACGTCGAATGCGTCGCGCTCGGGATCGGTCATTGCAGGAGCCCGTCCAGGTCGAGGTTCAGCCAGCAGGACGTTGACCCGCGGCTTGCCGAGGAACCCAGGAGCGGCTGTTCGGTGTGGCGTCGCGACGGCCGCGCGGACCGTCGTCCTCCGAGATCCCGCGCGCCTCGCGACCCGGGCGACCTGGTACTCGGCCGCCGCCGGGCTGATGTGCGGGTCGAGCCCGGACGCGGACGTCGTCACGAGGTCGACCGGGATCGGTGCATCGCCGTTGCTCGGCGCGGAGCGCGCTCGACGTCGGCTGCGATCCGGTCGATCAGCGTCCTGGCTGGTCGGGCCAAGGTTGGAGCCGGCCGAGCTCATGCCGTCGTAGCCAACGGGTTCTCGTCGGTCGCACCGGCGGCCGACGGCCGGCCCCAGAAGTACCGGGCTCGCTGAACGCCTGGCCGATGAGGCTCGAGCCGATCGTCCGGCCGTCGGCGTCACGACGAGCGAGCCGTTGGCCTGGGCCGGGAACGCGACCTGGGCGACGCGGTGACGACGACCGGGTAGACGACGCCGGTGACGAGGGTCAGCGCGAGCAGCAGGGCGATGCCGGGCCAGAGCGCGATGACGAAGGAAGGTGGTCATCGGTGTGTCCTATGCGAGGTTGAGGGCGGTGACGACGAGGTCGATCAGCCTTGATCCCGATGAACGGGGCGATGATCCCGCCGAGGCCGTAGATGAGCAGGTTGCGCCGCAGCAGCACGCTGGCCGGCGCCGGCCGGAAGCCGACGCCCCGCAGGGCCAGCGGGATCAGCGCGACGATGATCAGCGCGTTGAAGATCACCGCCGACAGGATCGCGCTCTGCGGCGTCGCCGAGGCCCATGACGTTGAGCGCGTTCAGCTCCGGGTAGACGGCGACGAACATCGCCGGCAGGATCGCGAAGTACTTGGCCACGTCGTTGGCGATCGAGAACGTCGTGATCGAGCCGCGCGTGATGAGCAGCTGCTTGCCGATCGCGATGACCTCGAGCAGCTTCGTCGGGTCGGAGTCGAGGTCGACCATGTTGGCCGCCTCCTTGGCCGCCGAGGTCCCGCTGTTCATCGCCAGGCCGACGTCCGCCTGGGCGAGCGCCGGCGCGTCGTTCGTGCCGTCGCCGGTCATCGCCACGAGGTGGCCCTCGGCCTGCTGCGCGCGGATGAAGGCGATCTTGTCCTCGGGCTTGGCCTCGGCGACGAAGTCGTCGACGCCGGCCTCGCGGGCGATCGTCGCCGCGGTGCGCGGGTTGTCGCCGGTGATCATCACGGTCCGGATGCCCATCCGGCGGAACTCGGCGAAGCGCTCGACGAGGCCCGCCTTGACCGTGTCCTTGAGCTCGATCACGCCGAGGACCCGGCCGTCCGTCGCGGATCGCCAGCGGCGTGGCGCCGCGGTCGGCGATCGCGTCGGTCTCGGCGAGGAGCTCGGGCGGCATCGCGCCGTCGAGGTCCGCCGCGATGGCGTCGACGGCGCCCTTGAGGATCGAGCGTCGCCGTCGGTCGTGCGGACGCCGCTCGTGCGCGTCTCGGCCGGAACGGGATCTCCTCGGCGATCCGGCTCGCCGAGCTGCTCGAAGCCGGCGTCGTCGGCCGTCCCGCCCGGGCCGCCCGAGCTCCGCGAGCCGCTCGCGGGCGAGCTCGACGATCGAGCGACCCTCGGGCGTCTCGTCGCGGATCGAGGCGACGAGCGCCGCGCTGCAGCGACCTCGGCCTCGGCGACGCCCGGCGCCGGCGACGATCGACGACGCGAGCCGGTTGCCGTAGGTGATCGTGCCGGTCTTGTCGAGCAGGATGACGTCGACGTCGCCCGATGCCTCGACGGCGCGGCCGCTCATCGCCAGCACGTTGAACCGCGCGACGCGGTCCATGCCGGCGATGCCGATCGCCGAGAGGAGGCCGCCGATCGTCGTCGGGATGAGGCACACCAGCAGCGCCACGAGGGCGACGGTCGCGACGGTCGCGCCGGCGTAGGCGCCGAACGGCCGCAGCGTCACGGTCGCCAGCAGGAAGATGATCGTCAGCCCGGCGAGCAGGATCGAGAGCGCGATCTCGTTCGGCGTGCGCTGGCGCTGGGCGCCCTCGACGAGCGCGATCATCCGGTCGAGGAACGTCTCGCCCGGGTCGGTCGTGACGCGGATGACCAGCCGGTCGCTGACGAGCGTCGTGCCGCCGGTGACCGAGCTCCGGATGTCCGTGCCCGGCTCCTTGAGGACCGGCGCGGACTCGCCGGTGATGGCGGCCTCGTTGACGTAGGCGACGCCCTCGATGACGTCGCCGTCGCCGGGGATCGTCTCGCCCTCTCGGACGACGATGATGTCGCCCTTGCGCAGCTCGGACGACCCGACGTCCTCGAGCGTGCCGTCCGGCGCGGCGCCGGTGGGCGGTCGTCTCCGAGCGCGTCTTGCGCAGCGTCGCCGCCTGGGCCCGGCCGCGCGCCTCGGCGACGGCCTCGGCGTAGGTCGCGAACAGGACCGTGAACCAGAGCCAGATGGCGATCTGGACCTGGAAGCCCAGGCCGCCGCCTTCCTGCGTCGGCTGTCGAGACCCGTCGCGTTGCCGAGCGCGATGATCGTCACGAGCGACGGCCGTGATCTCGACGACGAACATGACCGGGTTCCTGATGAGCAGCCGCGGATCGAGCTTGCGGAACGCCTGCGGGAGCGCCGCCCGGAGCAGCTCGGGATCGAGGACGCCGCGCGAGCCGCGGCGGCTCGCCCTCGGGCTTCGCGCCGCCGAGGGTCACGAAGCGCTGGAAGCGGCGCGTGCCGCGGCCGAGGTCGACGGACATGAGGGTTCGTGCGAGGGACATGGATCAGGCCGCCTTTCCGGCGTTCTGGATGAGCTGCTCGACGATCGGCCGAGGGCCAGCGCCGGGAAGAAGGTGAGCGCGCCGACGATGACGACGACGCCGATCAGGAGGACGGTCCACAGAGCGCCCGGTCGTCGGGAACGTCCCGAGCGACGGCGCGACGCTGCGCTTGGCCGCCATGGATCCGGCGATGGCAAGGATCGGGATGATCATCCCGTAGCGGCCGATGAGCATCGCGAGGCCGCCGGTGACGTTGTAGAACGGCGTGTTGCCGGTGAGCCCGGCGAACGCCGAGCCGTTGTTGCCGGTCTGGCTCGAGAACGCGTAGAGGATCTCGCTGAAGCCGTGCGGCCCGGCGTTGAGCGGGCCGGCGGTGCCCTCGGGCAGGACGCTCGCGAGCGCGGTGAAGCCGAGGATGCTGGCGCCCAGGACGAGGGCGACGAGCATCGCCATCTTGATCTCGAACGCCTCGACCTTCTTGCCGAGGTACTCGGGCGTGCGCCCGACCATCTGCCCGGCGATGAAGACCGCGAGGATGGCGCCGATCACGAGCATGCCGTACATGCCCGCCCCGATGCCGCCCGGGCGTGATCTCGCCCAGCTCCATGTTGAACAGCGGGACGAGGCCCGCGATCGGCTGGGCGCTGTCGTGCCAGGAGTTGATGGCGCCGGTGCTCGTGCCGGTCGTGACCGCCATGAACAGCCCGCCGGCGGCGGCGCCGAACCGCGTCTCCTTGCCCTCCATGTTCCCGAAGCCGGCCTGTCGACCCCGTCCGGGAACAGCGGGTTGCCGACGTACTCGTGGTTCATCGCGATGACCGCGCCGATGGCGAGGATCAGCGCCATCGCGGCGAAGATGGTCCAGCCCTGGCGCTGGTTCCCGGCGTAGCGGCCGAAGGCGTAGGTCAGCGAGAACGGGCAGCATCAGGATCGCGAACATCTCGAGCCAGTTCGTGAGCGGTGTCGGGTTCTCGAACGGGTGGGCGGAGTTGGCGTTCAGGAAGCCGCCGCCGTTGTTGCCCAGCTCCTTGATCCATTCCTGCGAGGCGATCGGGCCATAGGCGATGGTCTGCTGCGCGCCCTCGAGCGTCGTGATGGTCTGCGGGCCGTTCCACGTCTGCGGGACGCCCTGCCAGACGAGGACGAGCGCGCCGACGACGGAGATCGGCAGGAGGATGTACAGGACGCCGCGGGTCAGGTCGACCCAGTAGTTGCCGATCGTCTTCGAGCTGCGCCGCGTCAGGCCGCGGAACAGGGCGATCGCGATCGCCAGGCCCGTCGCGGCGGACGTGAAGTTGCGCACGGCGAGCATGCCGGCCTGGATGAGGTGGCTCGCGCCGGTCTCGCCCGAGTAGTTCTGCCAGTTCGTGTTGGTCTCGAAGCTGACCGACGTGTTGAACGCGAGCTCGGGCGTCTGCGCGGCGACGCGCCGGGATTGAGCGGCAGGACGTCCTGGAGGCGGAGCATCACGTAGCCGGCGACGATGGCGACGAAGGCCATGACGAGCACGCTGACGGCGTAGCCCTTCCAGCGACTGCTCGCTCGTCTCGTCGACGCCGCATGACGCGGTAGATGACGCGCTCGACCGGGCGGAGGAGCGGGCTCAGGAGCGTGCGCTCGCCCTCCATCACGCGATGGATGTAGCGCCCCAGGAACGGCGTGACGAGCAGGACGGCGATGGCGAGCGTCGCCAGCGTCAGGAAATCACCGAGTGCCATCGGATCAGAAGTCCTCGGGCCGGAGCAGGGCCCATGTCAGGTAGACGAATGCGAAGAGCGGCCGCGAGCGCGGCGAGGATGTCCATGCACGTTCATGCCCGCAGCCGGTCGCACAACTCGAGGTAGCCCCAGAACAGCCGCGGCGGCGGCCACGACGATCAGGAGGATCTGCAGGTCGTTCATCGGTTCTCCAGTTCTCCCTCCGGTGCAACGAAGCGTTCGACCGTGGCGACGAGGGTTTCCAGCGGGAACGGCTTGGGCAGGTACCCGGCGACGCGGTATTCGACGAGTCGCTTCGGGCTGACGGTGGTGGCGCTCGTCAGGACGACAGGTGGTGAGCCGCCGGCGGCAAGGGCCGGGCCCCGGATGAGGTCCCAGCCGGTGTCGCCGGGCAGGTTCAGGTCGAGCAGGACGAGCTTCGGGCGGAGGCCGCGTTCGAGGGCCGCCGCGGCGTCCTCCGCCGAGCCCACGTCCACGACGACGAAGCCGTGGCCGCGCAGATGACGCGCGACGATGCGGCGGAGGCTCTCGTCGTCCTCGACGAGGAGCACGTCGGCGGCGTCGCTCATTCGGGCAGCCGCTCCACCGCGATCTGGACGCCCTCTTCGTCGGCGCCCCAGCGGGCACCAGCCGGACGCCGGCCGTCGTCGGCCATGCGCTGCGCGGATGGCAGCAGCTGGTCGCCGAGGCGTCAGCCCGGCCACGACGACACGGGGCGCGCCGCCGGTCGCCACGAGGGCGATGGCATCGCGGATCAGCCCCATCTCGCGTTCGAGCGCGGCGGGGACCGCATCCTCGGGTCCGTTCGTGACCTGTCTCATGACCTCAGCCTGCCAAGGGCCTCCAAGAGGCAGCAGGGCCGCGAGGGTCCGGGGGTCTAAAGCCGGTCTAAGGTTCGACCTCGCCGGGGTGCTCGGAGGCGTCGGCGACCCGGTACCCGACCCCCGGTTCGGTGACGATCAGGTCGCGCAGCGCCGGATCGGCCGCTGCGAGCTTCCGGCGCAGCTGACCGACGTGGACGTAGACGTAGCTGTTCTCGGCCTGGTACGACTCGCCCCAGACGGCGCGGAGGAGGCGGCCCTTCGTCACGAGTCGGCCGGCGTTGGTGAGGAGCACGCGGAGGATCTCGAACTCGCGCGGCGTGAGCTCAACCCGCTCGCCGCCGACGAGCGCGAGGTGGGCAGGGATGTCGAGCGTCAGCGACCCGACGTGGATGACCCCCGACCCGTCGGCAGCCGGGCCTGCCGCATGACGCAGCGCCACCCTGAGCCGGGCGTTGAGCTCGTCGATGCCGAATGGCTTGGTCACGTAGTCGTCGGCGCCCCGTTCGAGCGCCTCGACCTTCTCGCGCTCCTCGTAGCGGCCGGACAGGATCACGATCGGCGTCGTGGCCTCCCTGCGGATCCGGTTGATCACGCGCAGGCCGTCGATGTCGGGCAGCCCGAGGTCGAGCAGGACGACGTCCGGCCGGTGCCGCTCCCAGTGGTCGAGCGCCGAGCGGCCGTCGGCCGCCTGCGCCACCCGATAGCCGCGCGCCCCGAGCTCGCGGGCGATCACGCGGCGGGTCTCGTCGTCGTCCTCCACGACCAGGACGGTCGGGCTGCCGGCCGGAGCCGGTCGACCGCGGCTCACGCGCCGGCCTCGGCCGTGACCGGCAGTGGGCATGCGCGCCGCCGGAAGGTCGAGATCGATGGCCAGGCCGCCCAGCTCGCTGCGGCGGGCGGAGACGCGGCCGCCCATCGCCTCCACGAGTCCTTGCACGACTGCGAGACCGATCCCGGTCCCCGAGCGCGAATGCCGCTGGCCGCCGGGCACCCGATAGAACTTCTGGAACAGCCGCGGGAGGGCGGCATCGGGCACGCCCTCGCCGGAATCCTCGATCGTCAGCCGGACGACGTCGCCATCGACCTCACGCGCCGAGACCCGCAGCGCCGTGCCGTCCGCGGTGTACTTGAGCGCGTTCTCGAGGATGTTCGTGACCGCCTCATCGAGGAACACCGGGTCGACCTCCACTGGGGGCGCCTCGAGGAAGACCTCGAGCGGGCGCCCGGCAAGTCGTGGCCGCAGCCGGTCGACCGTCCGGCCCACGAGGTCGTCCAGCTCGAAGGTGTCCCGCTCGGCGCGCAGCGCTCCGGCCTCGATCCGCGACAGGTCGAGCAGGTTGGTGACGAGCCGGTTGAGATACTCGACCTCCCGGTCGATCGCATCGACGGTCTCCTCCTGCTCGTCCGGGTTGAGCACGCCGTGCGGGCGAAGCGAGCCTGCCGCGGCCCGGATGGTCGCGAGCGGGGTGCGCAGGTCGTGCGACACGGACTGGAGCAGGGCGGACTTGAGCTCGTCGCTCTGCCGCGCGATCTCCGCCGCCTGTGCTTCGGCCGCGAGCCGGTCCTGGCGCAGCGCCTGGCCGATCTGGTCGGCGGCCGCCGCCAGGAGGCGCGTGTCGCTCCGCCGCGGCGGACCCTGCTGCTTCGAGCGGGCCGCCCAGATCGAACCGAACGGCTCCGATCCGGCCTCGATGCGGACGCGATACACCTCGAAGCCACCGACGCCACGCGCCTTGGGCTTGGCCGGAACGTGGACGCGCGCCCACTTGGCCGGGATGTCCCCGGGCATCCGCTGGAGCACGTGGTGGAGGCCGATGTCCGGTCGCGGGGCGTCCCCGGCGGTGTCGGCCGCCGAGGCGCTCGCGGGCATCCACGCCGAGGCTGATCCACACCCGATCCATCGCGGCCTCGCGGGCGAGGATGCCCGCGATGACCGGGAGCACGGCCGGCGTTGAGGCGCGCGTCGCCAGCTCGCGACTCACCTGGAACTGTGCGAGTGCTTCGCGCTCGCGCGCCAGCGCGTCCTCGGCGCGGGCCCGCTGGCGCGCGGCGAGCTGACCGACGACGAACCCGACGAAGAGGAGCAGGAACAGGTTGGTGAGCTCGGCGAGATTCGCGACCGTGAACGTGTAGCGCGGCTCGACGAAGAGGAAGTTGTAGAGCAGGAACGCGGCCAGGGATGCGGCTGCCGCGCCCCAGGTGCCGGATACGACCGCGGTCGCGACGACGGCGACCAGGTAGATCGCCGACGGGTTCGGGACGTCGAGCACGTCCTCGAGCACGGCAACGGCGACGGTCGCCAGTGCCAGCGATGGCACGGCCACCGCAAGGAAGCGCACAACGGCGCCACGTTCGATCCCGCGCATGCCGCAGATCGTAGGGCTTCGGGAGCGCGGCCCCGGGCCTGCCTCAGCCCGTGGGCGGGATCGGCGCCACCAGGTATTCCCGGTAGCGCTCGGGATCGACGTTCCCGCCGCTCACGAGGGCCACCACCGAGCCGTCGATCCCGGTCAGCCCCGCCTCGGCGGCACGGAACGTCGCCGCCGCCACGGCCAGCGCTCCGGTCGGCTCGACGACGAGCCGAGCCCGCTCGGCCAGCAGCCGCACGGCCGCGGCGATCTCGGCTTCGTCGACCGTGACGATGTCGTCGACGAGCCGCTGGATGTGGGCGAAGGTCCGCGGCGCGAGGTTCGTGCGGGCTCCGTCGGCGATCGTGCGACGGCTCTGTTCGCGCGGCCACGCGACGAGCTCCCCGCCACGGAACGACTCCTGGGCGTCGGCCGCCAGCGCGGGTTCGACGCCGACGATCCGCGCGCCCGGGTGCAGCGCCCGGACCGCGGTCGCCATCCCGCTGATGAGCCCGCCACCGCCGACCGGCACCAGCAGCGCGCCCAGGTCGTCCACCGCCTCCGCGATCTCCAGGCCGGCCGTGCCCTGGCCCGCGATCACGTCGTCGTTGTCGTACGAGTGGATGAACGGGATGCCGTGCGTTTCCCCGTACGCGCGCGCCGCCTCCTGGTTGGTCACGGGTCCGAGCGGGTCGACCGTGATCACCTCCGCGCCGTCGGCGCGGACCCGCTCGAGCTTCACCGCCGTTGCATCGGCCGGCATGAACACCGTGGCCGGGACCCCGAGCAGGCGCGCAGCGCGAGCCACGCCCTGGCCGTGGTTGCCGCTCGACGACGCGACGACGCCCCGACGCCGCTCCGTCGCATCCAGCCGTGCGATGGCGTTGAAGGCGCCCCGGATCTTGAACGCGCCGATCGGCTGGAGCGACTCGGCCTTGAGCAGGATCGACCGGCCGTCGGGCGTCGTGAACGGGACGAGCGGCGTGACGAGCGCCACGCCGCGGAGGCGCTCCGCTGCCGCGCGAACGTCGTCGATGGTGACCGGGCGGTCCATGGTGCTCATGCACCCCCGAGCCTACGCAACTCGGGCGTCGATGCGTCAACCTGTTCGCAGATGGGCTGGTACGAAAACTCGCTGTTCGGGCCGATCGCCGACGACATCGCCCGGGTCGCGCCGCCCGGAACGGCGGTCCTCGAGGTTGGGTGCGGGTCGGGCGCGCTGTCGCTCCGCCTGGCGGCCCACCACGGCCTGGCGGTCACCGCCGTGGACGTTGATCCGGGCGAAATCCGGCGCGCGCGCGAGAAGGCCGCCCGCGCCCTGAGCACCGGTCCGGCCAGGCCCGAGTTCCTCGTGGCCGACGTCGCCCGGATGCCGTTCGATGACGCGTCGTTCGACCTCGTCGTCAGCACCTTCTCGATGCATCACTGGGAATACAAGGCGGCCGGACTCGAGGAGATCTGCCGGGTGCTCCGGCCCGGGTCGCGGGCGCTGATCTGGGACACGCGTGGTGGGTTCTCCCTGTTCCACCTGCGGACGCCCGACCCACTCGATGGCGTCGAGGACGCGCCGCTCGAGCTGCGAGAGGTCAGGACGTGGGCGTGGCCGTTCGGCCTCACCTTCTTCCGGCGGCTCGAGCTTGCGCGACCTCTCGAGCCGGCATCGCTCGAGCACGCCTGACGTGCGTCGCCGATTCGCCCAGGTCGACGTCTTCTCGGACACGCCCTACCTCGGCAACCCGCTCGCGGTCGTGCTCGACGGCGAGGGCCTCACCAGCGACTAGATGCAGCGGTTCGCGGCGTGGACCAACCTGTCCGAGACGACCTTCGTCGTGGCCGCGACCGATGCCGACGGCCGACTACGCCGTGCGCATCTTCGACACGGCGAGCGAGCTGCCGTTCGCGGGCCACCCGACGCTCGGGACGTGCCACGCATGGCTGGCCGCCGGGGGCCGCCCGCGAAACGGCGAACAGATCGTCCAGGAGTGCGGGGCCGGGCTGGTCACCGTCCGCCGAACGGCCGACGGCCTGGCATTCCGGTCGCCGGATCCGTTCCGCAGCGGCCCAGTCGACGAAGCCCTCGTCCGGCGGATCGCGGATGTCCTGCGGATCGAGCGCGAAGCGATCGTGGACGCGCAGTGGGCCGCGAACGGCCCGAACTGGGTCGTCGCGCTGCTCGAGAGCGCCGATGCGGTGCTCGCGCTCGAGCCCGGGTTGGTGGACTTCGACCTCGGCGTGGTCGGGCCGTACCCGGCCGGGTCGCCGGAGGCGTTCGAGGTCCGGGCGTTCTTCGCAAAGGACGGCCAGACAGCCGAGGACCCGGTCACCGGAAGCCTCAACGGTGCGTTGGCGGAATGGCTGGCGAGGACCGGCCGCGCCACGCTGCCATACGTCGCCGGCCAGGGCCGTGCGCTCGGCCGCGCCGGCCGCGTCCACCTCTCGGCAGACGAGGACGGCGCGATCTGGGTCGCGGGTGCGACCACGACCTGCGTGACCGGCGAGGTCGAGCTCTAGCCCGACCTCCGGTTTCCGGCCTTCCGGCAGGCGGTCGCGCCCGCTACTGTGCCGACATGCCGAACGCGACGAACGAGGAAGTGGTCAGGCGCTACGGGACCGCCTCGGCCGAGTTCGACATCCCGACCCTCAGCGAGCTCCGCCACGCTGATTGGGAGGTCGTCTGGCCGCAGTCGGGCGAGCACGTCCACAGCAGCGAGGGCTGGGCCGAGATCGCGCGGAATTACCCGGGCGGCACGCCCAGCACCGAGCTGACACGGGTGGTCGGCGCGGAGGATCGCTGGGTCGTCTCACCCGGGAACACGGTGATGCGCGTCATCGGCAGCGGCGACTTCTGGTGGGCCGAGTGGCGGATGACGTACCCGGACGGCTCGACCTGGATCTGCGTGGACCTCATGGAGCTCCGACGAGGGCAAGGTCTATCGCGAGGTTGTCTACTGGGCCCTGCCGTTCGACGCCCCTTCGTGGCGCGCACCGTGGGTCGCGTCCGACGCGTCCCACCCCGGCGGCGCGAGCTCCTAGGCGAGCGTCATCGCCCGACCGGGCGCGAGCAGGAACGGTGGCAGGTACGCCGGGATGTTGGAGAACGGCAGCACGTCCTGGTGCAGCTCGATCCCGAGCGCTTCGGCCATGAACCGCCGCCGCGCCGCGATGCGCGCCCAGGCCCCGGGATAGGCCGCCGCGAACGCGTCACGGAGCGACGCGTCGGCGAGGGCGATGCCGTCCTCGATGTTCGTCGTGAAGTAGTCCGTCCCCGTCGCCGGGATGACATCGACCTGGAAGGCCATGCCCGAGCGCAGCTCCACCTGCGATCCGGGCGAGATCGGCGAGTTGATCCACTCGTCGAGATGGATCTGGTGTCCGGGGTTCAGGAAGATCCCGAAGAACGGGTCGCCGAGCCGGCGGTCGATGATCTCCTGGAGGGCACCGCCCGTCTGCCCGATGCGGATCGCGCCGTACCACTCGGCGATCGCCTCGAAATACGGTCCCACGAGCTTCTCGACGTAATCGTCGATGCCTGCCGGCAGCTCGGCGGCATCCTCGACGACGAATCCCGCTCGGCAGTTCAGCGCGCCCCACACGCCGAACGCCACCGTGAACCGGTCTCCGCGCTCGATCCGGCGCGTGCCCGGGCTGAGCAGGCCGTACGTGGCGCGCGGTCCGGCCGTCAACATGAGGTGGCACGACAGCGGCATGCCGTTCCACTCGAGCAGGCGAACCGCCTCGCCCTCGGTCAACCCCGGGCGCAGGGCGAACAGCAGGTTCCGTACGCCCTGCGATGTCTGGCACGCCGCGTACTCGAACGCGGCGAGCTGCTCGACCTCGTTGATGATGCGCAGGCCGTCGCCCGGGTCGATGAGCAGCCCGGTGGCGTTTCCGACGGAGCCCGCCGGACCCACGAGCCCGCGCAGCTCGTCGACGAGAAACGCTGGCGCTTCGATCGTGTCCGGCGAGGCATACGTCTTCCAGCCGATCACGCCGACTCGCGTCCCGGGACCGATGCCCTCCTCGTCGAGAATCTCGGCCAGCGGCCGCGAGCGGTCGCGCGGCTGGCTCGGAAGGCTCAGGTCCTGGAACCGGTGACGCCGCATCGGGAGCGGCGCCGCACCGGCGGTCCCCCAGTTCTCGTTGCCGACGAGGATCGCCGGCTCGCCGGTCTCGCCGACGACGAGGATCGCCTCCTCGAACCGCGGGTCGAAGCCGGTCAGGTACGACAGGTTCGCGCTGTGCTCGCGATCTGCGTAGACGACCAGGCGGTCGAAGCCCGCTCCGGCCATGCGCTCGCGGAGGCGTTCAAGCCGGTCGGCGTGGAGCGACGCCGGCAGCTCCGGCGCCTCGTCGGGCATCCCGAAGTCGGGCAGGTCGATCGCCGCAAGCCGGGCCGCCGTCACGGGAAGCTCCACGGCTTCACGTCGCCGGTCGCGCGATCGAGCGTGACGTACTGGTTGGCCGCGACAGGGATCCATGACCCCTGTTCGCCGTCCGGCCAGGTGACACGGACCTCGGCCTGATCCGCCGCTCCGAGCCCGAAGTGCATCGGCCCCAGCTGTCCGCTGACATGGCCGCCACCGACGGTCACCTCGCGCTCGATCGTCGTGTCACCGACCTTGACCTCGATCCATGAGCCGATCGCGTCGCGATTCGCCCCCGGTTCGCTCAGCTGCACGCCGAGCCAGTGGCCCATCGCCGGGTTGTCGGGGACCCCGGACCCGGTGCTTCGCCAGAGTTGGACCGGCGCACCGAAGTTGACCTGGACGAGGTCGAGCAGGCCGTCGAGGTTGAGGTCCGCGACGGCCGCGCCTCGACCGCGGTCGAAGGTCACGATTCCCGCCTCCTCCGCGCCCTCGACGAACGTCCCATCGGCCTGGCCAAGCAACAGGTTGCTCGGGTCGCGCCGGGCGTAATCGGGCATCTCGGTCACGTTGCCTTTCGTGACGAACAGGTCCATGAGGCCGTCATTGTTGACGTCTTCGAACTGCGGGTGCCACGCCGTCGAGGGGAGGGTCGTGTCGCCGGCGTACGGGCGGTGGGCTGTCGCGCCGCGCTCGAGCGCGATGTCCCGATAGCGCGGGTGCGCAGGCCCGTCGGCCAGGGTCTGGAGCTTGTTGTCGCCCTGGCTCGTGAGGTAGACCTCCGGATAGCGGTCGCCGGTGAGATCCTGGCTGGCGATCCCCATCCCCCAGATCTCCATGTGCTCCCAGCCGTCGGCTTCGCCGTATTCGCGCGGCGGCTGCCCGGGCTCGATGCGCCAGAGCTGCTCGCGGCCGTCCCGGTAGAAGTGGCGGTCGTTGCTGACCCGCAGGTCCCGCCGCCCTGCCCGGTCCCAATCGCTGAACAGGATCGACAGCGTGCAGAAGCCCGGTCGCAGCGCTGTCGCCGGGCTGTACGCCTCGTCGCTGGCCGGCCGGATCAGCTCGTTGTCGTCACAGACCCGCGTGCTGTTGGTGGTCTTCTCGAGATCGAGGTACCGGCCGAGGGCCAGCGTCGGCAGGGTCGAGGCTCCCTCCCAGGTCGCGCTGAACGCGGTCGTCCACGCGTCCCCGCCATCGAACGACCACGTCTCGTTGGCGCGCTCGAACCGGCAATCGCCGAGACCGCGAAGCAGGACCGTCTCACCGCGGCGCAGGACGGCGAGATCGCTCACCGCGTCGCCGTCGATGTCCAGGGGGTATGCACCGGTCACGTCGGTCAGGTCCGTTGCCGGATCGTGGACCGGCGTGAAGCTGAGGCTCCCGCCAACCGGGCTTGCGTTGCGAGCGAGGAGCGCCGGGCCGGCACCGCCGGCGAGGAACAGGTCCGGGCGGTGATCGTCGTCGCAATCGAACACCGCGACCCCGCCGCCAACGTACCAGCGGTCTTCGCCGCCGAACGTGTGATCGATGCCCGCAGCCGATGCCTCCTCGACGAAGCGCGGCGCCGCCGGTGCGCTGCCGGCTGTCCCGCCAAGCAGGACGGCCGACCCGGCGATCGCGACGCCGACGACGGCGACGACCACGACAGACGCGACCGCGACGCGCCATCCGATCGAGCGATTCATGCGCGCACCGCCTCGATCGGTCGCCCTCCACGTCGTCTGCCGTACGTCCCCAGGCAGGCGCGGATGCTAGCACTCACGGTCCGCAACCCCGGTTAGTAACGCGCCGGAAACGGCTTGACATGGTCCCGGGCGTGTCCGAATCTTGGCATCTCCGCTATTCGAAGAAAGGGACACAAATCCCGTGACCCCGCAGGCGCTCCGGGGACCGCGCATGCTCGTCAGGATCGTCCCGGGGACGTTGGGCGTCGACGCACATTGTTCGGCGCGGCGGAGTTCGCATTTCGAGCCGCTCCACGCCGATTCCCCTGACCGCCTGCGCCCTCACATCGCCGCGATCGGCGCGAACCGTCTGGAATCTGCTTGGAGGAGGATGCTAGCGTAGCGACTTCGAGGGAGGCTACAGGCGGTGACCGTGATCATCGCGGCTGCGAAAACCGGAGGAGAAGGAGTCAAGAATGATTGATCGTCGTATCGGGTTGCTCGTTGCGACCCTTGCGATCGTCGCGTCGGCGTGCACATCCGGCGGGGCCACGACGGCGCCGCAGAGCGAGGTGCCGGCGGCAAGCGAGGCCCCGGCGGCCAGTGCCGCGGCCAGTGAGGCCGCCCCAAGCGCGGGAGGATCCGCCGCTGCCACCGATTGCACGGTGGGCGTGTCGTGGAACAACTTCCAGCAGCCGCGCTGGGCCGCGCATGACCAGCCGAACATGCGGGACACCGTCACGGCCGGCGGTGGCACGTTCATCGAGGCCGACGCGAACCTGAGCACGGAGCAGCAGCTCACCGACGTGGACAACCTGCTGTCGCAGGGCGCGAACGTCCTGGTCATCCTCGCCCAGGACACCACGGTCATCGGGCCGGCGGTCCAGAAGGCGAAGGACGCAGGCGTCCCGGTCATCGCGTACGACCGCCTGATCGAGGACCCCGAGATCCTGTACATCACGTTCGACAACGTGGGCGTCGGCAGGCTCGAGGCCGAAGCCATTCTCGCTGAGGTCCCGACGGGCAACTACGTCCTGATCAAGGGCGACCCGGGCGACCCGAATGCGTCGACATTCCTGCCTGCGGGCTGGGACGAAGCCGGCCTGAAGGAGAAGGTCGATTCCGGCGATATCAGGATCCTCAACGGGCCCGAGGCCGGTGCCGGAACGTGGCCGGACGACTACGGAACCTACACGGAAGCGTGGGACACCACGACGGCCACGAACAACATGGAGGCGATCATCGACAAGGCCGTCACCGACGGCGACACGATCGACGCGGTGCTGGCCGAGAACGACAGCACGGCACTCGGCGTCGCGGCAGCCCTCACGGGCAAGAACTACGACCCGTACCCGCCCGTCAGCGGCCAGGACGGCGACCCCGCCAACCTGAACAACGTCGCGAAGGGCCTGCAGTTCGTCGACGTCTGGAAGAACGCCAATGAGCTCGGCAAGGCCGCCGGTGCGGCCGCGCTTGCGCTGTGCGCCAATCCGGACATGGCCAGCCCTGACGCTGCCGGACGGACTGATCGACCCGGCAGTGGCGCCGGACAGCCTCACCGCTGCGCCGTTCACCACGCCGGGTGGCAACACGGTGAACTCCTTCATTCTCAAGCCGACGCCGCTGACTGCAGAGAACCTGCAGCTGGCGGTCGACGCTGAGCAGGTCACCAAGGAAGACCTGTGCGCCGGGGTCGACGCCGCGGCAGCGCCACCGGCCTGCCAGTGACGGTCTCCGACCGCTGAGCTAGCCATCACACCTGCGCCCTCGGGTTTCCCCGGGGGCGCAGGTCGCTTCGATCCACGACCAGGAGGGCCATCGTGGCGAACGTGGCCGACGCGGCACCAGCATCCAGTCAGGTCGAGCCTCCTGCCCGTCCGTCGATGCGCGGCATGCTCGCGCAGACGGAGATCGACCTTCGCCTGTTCGGCATGCTGATCGCCCTGGCGGTGATCCTGCTTGTCTTCCACATCCTGAGCGGCGGCAAGCTGATCGCGCCGGGCAACATGACCACGCTGGCCGTTCAGGCCGCCGGGATCGCGATCATCGCGACCGGCATGGTGCTGATCATCGTCTCGCGCAACATCGACCTGTCGGTGGGATCGCTGGTCGGCATCATCGCGATGACCTACGCCCTGCTGATGACCGACTGGTTGCCGGCGTTGGGCATCACCAACGATGTCCCGTTCGCCTGGGCCATCGCCCTCGGGTTCGGCGTCCTGATGGGCGCCGTCATCGGCGGCGTCCAGGGCTTCATCATCGCCTACATCGGCGTGCCCTCGTTCATCGTCACCCTCGGCGGACTGCTGTCGATCCGCGGCGCCGTCTGGTACCTGTCGAGCGGCGCCTCGGTGTCCGGGCTCGATCCGAGCTTCCAGCTCCTCGGCGGGAGCGCACAGGGATCCATCGGCGGCTTGTTGACCTGGGTGATCGCCCTCATTGGCAGCCTTGCCATCGTCGCCCTGCTGATCAGCTCCCGGCGCTCGCGCCGCCGCTACGGGTTCCCGGTTCGGCCGATGTGGGCCGAGATCCTGATCGGGGCCGTCGGCATCCTGGCGGTCGTCGGCATCGCCTGGTTCGCGAACAACAACTTCTGGCCGAAGGGTCTGGCCGACCGCTACGCGCAGCAGAACAACATCCCCATTCCCGAGGGTGGCCTGCTGATCCCGACCGGCTTCCCGTACCCGATCATCCTGTTGATCGGCGTGACGCTCGTGATGACCTGGTTGGCGACGCGGCGGCGGTTCGGACGGTACGTGTACGCGTACGGCGGCAATCCCGATGCCGCCGAGCTGGCCGGCATCAATACGCGCTGGACGATCCTCAAGACGTACGTGCTGATGGGCATCCTGTGCGCGATCGCAGCCGCGATCGTGTCCGCCCGGCTCAACGGTGCCACGCTCGACGTCGGCGGCAGCTATGAGCTGTACGTCATCGCCGCAGCCGTCGTCGGCGGAACCTCCTTTGCCGGCGGCATCGGCACGATCCCCGGTGCCGTGCTGGGCGCGTTCGTCATGCAGTCACTCGCGTACGGCCTGAGCTTCATCGGCGTCAACTCGCCCGGCCAGAACGTGGTCGCCGGCATCGTGCTGGTCGTCGCGGTCGGCCTGGACACCATCAACCGCCGGCGCGGTTCCTGAGCGGCAAGGAGGGACGACCCGTGACCGTCGCGGAGCACGAGCGCCGCTCGTCGAGATGCGGGGCATCAATGTCGCCTTCGGCGGCGTGCACGCCGTACGCGACGTGACCATCGACCTGAAGCCCGGCGAAGTCATCGGCCTCGTTGGCGGCAACGGCGCAGGCAAGTCGACCCTGATGCGCGTGTTGTCGGGTGCCCATCCCGCGGACAGCGGTGAGATCCTCGTCAACGGCGAAGCCGTGAGCATCAAGAACCCGCGCGATGCCAAGGCCCACAACATCGAGACGATCTACCAGACCCTCGCCCTCGCGGACAACGTCGATGCGCCCGCCAACGTCTTTCTCGGGCGCGAGCTGACGACGCGCTGGGGAACGCTCGACGATTCGTCGATGGAGGACGCGACCCGCAAGGTCATGAAGCGGCTGAACCCGAACTTCAGCCGCTTCGCGCAGCCGGTCCGGTCGCTGTCCGGCGGCCAGCGCCAGGCGGTCGCGATTGCTCGCGCCGTCCACTTCAATGCGCAGGTCCTGATCATGGACGAGCCCACGGCTGCACTTGGCCCGGCAGAAACCGCGCAGGTTCGAGATCTCGTCCGCCAGCTCAAGACCGAGGGCATCGGGATCTTCCTGATCAGCCACGACATCCACGACGTCTACGACCTTTCCGACCGGGTGACCGTGATGTACCACGGGCGAGTCGTCGGGACGGTCGACAAGTCCGCTATCACGACGGACGAGATTCTCGGCATGATCATCCTCGGCAAGCGGCCGGATGAGGTCACGCGCCAGGAGCTTGAAGAGCTCAAGGTCTGACGCCGAACCGCGCAGCACATTCCAGGAAGGACCATCCGGTGCCAGACGAGTTCTTCACGGACGTTCCCGGCCGAGTCGGCTTTGGCGGCCTTGGCGCTACCGACCCGTTGACCTACGCGGTCTACGAGCCCGACCGGCTCGTCCTCGGCAAGCGCATGGCGGACCATCTCCGGATCGCGGTGTGCCTGTGGCACTCGTTCAACTGGCCGGGCTCCGACGTGTTCGGGTCAGGAACGTTCGACCGGCCGTGGCTGGGCGCCACCGGGGATCCGCTGGCGGCCGCACGGACGAAGGTCGCGGCCGCGTTCGAGTTCATCGACAAGCTCGGCGTGCCGTTCTTCACCTTCCACGACCGTGACGTCGCGCCGGAGGGCGCCACGTTCGGGGAGACGGCCTCCAACCTGGCGGCGATCGTCGACGAGATCGACGGTCACATGGGGCGGACCGGGATCCGGCTGCTGTGGGGCACGGCCAACCTGTTCTCGCATCCGCGCTATGCCGCCGGCGCGGCCACCAACCCGGATCCCGAGGTGTTCGCCTACGCGGCCGCGCAGGTGCGCCAGATCCTCGAGGCGACCCACCGCCTCGGCGGCACGAACTACGTGCTGTGGGGCGGCCGCGAGGGCTACGAGACGCTGCTCAACACGGACCTCCGGCGCGAGGAGGCGCAATTCGCCCGGTTCCTCCACCTGGTCGCCGAGCACAAGCACAAGATCGGGTTCGAGGGCACGCTGCTGATCGAGCCGAAGCCCCAGGAGCCGACGAAGCACCAGTACGACTACGACAGCGCCACCGTCCACGGGTTCCTGGTCCGTCACGGGCTTGAAGGCGAGTACCGGGTCAACATCGAGGCGAACCACGCGACGCTGGCCGGCCACTCGTTCCACCACGAAGTGGCGTATGCGATGGCGAACGGCGTCTTCGGGTCCATCGACGCGAACCGCGGCGACTACCAGAACGGCTGGGACACCGACCAGTTCCCGAACTCGGTCGACGAGCTGTCGCTGGCGCTGTACGAGATCGTGCGCGGAGGCGGCTTCACGACCGGCGGCTTCAACTTCGATTCGAAGCTGCGTCGCCAGAGCCTGGACCGGACCGACCTGTTCCACGGCCACATCGGCGGCATCGACACGCTTGCCCGCGCGCTGCTCGTGGCGGTGGAGATGATCGAGGCCGGCCGGCTCGACTCGATCCGCGAAGCGCGCTACGCCGGGTGGGAGGAGGGCCTCGGCAGGGAGATCCTGGGGGCGGGGTCGTCGCTGGCGTCGATCGCGGATCGCGTCGCTTCGGACGGGATCGACCCGAAGCCGCGGTCGGGCCAGCAGGAGCTGCTCGAGAACGTCGTCAACCGCCACATCTGGTCCGCCGACCGGTAGAGCGCGTCGCGAGCAGCGCCTGATTACTCGGGCTCATCGCTTTCGCACGAACGAGCACGGCCCACCAGCCCCATCTGCAGTCTGAGTAGCCGGGCGTGCGTGTTCGAGAGCGATTTCGATTACCCACCGTAATCGGGCCGCCCCCGAAACGGGCACCGACCTCGCTAGACTCCGCGCCATGCGCCGCATCAGCCGCAAGGCCGAGAGCTTCACCGAGTCCGTCATCCGGGAGATGAACCGCCTCGCGGTCCAGGCGGGCGCGGTCAGCCTGGCCCAGGGCTTCCCGGACTTCCCGGCCCCGACCGAGCTCAAGGAAGCGGCCGCGGCTGCCCTGTTCGCCGACGTCAACCAGTACGCCATCGTGGCCGGCTCGCCGCCGCTCCGGCGGGCCATCGCCGCGAAGACCGCCCGCTTCTACCCGGGCTGGGAGCCGGACCCTGACACCGAGATCACCGTGGTTTGCGGGGCGACCGAGGGAATGATCGCGGCGATGCTCGGCCTGCTCGACCCGGGCGACGAGGTCATCGTGTTCGAGCCGTTCTACGAGAACTACGGCCCCGACGCGATCCTCACCGGCGCCACCCCTCGCTACGTGACGCTCCACGAGCCGGACTGGGCGATCGATCCCGATGAGCTGCGCGCCGCGGTGACGCCGCGGACCCGGGCGATCGTCGTCAATTCACCGCACAACCCGACCGGCAAGGTCTTCCGGCGCGACGAGCTCGAGCTCATCGCGAACCTGTGCCTGGAGCACGATTTGCTCGCGTTCACCGACGACATCTACGAGCACATCGTGTTCGCGGGCGAGCACATCCCGCTCGCCACGCTGCCCGGCATGGCCGACCGGACCGTCGCGATCAACTCGATGTCGAAGACGTACTCCGTGACCGGCTGGCGCGTGGGCTGGGTGATCGCTCCGGCCGACCTCACCGTCGGGGTACGTCGGGCCCACGACTTCCTGACCGTCGGCGCCGCAGCGCCGCTGCAGGAGGCGGCGGCGCTCGCGATGACCTTCCCTGATGGCTACTACGCGCAGCTCGTCGCCGACTACCGCGAACGGCGCGACACGATCCTTCCGGCTCTGTCCGCCGCCGGCTTCCGGGTTCACGAACCCGCCGGCGCCTACTACGTGATGACCGACATCCGGGACCTCACCTCGGACGACGACGTCACGTTCGCCACGCGCCTGATCGAGGATCCCGGCATCGCGGCGGTGCCGGGCTCGTCGTTCTTCTCACGCCCGGAGCTCGGGCGGACGAAGCTCCGCTTCGCCTTCCCGAAGCGGCTCGAGACGCTCCACGCCGCTGCCGATCGCATCAGCCGGATCGCGACCCCGGCCTGACGGGCTGGCTCGCCTCGCGCACGCTGCGGCGAGTTTCGTTCGTGGGACGAAACAGGCCAGAGCGAATGAGCCTCAGCGCACCGGCTGGGCGACGTTCGCGTCCTCGTCGACCTCGATGTCGTAGCGCTTCGCGGCCGCGAGGATCTTCTTGCGCGCCTCTTCCTTCGCGGACTCGCTTTCGAAGTCGGTCTGGTTGAAGCGTGCCATCGCGTTGCGGACGTGCGATGCGTCGTTGATCGGCAGGTGCTCGCCGCCATCCTTGTCGACGTAGGCGAACTGGTTCTTGCGAAGGTCGTCGCGATCCTTGGCGTCAAGTTCCGGCATGGGGATGCCCTCCTTTGACACCATCCTTGGTGCTGCCGCCGAAGGCCCGCGTTACCCCGCCCGAGGGGAGGGGTTGCAGAGGGCTTTCGTCAGCAGGGATCGGCGAGCGCCCCGTCGATCGCCGTGCGGGTCGGCTCCGGTTGCGCCTGCGCCTGCTCGGACTCCGCGCCGTTCGCCCGCACGTTCCGCAGGACGGCGACCGCGAACAACGCGACGCCCACCGCAAGGACAGCGCTGATCGCGGCCGCGACCTGCATGCCCTGGACGAACGCGTCCTGGGCGACCGTCAGGACCGTCGCCCCAAGCCGTGCCGGCAGCTCGGCCGCAATCCCGACCGCGCCACCGAGCGTGTCCCGGGCGACCGCGGCCGCCTCGGCCGGGATGCCGGCGGGCAGCGCGTCGGCCACGTCGCGCCGGTAGATCGCGATGCCGATGCTGCCGAGGATCGAGATCCCCAGCGCGCCGCCGAGCTCGAATGCGCTCTCGGAGATGCCCGAGGCGGCCCCGGCCCGTTCCGGCGGAGCCGAACCGACGACCAGCTCGGTCGTCAGGCCGAACACCGGCGCCAGGCCGAGCGAGATGACGACCGACGAGCCCACCACGATCGCGAGTCCGTCCGTGCCCGCGCCACCGACCCGACTGAGGATCCCGAGCCCGACCGCGGCAATGCCCAGTGCGATCCCGATCAGGAACGCCGGCCGGATGTAGCGGAGGAGCCGGGGCGCCGCGTTCGAGCCGATGATGAACGCGATCGCCGAGGGCACCGACCAGATCCCGGCCTCGAGCGGCGAGAGGCCGAGGACCAGCTGCAGGTACTGGGCGACGAAGATGAAGTAGCCGATCGCCACGAAGATCGTCAGGAAGTTGACGGCGAGCGACGCGCTGAAGGCAGGAACCCTGAAGAGGCGGACGTCGATCATCGGGTCGGCCAGCGTCAGCTGGCGACGGACGAACAGCGTTCCCACGACGAGGCCGACGAGGACGAACGCCGCGGGCGTGACGCCGAACCCGTCCTGCGCGATCTGCTTGAGCCCGAAGATGACCGTCAGCACCGCGACGAGCGACATCGCGACGCTCAGCAGGTCGAGCCGGCCGGCGTTCGGATCCTTGTACTCGGGAAGCGTGATCGGGCCGAGGATCAGCAGCAGTGCAACCACGGGCAGCGCGAGGAGGAAGACCGAGCCCCACCAGAAGAATTCGAGCATCAGGCCGCCGAGCAGCGGGCCGATCGCGCTGCCGGCCGAGAACGCCGAGATCCAGACCGCGATCGCCCGGGACCGCTGGCCGGGATCCTGGAACATCGTGAAGATCAGCGACAGGGTCGACGGTGCGAGCGTCGCGCCGGCGATCCCGAGCAGTGCCCGGCTCAGGATGAGCATCTCGGCGCTCACCGCGAACGCGGCGAGCAGCGACAGCACGCCGAAGGCGGCGGCGCCGATGAACAGCAGCTTGCGGCGGCCGATGCGGTCGCCGAGCGTGCCCATCGTCACGAGGAAGCCCGCGACCATGAAGCCGTAGATGTCGATGATCCAGAGGAGCTGCGCGCTGCTCGGCTGGAGGTCGGCCGAGAGCGACGGCACCGCCAGGTGCAGCACGGTCAGGTCCATCACGTAGATCAGGCACGCCAGCGCGAGGACGGACAGGCCGATCCATTCGCGGCGGCCCGCGCGGGGTGGTACAGCTGTCTGGGCGGTCATCTCGGGAGGCTCCTCGGTCACGGAACGCGGTGTTGCGGTGTCACCGTTTCAGACCGGGTCATGCCCGAGAACTCATCGGTCGATCGTCGGCTCCCCCTGGCGCGTGTAGACCGCGGCCGTGAAGCTGCAGAAACGGGTGTCGCTGTTGCTGCGCCAAGCCAGCGCGCCATCCTTCTCGAGCGGAACCTCCAGCGGCACCTTGGTGATCTCCTGGCGCGGGAGCGTCAGGCCGTCGATGACCGGCTCGGCGTCGACCTCGAGCAGCCAGTCGCCCGGCGGGTAGTCGCAGCGTTCATCGCCGCGCGCCAGCTCAGCCTGCAGCACGACCGGCGAACCGGCATGGAGCGTGACCCGGCCGTCCGCGTCGGCAGGCATGGCTCGCGCGAGAAGCGCGGCGAGGTCCGGGTCGCCCCAGCAGCGGTCGTCCAGCCCCGCGTCCAGCGGGTTCCAGAACGGTCCGGTGAGACAGAGCCGCGGGGCGCCGGCGAGCGTGACGTCCCTGGGCGTCTCCAGCCGCACCTCGAGCGCCAGGTCCTCGACGATCCGGACGGGCACCATCCGGATGCCTTCGTCGAGACCGAAGTCGGCGATGGCCTGCGTGGCACCGAGTGACGACTCGTCAACGGTCGCGGTCACGGTGATGCCGTCGAAGAGTTCGTCAGCGGTCGCCGGTCGCAGCGCGGTCCAGGCCCAGAGCGCAACGCCCGCGAGAGCGACGACCGCCAAGCCGGCCGCGACTGCCACGACGGCCGTGCGGCGGTTCACTCGGTGCTCCTCATGCGCGCGCCATTCTCCGTCAACAGCACCGATGAGTTTCGACGCCGGTCCCCGTCATAGAAGTGGCGCCGGCGAAAGGGCAATCGCCCTCTCACCGGCGCCTCCGTCTGGCCGGAAGCACTGCCTGCGGCAGGTCAGCTCGTGGCAGGCGCCACGTTCTGGTTCAGGTGGAACAGGTTGTCCGGGTCGTACCGCGCCTTGACGCGCGCCAGCCGGTCCCAGGTCGCGCCCGGGTATGCGGCGTGGGTTCGCGCCTCGCCCTCGTCCCCGACGAAGTTGACGTACGCCGCGTCATCCCCCTGGTAGAGCGCCTCGCTGAACTGCTTCACCCAGTCGGCCTTTCGGGCGCGGTCCTCATCGCCCTCGTAGAACGCGGCGACGTTGACCATGATCCGGCCCGAGCGGTGGGCGTAGGCCGTGGCGTCGGACGGCACGCGACCCATGGCGCCGCCGAGCACCCGCAGCTGGGCGACACGGATGGGCGACGTCGATCGCGTTGAGCCGTTCGACGATCAGCTCGGCCGTCGCCCGGTCAACGTGATCGATGAACATCGTGCGCGACTCGGCCGTCGGATGGTAGTCAGGGTCATCGGGCGGGTACATCGTGGTGTACGGGTTCGCCGCCACGAAGTCCGCAAGCGGCGTGCCGAGCGCCCGGAACGGGGCAAGGACGCGTTCCGCCGACTCGGGGTCGCCGGTGTACGCCAGCATGCCCATCAGGACGATCGAGCCGACCGCCTCCTCGGGGAGGAAGGGCATCGGCGGCGCCGACATGACGTTGGCGATCGTCGAGAGCTCGTCCGGCGCCGCATCGGCGGCGGCGACGAAGCCTTCGATGACTTCGGGCGTGCCCGGCAGCACGAGCATGCCGCCCGTGAACTGGCTGACGTCCGCCAGCCGGTACTGGAAACGGGTGACGACGCCGAAGTTGCCGCCGCCTCCGCGGATCGCCCAGAACAGGTCCGGCTCGTGCTCGGCATCGACGCGGCGCAGCTGGCCGTCGGCCGTCACGATCTCGGCGGCGAGGACGTTGTCGATCGTCAGCCCGTGCAGGCGGCCGAGATAGCCGACGCCGCCGCCAAGCGTGATGCCGCCGATCCCGACGGAGCCGGTGTCCCCGAAGCCCGTCGCGAGACCGTGCTCGACGGTCGCGGTCGAGTACTCGATCGCGGTCAGGCCGGCCTCCGCCCAGGCCGTCCGGTTCGCGGCATCGATCTCGAGGCCCTTCATGTCGTGGAGGTCGAGGACGATGCCGTCGTCGACCGTGCCGTGGCCGGAGGCGCTGTGACCGCCGCTGCGAACGGCGAGCTCGACGCCGTGATCGCGCGCGAAGTTCACGACGGCCACGACGTCGTCGGCGTCTGCGACGCGGACGACCGCGGCCGGCCGCCGATCGGCGGCGGTCGGGACGAGGACGGTCCGGGCCGCCTCGTAATCCGCGTCTTCCGGGCCGATGACCCGGCCGCTGACCGCGGCCTGCAGGTCCGGGATGGAGATGGGTGTTGTCGCTTGCTGCACAGGACGACTCCTCTGCCTTCAGGTGGCTACGGGCTGGTGGTGCCGTGAGTTTGACTGGTCGAGCGATCGCGAATCATCGGCCGGCCTGTCGGTCCCCGCCGATGAGTTCCGGACCGTGAGCCGGTCTGATGGGTGAAGGAGGTCGCCGGTCGGTGGCACATCCGGGCATGTCTCCACAACCGAAGACCATCGTGCTCGTCGTCGACTCGCTCGAGCCCGACGACGTGCCGGCGCTCCTGGAGCCCGTGGGTCCAGGCATGGTCCGGGGCGATCCGACGATCATCCTGTGCGACCTCGCGCGCCTGGCCGATGCGGACATCGCGACCGTCGATGCGCTCGCCCGGCTCGCGCTTCGGGCGCGCCGGATGGGTTGTGCGGTCAGCCTGCGTGATCCGTCCACGGAACTCCTCGAACTCGTCGGTCTCGCCGGGCTTGGCGAGGTCCTGCCGTGCGCGCCCGGCTCAGGCGTCGAGGTGGTCGGGCAATCCGAAGAGCGGGAAGAACCGCTCGGTGTCGAGGAAGAACGTGATGCCGGCGACCCGGCCGTCGCGAAGCTCGAGCACCTGGATTGACCACGGCGCGAGGCCGCCGTCCGGGTCCGGCTTGTACTGCCCGAACCCCGGCGCGCCGTTCGCCACGATCGGCATGAGCCGCGAGCCCTGGCACCCGATGCCTGGCCCGAGACACCACTTGACGATGTCGTCGTGGGTCTGCAGCCAGAGGTCGTACGGCGGCATGTTCCACGTCGCGTCCTCGCGCAGGAGCGAGGTCAGCGAATCCATGTCGTAGCGCTCGAACGCATCGACGTAGCGGGCAAGGAGCGCCTGGTCGTCGGCGTTGAGCGGTTCGATCGCGCTGTCGCCGTGGCCGTCCTCGTCCTTGGCTGCATCAAGCGTGGCGCGCGCCCGCTGGAGCGCGCTGTTCACCGACGCGACGCTCGTGTCGAGCAGCTCGGCGACCTCGCTGGCCTGCCAGCGGAGCACCTCGCGCAGGATCAGCACCGCGCGCTGCTTCGGCGGCAGGCGTTGGAGGGCAGAGACGAACGCCAGGCGGATCGACTCGCGCGCGATGGCGACCTCGGCCGGATCGCCGCCGGTCGGGACCACGACGGAATCGGGGATCGGCTCGACCCAGAGCGCCTCTTCGAGCGCGGGCCCAAGCGTCGCTTCGGCGACCGACGCCGGGCCCATGTCCATCGGTCGGGCACGCCGCTTGCGGCCGTTGAGCATGTCGAGGCAGACATTGGTGGCGATCCGGTACAGCCACGAGCGGAGGGCCGCGCGACCCTCGAACCGTTCGAGGCTCTTCCAGGCCCGGACGAGCGTCTCCTGGACCGCGTCCTCGGCATCGAAGGTCGAGCCGAGCATCCGGTAGGCGTAGCCGGTGAGCTCGGTCCGATAGTCCTCGAGCTGGCGCTCGAGGTCCGCAAACGCGGATCCCTGTGCGGCGTGCCGGCTCGATCGAGCGCGACCTGGGTCATGTGTGGGGACCTCCCGTCCTCGGGCAATGAACGTCGGGGACGGACATGGTACGGCGATGGGCGAATCCTGTCCGCGCCGCGCTGGCTCGGAGCGCGTCGCGGCAATTGCGCCACTGGGCAAACGACGACTCGCGGCATGGACAAATGTCCATCCCAACCGCGCCGGGCGAGGCGCGCACGCTCGAGGCCGAGCCACGCGCCGATACGAGCCTTGCCCAAGAACGGCCGAGCCTTCCTCCAAGGCTCGGCCGTTCGTCGTGCCGTTCACCCGGAGCGCCCGCGGTCCGGGCGGGGTAGCCTGTACGCGCCGCACCCGCAGGCGTCTCGGAGAACCCGTCATGGCCCAACGACGCACGCGATTCCCGCTTCCGACGCGACCGTTCTCCCGAACCCGTGGCGCACGGCCGAGGCCCAGCGACGAGCCGGCTCCCGAGGTCTCGATGGAGGCCCGCCCGGAGGATGTCGTCGCCCCGGTCGAGAAGTCCGTCGTCGACGCCGCGATCTATCGCGACGGCGTGCGCATCGCCAGTCCGGCGACGGTCGCCGAGGTCACGCAGCCAGCTCCGCGAGGAACCCGGGTCCTTCGCCTGGATCGGGATGCTGCGGCCGACCGAAGCCCAGCTCCTGCCCGTCGCCGACGAGTTCGGCTTCCACGAGATCGCGGTCGAGGACGCGATCGTCGCCCACCAGCGGCCGAAGCTCGAGCGCTACGGCGACACGCTGTTCGTCGTCCTTCGCGCGGCGACCTACCTGGACAAGGAGGAGGAGGTCGAGTTCGGCGAGATCCACATCTTCGTCGGACCGAACTTCGTGCTCACGGTCCGCCACAGCCGGACGCCCGACCTGGGTCGCGTCCGGGAACGGATGGAGAACGATCCGGAGCTGCTTGCGCGCGGTCCGGAGGCGGTCCTCTACGCGATCCTCGACGGCGTCGTCGACGGCTATGCCCCGGTCGTCGCGGGCCTCCAGAAGGACATCGACGAGATCGAGGTCCAGGTCTTCCGCAACGATCCCAAGGTGTCGCGGCGCATCTACGAGCTGTCGGGCGAGGTCATCGAGTTCCAGCGCTCGACGCGACCGTTGATGGCGATGCTCGACGGGCTGACCGCCGGCTTCGACAAGTACGGCACCGACGAGGAGCTCCAGCGCTACCTGCGCGACGTCGCCGACCACGCGACGACGGTCGTCGAGCGCGTCGACAACTTCCGCCAGATGCTGTCCGACGTGCTGACCCTCAACGCGACGCTGGTCAACCAGGCGCAGACCGAGGAGATGAAGCGCCTGACCGAGGCGAGCTACGACCAGAACGAGGAGATCAAGCGGATCTCCGCCTGGGCCGCGATCATCTTCGCGCCGACGCTCATCGGCACGATCTACGGGATGAACTTCGACAACATCCCGGAGCTGCATTGGGGATACGGCTACCCGTTCGCGCTCGGGCTCATGGTCGTGTCGAGCGTGGTGCTGTGGCTGATCTTCCGGGCGCGCGGGTGGTTGTGATCCCCCGGCGTTGACGGTGCGTTAACGAAGCGCCGCTACCGTCGCGCAATCAGCACGCCGCACCCGATGAGGAATTGATGAGCGCCGTCATCGACCACCTGACGCAGGTCCCGCTCTTTCGCGGCATGACCCAGAGCGCGCTGGAGGCCGTCGCCGGCCTCGCCACCGAGACGCAGTTCGCCGACGGCGACGAGGTCACGCGCGAGGGCGACGAGGGCGACGCCTTCTACGTGGTCGTCGACGGGCAGCTCGTCATCTCGCAGAACGGCATGACGATCCGGAACCTGGGCCCGGGCGACTTCCTCGGCGAGATCTCCCTGATCGACGGCCGGCCGCGCACGGCGACCGCCACGGCCGCGGGCCCGGTCAAGGCGCTGGTGATCCGCCGGCCCGAGTTCCTCGAGCTGATGGACCGCTTCGGCGCGGTCCGCCTCGGCGTCCTGATGGCGCTGACCGAGCGAGTCCGGAGCGACGAGAACGCCCCGTTCGACTGAGGCCGTCAGGCCAGGCGGCGCGTGTCCAGCGCCCGGCCCCAGTGGAGGATCCGGACGGCGATGAGGACGCCGAACGCGGCGAGCACGAGGATGGCGGCCGCCGCGATCGACGCGTCGAGGTCGCCGCCCTGGAACTCGCCGTAGACGACGAGCGGCAGGGTCTGCGTCCGGCCCTCGATGTTGCCGGCGAACATGATCGTCGCGCCGAACTCGCCGAGCGCGCGGGCCCACGCCATGACGAGGCCGGCCGCGAGTGCGGTTGCCGCCAGGGGCGCCGTGATCCGCCGGAAGACCTGGAACTCCGAGGCGCCGTCGACGCGCGCCGCGGCCTCGAGGTCGACGGTCGACGTTCGAGATGCCGGTTCGCGCCGAGCGGATGAAGAACGGTGCCGAGACGAAGGTCTGGGCGAGGATCACGGCGAGGGTCGTGAACGGGATGCTGAGCGTCGAACGCGTCGCCGAGCAGGCCGCGCCGGCCGAACACCAGCAGCAGGCCAAGGCCGGCGACGGCCGGCGGCAGCACGATCGGCAGGTCGACGATGGTCTCGACGAGCCACGATCCGCGGAACGTGCGCCGCGCCATCAACGAGCGCGAGCGGCAGACCGAACGTCACCGTGAGCACCAGGCTGATCGAGGTCGTGACGAGGCTCAGGACCAGGGCGTCGAGCACGACCGGCGTCGTGAGCGCGTCGGTGAGCGAGCCGTCCAGCGACCGAGCGGAGGATCAGGACGGCGACCGGCAGGCCGAGGAAGAGCAGCGTGAGGCCGGCAACGAGCCGGACGGTCCACCCCCCGAGCACGGACACGTCCGGCCCGTCGTCGGGTCGCACCGCACCCCCCGGGCGTGCGACCCGTGTCGATGCGCCGGTGTCGGCGCCGGATGTCATGGCGGCGGCAGGAAGCCGAACGAGGCCAGGATCGCCTGGCCGTCGGGCCCCGTCAGCCAGTCGAGGAACGCCGCCGCGGCGTCCTGGTTCGGCGATTCGCCGACGACCACGCCCGCGTAGGTCGCCGGAACGTTGGCCGCGTCCGGGACCTCGATCGGCGTGACCTCGTCCGACGCGGCGGCGTCGGTGACGTAGACGATCCCGGCATCGCCCTCGCCGAGCTCGATCTTGGCCACGATTGCGCTGACGTTGTCCTCCTTCGAGGCGACGTTCGCGGCGTACGCGGCCGCGAAGTCGGCCGGGTGCGCCGGCCTCGCCGGCGAGGTTCTCGACGAGCTGGGTCGCGTACTTCGTGATCGGCACCTCGTCGCCGGCGGCGATGATCCGTGATGCCCGGCTTCGCGAGGTCGGCCGGCGACTGGATCCCTGCCGGGTTGTCGGTCGGGACGATGACGGTCAGCTCGTTGCCGGCGAACGGTGATCGGCGCACCGCTCGGCGAACCCGCCGTCGACGAGCTTCTGCGGGTTGGTCGTGTCGGCCGACAGGAAGACATCGGCCGGGGCGCCCTGCTCGATCTGCGTCTCGAGCGCAGCCGACGAGTCGGTCGAGATCGTGAGATCGGTCCCGGGTTCGCTGCCTCGTAGGCGGCTTCCGCCTCGGCGAGCACGTTCTTCAGGGACGCGGCGGCGAAGATCGTGAGCTCGACCGGCTGCCGCGCGCTCGATGGCGGTCGAGGTCGTACGTCGCGCCACCGGCGCTCGAACAGGCTGCGACGAGCAGCGCGAGGATTGCCGCCGAGGATGGCCGGCCGCGTCGTCACGAGCGCGGTCTCCCGCGCCGACGGGATCTCGACGACGACGTTGGTTGCCTTCACCGTGCAGATCGCCTCGTCGCCGACCTTGAGGTCGAGGTCGTCGACGGCCTCGGCGGTCATCAGGCTGACGAGCCGGTGCGGGTCCGGCCTGGACCTCGACGACCGCCGCGACGCGGTCCCGCTCGATCCGGGTCACGATGCCCGCGAAGTGGTTGCGGGCGGACTGCGCGACGATCGGCCGCGCGGCCGACGCGCGTCGCCGCTCCTCGAGGAGCCGCGAGACCTCCTCGACCTCGACGAGCCGCTGGCCGCCCTCGGAGCGTTCCATCGTGAGGCGGCCTTCGGTCTCCCAGCGCCGCAGCGTCTCGACGGTGACGCCGAGCATCTCGGCCGCCTGGCCGACCCGGATCCTGGTTGGGGCTTCAGCGCGACTGTTCGACATACCGCGGAGTATTGCCGCTCATGGCAGGCGATGTCTAGAAGTTGCGGCGCCGGCATCCAGAAACGGGGACGGCGCCTCCACGAGCCTGGCCAACGCGTACGATCGTGGCAACGTTGCGATTTCGGCACGGACCGATGATTCCTGTCGAATTTCGACGTCCCACCTTCGACAATGGAATGACGACGGCACTGGCTGCCCGCCGCCGGACGGGCTGCCCGCGTCCGGCCCGCTGCCCACGAGGTTTCTCCTGTCATGACCGCTTCGAACCCGCCAATCCAGGACCGCGCCCCGATCGAGCTCCCGCACCGCGTACGGATGGAGATCCTGTTCGCGGTTCTCCTGGGCATCCTGCTCGCCGCCCTGGACCAGACGATCGTCGGGACCGCGCTGCCGGTCATCGTGACCGATCTCAACGGCAACGACGTCTACGTCTGGGCCTTCACCGCGTACCTGCTCGACGGCGACGGTCAGCGGACCGATCTACGGCAAGCTGTCCGACCTCTACGGGCGGCGCCCGATCTTCATCATCGGCGTGTCGATCTTCCTGGTCGGCTCGCTGCTGTGCGGGCTGTCGCAGGAGATGTGGCAGTTCATCCTCTTCCGCGGGGTCCAGGGCCTCGGCGCGGGCGCGCTGTTTCCCGGTGGCGCTCGCGATCATCGGCGACATCTTCGCGCCGTCCGAGCGGGGCAAGTACCAGGGCTTCTTCGGAGCCGTGTTCGGCCTCAGCTCGGTCATCGGGCCGGCCATCGGCGGGATCATCACCGACACCATCGGCTGGCACTGGATCTTCTTCGTCAACCTGCCGCTCGGCGCGGTCGTCCTCGCCGTGATCTGGCGGACCCTGCCGCCACCACACGGAGGATGTCGCGGACCGATCGCTCGACTACGCCGGCGCCGCGCTCCTGACCGGCGCGCTCGTCCCGATCCTCGTCGGGTTCACGAACAAGCAGTCCGGCGACTGGACCGACCCGACGGTCGGCGGGCTGATCGTCCTCGGGTTCATCGTCCTGGCCGCGTTCATCTTCATCGAGAGCCGTGCCCACGAGCCGCTCGTGCCGCTGAAGCTCTTCCGCATCCCGGCGTTCACCGGGAGCGTGACCGCGATGTTCCTCGCGGCGATGGGCTTCTTCGCCGCCATCGTCTTCCTGCCGCGCTGGTTCCAGGTCGTGAACGGCAGCTCCGCGCTCGAGTCGGGCTACCAGATCCTGCCGCTGCTCGTCGGCCTCATCGCCTCCGCGATCATCAGCGGCCAGATCGTTGCTCGCACCGGCCGATACAAGGTCATCGTCGTCGGCGGGATGATCCTGCTCGCCGTCGGGCCTGTACCTGTCGACGAACATCCGGCCGGACACGCCGATGCCACTGCTCTGGCTGTGGATGGCGATCATCGGCCTCGGGCATCGGCCCGGCCTTCGCGGTGTTCACGCTCGTCGTCCAGAACTAACGTCCCGGTCCGCGACCTCGGAACGGGCACCAGCAGCCTGACGCTGTTCCAGCAGGTCGGCGGCACGGTCGGGCTGGCGCTCACCGGCACGATCTTCACGCGAGACCCTCCTCAAGGAGGTCCCGGAGCAGCTGACCGCGGCCGGCGTTCCGCCCGAGGTCGCGCAGGGCTTCGCCGGCGGCGGTGGCAACACGCTCAACGCAGCTGACCGGGGTCGGCGACCTCGGCGCAGCGGATCCTGGCCGCAGGTGCCGGAGGCGTTCCGGGCCCAGGTGGAGCCGCTCATCCCGGGGATCGTCGACGCCATCCACCAGGCGTTCTCGATCGCAACCGGCGCGGCCTTCATGGTCGGCATCGCCACGGCGCTGATCGCGGCCGTGGTCGCGGTCTGACGATCCCCGGGCCGGGCGTGACCGTCCCGGTCGAGGAACCAGTGTCGTTCCGCGGCGGAGCCCCGGCGCCGTCGACCGACTGACGACGTCCGGCAATCGCCAGGCTTTCTCGTGGGGCGGCAGCAGGGACGAACGAGGCGGTCCCGTTCGCTCGTTCGTTGCGTCCCACGAGAATTCCCGGCTGATTCGGGCCGAATTCTTGCGTCGGACGGCACGATCAGCGAACGGTGGCCCTCGAATCGTCCCTGCTGCCGTGGGGCGAGAATCCGGCACTTCGCCACTCCTCAGTGATGCCGGGAAGTTGCATCACAGATAGGTGTGGTCGTCCGCGGCCGCGGCCCGCGGCGGAGCAGCCCCCGGCGCTAGCCCAGGGCGAACCAGATCGTCTTCTTCTCGGTGTACTGCTCGAACGCCTCGAGGCCCTTGTCGCGGCCGCCGAAGCCCGACTCCTTGTAGCCGCCGAACGGCGTCGTGATGTCGCCCTCGGAGTAGGCGTTCACGCCGACCGTGCCGGCGCGGAGCGCCCGCGCGAAGCGGATCGCACGGTCGAGGTTCGTCGTGTAGACCGAGGCCGCGAGGCCGTAGCTGGTCTCGTTGGCGAGCGCGATCGCCTCCTCCTCGTCGTCGAACGGGATCGTGCGAGATGACCGGGCCGAAGATCTCCTCGCGCGCGATCGTCATCGTGTTGCGCGACGTCGTCGAAGATCGTCGGCGCCACGAAGTAGCCGCCGGTCTCCTCGAGCGTCCGCCCGCCGCCGGCCACGACCCGCGCGCCCTCGGCGCGGCCGCTTCTCGATGTAGCCGAGGACCTTGTCGAGGTGCGGCCGCTCGATCATCGGGCCGAGGCGGGTCTCCGGCTCCATGCGGGTCGCCGACCGGCCATGCCTCGAGGCCCGTCGACGAGCCGCTCGACGAGCTCGTCGCGGACGGACCGATGGACGATCAGCCGCGAGCCCGGCCGAGCAGTTCTCGCCCATGTTCATCAGCCCGGCGAACAGGACCTGCTCGGCGACGAGGTCGAGCTCGGGCGGATCGGCGAGCACGATCTGCGGGCTCTTGCCGCCGCATCTCGAGCGCGACTTCCTTGAGGTTGCTCTCCGCGGCGTAGTGCAGGAACTGGCGGCCGACCTCGGTCGAGCCGGTGAACGTCACCATGTCGACGTCCATGTGCCGCCCGAGCGCCTGGCCGGCCGTCGGCGCCCGAGCCCCGGCACGACGTTGAAGACGCCGTCCGGGCAGCCCGGCCTCGGACGGCGAGCTCGGCCATCCGGATGCGCCGACAGCGAGGTCAGCCGCGGCGGGCTTGACGATCAGCGCTGTTGCCGGCCGCGAGGGCCGGGGCGACCTTCCAGGTCGCCATCAGGAGCGGGAAGTTCCAGGGCACGACCGCGCCCGACCACGCCGATCGGCTCGCGGACGATCAGGCCGAGCGCGTCCGGACCGGTCGGCGCGACGGCGTCGAAGACCTTGTCGATCGCCTCCGCGAACCAGCGGTAGGTCTTGACGGTCTCGGGCACGTCGACCTCGCGGCAGTCGGTGATCGGCTTGCCGCGCCTCGAGCGAGTCGAGCATCGCGAGCTCTTCGAGGTTCGCCTCGAGCAGGTCGGCGAAGCGGAGGAGGACCGTCTTGCGCTCGGCCGGGCGCGCGCCGCGACCAGCGCCCGTCGTCGAACGCGCGGCGCGCCGCCCGGACCGCGGCATCGATGTCGGCCGCGCCGCCCGACGCGATCGTCGGCGATCGGCCTGGCCCGTCGCCGGGTTCTCGGTCGCGAACGTCTCGCCGGATGCCGCGTCCCGGAACTGGCCGTCGATGAACGCCTTCGTACGGAAGGTCGGAAGTGCCGCGACCGCCATCGAATCGTCTCCTGCCGCTGGTCCCCTCGGTCCGCGGAGTATCGCGCAGCGCCGCGTCGGCCGGAAGGGTCGATCCCGGGTGTTGCCTCAGAACGACCAGAACACCGGGACGAGGAAGACGCCGACCACGAAGAACACCGCCATGACCACGCTGCCGAGCTTCCAGTAGTCCCCGAAGCGATACCCGGCGGCGCCCATGGCGATCAGGTTGACCGGCGTGGCGATCGGGGTGAGCAGCGCCGCGGAGCATGCAACGCAGAGGGTCATCAGCACCGGCCGCACGTCGACGCCCAGCTCGGACGCGGCCGAAACCCCGATCGGGATCATGATCAGCGCGGTCGCGGTGTTGCTGATCAGCTGCCCGAAGACCGCGGCCACGATGAACAGGCCGGCGAGCAGGCGCGTACGGGCCGAGGCCCCCGACGGCCCCGATCAACACCTCCGCGACGAGGTCCGCCGCGCCGGTCTCGAACATCGCCGTCGACAGCGGCAGCATCGCCGCGACGAGGACGACGGTCGTCCAGGTGATCGCGCGGTACGCCCGCTCCATCGACACGACCCGGAGCACCACGAGCGTTCCCGCGGCGAGGAGTCCGGCCACCGCGGGCGGCACCAGGCCCGTCACGAGCAGGACGACCATCCCCGCCAGGACTGCGATCGCCTCCCTGGCCCGAAGCCCGAGGGGCACCGCCTGACGGCGGACGAGATCCGGATGGTCGACGACCAGAAGGTCCGGGTCGTCCGCGCGCGCCTCGAGCGCCTCCCACGATCCGCGAAGCAGCAGGACGTCGCCAACCGCGAGCTCGACCCCCTCGTCCCCCAGGACCGTGCCGCGCCGCTGGATCTCCGCCACGACGAGGTCGCCGCGCTCCGACACCATGCCCCGGAACACGCGCTCGCCGACGAACGACGAGCGCGGCGGGATCACGATCTCGAGGAGCCCGCGCTCGCGGTCGAAAGCCGCGCTCTCCGCGGCGTCGTCCGGCACGAGCCCGTACTGACGGGCGAGGGTCCGCGCGTGCTGGCTGAGGTCCGACCGAGATCGTGCGCGGCGAGCGGACGGGCAGGAGCCGATCCCCCAGCAGCGTCACGATCGCGATCGTGCCGATCAGCAGCGGCACGCCGGCGATGGCGAACTCGAAGAACCCGATCGGCGTGCCGTCGTACTGGAGCGCGGCGTCGGCGATCAGCATGTTGACGTTCGAGCCCGTCAGGGCAAGTTGCGAGCCTGCATGCGCCCCGAAGCACAAGGGGATCAGCAGCTTCGATGGCGACAGCGAGAGCCGGTTCGCCGCGACGACGACGACCGGCAGGAGCGCGGCGACGGCCGCGTTGACGGTGACGACCGCGGTCAGGGCCGCGACCACCAGCATCATCAGGACGACGAGGCGACTGCGGCTCGCGCCCGCCCGATCGATGAGCTGCTGCCCGGCCCACGCCGTCACGCCGGTGGCCTCGAGCGCCTCGCTGACGACGAACAGCGACGCGATGAAGATCACGACCGGGTCGCCGAACCCGGCGAGCGTCTGCTCGAGGGTCAGGATTCCCGTTGCCCACAGCGCCAGGGCGGCGCCGAGCGCCACGATCTCGACCGGCAGCCGGCCCCACACGAAGAGGACGACGAGCGCCGCGATGATCGCGAAGGTGATCGCGATGTCGCTCATGTCGGGTGGTCAGACCGAGACGGGATATCCAGGTCCGAGCGGCAGACCAAGCAGGAACCAGACGACGAACAGGGTCGTCCAGACGGCCGCCACGATCACGACGAACGGGAGCATCAGCGCGATGATCGTGCCGATCCCGGCGTTCTTGTCGTAGCGCTGGGCAATCGTGACCATGAACGGCAGGTACACCATCAGCGGCGTGACGACGTTCATCGGCGAATCGCCGACGCGGTAGGCGGCCAGGCCGGTCTGCGGCGGCACGCCGAGCTGGATGAAGAGCGGGATCAGGATCGGGGCGAAGATCGCCCACTTCGGGATCAGCCCCGGCATGATCACGTCGAGGAGCAGGATGATGACGATCATCCCGATGAGGAGCGGGAGGGCCGGGATGCCCGCGGTCTCCAGCCATTCCGCGAGCGCGATCGCCAGGACGCTCGGCAGGTTGCTGTAATTGAAGTAGGCGATGAACTGGCTGATCATCAGCAGCATGAAGACCAGGCCGGCGAGGCCGGCGAAGGTCTTCGTCACCGCCGCGATGACGTCGTTGCTGCTCGTGAACGTCCCGGCCCCGATGCCGTAGCCGATCCCGGAGATCAGGAACGTCATCGAGATGATGAACAGCAGGCTGTCCATGAACGGCGTCGTCCCGATGATGTCGCCGGTCAGCGGGTCGCGCAGCGGCGCGCCGGGCGGGAGGGTCAGGAGCAGGACGAGCCCGATGAAGCCCGCGAAGGCGATGAGCGCATAGCGCAGGCCTCGCCGCTCGGACGCCGGATCGTGCACGGCGTCGGCTTCGTCCTCGATGGAGATGCCATCCGGCCCGCCCGCCGTCGCCGGCTGGAACGCGCCCAGCCGCGGCTCGATCACGCGTTCGGTGATGAGCGCGGCGACGACCGCGAGCAGGATCGACGACACGATGCTGAACCAGTAGTTGGCGAGGATCGTGAGCGGTGCGCTGCCGGCGGCACCGAGCGCCTCGTTGGTGATCTCGGTGATCTGGGCGTCGATCGGGCCGGGGATCGGGTTGACGCCGAAGATCGCGCCGACGCCCGCGAAGCACGCCGCCATCCCGGCGAGCGGGTGCCGGCCGACGCTCATGAACGCCGCCGCCCCGAGCGGCACGAGGATCAGGTAGCCGGCGTCGGTCGCGATGCTCGACAGGACGCCGACGAAGATCAGCACGAACGCGAGCAGCCGTCGCGGCGAGGCCCCGACGAGCAGCCGGATGAGCGCGGCCATCAGCCCGCTCGCCTCGGCCACGCCGGCCCCCATCAGCGCGACGAACGTGACCGCGATGACGCCGAACCCCGCGAAGTTCGGCACGAACGAGGTGAACAGGAACCGGATGCCCTCGGCATCGAGCAGGCTCTTGATCGGGATCGTGACCTGCTCGAGGTGGAAGCCGTCCTCGTAGCCAAGGTCAAGGTCCGCGGCGCGGGCTCGAGGATCGGCTGGGTGGTGTCCTCGTAGTAGCCGGGCGTGACGGGCACCGCGTCCGGAACGACGATCTCGTCGGTCACGCTGACCCCGGCGAACGCCAGGGCGGCCGAAAGCAGGATCACCCCGATGATGAGGTACAGGAACATCATCACCGGGTGCGGGACCCGGTTGCCCGCGCGCTCGATGACGTCGAGCAAGCGGCCCATCGCGGTGTGTTCGGGTGCCTGAGCGGTCGCGGCCGTCATGTCGCGCTGTCCTCCCTGCGGCTGAGGTGCGCCAGGCGCGCCCGAATCAGGCGGCCGGTCGGCGGAAGTTGCGAGCGAAGTCGGCGAGGAGCCGGGTGCCGAAGGCGTTGGCCCCGACCGAGCGCCACGAGTCGTCGCGGTCCGTCATCATCGGCCCGCAGACATCGAGGTGACCGAACGGTACGCCGCCGGTGAACTCCTCGAGAAACAGCCCGGCAGTGATGGTCCCGGCGTTCTCGCCACCCATGTTCTTGATGTCCGCAATCGCCGAGTTGAGCATCGGCCGGTACTTGCGGATGAGGGGCAGCTCGAAGACGAGCTCGTCCGTGGCGTCGCCGGCAGCCGTGAGCTGTGCCGCCAGGTCGCGGCGGTTGGCGAGCATCGCCGCACCCGCCTCGCCGAACGTGCGCATGGCTGCGCCCGTGAGCGTGGCCACGGTGACGATCGCATCGACCTCGGCCTCCGCCGCCATCACGAGTGCGTCGGCCATGACGAGCCGGCCCTCGGCGTCCGCGTTGACGACCTCGACCGTCTTGCCGCCGTGGATCGTGAGGACGTCGCCCAGCCGCGTGGCGGTGCCCGACGGCATGTTGTCGGTGCACATGAGCCAGCCGGTGACCTTCGTCCGGCAGCCGAGGTCGCGGAGAGTGGTCATCGCACCGAGGATCGCGGCGGACCCGGACATGTCGAGCTTCATCGCCGCGTGCATCGCGTCCGACGGCTTGAGGCTGATCCCGCCGGCGTCGTACATGATCCCCTTGCCGACGAGGCCGAGGTGGCCGGAAGGCCGCTTCCCGCCGGGGTGTACGTGAGCTTGATCATGCGGGCCGGCTCCGCGCTGCCCGGCGTTGACGCCGAGCAGGCCACCGCAGCCGAGCGCCTCGAGCTGCGGCACGTCGAAGACCTCCACTTCGAGGCCCGTTTCGGCGCCGAGGGCCTGGGCGACCTCCGCATAGCGACGGGCCGTGAGGTGGGTCCCTGGGGTGTTGCACAGGTCGCGGGCGGTTGCGACGGCCCTGGCCGTCAGCAGGCCACGTTCGGCGCCGCTGCGCATGGCGCGCGCCGCCCCGGACTTGCTGACGATCGTGAGGTCGCTCAGGTGCGCCTCCGACGGCTGGTCGTGGAAGGCCCGGTAACGGTAGCGGGCCAGCAGGACGCCCTCGACGACGGCCTGCCCGATTGCGGCCGGCTCCAGCTCGCCGATCCCCGACGTGTCGAGGACCAGCGACCCATGCCCTGCGGCGGCCCGGGCGAACGCGGCGGCCGCGTCCCGCAGCGCGGCCGTGTCCAGCTCGGCATGTCGCCCGAGGCCGACCTCGATGACGGTCGGGCCCTCGACGCGTGGCAGCACCAGCGTCTCGCCGACCCCCGCGCCGAAACCGGACGCCTCGAGCGTCGCGCGGTCGAAGTCCTGGCGGTCGGGGACCGCGCCGTCCGCGTACACCGGCACGCCAAGGACCGTGGCGCCTTCCGGGACAGAGGATGCGACGCTGGACGGCCGACGTCCATGGACGGGTGACGGGACGGGATCGGGTCGAACGCCGCGACGGCACGGGTCACGCGGGTTCGGCGGGCAGCCGGCACAGTGCCACCTCCTGCGTTTCGACCGCGACGGTATGGGCCGCGGGTCGTCCGATGCTACGCGGGCGCAGGGGCTGCGACAAGGGAGCCCGCCCCACGGTCGACGAGGGGCTCGAAATCACTCCGAACGGGTGAGGTCGCGGAACCGGCCCCGGCATAGTGTCGCGATGTCCACCACACGCGGAGGTCCTGGCAATGACTGACAACACCAACCCAGACGAGAAGCCGGTTGTCGCCGCGAGCGGCGCGCTCATCGATGACCAGGGCGTCGTGGCCGAAGGCGGCATCGCCGTCCAGGGCACGCAGGCGCTCCTTGTCGCGCGTTTCCGCGACATGGATGCCGCGTCTGCTGCCTACGAGGCGCTCCGCGACGCGGAGTCCCGCCGCGCTATCGACATTCAGGGCGTCCTGGTCGTCGATGCCGACTACCAGGGCAACATCAAGGTCCGGAAGCTGACCGACCACCACACGCGCCGAGGGTTCGCGTGGGGAGCTGTCGCCGGCGTGGCACTGGCGATCGTCTTCCCGCCGTCGCTCCTGGCCGGCGCGGCCCTCGGCGGCGTCGTGGGCGCTGCCGTCGGCAAGGCCGGCAACATCGCGACGAAGTCCGACGTCGCCAAGGACCTTGCGGACGTGATCACGCCTGGATCCTCTGGCATCGTCGCCGTCGTCGACATCACCGCGATCGACGCTGTCAAGGACACGATCCCGGATGCTGCGGCTGTCAAGTCCGTTCCGATCGACGACGAGACTGCTTCGGCGGTCACCACGCGCTGCCAACGCCGCCACGAGCGAGGCGAAGGCGGGCTGATTCGAAAGCCCGGACCATCCAGCCGGCGAGGAGCAAGGCCAGGTCGGCGAATCCCTGCGTCAAGCGCCAGGCGCCTCCGATCAGCCGCGGGTTGATCGGAGGCGTCGGCGATGTCGATCGACGAGCTCGGTCGCCTCGCCAAGGAAGTCGAGCACCTTCTCGAGCTCTGCCTCGGTGAACTTCGCGAGACCCTGGCTCCCGTCGCGCGCAAGGGGCCCGTACAAGCCGCCGATCAGCTTCCGGCCGCCGGGCGTCAACGCGACCCTGACCTTGCGCCGGTCGACCGTGTCGCGCTCCCGCTGCACATAGCCCTTCCGCTCGAGCCGGTCGAGCAACGTCGTCGTTGCGGCACTCGAGAGGCCAGTTGCCTCCGCCAACTCGCCTGCGGACATCCCCGTCTCGCTCAGCCAGTCGAGGCAGCGGAGGTCAGTCGAATTCAAGCCGAGCTTCCGCCCGACTTCGTCGTCGAAGCCGTCTGTCGCCCGCTGGTAGGCCTGGGTGGCCCTGCCGACGGCAGCGATGAGCTCTTGACGCTTGCTCGTCACTTGGCATATCCTTCGATATACGAGAGATCATCGGAAACGAGATACATCGAAACGGTGAGAAGGATACACCCATGCGAGTACTGATTGTGGGCGCCGGCGTCGCCGGCCCCGTCACCGCGATGGCCCTCCAGCAGGTCGGCATCGAAGCCGCGATCTTCGAGTCTTATCCGCCGTCCGACGGCGAGGTCGGGTCCTATTTCACCCTGACCGCGAATGGCCTCGAAGGGCTCAGCGGCGATCGGCGCCCGCGAGCTCGCGACCGCCGCTGGCTTCCCGACGCGGCGCAACGTCATGTGGAACGAGAGCGGGTCGCCGGCTGGCATCGCTACCCCTCGACTCCTCGGTGCCAGGCAGCCCTGCGGCCCACACGATGAAGCGATCGCGACTCGCGCGCGTGCTCCAGGACGAGGCCATCCGGCGAGGGATCCAGATCGAGTACGGTCGGCGGCTCAGCGAGGCCGACGTGACTGCGGACGGTCGCGTGCTCGTCACGTTCGAGGACGGCAGTACCGAAGCGGGCGACCTCCTCATCGGGGCGGATGGCGTGCACTCCGTGGTCCGCAAGGCCGTCGATCCTGCGGCCCCCGCGGGTCGCTACGTCGGGCTGACGAACTTTGGCGGCCTGACCCGTGACGCTGCCGACGGCATCGAGACCGAGGCATGGCATCTCATCTTCGGGAGGCAGGCCTTCTTCGGATATCAGGCCACGCCGGACGGCGATGTCGTGTGGTTCGCCAATGTGCCGCGCCCACAGATCACGCCGGATGAGCGCGCCGCGACGAACGAGGCCGCCTGGCGGCGGCACCTCGCCGACCTCTTCGCCGGGGATGCCGGCCCTGCGGTCGACCTGATCGAGGCCGGGGAGCTCGAGTTGGCCGCCGACAACACGCACGACCTGGGCCACGTCCCGGTCTGGCATCGGGGTCCAATGATCATCATTGGCGACGCCGCGCACGCTCCCGCCCCGACCTCGGGCCAAGGTGCATCGATGGCGATCGAGGATGCGATCGCCCTGGCCGCGGAGCTGGACGGGGCGACGTCGATCGAGGCGGCGTTCGCCGCCTACGAACAGCGCCGCCGTGAGCGCGTCGAGAAGATCGTCGCGTGGGGCGCACGTGGCAGCAGCGACAAGGTGCCCGGACGATTCGGGCGGATCGCGCGCGACGCCATGCTGCGGATCCTCTTCCGATGGGTGATCACCGAGAAGTCCCTCGGCTGGATGTACGACTACCGGATCGGACTCGCCGAGGGCCACTCTGCCGTCCGACGCCCCACGCTCATAGCAGGCGTACGTAAGCGGCAGCTGCGAGCATCTCGCCGCGGGCCGCGCTCTCACCCGCCACGGGGTGATGCTCGTCGCCACGGGTGCGGCCACCGGACAGTGGATGCGGCACATCCGAGCGGACAATGACGGCGCGACTCCCCGGCCAACCCCACCCGCATCTGCCTGGCGGGCCACCGGAGCGGCATGTCGTCGTGGGGGATCGCGATGCCAGATCCGACAGAGGCGTTCTTTGCGCGGCTCGCTGAGCGTGGGCAGGAACCGGCCCTGCAGCGGACCACCGGGTCCGTCCGAATCGATCATCGACCGCGACGGGCAGGTCGCGCACTGGCGGCTCGACATCCGCGGCGGCGCGGTCGAGGTGTCCCAATCGGGCGACGCGGCCGACTGCGTCATCGGGGCGCCGGCGAAGCTGTTCGACGAGCTCGCCAGCGGCAAGGCCAACGCCATGGCCGCCGCACTTCGGAACGAGCTGACGATCGAGGGCGATCCCGGCTTCCTCGTCCGGTTCCAGCGGCTGTTCCCCGCGCCGACGGGTCGGAAGATGCCGTCGTCGGCGCGAACCGTCGGCAAGCGGAGGGGCTGACGATGGCCGGGCAAACGGTTCGAATCCTCGACGGCAACACGTTCGTGGTCTGCGACGAACGAGGCGACATCGAGTCGCTGCCCTCGGAGCCGACGGGCCTGTTCTCGTTCGACACCCGCTTCCTGTCGACGTGGGTCCTGACGATCAACGGCCAGAAGCTCAACCCGCTGTCGATCGACGACCTGCAGTACTTCGAGTCGCGCTTCTTCCTGGTCCCGGGCACCGGGACGGTCTACATCGACGCCAAGCTTTCGGTGATCCGCCAGCGTGCGGTCGGGCACGGCTTCCACGAGGAGCTGACGATCCTCAATCACGAGGACGAGCCGGTCGACCTCGACATCCGGATCGACGCCGCCAGCGACTTCGCCGACCTGTTCGAGATCAAGGACAAGCTCAAGAAGCTGGGGTCCTACGAGGTGTCCATCGAGGACGGGAGCCTGCGGCTCGCCTACGGGCGGGACACGTTCCGCCGTGAGACGCGCATCTCGGCGTCGGCCCCGGCGGCGATCGACGAGAAGGGCCTGACGTTCACGATCCGCCTCGCGCCGCACGAGCGCTGGACCACCGATCTCGAGGTCGTGACCGCGCTCGCCGGCCCGGGCGGCTCGTACGTTCGCCCGAAGTACGGCCGCGGCCGCAAGGAGGCGCGCCCGAACATGGAGCGCAGCCTGGATCGCTGGATCGCGGACGCCCCGACGCTGCAGAGCGACTGGGAGCCGTTCCGGATGATCTACCGGCGCAGCCTCGTCGACCTCGCCGCGCTGCGCTTCTCGCCGCCCGTCGCCGGCGGCAAGAGCCTGCCGGCCGCCGGGCTGCCGTGGTTCATGACGATGTTCGGTCGCGACAGCATCTTCACGAGCCTGCAGGCACTGCCGTTCACGCCGGAGCTTGCCGCGACAACGCTGCGCGTGCTCGGTGACTGGCAGGGGAGCCGGCGGGACGACTTCCGCGACGAGGATCCCGGCCGGATCCTCCACGAGATGCGCTATGGCGAGATGGCGGCGTTCGAGGAGCGGCCGCACACGCCGTATTACGGCTCCGTCGACGCGACGCCCGCTCTTCGTCATCCTGCTCGACGAGTACGAGCGCTGGAGCGGCGACCGCAAGCTGGTCCGGGAGCTGGAATACGAGGCCCGCGCCGCCCTCAACTGGATCGACGAATACGCCGACCTGATGGGCAACGGCTACATCTCGTACAAACGCCGCAACGAGCAGAGCGGCCTCGAGAACCAGGCCTGGAAGGACTCCTGGAACTCGATCGCCTACAGCGACGGCCGGTTGCCGGACTTTCCACGGGCCACCTGCGAGCTCCAGGGCTACGCGTACGACGCGAAGATGCGTGGCGCCCGGCTCGCCCGACTGGTCTGGAAGGACCCGGCGTACGCCACATCCCTCGAGGCGCAGGCGGCGGACCTCAAGCGCCGCTTCAACCGCGATTTCTGGATCCCGGACCGGGAGTACTTCGCGCTCGCGCTCGACGCGGACGGGAGCCAGGTCGACGCGCTCGCGTCGAACATCGGGCACCTGTTGTGGAGCGGCATCGTCGACGCCTCCAAGGCGAAGGCCGTGGTCGGCCACCTGATGGGTCCGCGCATGTTCAGCGGCTGGGGGATTCGAACCATGGCCACGGGCGAGGCCCGCTACAACCCGATCGGCTACCACCTGGGCACGGTCTGGCCGTTCGACAACTCGTTCATCGCCTGGGGCCTGCGGCGCTACGGGTTCAAGGAGGAGGCCGCCCGGGTCGCGTCGGGCATCCTCGACGCGGCGGTCGTGTTCGAAGGCCGCCTGCCGGAGGCCTTCGGTGGCTACGAGCGGTCGGTCACCAAGTACCCGGTCCGCTATCCGACCGCCTGCACTCCGCAGGCGTGGTCGACCGGCGCCCCACTGCTGCTCCTGCGGACGATGCTCGGTCTCGAGCCGACCGGCGACCACCTGGTGGTCGACCCGGTCCTGCCGGAATCGATCGGACACGTCGAGCTGCTGGACATCCCCGGCCGCTGGGGACGGATGGACGCCTTCGGGCGCGGCAGGGTCCAGGTCGAGGACTGGCGCCGCAGCCAGGGACGCACGGGGAGGAGGGCCCGATGACCGCAGAACAGCGCACGCCGGCCCGCGTCGTGGTGGTCGGCGGAGGCTTCGCCGGCGTCAACTGCGCGCGGGCGCTCGCGAAGCATTCGGACAGGGTGGAAGTCACCCTCCTCGACCGCAACGACTACCACCAGTTCCAGCCGCTGCTGTACCAGGTGGCCACGTCGATGCTCGCGCCGGGCGACATCGCCTACCCGCTGCGCAAGATCGCCGCGGAGTACGACAGCCTGACCGCGCACCGCCGCGACGTGGTCGCGGTCGACCCGGTCGCCCGCAGCGTCACGACGGCCAGCGGCGAGACCTTCACCGGGGATTACCTGGTCCTCGCGGCGGGATCCCAGCCGAGCTTCTTCGGGACGCCCGGGGCCGAGCACGCCTTCCCGCTCTACTCCCTCGACGATGCGGAGCGCCTGCGGACCCGGATCATCCAGGCCTTCGAGGAGGCGGACTGGGACGCCGGCGCGGGCAGACGACGGGGCTATCACATTCGTGATCGTGGGCGGCGGCCCGACGGGCGTCGAGGTCGCCGGTGCCCTGTCCGAGATGATCGCGACCACGATGGTCCACGAGTTCCCCAAGCTCGCCCCCAAGGCGAAGGTGTACCTCGTCAATCACGGCGATGCGCTCCTCGCGATGTTCGCCGACAAGGGGCACAAGTACACCGCCGACAGGCTGACCAAGGACGGCGTCGAGCTGCTCATGGGCCTGAAGGTGACGGAGATCGGACCCGGTCACGTGAAGCTGTCCGACGACCGAGTGATCCGAACGCGCACGGTGATCTGGGGTGGCGGCCTCATGGCGGCACCCGTCGCCGGGGCCAGCGGCCTGCCGCAGGGTCGCGGCGGACGGATCGACGTGCAGCCGGACTTCACGGTGGCCGGCTTTCCCGGAGTCCTCGCCATCGGCGACTTCGCCAACATCCCGGACAAGGACGGCAAGACCCATCCGCAGCTCGGATCGGTCGCGCTGCAGAGCGGCGGGGCGGCGGCGAAGACGATCCTCGCCGACCTCGAGGGCAAGCCGGCCAAGCCGTTCCATTACCTCGACAAGGGCACGATGGCGATGATCGGGCGCGGTGCGGCGATTGCCCAGGTGCCGCCCGGGGTCGAGCTCCACGGGAAGCTCGCCTTCGCGGCCTGGCTCGGCGTCCATGCCGCGCTCATGACCGGCGGCAGCAACCGGGTGGATGCGTTCAAGAGCTGGGCCGTGGACTTCTTCGGAAAGGAACGGGCGCCGCAGGCGCTCGATCGGAGCGGCGAGCCGCGGATGAAGTGGGAAGACGACGACGTGGCGGTAGCCGCGCCCGCAGCCAGAGGAGATGGGGGATGACGGACGATCGCACGTACGACGTGATCATCATCGGGAGCGGCGCCGGCGGCGGGACGCTGGCCGGGCACCTCGCCCCATCCGGGAAGCGGATCCTCATCCTGGAACGCGGCGACTGGCTGCCGCGCGAGATCGAGAACTGGGACGCCGGCGAGGTCTTCGTCAAGAACCGCTACGTGTCGAAGGACACGTGGTACGACGACAAGGGCAAGGGCTTCCAGCCCGGGATCCACTACTACGTCGGCGGCCAGACCAAGTTCTACGGCGCCGCCCTCTATCGACTCCGACGGGAGGACTTCGGGGAGCTCAAGCACCACGACGGCATCTCGCCCGCGTGGCCCATCTCGTACGACGACCTCGAGCCGTACTACTCGAGGGCGGAGCAGCTCTACGAGGTCCACGGCAGCCACGACGAGGATCCGACCGAGCCGCCGTCGAGCACCGCCTATCCCTTCCCCGCGGTGTCGCACGAGCCGCGGATCCAGCAGCTGTCCGACGACCTCGAGCGGGCGGGGTTCCACCCCTTCCATGCGCCCTGCGGGATCCGGCTGCACGAGGGGAACATGCCCTTCAGCCCGTGCATCCGCTGCGCCACGTGCGACGGATTCCCGTCGCTCGTGCAGGCCAAGTCCGACGCCGAGATCTTCGGTGTCCGGCCTGCCCTCGAGCATCCGAACGTCACGCTCGTCACGAACGCAACGGTCAGCAAGCTGACGACCGATGCCGCAGGTTCGACCGTGACCGGCGTCGAGGTGGACGTCGCCGGGGCGCCGGCCACGTTCCGTGCCGACATCGTCGTCGTCTCGGCAGGTGCTGCGAACTCCGCCAAGCTGCTGCTGGCGTCGGCCAACGACCAGCACCCCAACGGCCTCGCCAACGGCTCCGACCAGGTCGGCCGCAACTACATGTTCCACAACAGCACGGCCGTCCTGGCGATCTCGAAGGAGCCCAACCCGACGAAGTTCCAGAAGACGCTCGGCGTCAACGACTTCTACTTCGGGATGCCCGGCTACGAGTACCCGATGGGCAACATCCAGATGGTCGGCAAGTCGTCCGCACCGATGTTCCGCGGCGAGAAGCCGCTCCAGACGAAGCTCGCGCCCACGTTCTCGCTCGACGAAGTGGCCAAGCACGCCGTCGACTTCTGGCTGTCGACCGAGGACCTCCCGCGACCGGAGAACCGCGTCACCCTTGCTGCGGACGGCAACATCACGCTCAGCTACACCTACAACAACCAGGAACCGAAGAAGCAGCTGTACGGCAAGCTCAAGTCGATGCTCGGCCACCTGGGCATGCATCCCGACCACCTGGTGCCGCGGACGACCTACCTCAAGAACGACATCCCGATCGCCGGGGTCGCCCACCAGGTGGGCACCACGCGGTTCGGGACGGATCCGGCCACGTCGGTCCTCGACGTCAACTGCAAGGCGCACGAGGTCGACAACCTGTACGTCGTCGACACGAGCTTCTTCCCGAGCATCGGGGCGGTGAACCCGGCCCTCACGGCGATGGCCAACGCCATCCGCGTCGGTGACCATCTCCTGGAACGCCTCGGTGCGTCGTCCGGGCGGGAGGCCGTCGGGGCCGGTGCCGGGTCGCGGCGCTAGTCCATCGGTTTCGATGCTCCAAGCCCATGGCTCGTCGAAGCGAGATCGTCGCGGTCTACGCAGCTGGACTCGTCCAGGGGGTAGCGCTCGTCACGTTTCCCGGCGGCGAGCTCGATCCTCACGAGCCCGGACTACTACGGGCTGACGAGCACGGCCTATGGCGGGCTGTTCCTGCCGCAGGCGATCGCCGCCATCTCGGCGGCGCTCGCCGGCTCGAGGCTGACGAAGCAACTCGGCGTGAAGCGGATGTTCGTGGCCGGCCTCGTGGGCGACCTGGCGGCGATGTCGCTGCTCGTCGTGAGCCAGTTCTTCATCGGCGAGGGAGCGCTGCCCTACGCGATGCTCCTGCTGGCGACGACCAGCCTGGGGATCGGCTTCGGACTGACCGTGCCCGCGCTCAACACGTTCGCCGCGGCGTTCTTTCCGGCGGCAGCGGACCGCGCGGTCCTCTACCTGAATGCGTTGCTGGGCCTCGGGACGGCGCTGGCGCCGGTCCTGGTGGCGGTCTTCCTCGGTCTCGGCCTGTGGTGGGGGCTGCCGGTCGTCGTCGCCGTGCTGCTCGCGGTGCTGATCGCCGTCAGCCTGGGCCTGCCGCTGATCGTCGCGGACTCGACCGGCGGCGAGGCCGGGAGCGAGCGGGCGGCCCTGCCCTCGCGGTTCTGGGTCTTCGCCGCCTTCGCCCTGCTCTACGGGATCGTCGAGACGACGAACGGCAACTGGGCAACGCTGTACATGACCACGGACCTGGGCGCCTCGACGACGCAGGCGTCCATCGCGCTGACGACGTTCTGGGCGATGGTCACCGTTGGCCGCATCCTGTTCGCGGCGATCGAGCGGACGTTCCCGGCGGCGAACGCGTACCGACTGCTTCCGTTCGTGGCCGCCGTCGCCATGGGTCTGCTGGCGATCCTGCCCTCGGGCGCTCCCGCGTCGTCGGGGATCCTGGTGTTCGGTCTGGCGGGCCTGGGCTGTTCGGCGCTCCTGCCGTTGACGATCAGCTTCGGCCAGCGCGAGCTGGTCGCAGTGGGCGCATCACTCGCCGGGCTCCTGATCGCCTTCTACCAGATGGGCTATGGGCTCGCGGCGTTCGGGATCGGTCCGCTGGAGGAGCACGTCGGGTTGAGCCTGACGGCGATCTACGGCGCCGTGGCGCTCATCGCACTGGCCATGGGGCTGCTGGCGTTCGTCGTGGTGCGGAACCGCGGCCCGGCAACCTGAAATCAATCCATCGGTTTATGAGGAGAGACGAAATGTCGTTGGAGAACAAGGCCGCGATCGTCACCGGCGGTGACAGCGGGATCGGCCACGCGATCAGCCTGGAGCTGGGCAGGCAGGGCGCCGCGGTCACGATCAACTACCACAAGAACCAGGAGGCCGCGGACGCGACCGTCAAGGAGATCGAGGCCGCCGGGGGGAAGGCGCAGGCCGTCCAGGCCGACGTGTCGTCCGTCGCCGACATCCAGAAGCTCGTGGACAAGACGGTCGAGGCCTTCGGGCGACTCGACATCATGGTCAACAACGCGGGGATGGAGACGCGCACCTCCACGCTCGACACGACCGAGCACCAGTTCGACCTCGTGATCGGGATCGACCTCAAGAGCGCGTTCTTCGGCGTCCAGCTGGCGGCCAAGCAGATGATCAAGCAGGGTGGCGGCGGCCGGATCATCAACATCTCGTCGATCCACGAGGACTGGCCGATGCCCGGCAACTCGCCGTACTGCGCGGCGAAGGGCGGCGTGCGGATGATCACGCGAACGGCCGGCGTCGAGCTCGCGCCGCACGGGATCACGGTCGTCGGTGTCGCGCCCGGCGCGGTCCACACGCCGATCGACGAGGTCACCCTGGCCGATCCGGTCGCACGGGCGAAGCTCGAGGGAGCCATCCCGATCGGCCGGGTCGCCGAGCCCGGGGAGATTGCCAACCTCGTGGCGTTCCTTGCCTCCGACGGGGCGTCCTACGGCACGGCGACGACCTACGTGGTCGACGGCGGGATGATGCAGGCCAGCGTCGGGCTCTGAGCGACGTGGTGGCGACGTTCGCACCGGGAGGCGTCAAGGCCGCGTACGGCGGCTGTCGCGCCGGGCAGCTCCGCGCCGATCGGCCCGACCGTGACGGCCGACGGGGTGAACTTCTCCGTGTTCAGCCAGCGGGCGACGGGGATGGACCTGCTGCTGTTCGACGCGCCGGCCGACGACACGCCGAGCGCCGTCCTGCCGCTGGACCGCGCGACGAACCGGACGGGGGGCTACTGGCACGGGTTCGTGCCCGGCATCGGGGCCGGCCAGGTCTACGGGTTCAGGGCCCGCGGGCCGTGGGCCCCGGCCGCTGGGGTGCGCTTCGACGACCGGCTCGTCCTGCTCGACCCGTACGGGCGCGGCGTCGCCGTCCCTCCGGGATACGCTCGGGACCTGGCGCCTTCGGCTCACGGATGCGGTCGGTCGTTCGATGAAGAGCGTGGTTGTCGACCTGTCCGCGTACGACTGGGAGGGTGACCGCCCGCTCAATCGGCCGCTCCACGACACGGTCGTCTACGAAGCGCACGTGCGCGGCTTCACCGCGCACCCGAATTCGGGCGTGACCGACGCCCGGCGCGGCACGTACGCCGGGTTCATCGAGCGGATCCCGTACCTGGTCGACCTCGGTGTCAGCGCGATCGAACTGCTGCCGGTGTTCGAGTTCGATCGGCTCGCCGCGCCCGCCGGACGGCCGAACTACTGGGGCTACCAGCCGGTCTCCTACTTCGCCCCGCACGCTCCGTACAGCAGCCGGCCCGATGCCCTCGGCGCTGCCGACGAGTTCCGCGATCTCGTCAAGGCGCTCCACCGTGCCGGGCTCGAGGTCATCCTCGACGTCGTCTACAACCACACGGCCGAGAGCGGCCTCGACGGGCCGACGTTCTGCTTCCGCGGGCTCGCCAACGAGGAGTACTACCTGCTCGACGGCCGCGGCGGCTACGCCGACTACAGCGGGACCGGCAACAGCCTCGACGCCAACGCCGCGGTGGTGCGCCGGCTCATCGTCGACAGCCTGCGCTTCTGGGTCTCGGAGATGCACGTCGACGGCTTCCGCTTCGATCTCGCGTCCGTGCTGTCACGCGACGAGGACGGCCGGCCGCTGGCGCGACCGCCGATCCTGTGGGACATCGACAGCGACCCGGTGCTGTCCGGGACGAAGCTGATTGCCGAGGCATGGGACGCCGCCGGGCTGTACCAGGTCGGCTCGTTCGTGGGCGACCGCTGGGTGGAGTGGAACGGCCGCTTCCGGGACGACGTGCGTGCGTTCGTGCGCAGCGATCCCGGCCGCGTCTGGGCCGTGAGCCAGCGGCTGATCGGCAGCCCGGACCTGTACGCGCACGCCAATCGCGAGGCGCAGAAGTCGGTCAACTTCGTCACCTGCCATGACGGGTTCACCCTCGCCGACCTGGTCAGCTACGACCGCAAGCACAACGAGGCGAACGGCGAGGACAACCGCGACGGGACCAACGACAACCTCAGCTGGAATGGCGGCGCCGAGGGCGCGACCGACGATCCCGCCATCCTCGAGCTTCGCCGCCGCCAGGCGAAGAACCTCCTGGCGCTGACCCTGCTCGCCGTCGGCGTGCCGATGCTGACCATGGGCGACGAGGTGCTGCGCAGCCAGGACGGGAACAACAACGCCTACTGCCAGGACAACGAGCTCAGCTGGTTCGACTGGTCGGCCGTCGAGCGCGAGGCCGGCATGCTGCGCTTCACCGCGTCCCTGATCGCGGCGCGCCGGCGCGCGCAGGAGCTCCTCGACCTGCCGATCGACGTGACGCTGGAGGAGCTGCTGGCAACGGCGCGGATCGACTGGCATGGCGTGGCGCTGGACCGGCCGGATCGCTCGCACGACTCGCGAAGCCTCGCGGTCACGATCAGCGGCCGATCGGTGGCGCTCCACATCATCGCCAACGCCTACTGGGAGCCGCTCGACTTCGCGCTCCCGCCTCCCGCGGACGGGGCGGCCTGGCAGCGCATCCTCGACACGACGCTCGCATCCCCGGACGACATCCGCTTCGGCGAGGAGGCCCCGGCCGTCGAGACAGCCGTCCTACCGGGTGGGTCCGCGCTCCGTCGTGGTCCTCGCCGCCCGGCCCGCCGGTCTCCCAGGAGGCCATACCCGTGACCACCCCGACGACGCCGCTCGATCCGGAGCGCGAGCGGATGGCCGACCCCGGCCACCTCGAGGAGGGTCTCGACGGCGCCAGCCCGTGGTACCTGTGGGGTCCGTACGTGGCCGAGCGGGCGTGGGGCACGGTGCGCGAGGACTACAGCGCCGACGGCGACGCGTGGTCGTACTTCCCGCACGATCACGCCCGTTCCCGGGCCTACCGCTGGAACGAGGACGGGATGGCCGGGCTGTCCGACGTGTTCGGGCGGCTGTGCCTCGGGCTGGCGCTGTGGAACGGCCGCGACCCGATCCTCAAGGAGCGGATGTTCGGCCTCGCGAACAGCGAGGGCAACCACGGCGAGGACGCCAAGGACTACTGGTGGTACCTCGACGCGCTGCCGTCGAGCGCCTGGCTGCGCTGGCGCTACCACTACCCGCAGGCCGAGTTCCCGTACGACGAGCTCGTCCGCGTCAATCGCGAACGCTCGAAGCTCGAGGGCGAGTACGAGCTGCTCGACACGGGCGTGTTCGACGCCGGCTACTGGGTGGTCGAGGTCGACTACGCGAAGGCGGACCCGACCGACATCCTGATGCGGATCAGGATCAAGAACGCGGGGCCCGCGGCCGACACGCTCCACGTCCTGCCGACGCTCTGGTTCCGCAACACGTGGTCGTGGGGTGACGGCACGCCACGGCCGTCGATCATCGCGACCGATCAGGGCCGCTCGTTGTTCGCCACGCACCAGGAGCTCGGGGATTACGCGCTCGACGTCGGACCCGATCCGGATGGCAACCAGCCGACGCTGTTGTTCTGCGAGAACGAGACCAACCTGGAACGCCTGTACGGCCAGCCCCCGACCACGGCCTACCCGAAGGACGGGATCAACGACCACGTCGTCCACGGTGCCGCAACCGTGGCCCACGGCGCGGGAACCAAGGCGGCGGCGTGGTACCGGGTCACGCTGGAGCCCGGGGCGAGCGCCGAGATCCGGCTCCGGCTCCGACCGACCGGTGATCACGTCGCCAGCGACCCGCTCGGTGCGGCGTTCGGCGAGCTGATGCACACGCGGCAGATCGAGGCCGACGCGTTCTACGCGGGACTGGCCCGGGTCGGGATGACCGCTGACGAGGCGCTGATCATGCGCCAGGCGTTCGCCGGCATGCTCTGGTGCAAGCAGTTCTACGCCTACAACGTGCGGCGCTGGCTGGCCGGTGACACGGAGCCGCCACCCGCCGAGCGCCGCCACGGCCGCAACGCCGCGTGGCGCCACGTCGATTCACTCGACATCCTGTCGATGCCCGACTCCTGGGAGTACCCGTGGTTCGCCGCCTGGGACCTCGCCTTCCACGCGGTGACCCTGGCGCACGTCGATCCCGCCTTCGCCAAGTACCAGCTCCTCGTCATGTGCCGGGAGTGGTTCCAGCATCCGAACGGAGCGCTTCCCGCCTACGAGTGGTCGTTCGACGACGTCAACCCGCCGGTCCACGCCATGGCGGCGCTCGCCGTCTGGGAGATCGACGGCCGGCGGGACACCGCCTTCCTGCAGGCGGATCTTCCACAAGCTGCTGCTCAACTTCACGTGGTGGCTGAACCGCCAGGACTCCAGCGGCGACGACCTGTTCTCGGGTGGCTTCCTCGGGCTCGACAACCTCAGCGCCTTCGACCGCTCGAAGCTGCCGTTCCCGGGCCGGCTCGAGCAGTCCGACGCGACCGCCTGGATGTTCGCGTACTGCATGTCGATGCTGCGCATGGCGTCGATCCTGACCGAGCAAGACCCGTCGTATCGCGACCTGATGATCACGTTCCTCGAGCATGGGGTGCGGATCGCCGGCGCCATCAACCAGCAGGGCCTCTGGGACGAGGCGGACGCGTTCTACTACGACGCGCTGCACCTGCCCGACGGCACGAGCATGCCGCTGCGCATCCACTCGATGATCGGGCTGCTGCCGGTCCTGCCGGCCACCTCGGTTCCGCGAGGCGCGGCCCAGCTCGGCGCGGCGTTCGGCAAGCACTTCGCGCGCTTCCTGGCGAACGCCGGCGTCACCGACGCAGTCGATCGGGCACGCGGATCGATCACGCGCGACGCCCGGACGGGGATCGCTTCCTGCTCAGCCTGCTGCCGCCCGTCTCGCTCGAGCGCGTGCTCGCGCGAGGTCCTCGACGAGGAAGCGTTCCTCTCGCCGCACGGCCTGCGCGCGTTGTCGCGCCGCCACCGCGACCAGCCGTTCAGCGTGACGGTCGGGGGCGTCACCGCGACGGTCGATTACGAGCCCGGCGAGTCAACGACCGGCCTGTTCGGGGGCAACTCCAACTGGCGCGGTCCGGTGTGGTTCCCGGTCAACTACCTGTTCATCGAGTCGCTGCTGCGCTGGGACGACGGCCTCGGCGAGACGTTCACGGTCGAGTACCCGACGGGCTCCGGTCAACGCCTTCGCCTGCGCGACGTCGCGCGAGACCTGGCCATGCGGCTGGTCGGCGATCTGGCTGCCCGATGCCGAGGGTCGACGGCCCGTGTACGGCGGGATACGATCGCTACGCGACGGATCCCGAGTGGCGGGACCTGCTCCAGTTCCACGAGTACTTCCACGGGGACACCGGCGCCGGGATCGGCGCCTCGCATCAGACCGGCTGGACCGGCCTGGTCGCCCACCTCCTGTGCCGCGGCGGGATCGCTCGACTCGGCGAAGTCCGGCCTCCCACAGGACGGCATCGAGAGCCCGTCCGAGCAACCGCAAGGCGAAGCAATGGAAGGGATGGCCCATGGACGCTGAATCGCTGTCGCGCATCCAGTTCGCGTTCACGGCGAGCTTCCATTTCCTCTTCCCGCCGCTCTCGATGGGCCTCGGGATCATGCTGCTCGTCGTCTCCGGCGCCTACCTGCGCACGAAAGACCCGAAATGGCGCCAGCTGGCCTTCTTCTGGACCAAGGTCTACGGCCTGATCTTCGCCGTCGGCGTGGCGACCGGCATCGTCCAGGAATTCGAGTTCGGGATGAACTGGGCCGACTACTCGCGGTTCGTCGGCAACGTCTTCGGCAGCCTGCTGGCCGCGGAGGGCGTATTCGCGTTCTTCCTGGAGGGCGGGTTCCTCGGCCTGATGCTGTTCGGCGGCAACCGCCTCGGGCCGAAGCTGTGGTTCTTCGCGACGTTCATGGTCGTGTTCGGGGCCCATTTCAGCGCCCTGTGGATCCTCATGGCGAACTCGTGGATGCAGACGCCGCAGGGCTACGAGGTCGTCAGCGATCCGGCGCCGGCGCGAGCAGTCATGACGTCCTTCGTCGATGTCGTCTTCACGCCATCGTTCATCCCGCGCCTCCTCCACGTCTGGGTCGCGTCGTGGACGGCGGGAGCGGCGCTGATGCTCAGCGTGAGCGCCTGGTACCTGCTGAAGAAGCGGCACCTCGACCTGGCCCGGGCCAATTTCTCCCTGGCCCTGCCGTTGTTCATCGTCTTCGCGATCTCGAACGTCGCTGTCTTCGGTGCCAGCATGGCCGTCGAGGTCACCCACGAGCAGCCCATCAAGCTCGCGTCGATGGAAGGCCTGTGGCAGGGCACGACGTGTGCGCCGCTGTACGTCGTCGGCTGGGTCGACGTGGCGACCCAGACGACGAGCGGCATCTCGATCCCGTGCCTGCTCAGCATCCTGGCGTACTTCAACCCGCAGGCCTACGTGACCGGGCTCAACGACTTCGCCGGCCAGCCGACGCCGCCGATCGCCCTCCTGTTCCAGGTCTACCACCTGATGTTCGGCCTGGGGACGCTGTTCGCGGGCGTCGGGCGTGCTGGGTGGCCTCTTCTACTTCCTGAAGAAGGGGAAGAAGGGCGACCCGGATCGGCCGCGCCGGATCTGGGACGCGCGCTGGGTGCTGCGGCTGTTCGTGATCACGGTCTTCTTCGTCGAGGTGGCGATCATCGCCGGCTGGTGGACCGCCGAGATCGGACGCCAACCATGGGTGGTCTACGAAGTCCTGTTGACCGCGGACGGCCATTCGCCGCTGCTGAGCGCCATCGACGTGGTCCTGTCGCTCGGGATGTTCGTCGTCCTGTATGCGCTGCTGCTGGTGCTCTTCCTGTACCTGCTGAACAAGAAGATCCAGACCGGACCGGAGCCGCTCGAGGAGGTCGAGACGGTCGAGGTGTCCAACCTGCCGGATACGTTCCGTGACGTCTTCCGCCGCCGTGACCGGGCCGACGTGAAGGAGCTGCCATGACGCTCGCCGACCTCTGGTTCGTCCTCTTCATCCTGATCGTCGCCGGGTACCTGATCCTCGATGGCTTCGACATGGGGGTCGGCATCCTCCACCTGCCGTTCGCCCGGACCGACATGGAGCGGCGCACGTTCCTGAACAGCATCGGTCCGGTCTGGGACGGCAACGAGGTGTGGCTGGTGCTGGCGGGCGGCGTCCTGTTCGCCGTGCTTCCCGCTCGTCTACGCCTCGCTGTTCTCCGGCTTCTACCTGGCGTTCATGCTCGTCCTGCTGGTCATGATCCTGCGGACCGTCGCCCTCGAGTTCCGCAGCAAGGAGCCGTCGCCCCGCTGGCGATCGACCTGGGACACGGTGTTCGGGTTGGCGTCGGCCGGGCTCGCGCTGCTCCTCGGGGTGGCCTTCGGCAACGTGCTGAGCGGCGTGCCGATCGACGCCGACGGCAACATCCAGGTCTCTCTCATCGACCTGCTCACGCCGTTCGCGCTGCTCGTCGGCGTGACGACGGTGGCGATGTTCGCGGCACACGGCGCGATCTACCTGGTGATGAAGACCGAGGGTGAGCTCCAGGCGCGCCTCGAGCGGGCCGTGCCGCGGCTGTTGGGATCTTCTTCGTCCTGAACACGCTCGTCGTGATCGCGATGGTCCTGTTCCGGCAGCAGATCACGGAGCGCTATACGAATGACATCTGGCCGGTGATCTTCCCGGCGGCGGCCCTCCTGGCGCTCATCGCCGCATGGATGCTGGTGCGGCGCGGCGAGATGTTCCGGGCCTTCATCTGCCTCGTCGGCGATGATCGCGCTGCTGATCATCTCGGGCGCGATCGGCATCTACCCGAACCTGCTCATCTCGACGACCGACCCGGCCTACAACCTGACGGTCACGAATGCCGCCTCCGCCGAGAACACGCTAATGGTGTGCCTCATCGTCGCCCTCATCGGCATGCCGTTCGTGCTGCTCTACACGACCGGCGTGTACTGGTTCTTCCGGGGCAAGGCGACCGTCGGGTCCGACGGGTACTAGGCACGTCGGCGGCCGGATCGTCGACGTGATGCGCGTCCTGCGACGGCGCGGCCCGTCCGCCGACGGCCGCCTCCTCGCCTACGTTCCGGCCGCGCGCCGCCTGCTCTGGCTTGCGGTTGTCTGCGGGTTCCTCGCCGCCACGACGGTCATCGCGTCGGGCTGGTGCTCAGCCTCGTGATCGCCGCGGTCTTCGTCGAATCCCGACCGCCCGACGCGATCGTGCCCCTGATGGCGGCGCTCGTGCTCCTCGGCGGAGGCCGGGCGGCCTTCCTGTTCATGTCCGAGGTGCTCGCGCAACGGGCAGCCAGCCGGCTCAAGGGCCAGCTCCGGCGGGACGTGACCGGGCGCCTCTTCGAGCTGGGACCCGCGCACGTCAGCGCCGAACGGAGCGGCGAGCTGGCGAGCACCCTCGTCAACGGTCTCGAGGGGCTCGACGCATGGATGACGTCGTACCTGCCCGCGCGGTCGCTCGCGGCAGCCGTGCCGCTGCTCGTTCTCGGCGTCGTCCTCGTCATCGATCCACCGACGGCCCTCGTCCTCGTGTTCACGGGCCCCGTCCTGCTCCTGCTCCTCGCGCTGATCGGCGGCCGGACGCGGGCGATCAGCGAGCGCCGCTTCGCCGAGTTGCGCTGGATGAGCGCCTACTTCGTGGACATGCTGCGCGGGATCGCGACGCTCAAGGCGTTCGGCCGCAGCGCCGAGCAGGTCGGCACCATGCGACAGATCAGCCGGCAGTTCGGCGAGACGACGCTGGAGGTCCTCCGGAGCGCATTCCAGACCGGGCTCGTGCTCGACTGGGCCGGCGCTGTGGCCATGGCGCTGGTCGCCGTCGAGGTGAGCCTGCGGTTGATGGTGGGTGAGATCTCCTTCGAGCGCGCCCTCGCGGTGCTCGTCATCGCCCCCGAGTTCTTCCTGCCGTTGCGCGTCCTGGCCCAGCGCTACCACGCGGGAAGCGCCGGCCAGGTCGCCGCCGAGCGACTGTTCGCGATCCTCGACGCACCGGCGCCGTTCGTGCCGGTCGCGTCGCGACGCGACCGGCGACAGGGACGTCCCACGACCACCGGCCATCGCCCTCGATGGCGTGAGCTACCAGTACCCCGGGCGTGATCGCCGCGCGCTCGACGACGTGACATTGGCCATCCCCGCTGGTGGCCGGCTGACGATCGTCGGGCCGAGCGGGGCCGGCAAGTCCACGCTGGCCGGCCTCCTGCTTCGATTCCTCGAACCGGGGGACGGTCGGGTCCTCGTCGGTGGCGTCGACCTCGCCGATCTCGAGCTGGGCGCCTGGCGGGCAGCCATCGGGTATGTGCCGCAATCGCCGCGGCTCTTCCACGGGACGATTGCCGACAACCTCCGCCTCGCCCGCCCGGCGGCGACGACGCGCGAGCTGCAGGAGGCGGTGCACCTGTCCGGGGCCGACGAGGTCATCGCCGACCTGCCGAGCGGACTCGACACGAGCTGTCGGCGAGGGAGGGACCCGGCTCAGCGGTGGCCAGCGGCAGCGCCTCGCGATCGCCCGTGCGCTGCTCCGCGACCCGGGCGTCCTGCTCCTCGATGAACCCACGGCGCACCTCGACACGACCGGCGAGGAGACGATCGTGGCGCTGCTCGATCGGCTGGCCGGTGCGCGGACGATCGTCGCCATCTCGCACCGACCGCGGCTCGCGCTGACATCCGACCGCGTCGCCGTCCTGGATGCGGGCCGGCTCGTCGAGATCGGGACGCCGGCCGAGCTGCAACGCGCCGGCGGGGCGTTCGCCGGGCTTGCTCGCCGCCTGGCCGCCGGATGACGGGTCCTTCGTCGATCCAGGCCCCAGGCCGACCTGGATGCCCGGGCCTGCAGTCGGGGAATCGCTCGCGTGACGCGCGCACCCGTCGCCCGCCTGCTCGGCCTGCTGTCGGCACATCGACGGTGGGTTGCGGCCGGCGTCCTCCTCGGTTTCCTGGCCATCGCGTCCAACGTCGCCCTCGTGGCGATGTCGGCGTTCCTCGTCAGCAGGGCCGCCGTGGTGGACAACGTGGCCGAGATCGCCCTCGCGGTCACCGCCGTCCGGGTCCTGGCCATCGGCCGGGCGGCATTCCGCTACCTCGAGCGATACGCGACGCACGTCGCGACACTTCGGATCCTGGCCGACGTGCGGGTCTGGTTCTACGCCGCGATCGAGCCGCTCGCGCCGGCGCGCCTGACGACCCGCCGAAGCGGCGACCTCCTGGCCCGGATCGTCGCCGATGTCGAGACGCTCGAGGACTTCTACGTCCGCGTGCTCGTGCCGCCGATCGTTGCCGTCCTGGTGACCGCGTTCGGCTGCGTCCTGCTCGGCTTCTTCGACGTGACGCTCGGGCTCGTGCTCCTCGCGTTCCTCGTCCTCGTCGGGGTGGTCCTGCCGCTGCTGACCCGCTGGCTGTCGCGCGAGGTATCGGAACAGTCGGTCAGGACGCGCGGCGAGCTCAGCGCTGCGTTCGTCGACGAGGTGCACGGCCTGGCGGACCTCATCGCCCTCGACCGGGCCGACGGTCACCGTGCCACGGTCCTCGGCGCTTGGCGCGGACCTCGATCGAACGGGGGAGCGGCAGGCCCTGTTCCGGGGCTTGAGCGTGGCGCTGGCGGCCCTGCTCACGAGCCTGTGTGCCATCGCCATCCTGGGACTGTCCATTCCGCTCGTGGTCGGCGGCACGCTGGACGGCGTCTATCTCGCGCTGCTGCCGCTCGCCGCCATCGCGGCGTTCGAGGCCGTCCAGCCGCTGTCGCTGTCCATCCAGCTGCTCGGCGCGAGCCGGGCGGCGGCCGGACGCCTGTTCGAGGTCGTCGACGCAGCGCCGCCGGTCGAGGAGCCCGTCGAACCCCTGGCTCCGCCGGCGCCCGGGCCGCTGCTGCCGGGCCTGGCCCTGGACGTCCGCGGCGTCACCTTCCGCTACGAGCCAGACGGCAGGGCCGTCCTGGACGACGTCAGCTTCTCGGTGCCGGCCGGCGGCAGCCTGGCGATCGTCGGCCCGAGCGGCTCGGGCAAGTCCACGCTCGTCAACCTGCTGCTCCGGTTCTGGGACTACACGGAGGGCGAGATCCTCGTCGGCGGTTGCGACCTCCGCCAGCTGCGGGCGGACGACGCGCGGCGCCTGTTCGGGGTCGTGTCCCAGCGGGTGGACCTGTTCGACGCGACGATCCGGGACAACCTCGCCCTGGCGGACCCGGACGTGACCGACGAGCAGGTCGAGGCCGCGTGTCGCGTGGCCCAGCTCCACGACTTCGTCACGACCCTCCCGGACGGCTACGACACGCGGATCGGCGAGGACGGCATCCGCCTCAGCGGCGGGGAGCGGCGGCGCCTGGCGATCGCGCGGGCGGTCATCCGGGACGCCCCGATCCTGGTCCTCGACGAGGCGACCGCCGACCTCGACGCGGTGACGGAGCGGCGCCTGATGACGGCGCTCGGTCCGTTCCTGGCCGGCCGCACGACGATCGTGATCAGCCATCGACCGAGCTGTCGCGCAGGAAGCCGATGCGGTTGTCGAGTTGCGGCGCGGCCGGATGTCGCCGGTGCCGAGCTCGGCCGCTCGAGGCCGGCGCGTCCGTCGTCAGGCGGTCGGCGCCGCGGGCTCCGGCTGATCGAGTCCGCCCCCGCCGCGGGCCTCGTCCTCGGCGATCGCCTTCGGGATCGAGAACGACGAGCAGGTACGGCGCGACGATCGTCGTCGCGATCACGGCGACCAGCACCGCGCTGAACAGGCTCCCGGTCAGGAGCCCCGTCGCCAGCCCGAGGTTGGCGACGACGATGCCGACCTCCCCACGCGGGCACCATCCCGAACCCGACGGTCGTGGCGCCCCAGCGGCCGATGGACCACGCGCCGGCGACGCCGCCGACGGCTTTCGTGATCACGCCGAGCACGACGAGGGCGACGACGAGGGCGAGGATGGACGGGTCGGCCAGCGCGCCGAGATCGAGCTGGGCGCCGGTGAACGCGAAGAAGAACGGCGTGAAGATCTGGGCGAGCGGCCGCATCTCGTGCTCGAGCTCTTCCTGCGCCTCGGTCTCGGCGACGATCAGGCCGGCGACGAACGCGCCGATGATCGCGGCCAGGCCGACATAGGCGGAGATGAGCGCCAGCGCGAACATCAGCATGAACGCGGGGACGAGCGGCGTTTCCGCGAAGAGTGGCCAGGTGAACGCCTCCCGCTTCAGGCCGCGGGCCCGGCGTGCGGCCGCGAACCCGAGCCCGATCAGCCCGAACGCCGACGACCAGGATGATCAGCGCCGACTGCGATCTCCTCACCGGTCGCGGCGCCGGTCACCAGGCCGATCGCGATCAGCGCGAGGATGTCGTCGATCACCGCCGCACCGAGGACGACCCGCGAGAAGGTCCGGTCGAGCACACCGAGCTCGCCGAGGACCCGGCTCGTGATCCCGATGCTCGTGGCGCACAGGGCCAGGCCGACGAACGCGGCGGTCTCGATCTCGGCCCCGATCGCAAGCCCGAGCCCGATCCCGGCCACGATCGGCAGGATCATGGCGATGACCGCGGTCAGGACCGCCGGCCGACCGACCGCCAGCAGGTCGTCGAGGCGCACCTCCAGCCCGACGCTGAACAACAGGATGATCACGCCGAGCTCGGAGAAGACCGCGGCGGTCTCGCCGGGGATCGACGAGTCCGAGGGCATAGGGTCCGACGACGAAGCCGCCGAGCAGCTCGCCGACAACGGCGGGCTGACCAAGGCGCCGCGCGACCTCCTCGCCGAGCTTCGCGCCGACGAACAGGATGAACAGGCCGAGCAGGACGTCGGTTGGCGCCTCGGAGGCAGCCGGGGGCGGGGCAACGGTCGTGTCCGATCTGACCGAGGGAGAGCGCGTACGACATCGGGGAACCACGATAGTCGACGCGTCTGTGCGACGAGACGTCACGTATGCATGCGTCCTCGAGCGATTGCCAACCGGCCTGGTGCTGCGGACACGCCTTTGCCACTACCCGAATGCATGGCTGACGCGGTAGCCTTCAAGGGTCATGGATGCACTCGAGAAGATGAACGTGGGCCTTGAGCGCACGTCGCTGGTGGTGGCGGCCAGCGACGGCCATGGTGGATAGGTACGACCTAGCCGCACTCCCACGCCCTCGAGCAACCGACACACCGAATGATCCAGCCGGGCATGGGCGTGCCCACTGGGCGTCCTGACGTGGACGTCCTGCTGGCGGGTGGCATCTTCGTCGTCGCCTACGCCCTCATCGCCTCCGAGCGCTTCGATCGGACCCTGATAGCCCTGCTGGGCGGCCTGCTGGTCGTGGTCCTCGGGATCGTCGATCAGGAAGAGGCATTCGCCGGGATCGACTTCAACGTCATCTTCCTGCTGGCCGGGATGATGATCCTGGCCGGCGGACTCAGCAAGACCGGCTTCTTCGAGTACGTCGCCGGGCTGGCCATCCATCGGTCTCGCGGGGAGCCGTTCCGGCTGCTCGTCATGCTCGCGGTGGCGACAGCGCTGCTGTCGGCGGTCCTCGACAACGTGACGACGGTCGTCCTGCTGACCCCGGTCACGCTGTCGATCGCGCGAACGCTCAAGGTCTCGCCGTTCCCGTATCTGATCAGCCAGATCTTCGCATCGAACATCGGCGGGAACCGCGACCCTCATCGGCGACCCGCCGAACATCCTCATCGGCTCCGCTGCCGGGCTCGACTTCGCCGATTTTCTCGTCAACTTGGCGCCGGTGGTCCTCGTGATCATGGTCGTCTTCCTGGGGATCCTGCGGCTTTGGTTCCGCCGCACATTGCAGGACGACGAAGACCGTCTGGACGTGATGGCAGAACTGGACCCAGCGGCGGCGATCACCGATCGGCCGCTGATGATCCGGGCATTGGTCGTGCTTGGGCTAACCCTTGTCGGCTTCCTCTTCCATTCCGTGATCGGCGTGGAGGCGGCGACGATCGCCCTTCTCGGTGCGACCGTGCTGATGCTCATCGGCCCGCTTGACCCGCACGAGTCCCTGCGCGATATCGAGTGGAGCACGCTGTTCTTCTTCGTTGGCCTGTTCATGCTGATCGAGGCGGTCGTTCATGTCGGGATCGTGGGCACCGTCGCCAATGCCCTCGCCGAAGTGGTTGATGGGCGGCTCGGGGTGGCGACGATCGGCATCCTGTGGGTATCCGCCTTTGGCTCCGCGATCGTCGACAACATTCCCTACACGGCCACCGCCATCCCGATCGTCGAGGAGATGATCGCGACCGGGCTCGACGGCGAGCCCCTCTGGTGGGCGCTGGCTCTTGGTGCGTGCCTCGGCGGCAACCTCACGATCGTCGGCGCCTCGGCCAACATCGTCGTGGCCAACCTTGCCGCACGCGACGGGCACCCGATCACGTTCGGACAGTTCCTGCGGTACGGCTCGGTCGTGGTGCTCATGTCCCTCGCGATCTCGACCGCCTACCTGTGGCTGCGCTACCTGTGATGCGCTACGAAGGCGCCAACAGCCGGTCAGCTGCATTGGCCGGTCGATGGGCCTGGATGTCCTGCGGCGGCCGCGCACGACGGCGACAAGCAGGACCGCATCCGTGAGCGACCTCGCGATCGCCACGACTGGCCTCTCCAAGCAGTACCGAGGCGGTGTGCTGGCGGTCGACCAAGTCGACCTGCGCGTCGAGCGCGGCGAGATCTACGCATTCCTCGGTCTCAACGGAGCCGGGAAGTCGACGACGATCCGAATGCTGCTCGGGATGATCCGGCCAACGGCGGGGCACGCGGAACTGTTCGGACAGCGGGTGCACAGTGGAGCCACGGACCTGTGGCGGCGCGTCGGTCACCTCGTCGAGTCGGCGACCGCCTACCAGGAGCTCACCGTTCGAGAGAACCTCGACATCGCCCGTCGATTGGCCGGGATACCCGATGCCTCCGAGGTGGATCGAGTCCTCGAGCGGCTGGCACTCCAGCCCTACGCGGATCGGCGAGCCGGCACGCTCTCGCTCGGCAATCTGCAACGGCTGGCCCTGGCGCGTGCGCTGCTGCCGTCGCCGGAGTTGCTCGTCCTCGATGAGCCAGCCAATGGGCTGGATCCAGCTGGCGTCATCGAGATCCGCGAGCTGCTCCGCAGCCTCGCGGCCGACGAGGGCGTCACGGTCTTCATGTCCAGCCACATCCTCGGTGAGGTCGATCGGCTGGCGACGAGGGTCGGCATCGTCCATCGTGGCCGGCTGGTCGAGGAACTGGATCACGATGCCCTTGAGGCACATCGTGATCTCCGGCTCGAGGTGGAGGGCCGGGACCTCGAGCGCGCCGAGGAGCTCTTGCGTGCAGCGGGCTACTCGCCGCGGTGGCGCGCTGCCACTGACGGACCGGTCGTCCTCGAGCTGCGCGAGCCCCAGGCCCTGGAAGCCCCTGACGATGTCGCAATCCTTCTTGTCGGTGCGGGAACGCCGCCGACGCGCCTCGCGGTCGCTCGCGAGTCACTCGAGGATCACTTCATCCGGTTGACCACTGGCGACGGCGGGGAACTGTCGTGAGCGGTTTCGTCGCTGCCGTGCGGACCGAGATGCTGAAGGCGCGGCGCTCGCGCGTCCCGTGGGGCGTTGCCATCGGCTTCTCGCTTGCGCCTCTGGTCATGGGCCTGTTCATGGTCATCCTCAAAGACCCCGAACGAGCCCGAACGCTGGGGCTGCTGGGCGCGAAGGCGCAGCTCACCGCGGGGACCGCCGATTGGCCCACGTACCTCAACCTGCTCGGCCAGGCGGTGGCGGTCGGCGGGGCGGTCCTGTTCGCCTTCCTGACGGCCTGGGTCGTCGGACGCGAGTTCGCGGACAAGACCGTTCGTGGGTTGCTCGCGAACCCGACCTCGCGGAGCACGATCGTCCTTGCGAAGTCAGCGGTGGTGGCGACCTGGGGTGTCGTGACCACGGCCTGGGTCCTCTCACTCGGCCTCGTGATCGGTGGCCTTCTTGACCTTCCGGGTTGGTCACCAACCGAGGGACCGGCGACGGTGGTGGGCATCGCGCTGGCCGCAGTCCTGACGGTCGCCCTGCTCGGGTGGGCCGCGTTCTTCGCCAGCGTCGGGCGTGGCTACATCGCTCCCCTCGCATGGACGGTTGCGATGGTCGCTCTATCCCAGATCCTGACCGTCCTCGGTTGGGGGGCGTGGTTTCCCTGGGCGATACCGGCATTGCTCAGTGGAGCCGGTGGCGCGGCAGTGGAGCCGGTTACCCCTGCTGGAGTGTTCGTGCTCCTCGTCGTCGCGGCAGCAGGAGTCCTCGCGACGATCGCGTGGTGGGGCCGCGCCGATCAGACCGGCTGAGTAGTGGAGGAAGGGATGGGACTCGGCCTCTGGCGATTTGAGCTCTGGCTGCTGCTGGACAGAGCCCGAAGGGTCGGCCGCCCTATCGATCGCACATGCGACGGAAGGCCTGGAGGCCGCCCGGCACATCCGCAAGATGCAGCCCGAGGTCGCCATCCTCGTGTTGTCGCTGTACATCGATACGCGCTATGCGATCGACCTCATCCGCGAGGACCCGGCCGGGTTCGGCTACCTGCTCAAGGAACGCGTGACCCGGCTCGACGACCTGGCCGACGCCGTCCGACGAGTGGCCGCCGGCGGATCCGTGATCGACCCGGAAGTCGTGGCGCGGCTGGTCGGCCGTCCGGGACACCCCGATCCATTGGGCCAGCGGCGGCACGCCGCTGACTTGCTCACGTCGCGAGCGGGTCCGTCCAGTCCAGGCCGCGGAAGCGGCCGAAGTCGTGATCCGCCGAGCAGAGGGTCGCTCCGTGCTCGATGGCGAGCGCCGCAAGATGCGCGTCGGCGACGAGGTTGGCTGCCGTGCCGGTGCCCGTCAGCAGCTCTCGCAGGAGGGCGGGGTGTCGTTGCGTCGGCTCGATCACCGTGGTGACTGGACTCGCGAGCCACCGGTCGACGTAGTCGAGCGCCTCGCCCGCGGTCAGTGGCGACCGGACCACCCGAGGGTTGGTGGTCAGCCGGACGAAGCCGAGCAGGACCGCCCAGGGGAGGCCGACCGTCTCGCTGCCCGACAGGAGGCCGTTCCACCAGCGCAGGGCGGGAGCGTGGCCATGCGCCTGCCGGTCGACGGCATAGATGAGCAGATTGAGGTCCGGGACCTTCACTTCCGGGCTTCGAGCTCGCGGACGGTCTCCTCGTCCTCGATCGCGCTTGCCATGGCCAACGCCTTCGTCAGGTCGACTCCGGGCTGGGCGCCAAGGCTGCGAGTCTCCTCCCGATACGGTCGTGCAGCCCCACGCTCTGCTTCGAGCCCTGCCCGGAGCGTCGCGTTGACGGTGGACTTGAACGAGGTGCCACGCTCGGCGGCGAGCCGTCGCAGCCGCGCCGCGATATCGGGTTCGAGCGTGATCGTCGTGCGCATCCTGGCATCATAGCAGCATCAAGATTGATGCGATGATGCGCTGATAACGTGCGCCCGCAGGCGGGAATGTCAGTTCGCGGCGGTACCCGAGCAGCAGGCGCAGCCGCCGCCAGCAGAGCTGAGGACGGCATCGGCCGCATCGCAACACGGCCCGCCGAGATCGACCACCGCGAGGGAGCGGCTCGTCGTCCTGCCCAGGTGTCGCTCCAGGGAGGCCAGCCGCGCGTCGAGCGCCTGCAGGCCGGCGATCCGCGAGGCCACGTCGGCGCGACGCTCGGCAATCAGGTGCGGCAGCTCGGCGGTCGAATCGCCGCAGTGGCCGGAATGACACCAGCTCGCGATCTTCGCCGCGTCGTCGAGCGGCACGTCGAGCCGGCGCAGGTCGATCAGGAGCCGCAGGTGGTCGACATCCGCGTCGCCGTACTCGCGGTAGGTGTTCTCGCGCCGGTTGGCCCGCGGGAGCCAGCCGGATCGCTCGTAGAACCGGACCGTGTCTGTCGACACCCCGACACGTTCCGCCAGCTCGCCGATCCTCATCGGCGCAGCAAACCTTGGAGTGCCTCGAATGTCAAGAGGCCGCGGCCGGGGCGGGCACAGGCGCAGCCTCCACTCGTGCCTTGAGCTGGGCCAGCTCCCGTTTGATGCCGGCGGAGCCTTCCATCGCGACGAACGGGGCCAGCAGCCGCCATCGTCCGTGCATCTGCGCAGCGCCGTAGTACCGCGCTCGCACCGATGTCGGTCCGCTCGGTTCCAGCTGGAGGCCGACTTCCATGTCGAAGCGCTTGTCCCGTGAGCGCCAGAGCAATCGGCGTCCGAACTCGGCCTCGACCACCTCGAACTCAACGTCCCACTTGAACGGCCCGAGGAGCAGACGTTCTCGCCCGCGGGCCCCGACCTGCGTCCCGTCACCAGCCAGCAGGTGGGCGTCGGCAACGGACATCCATTCGGTGTGGCGAAGGATGTCCGCCGCATACGTCCAGACCTCGTCTGCCGAACGCGCGATCTCCGCCTGTGCCTCGTACCTCGTCACGCCAGTGCCTCCTTTGCTTCCACGACCGGCAGCGCGACCGCCAACCGCCGAGTGAGGCGTGCGAAGGCCGCCTCTCGCTCGGCACGAACGCAGTTGCACCGCGAGCGGATCGGCCTCGCCTTCGCCCTGGTACGCCCAGCGCACCGTCAGGTGCGTGCCGCCGGCGACGGGCTCCAGGTCGGCGGTCACGCCGACCGGCCCCAGCGCGGGAACGGCAATTCGCCAGCCGACGTGGTCGTACGGCTGCCAGTCGACGATCTCTTCGATGGTGGCGAGGCGGCCGGTCACGCACTGCGCCGTCGTTCCGATGCCGCGCCGTCCGCTCGGCGAGCTCTCGACGATCTCGAGCGGGCCCTCCCACAGCGTTCGGAGCTCCGGCGACGTCAGGTGGGCCCACACGTCCGCCGGCTCGGCCGGCACGGTCGCGTCGAGATTGAAGACGCGGTCGCCATCACCGACATCGAGGCGTCGCGCCTGACGGTCGAGCACCCAGCGGGCCTCGAGATCCAGCGTGAACGTCGTCACGGTGCCGAAGTGGTCGATCGCCTCGGCGGCCTCGGTGAGACCGAGGGCGCCGGCGTCGAGGCCGAGTGCGTCGATGGCCGCGGCCGTGAACAGCGCGAAGCCGTTCGCCCGCGAGGATTCGGCCGTGGAGCCCTTGAGCAGCCGGTGGACGACGATCACGTCCGAGCCGGCGAGCTCGTCACGCCCGGCGATCGTCGTTCGGACGTACGAGCCGTGGTGGACGAACAGCTTCAGGTCCAGCTTCGGGGCGAGCGCGCACGAGTTGCAGTCGCAGCTCGTCGCCTGGTCGATGCTGCGCAGCCGCCGGCGGAACGCGAGGTAGCACGCCTCGACTGCGTCGAGGAGCAACGAGCCGTCCGCCCGGCCGTCCTCGACGCTCAGGAACGCAGCGTCGCCTTCGAACTTCGCGAGACGGAACGGGGGATCGAGGCGCCCGACGACCGTCTCGAGCAGGTCTCCCGCGATCGTGGGCGCGTGCTCGAGCTCGCTCTGCGCGAGGTACGCCGTGTACCCGGTGAGGTCCGCGATGACGAGGAAGCCGGTTTCCGGTATCTGTGCCATGACGCGACGCTAGACCTTGGAGTCGCTCCAATGTCAATACCCGAGTTGAACATCGACTGCGGTCGCAGTCGGTATCCTTTGCCGCCCAGAGACGGAACCAGGGAGGCGCCCACGATGACCCGAGCCATCCTCCTCGTCGGCACCGCCAAGGGCGCGTTCTTCGTCGAGAGCGATGCGGAGCGTCGGGCCTGGGACATCCGCGGTCCGCTGTGCGAGGGCTGGCCGATCCACGACCTCATCGTCGAGCCAGGCAGCGGCGCGATCCTCGCGGGCGGAGGCTCGCCGTGGTACGGCCCGGCGGTGTGGCGGAGCGAGGACCTCGGCGCGAGCTGGACGCACAGCTCGAACGGGCTGACCTACGGCGACGGAGCAGCGGGCGACCCGGTAGCCACCGTGTGGAGCCTCGCGACGGCGCCGAACGGCACGATCCTCGCCGGCGTCGAGCCCGCCGGGCTCTTCCGGAGCGAGGATCGCGGCGCGACCTGGGAGCACGTCCGCGGACTCACCGAGCACGAGTCCCGCCCAACGTGGGAGCCCGGTGCCGGCGGCCTGATCCTGCACACGATCGTCCCGCACCCGACCGATGGTGCCCGGACGTGGGTCGGCATCTCGGCGGTCGGGGTGTTCGAATCGCGCGATGGCGGCACCACCTGGGAGCCGCGCAACTCGGGCGTCCGCGCGGACTTCAGCCCGGACCCCTATCCGGTCACCGGCCAGTGCGTGCACAAGTTCGCGATGGCCGCCGGCGAGCCCGAGACGCTCTACCAGCAGAACCATTGCGGCATGTACCGCTCGACCGACGGCGGTCTCACCTGGACGGACCTGAGCGCGAACGGGCTGCCGAGCGACTTCGGCTTCCCGCTGGTCGCCCATCCGCGCGACCCGAAGACGTTCTGGATCATCCCGCTCAACGGCGCGGACCGCGGCCGGTTCGTGCCGGAGGCGTCCGCTGCGGTGTGGAAGACCGAGGATCGCGGCGACACGTGGCAGCGCAACGCCGATGGGCTGCCCCAGCACGACGCGTACCTTTCGGTGCTTCGCGAGGCGATGGCCCGGGACACGCTCGACCCGGTCGGGATCGCGTTCGGGACGAAGTCCGGCCAGCTGTGGCACAGCCGCGACGAGGGCGGTTCGTGGGAGCGGATCACGGCAGATCTCCCGGAGATCTGGGCGGTCGAATCCCTGGTGGTCGACTGACCGGCCCAGGTATGGCCACCGTCCTGCTGCCCAGGTCCCTGCTCGAGCTCTTCCCCGGGGTCGAGCGCCGCCAACTCGTCGATGGCGCGACCGTCGATGCGGTCGTGCGCGGGCTCGATGCCCGCGTCCCCGGGATGCGCGACCGGCTCATCGAAGCGGGCCCGCGCCTCCGGCCCCACATCAACGTCTTCGTCGCCGGTGAGCCGGCCGATCTCGACACGCCGGTCGGTCCGGATGACACCGTCCACGTGATCCCGGCCGTGTCGGGCGGCTGATCCGAGCCGCCGCCGAACCTGCTGCCCAGCCCACCGATGGACCTCCTGACCGCCCTCATCATCGATCTGGTCGTTATCGCGATCCTCTTCGAGGTCGCGCGACGAGCGAACCTGCCCTACCCGGCGCTGTTCGTACTCGGCGGCCTCGCACTCGGCTTCATCCCGGGCCTGCCAAGCATCCACCTCGAGCCCGAGCTGGTGCTCCTCGTGTTCTTGCCACCGCTTCTGTTCGTCGCGGCGTTCGAGACCCCGCAACGCGACCTGCGCCGGAACTTGTGGCCCATCGCCCGCTTGTCGATCGTGCTCGTAGTCCTCACGACCGTCGTCGTCGCGGCGGTCGCCCAGGCGCTCGTGCCCGGTCTCGGCTGGGCGGCGGCGCTTGCCCTCGGGGCGATCGTCGCACCGACCGACGCCCTCGCGGCCACGTCGGTCTTCCGTCGTCTCGGCGTGCCGCGGATCGCGATCACCCTCATCGAAGGCGAGTCGCTCTTCAACGACGCCACGGCTCTCATCGCTTATCGCGCGGCCGTGGTCGCCACCGTCACGGGCGTCTTCGTCCTCAGCGACACCCTTGCGGCGTTCCTCGTTGCTGCCGCCGGCGGGATCGCGCTCGGCTGGATCGTAGGGCGGGTCGTCGCGGAGGTCGTGCGCTGGCTCGATGACCCGCCGGTCGAGGTCGTAGTCTCCCTGCTGATCCCGTGGGCCGCCTACCTGCCGGCGGAGCAGTTCGGGCTGTCGGGTGTGCTTGCGGTCGTGACCGCCGGGCTGGTGATCGGGCGGCGACTCGGCACGATCCTCTCGCCGAGCAGTCGCGTGCTCTGGCTGACGTCCTGGAAGATGGTCGGGTTCGTCCTCAACGGGCTGATCTTCGTGCTGATCGGCCTGGCGCTGCCCGACATCCTGCGGGGCCTCGGCGACATGGCGCCGGAACGCGTGCTCGGTCTCGCGCTCCTCGTGTGCGCTGTCGTCATCGGCATCCGGTTTGCCTACGTGTTCCTGGCCAGCCTCCTGCCGAACTCGCCACGCCGGCTCGTGGCCCAGCGGGATCCGAAGCTCGCTACGCGCCTGACGTTCCTCGTGGCCTGGAGCGGCCTGCGCGGCGCCGTTTCGCTGGCGGCGGCGCTCGCCCTGCCCACCGACTTCCCGGAGCGCAGCCTCATCCAGCTGCTCACGTTCGCGGTCATCCTGGCGACCCTCGTCGGCCAGGGGCTGACGCTCCCGTTCGTGGTGCGCTGGCTGCGCTGGGACGGCGTGGAAACCGATGGTGACGAAGCATCGTTCGCTCGGGCGACGATGTACCGGCTCGGGCTGGACGCGGTGCGACATGCCCGCGATCGCTGGCCGGACCACGTGCCGTTGCACGACCGGCTGGAATCGGGCCTCGGCGACCGCATGCAGCACCTCGCGACCGAGGACCCGGAGGAGACCGAGGAGCGGCGCCTCGAGCACGAGGAGCACCGGGAGATCCAGCAGTACGTCATCAACGCCCAGCGTGCGGCCGCGATCGCGCTGCGCGATGGGGGCGAGATCAACGACGCGACCCTGCGCGAGCTCGAGCGAGAGCTGGATCTCGAGGAACTCCGGATGGAGGCCTGAACCAGGGAACGGCGACGCTGCCGCCGGCGTCTGGGGCCAAGGAGGAGCTGCCGATGGTCCGCCGCCTGCCTGCTGCCGTCATGATCGTCCTCGCATCCGCCGCGCTGGCATGCGCGCCCGCGACGCAGGCACCCACGTCGACGCCGGGCGCACCACCCGCGTCCCCGATCGCATTCCCGACCACGACCGGCGAGGTCCTTGTCCCGGGCCGCTACGACAGCCAACCGCCGTTCAACATCCCCTTCACGTTCAAGGCGCCGGCCGGCGGCTGGGAATCGATGCACCTCCACGGCGAGTTCTTCGACCTCGGGCGGTTCGCGACCGAGGAACGCCAGACGGCCCCCGCTCGGTGGATCGCCTTCGGGGATCCGGAGCACGTGCGTGGCAGCGAGGACGTGCCCGACACGGATCTCACGCCGGCCGAGGCGGCAGCGCTGCTCGCGGAACGGGACGACCTGACTGCCGGCGACCCCGTTCCGTTTAGCCTGGACGGTCGGGAGGGCGTTCGGCTGGATCTCCACGCGGCGGAGCCGAACACGCCGATCTTTGGCGGCGCCGAGGGCGACTTCGGGCTCGAGCCGTCGGTCGACGTCCGGCTTGGGTTCGTGTCTGTCGACGAGGGATTGCTTGTCGTCTTCGTCGCCGCGCCCGCCGACGAGCTCGACGCCGCCTGGGGGGAGGCGGAACCCGTGCTGGAGAGCGTCGACCTGTAGGCTGGAGGCGTGGCGTTCCAGGCGCACCCGGTCACGGCGGAGCGCTGGCCGGATCTCGTCGAGCTGTTCGACCGGCCGGTGGCTCGGACCTGCTTCTGCATGTACTACCGCAAGACCGGCGAGGCAACCGGCGTTGGTTCCGTCAACCGGCAGGCGATGCGGGTGCTCGTCGAGGAGGGGAACGTGCCGGGATTGATCGGTTACGAGGACGGGGTGCCGGTTGCGTGGGTCTCGCTCGGGCCGCGCGAGGCGTACCCGAAACTCCGCCGCTCACCGGTGATGAAGCCGGTCGACGAGCGGCCCGTATGGTCGATCGTCTGCTTCTTCGTGGACCGCGAGGCGCGCGGCCGCGGTCTTTCGGAGCGGATGCTTCGGGCGGCAGTCGACTATGCGCGGTCACGAGGAGCCCGCCTCCTGGAGGCGTACCCGGTCGACGCGCTCGAGCCACGCGACCCGGACTCGATGTTCTTCGGCGCCAAGTCGATGTACGACCGCGCCGGCTTCCGCGAAGTGGCGCGGCGCCAGCCGACCAGGCCGGTGGTGCGCAAGGCACTCCGGCCGGGTCGCACGGGGAGGCCCTGACCGATGGAGTACACCGCGGCGCAGTTCGTCGAACGGTTGGAGTCGCTGCGATCGCCCGACGCGACGGGGCCCGACGACTACCACGGCGTCGGCATGGGCCAGATCTTCAGCCTTGCCCGCGAGTGCATGGACATGACTCCCGCGGAAATCGAGCGCCTGCTGGAAAGCCCGACCCATGCGGTTCGAGTCGGCGCCGTGAGCATCATGGATTTCCAGGCTCGCGACCGGAAGGCTTCGCCCGAACGGAAGCGCGAGCTCTTCGAGCTGTACCTCCGACGCCACGACCGGATCGACACGTGGGATCTGGTCGACCGCAGCGCGATCTGGGTCGTCGGCGAGTATCTCGTCGACAAGCGCCGGGATGTCCTCGACCAGCTGGCCGCGTCGGACAAGCCGATGGAGCGGCGAACGGCGATCCTCGCGACCTTTGCCTTTATCCGCCGCGACCAGCTCGACGACGCGTACCGGATCGCGGAGCTGCTCGTCGACGACCCCGAGGACACCGTGCACAAGGCGGTCGGCTGGATGCTGCGCGAGGCCGGCAAGCGGGACCCGGATCGGCAGGCCGCGTTCCTCGAGGCGCACGCCGCGACGATGCCGCGAGTGATGCTCCGATTCGCGATCGAGAAGCTCGACAAGCCGACCCGCGACGGCTGGCTCGGGAAACGGCAGACGAGTCGCTGAGCAGCCCGATCCCCAGATTCCGTTAGGCCGGGCTTGCCGTACGCCGTACATTCGGAGAAATGGCCCTCGCCAAGTTGGTCCATGTCACGGCGATGATCGGCGTCATTACGCTGTGGGTCGGCCCGTGGATCATCTGGGACCTGGTGGCACGGACGGGGGATCGTTCGGCGCTCCGTCGCGTCGATCACGTTAGCCAGATGACCAGCCAGATTGGGTTCGCCCTCCTCCTGATCGGGGTCGTCGCCGGGTTCGTCACCGCGATCGTCGGCGGGTTCGACCTCGCGGCGCCGTGGTTGCTGATTGCCTACGCGCTGCTGCTCTCGGATCTCATCCTGCTGCGCTGGCTCGGTGTCCATGTCGCACGGGTCCGCGCCGCCCAGAACGATCCCGAAACCGACCTCATGGCAGTCGCCTCGAGCCCACGAGCGGCATTGACGCTCGCCGTCATCGTCGCGTTCTGGTTCCTGCTCGTCGCCGACATGGTGCTCAAGCCGTTCAGCTAGGGACCGTTCGTCGAAGGCCGGCCCTTCGGAATGGTTTGACGCCACTCGGCGCCTTGGGATGTGAGCGCGGCCGAACGGGCGCGCTGGACCGAGGAGTTCCTGAGATGCGAACCACGATGCTGTTCACGCTTGCCGTCTTCGCTCTCGTTGCCGTGGGTTGTTCGCCCGCCACGGCCGCGTCGCCAACGCCGCTGCCCGCCGAAACTTCGGCTCCGACGGCCGCGCCCCCCAGCGTCGCCGCTGCGGCCAGCCCTGCCCTGACCGCGACATTCACGTCGACACTGCACGGGATTTCCGTCTCGTACCCAGAACGTTGGGTGCCGAAGGCCGCCACCGAGCCGTGGGCCGAAGGTGGCATCGTTCAGCAGCAGAGCCCCTTCGGAGACGTCATCGAGGACGGGTCCACCGGCGACACAGCGTTCCTCGCTCTTGCCTCGCAGCCGCTGGCCGGCAGGTCGCTTGACGAGGTGGTGGCCGGATACGGGCCGTTCACGGAATGCGGCTCGCCCGAACCGGTTGTCGTCGACGGCGCCCAGGGCGTCGTCGGGTCCGACTGCACCATGGCGCTGGTCTCAGCAGAGGACCGGGTCTTTCTCATCTGGCTCTATCGGATCGACGACCCCGAATGGTTCGAGCAGATCCTTGCCACGGTGCAACTCAACCCGGAGGCCGCCCTCGACACGGCGCCTTGAGATTTGCTGGTGCGCCGGGGCGGGATGATCCCGTCCCGGCGCACGCTCGGCGATTGCCCAACAGAACTCAGCGGTCGAGCTCGAGCCGGACGACCGAATCGCCCCGACGGCCGGGTACCACGGTCCACAGCGCGTCCGCTTCCCAGCTGACGCTGATCGCAGGTACCGGGTAGGACGTCACCTCGTTGGTCTCCTGGTCGATGCGCGCCACGCTCCACGAGGACAGGTTTCCAAAGCCACCGTTTGGCCCCTCCTCGAACTGGCTCGCCCAGATCGAGCCGCCTCCCGCGCTGACCGCCCACGCCCGCAGCGGCAGGTCGATCGTGGCCGTGACCTTGTTCGAATCCGGGTCGATGCGGCTGACCGAGCGGCCCTCGTTGTTCGAGGTCCAGACCGCATCGTCGCCGACGACCACGTTCTCGACGCACATCCCGCACAGGTCGTTTGGCCCACGCTCGCCGAGCACGATCTCTTCGACGACCTCGTTGGTTTCCGGATCGATCCGGGCGATCGTGTCGTCCCGATGGTCGACCACCCAGACGGCATCGAACCCGATCGCGATTCCGGTCGGCTTGGGCACGATGATGTCGGCGACGACCTCGCCCGTCTCCAGGTCGACGCGGACGACCCGATCGTCGAGGAACGAGGTCACCCAAAGGGTTGCTCCGTCGAGGGCAAGCGCGTGCGGAACCACGGAGAGCGGGATCGACTCGGCCACCGCATTCGTCGCCGGATCGATGCGTCCGACCGAGCGCTCGGCGGCCTTGGCGACCCAGATGCCGGCTTCCCCGGCAGCGACTGCGTGGGGGTCTGACATCAGGTCCGGGATCGCCGACGGGTCACCGACCTCGATGAGGGCCTGGATCTCGGCCGTTGCCGCATCGACGCGCGCGACCTGGCCGCGATCATCGAGCGGGAACCAGATCGAGCCTTCGGCCGCGGCCGTGTACTGCGTGGTCGTGCCGCCGAGTGCCGTACCTGCTGTCGTCCGGCCGAGACCCTCGACCGGCCCGAGCTCCGGGGCGGGCTCGGTGGGCAGCCTCTCGCCGATGGAGGCGAGCGTTCCCTGGCAGCACACGTCGCCCTCGCCGACGATCTGATCGATCTCGAGGCTCCCGTCGGCCGTCGGGTGCACTTCGAACGCTGCCGGCATGCACATCCACGGGCGGTAAACGAGCCGCTCGCTGAGGGCGAGAACATCACCCTCCACGCCGGTGCGGGTGAGCTCCGACGCACAGAACACCTGGTCGGCGCCACCCGGGTCGCCGTATTCCAGCTCGCCGCACGCCTCGCCCTGCGTCGCGCAGCCGTCGAGGGAGATCCGGATCGGGAACCCGCCGCTCGGATCGACCAGCTGCCCCTCCCAGGCCCCGGTAAAGGTGACGTCCGCCCCCGTCGACGCCGCCGGCAGCGAAGCCGGTGCGAGCTGCAGGCCGTGCCGATGGTCGGTGGCGATGCGCTCGAACTCCCGGAGGAGGCGCATCCGGCGACGACAACCGTGGCAGTGAGTGCCAGCGCAGCCAGCCCTCGACGCAGCTGCCTGCGATGTGCTCGATCCAACGCTCACCCCTCCGACTCCCTCGCGACGGTCACCTGCCGTCTGTGGGTGGAGGGGAGGAACGCAGGCCCCGCGTTCAATCGATCAGCCGCGGATCCTCACGGCACCCGAATCCGCACGAGCGAGTCCTGGTCCGCGAACCAGACCTGGTCCTCGTGGAGGGCCAGGACGTGGGTCGCCACGCCGTCGAATGCAACGTGGCTCGGCACGGACAGGCGGTCGACCTCGCGGTCTGCTGCCCCATCGATCGCCAGCAGCTCCTCGTCCGCGAGCGCCCAGACGAGCCCGTCCGGGGCGACGGCGATGTGGTCGACGCCCGGCGCGGCCTGCAGCTCGGCCGCGACTCGGTCGGCGACCGGGTCGATGCGCCCGACGAGCCACTGGTGCGGCTCCGCGACCCAGATCGCGTCCGCCGAGGTCGTCAGGTAGCCGGAGTCTCCGCTCAGTGCGACCTCGGCCAGGACGTCGCCGGAATTCGGGTCGACCCGCAGGACCGCCGGCCTGCCGATCGGGTTGACCCACAACGACCCGAAGCCGGCGGTGAGGTAGTGGATCGGGACCCCGACGTCGAGATCCCGGACGTGCTCACCCGTCTCGGCGTCCACGGCCGTGACGCGTCCCTGGTCGACATCGGAGACGAACCAGATCAGGCCGTTCATCGCGCTGGCCCCGAACCCGTCGCCTGCCCCGTCGTCGTACACGTTCGCGACCGTGTTGGAAGCGGGATCGATGCGCGTCGTCTCCGCGAACTCAATCACGCCGCTGGCACCGCAGGTCGCCAGCCACAGCGACGTTGCGGCCGGCGCGATCGGGCCGCAGGCGACGCCGTCGAGCTCGATCGTGGCCTGGACCGAGCCATCGGCCGGGTCGATGCGCAGCAGGCGACCCGTCTCGTCGCCCACCCACAGGCTGCCGAAGCCGGATCCGAGGGCCGTGGCCTTCGACTCGAGCTGGTAGGTGGTATCGATGCGACCGTCGAACGGGATGGAGGCGCTGCCGTCGGGCGATGGGACCGCGGAAGGTGCGGTCGTGCCCTGATCCGGTGCCGTCCGCCACATCGAGACCCCGAGGACGACGGCGACCACGACGGCGGCTGTCAGGGCCGCGCCCGCCGCCAGGGCTTGCGTTGGTTGCGTCGTGCCGCGCTGGTGCCAGCGTGCCGCCCACGACAGGCGCTGGCTGCTCGCGCGCGAGCGCGAGAGCGCACCCTCGACGAGGTCGTCGGGCACGCGATCGGGCTCGTCGCGGAGCCACGACGCGACCGCTCGCTCGACCTGCGGGTCGGGGCGGTCGGGGTCGTTGCGCGGCACGTCGCTCATGGCACACCCCCGCTCGTCGGGATGCCCGCTCGGGCATCCGCTTCGAGCACCGCTCGGAGATGCTCGAGCCCGTAGTGCAGTCGTGAGCGCACGGTTCCGGGCGCCACGCCGAGGGCGTCGGCGATCTCCGCGGGCTCCCACTCGAGGTAGTAACGCAGCACCACGACGACACGGTGGTCCGGCGTCAGCCGGCCGAACGCCTGGGCCAGCCGATCCCGCTCGGCAACCTGACTGCTGTGATCCGAGGTGTGCTCGGCGGTCGGAATCGTCAGCTGACGGGTCGTGCGATCACGTTTGGCTGCCCGGTAGCAGTTCCGGACGAGGATCCGCGTGATCCATGCGTCGAACAGCGCGGGATCACGCAGCGCGCGCAGGTCGCGCCAGCCATCGACGAGCGAGTCCTGGACCGAGTCTTCGGCGCGGTGGACATCGCGGAGGATCCGAAGGGCAATTGCGTACAGACGGGCGGTCACCGAACGCGCAAGCACGTCGAACGCGTCGCGGTCCCCGCTCCGCGCGCGCAGGACGAGGTCGTCTCGCGTGACGGTGACACCGCCAACCCCCTCGGCTGGCATCACGCCGAGAGGGTAGCGGGCGCGATCGAATTCCCGCTGGGGCGGCCAGCCCGTCGAACAACACTGGTTGGAGCGATCCTCACGGCACGCCCCGCGACGTCACAGGGCTGTCGATTGGGTGGGGCGCCCGGGACGCCCTCCGTTCAAGAAAGGACGCGGGGACCCGTTGGGCGGCTCGTCAGATCGGCAGGAGGGCCGCGATCAAGCCTGCCGCGAGCCCGAT
>CAWGQH010000013.1:0-70392 GCA_963824735.1 uncultured Chloroflexia bacterium
ATCGTTGACCGCCGCTCGCTCATCAAGCGCGCGGCATGGAGGGCCAAGTCCCTTGGCTGAGGGCCACCGTTTTTTCGCTGATGCATCCGCGCGCGTGCATCCGACTGCCGAAATCGAGTCAGACGTTTCGATCGGTCCTGGGACCACCATCTGGCACCGCGCCCAGGTCCGGACGCGGCGCGCGGATCGGCGCGGAGTGCATCGTCGGCCGCGACGCGTTCATCGACGTGGGAGTGGTCATCGGCGACCGGGTGAAAATCCAGAACGCCGCGCTCATCTATCACGGCGTCACCGTGGACGACGGCGTCTTCATCGGTCCGAATGCGATCCTCACCAACGATCGCTACCCACGCTCCATCACTGCGGGCGGCGATCTCGCGCGTGACGACGACTGGGTCGTGAGCCCGATCCGGCTTCGGACAGGGGCGTCGATCGGGGCAGGGGCCGTCGTCGTGGCCGGCCTCGACGTCGGGCGCTTCGCCACCGTCGGTGCCGGGGCCGTCGTGACTCGCGACGTCCCGGACCACGCCCTCGTCGTTGGCAACCCGGCGCGACGGCTGGGGTGGGTGTGCGCCTGCGGGCAGCGCCTGCTGGACGGGACCGGCGCATCCGATGCGGGGCGGCGCTTCGGGCGCCGCTCTGTGCGGCGCGTGTGGGTCCGCGCTACGGGATTGACGGCGACCGGTGCACCGCATTGGCGACGGAACCTTCCGCATGATCCCGATCTCGAGGCCGGACATCGGATCCGACGAGGAGCAGGCCGTCCTCGACGTCCTCCGGTCGGGCATGATCGCGATGGGCCCGCAGGACCGCCGAGTTCGAGGAGGCGTGGGCCGATTACTGCGGCGTCCGGCACGCCGTGCTCATGGCGAACGGGACCGTCGCGCTCGAGGCGGTGCTGCGGGCGCTCGGCATCGGCCCGGCGACGAGGTGATCACCGTCAGCTTCACCTTCAACGCGACGGTCAGCGCGATCCTCCAGACGGGGGCGCGGCCGGTGTTCGTCGACGTGCGAGCCGACGACTTCTGCATGGATCCCGAGCGCGTCGAGGCGGCGATCACGCCCCGAACGCGGGCGATCATGCCGGTCCACCTGTACGGTCTGATGGCCGACATGGACCCGCTGGTCGAGATCGCCGGCCGTCACGGCATCCCGATCGTCGAGGACGCTGCCCAGGCCCACGGGGCGACCTACCGCGGGCGACGCGCTGGCCAGTTCGGCCCGGCCATGTTCAGCCTGTACGCGACCAAGAACCTGATGACTGGCGAGGGCGGCTTCGCCACGACCGGCGACGACGTGCTCGCCGACCGGCTTCGTTTGTACCGCAACCACGGTATGCGGGTGCGCTATGAGCACGAGTCGCTGGGCACCAACTTCAGGTCCACGGAGATCGCGGCCGCGCTGGGACTGGCACAGCTCGCGCGCCTCGACGAGCGGACCGCTCAGCGCCGGCGGAACGCCGCCCGCCTCAGCGAAGGGCTGGATGGCTACGCGACCCCGCTCGTGCCTGACGGTCGGGAGCACGTCTGGCACCAGTACACGATGCGTTTCCCGGGCGAGCGGCAGGCCGTCGTCGACGGCTTGGCGAAGCGGGGGATCGGGACCTTGATCTACTACCCCATTCCGGTCCACCGGCAGGCGTATCTCCAGGAGTTCGTGCCGAATGCAGCCGACCTCGACCTGCCCGTCACGAACCGTCTTGCCGACGAGGTGTTGGCGATCCCGGTTCGACCGAACCTCGCGCCGGATGAGCTCGAACGCGTGATTGACGCCATCCGCGAGGTCGCCACTCCGACGCAGCCGACTGCCACAAGCATCGGGATCAGGCAGTGACCGCACCCCTTCGCGTCGGGCTCGCCGGATTGGGCGCGATGGGCCGTAACCACATGCGTCATCTCTCGACGCGTAGTGGCTGCGTCCTGGCCGCGGTCGGAGACCCGGAATCGACCCTTGTCAGTGATGCAGTCGCGAAGACCGGGGCTGCGGGCTTTACCGACGCGCTGGCCATGATCGACGAAGCCGACATCGATGCGGTCGTGATCGCCGTTCCCACGACTGCGCACGCCACGCTCGCGCACGCAGCAATCGCCCGCGGCCTGCCGATCCTCGTGGAGAAGCCACTCGCCGCTACGGTCGAGGAAGGGATCGAGCTGGTGGCCGCTGCGCGTGCCCGAGGCATTCCACTCCAGGTCGGCCACGTGGAACGCTTCAACCCGGCCGTGCTCGAACTCGGCCGCCGTCTTGCGAACGGATGGATCGGTACCCTCTACTCCATCACGAGCCGGCGCGCCGGCCCTTTCCCGGCACGAATCCGCGATGTCGGCGTAACAATCGACCTCGCCACGCACGACGCGGACATCCTGTCGTGGGTCGCTGGAGAACGCCCGACGCGGGTCTATGCCGAAACGGCACAGCGGCTGCACGCAAGCAATGAGGACCTGCTCTTCGGCCTGTTTCACTTTCCGTCGGGCGCAACCGGCATGCTCGATGTCAACTGGCTCACTCCCGCGAAGCGGCGCCAGCTCTCCGTGGTCGGCGAACTGGGGATGTTCGAGCTCGACTACCTCACCCAGCGGCTTACGTTCACGAGCGCCGATGTCAGCAGCCCGACCATCATCGACGGCTACGCGACGACCTACGAGGGCAACGTCGTGACCATCGATGTCGCGAGCCACGAGCCACTCGCAGCCGAACTCGACGCGTTCCTGGAAGTCGCTCGACATGGGGGACGCCCGGCGGTCGATGGCGAGGATGGCCTTTGGGCATTGCACATCGCATCGTGCTTGCTCCAGGCCGCCGCTGAAGGCCACCCTGTCGACCTCGCAGAGTTCGCTCAGTTGATTCCCGCGCCATGACCATCACCGACCGTCCGACGAACTCGACAACCATGCTCGGGGGCGCGATCACGCTGCCTGAACGGTCGTGTCTCCACGGCGACGTTCGCCGGGTCGAAACGTGGATTGGCGAGCCCGGGACGGTCGGCACCGTGGCCGTCGTCGGAGCGGGCAAGATGGGTCTCCCATTGGCCGCGCAGTTTGCGTCTCACGGATGGAACGTGACTGCCGTGGACGTCGACGACCGGGTTGTTGAATCGATCAATGCCGGTCGATCGCACCTCCCGGCTGAGCCCCAGCTTCCGGAGTTGGTTGCCGAAGCACATGCAGCCGGTCGGTTGCGCGCGACCACCGACGGCGTGGTTGCGTCCGCCGAAGCGGATGTGATCGTCGTGATCGTGCCGGTCATGCTCGACGCGGGCCTCCAGCCCGACTACCGATTCATGGACGCAGCCGTCGCGACGGTCTCGAGCGGTGTTCGCGCCGGAGCGACAGTCATCATCGAAACGACACTTCCCGTCGGCGACACACGCGACCGCTACGCGGAACGCCTCGCCGCCGCGACCGGGCTCGAGCTTGATCGCGACCTGTTCGTGGCGTTCTCCCCGGAACGCCTGTACACCGGCGCAGTCATCAGGAATCTCGCGACCTACCCGAAGCTCGTCGGCGGTATCGGGCCGAATTCGACCGATCGGGCTGCCGCGTTCTACGCATCCGTGCTGGACGCGGAGGTGGTCAGGATGAGCTCGGCCGAGGCAGCGGAGCTGAGCAAGCTGGCCGACACGACCTACCGGGACATCAACATCGCCTTCGCCAACGAGCTGGCGGCGTATGCGGGGCGGGTCGGCGTCGACGTCCAGGAGGTCATCCAGGCCGCGAACAGCCAGCCGTACAGTCACATCCACCAACCCGGCCTCGGCGTTGGGGGACACTGCATCCCGGTCTATCCGCGGTTCCTGCTCGCCCGATCTCCCGAGATGGAGCTGGTCGAGCTGTCTCGCCGGATCAACGACGGCCAGGTCGCGGTCGCGGTTGAGATCCTCACCGCCGAGTTCTCGGACATTCGCGATCTCCCGGTCCTCGTGCTCGGGCTGACCTACCGGGAAGGCGTCAAGGAGCTCGCGTATTCACGCGGCGTCGAGCTGGTCAACCGGCTGTCGGCGGCGCACGCGCGGGTGACGGCGTGGGACCCGCTGCTCTCCGACGCGGAGGTCGAAGCGTGCGGGGCGCGGCCCTGGACGTGGGGCACGTCGAGCGATGCGCGGGCGATCGTCGTCCAGACCGCGGACCCGATCTTCCGGCAACTCGAGATCGGTTGGTTCCCGCAGCTTGAGCTGCTGCTGGACGGTCGCAACAGCCTGCGCGACGTCCACTATCCGCCCGGTCTTCGCGTCCTTGGGTTCGGTGTCCCGCCGAGGGGCGGCCGCCGCTCGGTCGGTTCGTCCTGATCCGCCCGGGCGCCGGTGCACGTCGTCACGGTCTTCGGCACGCGGCCGCAGCTGATCAAGGCCGCGGCGCTGCTTCCGGAGCTCGCCGCACGCCACGACTGCGTCCTGGTCGACACGGGCCAGCATTGGGACCAGCGGATGGCCGGCGTGTTCTTCTCCGAGCTCGGCCTGACCCAGCCGCACCACTCGCTGGGGATCGGCGGCGGCAGCCACGCCGAGCAGACCGCGGGGATGCTCGTCGCCCTCGAGCCGGTCCTGGAGGCTGAGCGACCCGACGCGGTGATCGTGTTCGGAGACACCAATTCGACGCTCGCTGGGACGTTGGCGGCGGTCAGGCAAGGCATCCCCGTGGGACATGTCGAAGCGGGCCTGCGGAGCTTCGATCGCCGAATGCCCGAGGAGGTCAATCGGGTCGTCAGCGATCACCTGGCCACGTGGTGCTTCGCGCCCACGCCATCGGCGGTCGAGAACCTCGCTCGGGAGGGCATTCTGAACGGCGTCTCCCTGGTCGGAGACCTCATGCAGGACCTTGCCAGTCGGTCGAGCGCCGGCATCCGCACTGCCGATGCTTTGCGGATGGCCGGTGAGGCGCTCGAGCTCGCCGGCGCTCCGTCCATGGCGCGGCAGCTCCGTCCCGGGGGATTCATCTTCGCCACCATCCATCGCGCCGAGAATCGAGCTCCGGCGGCGTTGGCCACGTGGCCATTGATCCTGGCGGATGCGGCTCGGGCGGATCGGCCGGTCATCCTGGCCCTCCACCCGGGCACACGGTTGGCATTGGAGGACGCGGGGGTTGTGCTGCCACCCGACATCCTGGTCGTCGAGCCGCTGGGCTACCGGACCTCCCTCACGCTGCAGCTACACGCCGCGGCCGTCATTACCAATTCCGGCGGCGTCCAGCGCGAGGCCGCCTGGCTCGGAACGCCGTGCCTTGTCCTCAGGTCGACGACCGAATGGACGGAGGCCGTCACGGATTCGGCAGGCCGCATGGTCGTCATGGAACTCGATCGAGCTGCCGTGGCGCGTGAACTCGAACGGCTTGCTCCTCGGACGCGTTCCGCGGCGTGGGCCCGCACCCGAGCGCGGACTCTCGAATTGTCGCCGGCCGGGGCCGCCCACCGGATCGTGCGGGACCTCGAGCTCGGGATGCGCTGAGCCACGGACCAGCGCCTGGTACTGACGCCCCGGTCCGACTAGTGAAGGCTCACCGAGAGCGGTTCCGGCGAAGGTTCGTCTGCGAAAGGGACTGCGTCTGGAGCGCTGTCCTCGTGCGGCTCATGGCCGTTGGGCTGCTCGAGGGACATCGCCTGGGTGCCCTTCCAGCCCGCGCGCATACTGGACGACCGTTTCGCGCAGGTCGGGCTCGTCCGCACCCGTCGCCATCAACAGCATCGCGACGGCATCCTCGCGGATGCTGGCCGGTGGCGGCGCGGTATGCGCGCGCAGAACCTTGGGGCTCATCGTGGGCTCCGCGAGCTCGGCGTCGTAGAACAGCTCCTCGTGGAGCTTTTCGCCCGGTCTCAGTCCGATCATCTCGATCGGATGGCTGTCCGGATCGCGGCCGGCCAGTCGTACCAGGTCGCGCGCCAGATCCAGGACTCGGACCGGCTCGCCCATGTCCAGCACGAACAGGTCCGCGACCCGACCGAGGGCGGCAGCATCAAGGATCAGCCACGCGGCCTCCGGGATTGTCATGAAAAATCTGGTCATGTCCGCGTGCGTGATCGAAAGCGGTTCCCCGTTCTCGAGCTGGTCTCGCAGGATCGGCACGACGCTTCCATTGGATCCGAGCACGTTCCCGAAGCGAACCGAGACGTACGACCGGCCGGTACGCATGGCGGTCTCGGCTACGAGCAATTCCGCGATCCGCTTGGTGGCGCCCATCACGCTCGACGGTCGGACGGCCTTGTCGGTCGAGACGAAGACGAAGTGGTCGACGCCGGCATCCACCGCGGCATCGAGCATGACCATCGTTCCGCCGATGTTCACGTGCACCGCGTCCGAGGGGTGATCTTCCATCAGCGGCACGTGCTTGTATGCCGCTGTGTGGATGATCACGTCGGGCCGCTCGCGCCCGATGAACCGCCCCATCTCCGCCCGACTGGCGACGTTCGCCAGGTGGACGCGGACCTCGCCGCTTCCCTGCTTTCGCCGGCGTCGGGATTCGAGCTCTCGCTCCACCAGGTACAGGGGCGTCTCCGCCCGGTCCACGAGGAGGAGGCGCCGCGGCCCGAAGGCAAAGACCTGCCGGGCCAGCTCCGACCCGATCGAGCCGCCGCCCCCGGTGATCACGACCGTGCGGTCGCGGATCAGCTCCTCGACGCCCGCCGCATGCTCGGTGACCATCGGTCGACGCAGCAGATCCTCGACGCGAACCTTGCGAACTCGATGCGCGTCGATACTCCCGTTCAGGAGGTCCGCGAGCGATGGGACCGTCCGGACCTCGAGGTTCAGGTCGAGGGCGGCCTCGAAGATATCGCGCACATCTCTGCCCGCCGCATTCGGCATGGTGATCAGCAACGTCCGAGCCCCCGTCTCGGCCACCGCCTCCTTCATCGACCCGAGGCCGCCGAACACCCGCTGTCCCGCAACGATCTCACCCGCCAACCTTGGGTCATCGTCCAGAAATCCGACCGGACGGAATCCGGCGCGCGGGTCGCGTCCGGCTGATCGCGCGATCCCGACGCCCGTGTGTCCGGCGCCGTACAGCAGGGCGGGCTGCGCGATTGCCTCGGACGAGATCTGGAAGCCGGCGGTGTGGTGGTAGAGGGCACGAATGGCGAACCTTCCGCCGCCGAGGATGCAGACGCTCAGGAGCGCCTCGATGATCCAGAATGACCGCGGAAACGACTCACCGGCGGCACTGCCGCTGATGAACGTGATTCCATAGAACACGCCGATAGCCAGTATCGAACCAAGTCCGACGGCGATCGCGATTCGCTCGAGATCGGGCACGCTTGCAAATCGCCAACGCCGCCGGTACAGGCCAAGCCGCATGTTCGCCGCTGTGCGCGTGACCAGCAGCAGGGCGATCGCAGCGGGCGCCGCAGGGACCTGCAGCGGAGCCGTGATCCGATCGAAGCGCAACGCGAGGGCCAGGTACGCCGCGACCGCGATGCCGAGAAGGTCGAAGGCGAGCAGGAATCTTCGGCGAACGATCCCTCCGGCCGGCCAGCGCGACTTGGCGGCTGCCAGCGTGCGCGGTCGGACGAAGGATCGCTGCGGGTCGAGACGCGCCTGCGCGAGATGTCGCCAACCACCCCACCGGTCAGCAAGCCGGATGGCCAATATGCCCCCCTGGACGTGACGGTCCCCGGATTTACCCCTGATCCGCGATTGGTCCCCGGACCAGAGACGATAGCCCCCAGGTCCCTGTCGCGTCTAGTACCTTTGACGTCGGACTTGCGACTGGAACCGGTTAGTTTCGTTGCGTTCGGGTAACAGTACCTTGGGTGGCGGGCACCCCCCACGACGTAGACGCATCATGGCGCAGCCCGCGATTTCGAGGACTCGGACAGGCAGGGAGCAACCGTTGCGGGTTTATATCAGCGTCGACATGGAGGGCATCGGCGGGATCAGCCACCCGCACCCGACCGATGCGAAGGATGCCCGGTACCCGGCCTCGGTCGAGCTGATGGTCGGCGAGGCCAACGCGGCGATCGAGGGGGCGCTGGCGGCGGGCGCGACCGACATCCTCGTCAACGACAGCCACGCCTCGATGTACAACCTGCTGCCCGAGGCGATCAACCCGGCGGCGACACTGCTGCAGGGCCAGAAGGCGTGGTCGATGGTCGCCGGGGCGGCGGACGGGTTCGACGTGGCGCTGTTCGTCGGCTACCACGCCCGTGCCGGTCACCCGCGCGGGACGATCGCGCACACGTATTCGGGCCGGCCGGTCGAAACGCGGCTCGATGGCCGGCCGACCGGCGAGTACGGCCTGAACGCGCTCGTGCTCGGGGCGTGGGGCATCCCGGTCGGGCTCGTGACCGGCGATGACGCGCTCGCGGAGGAGGTGGCCGACTGGCTGCCCTGGGCGGAACGCGTGGTCGTCAAGCGCGCCGACGGCGGGAGCTCGGCGGCGTCGGTCCATCCGTCCCGGGCCCGCGATCTCGTGCGGGCCGGCGCGGAACGGGCGGTCCGGCGCGCGGCGGCCGGGGAGCTCGAATGCTCTCTTGGTTGCGTCGCCCGTGGTCATCGAGGTCGACTATCCGCGTGGAGTCATCGCCGACCACGCGGCGATCCTTCCGGGGGCGGAACGGATCGGCGACCGGACGGTGCGCCTGGAGTTCGCCGACGCGGTCTCGGCCTACCGGGCGTTCCTGGCTGCAAATCGCCTCGCCGGAGCGGTGGACTAGGGCCCGAATCGTTCCATCTGGCGGGGCGGCACCTCATCAATTCGCATGATGCGGCTGCCGCTGCTCGCTGCCAGCATGATCTGGGCACGCGTGCGCGCCGGAGTGCCCAGGCTAGGGGGATGTCGTGTTCGACGCCGCGCTCGCATCGGTTCGGGCCGAGGCGCTGCTCCAAGCGACCAACGCGCTCCTCCGCAGCGCCGACCTGACCGAGCTCGCGCACGCCATTGCCGATGCGACCCGTTCCCTGTTTGCCCCGTCGGATGTCCTTGTGGTGTTCCGCGACCCGACCGGCGTGCCCGCGGTCTTCGCCGCGGACTCGACGCGGCTCGACGGGTCCACCCTTGTCGAGGCCCTCGGCACCGACATCCTCGAGCGAGGCTTCGACGGCGACGAGCTGAGCACGGACGACGCGGGCTCGCGAGGCGTTCCGCGCGCGGATCGGTGCGTACGGCGCCCGGTGCGGCATGGCGCTCCCGATCCCGACCTCGTGGACAGTGGCGGGGATCCTGTACGTGCTCTTCGATGACACCGACACGATCGACCCGCAATTTCGCGAGCTCGCTCGCGCGCTGGCGGCGCAGGCCGGGCTCGCGGTCGAGCTCCTGACGGCGCGCGAGGATCTCGCCCGTCAGACCCGGGTGACCTCGGCGCTGCTCGCGGTGAGCGAGCGGCTGGCCACGCTGACCGACCCGCGGGAAGTGCCCGGGACCCTGGTCGCGGCGATCCGGTCGGCGACCGGGGCCAGTCTCGCGGCTGTCGCTCGCTGGTCCGAGGCCGACCAGCGCGTTGAGTTCGCCGCGATCGAGGGCCTGACGCCGGAGGAGCAGGTTGGGCTCCTGGCGCTCGACCCTGGGCCCGAGATGGGCATGGTCCAGGGCGGCCTCGAAGGACGCTCGGCGGTGTTCGTCGCGCCGTTCGATCCGGTTGACATCCCGGTCGAGCTCGCCGATGCGCTGCGTGTGACGGCGATCGCGGGTGCGCCGATCACGGTCGGCGACGAGGTGTGGGGATTTCTGCTTGTCGCCACCCGCGCCGGCGACCCGAGCATCGTCGAGACCGGGGCCGAGCTCCTCCGCGGGTTCGCCACGATCACCGCGACGGCGGTCGGCCGCACCCAGGCGATCGCCCTCCTGGAGCTCAGCCACGATGCTCTCGAATCGGCGGTGGCCGAGCGCACGTTCGAGCTGACGCAGGTGGTCGAGGAGCTCAGCCGCGCCAACCGCGCCAAGGCCGAGTTCCTGTCGAACATGTCGCACGAGCTGCGCACCCCGCTCACCTCGATCCTCGGCTTCACCGATCTCCTGCTCCACGGCATGGAGGGGCCGCTGACCGATGCGCAGCGCGAGGACCTGCGGACGATCGACGCGAGCGGCGGCCGGCTGCAGGGTCTCATCGACAACCTGATCGAGGTGTCCGACATCGAGGCAGGCCGCGTCGAGCTGCGCATCGAGCCTGTCGCACTCATGCCGTTCCTGCAGGAGCGCGCGACGGAGATCCGCACGTTCGCCGGCCACAAGCAGCAGTCGATCGAGCTGGAGAGCGGGCGTGGGCCCGCGATCATCTACGCGGACGAGGGACGGCTCCGGACCGTGCTTCGCAACCTCCTCAGCAACGCCGTCAAGTTCACGCCGGCGCGCGGCACGATCCGGATCGAGGCGGCCGGGCTCGAGGACGACATCCGGATCGACGTCGCCGACACGGGGATCGGAATCTCCCCGGCCGACCAGGCGCGCATCTTCGAACGCTTCCACCGCGCCTCGGCGCCGGACGTGCCCGGAACCGGTCTCGGCCTCGCGATCGCGCGCGAGTACGTCCTCCTCCACGGCGGCGATCTCACGGTCGAGTCGACACCTGGCACGGGAAGTCGGTTCAGCGTCTGGCTGCCGGGCGCCGGCACATCGCGGACCTGGCGTCACCCGGTCGGCTGATGAGTGCCGCCGCTTCGCCGCTCGTCCTCGTGGTCGACGACGTCCCCGACACGCGGCGGCTGATGCGACGCGTCCTCGAACGGGCCGGCCTGGCGGTCGTGGAAGCCGGCACGGGCGAGGCAGCGCTCGACACGATCGAGCGCCAGCGGCCAGCCCTCGTCGTGCTCGACCTGCGCCTGCCCGCCATGACCGGCTTCGATGTCGCCCGCTGGGTCCGCGCCCACGCGGATCAGGACATCGCGAGGACGACGCTCCTTGCCTGCTCCGCATCGATCCAGCCGGATGTCCAGCGCGAGGCGCTCGATGCCGGGTGCGACTCGTTCGAAGGCAAGCCGTTCGACGTGGGCGCATTCGCCGCGCGCGTTCAGCAGCTGCTCGACGCACGGCCCGGCTGATCGATGCGCCGCGGCGGCCGTAGACTGGCGGCGCGACGCCCCGTCAGATCGTCCGGCAGCGTCCGGTCCGTCGCCCGCTCGGAGATCTCGGTGCCGCCCGATCGATCGTCAGCCCCTTCGAAGGCGCGCGGCAGGACGCGTGCTTCGACCTCCTTCGGCGCGCTCGACCGGCTCACCGCCCTCGCCGAATCGGAGGCTGGTGCATGGGCCGCTCGCGCTCGCTCGACGACGACGGCCGGTCAGGAACGGGCGATCCTCCGGCTGTTCGGGGTCCACGGGCTCGACCGCTCCGGCCGCCCGCTTGCGAGCGCGGTGGTGGACCGCTGGCAGGTGGCCGATCCGCACAACCGCACCGGCGGGGTGACGCTGCCGTTCGCGATGGCCCTGCTCGAATACGACCTGGTGCCGCAGCAGCTTGCCCTCGACGTGGCGGCCGGGACGGTCGACCTGGCCATGGAGGCGGAGCTGCTCCGCGAGCCGGATCGCCGGGCCGTGGCGGAGGTCGAGGCGAACCGCCTCGCCGGCGCAGCGATCGAGCGCATCGACGCCAATCGGGTCGTCCGCCGCGAGATCCTGTCCCTGCTCGGCGAGCCGGTCCAGCCGTGGATCGGGATGACGCTCGAGGAGCCCGACATGGAGGGCGCCCTCGACGAGATGGGGCGGCTCGTGGCGGGAGGCGTGGACCTCGTTCGCGTCGAGATCCCCGTGGGGCGCGAGCTGGCGGACCGGCTGAGCGCGGCCGGCCTCGAGGTGCCGGCATGGAAGCCGCGTCCGCGCGTTGGGCGTGGGGAGGGCACGGGTGACGACCCGGCCCCGACCGGCAGCCAGCGGGCGCTTGCCGAGATCCGCGTCGCGCTCGACGAAGCCGCGGCGGAGCGTCGCGCCTACGCCCGCCTGGCAACGGCGTCACCGGCGCTCGGCGCCCCGGAGGGTGCCGTGGTGGCGGCGTTCGAGCGGATCGACCTGACCGAGGCCAACCCGATGGTCGAGATCATCGCCGACGGCGTGGACCCCGATCGCGCGCTGTCCGACCATGCCTTCGCCCATCGCCTGCATCGACGCGCTGGCACGCTCGTGTCGATCTCGGCCGGGCCCCTGGTCGTCGCGCCGGACCTCGCGAGCGGCATCCCGTCGGACGCCCCGACGCGGGCGGGCCGTGCGCTCGCGCTCCAGGCTCTCGCGGCCGCCTTCGCGCGGCACAACGGCCTGACGCCGGACGCGATCGTGCTCGGAGCACTGCCGGCGTGGATCTGTGAGGACTCCCTGCCGGCGACGCGGGGCCTTGCCGAGGTCACGGTCCGTCGGGCCCTCTTCGGCGAGCACCCGCTGGTCTTCGAGGAGCCGGAATTGCGGCCCGATCGGGCGCCGCTCTGGCTCAGCGTCGTGACGGCCAGCCTGCCGCATGCCGGGCGCACGGCGCTCGTCCGCCAGCGGTCCGCCCCGAACCCGGCCGAGGTCGCGCGCCGGACACGCGCGGCGACGCAGGTGGCCGCCGAGGTCGCGTCCGCCACCGAACCACGGCCGCTGACCGGGTCGGCCCACGACTACGCGACGGCGATGGTCGCCGCCGCCGTTCAGACGCTCGAACGGCTCGCCAACGAGGGATGGCGCGTCGTCGCGGGCGACGCGGGGACGGGGCCCGGGTCGATGCGCACGGGGCGCGGCGCGGTCATCGACCGGGGCGACGCGTTCGATCCGCTGGCCGCTATCCGCCTGCCTTGAAGGGGTAGACCACCCAGCGGTCCGTCGTGACCGCGTAGAGGTCCGGTTCGCCCGGGACCCGCGACTTTTCAGGCTTGTAGTGCAGGACGACGGTCGTGGGGATGCCGCCGGCCTGCCGCACGCGCTCCGTCACGGCGTGGATCGTCGTGCCGCTGTCCCACACCTCGTCGACGATCAGCACCCGCTGGCCGCGCAGCAGTGGGTCGGCGGGGAACTGCAGGAACGTCGGGTGCGGGCCGGGCCGGCCCTCGTCGTCATAGAAGGCGACGGCCGCGACGAGGATGTTCCGGATTCGAAGGCGGTAGGCGAGCATCCCGGCCGGGACCAGGCCACCGCGCGTGATCGCGAGAAGCAGGTCGAACTCGCCGGTCAGGCGCGACGCCAGGTCGGCCACGAGTCCGTCGAGGTTCTCCCAGCTGACGATGTCCCGCTCGTTCTCGACCGCCATCTCGACGTTCGTCATCGACCACCTCCATTGCTGCGGCGTCGTGCCAGTTCTTCGATGGCCTGCAGGCTCGCCGGGTCGTCGAGCGACGACAGGTCGCCTGGGTCGAGCCCGAGGTAGGCGGCCCGAACCACTCGTCGCATCACCTTGCCGGAACGTGTCTTGGGCAGAGCCGCGACCACCTCGACGGTCTCCGGTCGCAGCGGCTTTCCAAGTTCCGCGGCAATTCGAGCGCCGATGTCTGCCCTGAGCCCATCGTCATCCGATGTGCCGGGGCGGAGCACGGCCATGACCACCACCGCTTCGCCCTTGATCTCGTGCGGAACGCCGATCGCGGCCGCCTCCAGGACCGCGGGATGACCGACCGCCGCGGACTCCACCTCGGCAGGCCCGACCCGCTTGCCCGCGATCTTCAGCGTGTCGTCCGAGCGGCCGAGGATGAACCAGTGGCCGTCGGGATCGATGCGCGCCCAGTCGCCATGCACCCACATCCCCGGGAAGCGCGACCAGTACGTCTCCTCGTAGCGCTCGGGATCGCGCCAGAAGCCGCGGGTCATGCCCGGCAGCGGCGCCCGGATCACCAGTTCGCCCACCGCGTCGCGCAGCGGCCGGCCGGCGTCGTCGACGACGTCCGCGGCCGTACCGATGCAGGGCCCGGCGAAGGCCGTCGGCTTGATCGGGGTCAGCATGTTCCCGCTCACGATGCCACCGCTGACTTCCGTTCCGCCCGAGTAGTTCACGATCGGGCAGCGGCCCCCGCCGACCTCCCGGAAATACCACCACCACGGCTCGGGGTTCCACGGCTCGCCGGTCGAGCCGAGGACCCGCAGCGAACCGAGGTCGTGGCTCCGGACCGGCTCCTCGCCGTGCGCCATGAGCGCGCGGATGACAGTCGGCGAGAGGCCGAGATGGGTGACCCTGTGGCGTTCGACGATCGACCACAGGCGGTCAGGGCCGGGGTAATCCGGGGCGCCCTCGTAGAGAACAAGGCGGGCGCCGAGCAGTAGCGCACCGGAGATGGCCCACGGGCCCATCATCCAGCCAAGGTCGGTGAACCAGAACAGCGTGTCACGCTCGCCCAGGTCGAAGTGATGCGCGAGGTCCTGCGCGCCCTTGATCGGGAAGCCACCGTGCACGTGGACCGCCGCCTTCGGCCGGCCGGTTGTGCCCGAGGTATAGATGAGCAGGTACGGCGTCTCGGGGTCGGTGGGGGAGTCGGGTGGCAGTGGCGCAGCGTTCGGCGTCGCGGGCTCCTCGTGCCACCACGCGTCGCGCCCTTCCGTCCATGGCGTGGCGACGGCATCTCCCGCGCGGCGGACGACGAGGACCCGGCGAACCGTCGGCGCGAGCGCGGCGGCCTCGTCCGCGACGTTCTTGAGCGGAACCCACGAACCTCGTCTGAGGAAACCGTCGGCCGTGACGAGCACGCTTGCGTCGCAGTCGGCGAGCCGCGTGGCCACGGCCGGAGCGGCGTAGCCCGAGAAGATCGGGGTGTAGATCGCACCGATCCGGCCGAGCGCGAGGACCGTGATCACGGTCTCCGGCAGCAGCGGGAGCAGGATCCCGACCCGGTCCCCGGGACGGATCCCGTGTGCGTGGAAGCGGCGCACGGCCGCCTCGACCTCGGCCAGGAGCTCGCCGTTGGTCAGCCGGCGGACCGCGCCATCCTCGCCCTCCCAGACGAGCGCCTCGCCACCCGGGTCGCTCGTCGCCCTGGGTTCGGTGGCCGCGCGCGCATAGTCGAACGCGCCGCCGCCCCACCAGCGTGCCCAGGCCGGGCCGCGGCTCGCGTCGAGCACCTCGCTCGGCCGCCGCTGCCAGGCAGATCCCGATGTCGTCCGCGGCCGCACCCCAGAACCAGGCGGGATCGGCGACCGCACGGGCCTGGAGCGCCTCGAGCGACGGCTCGCCGGTCGCGCGCAGGAACCGCGCCAGGCGCGACTCGTTGAGCAGCTCGGGTGTCGGCCGCCACGCGGCATCCGGGGCATCCCGGCCGAAGATCGGCCCTGCGGGGTCGCTGGCCATACCGGAAGCCTAGCGCGCTCGGGACGACCGGGAAATGTGTCGATGGAGTCGACAACCGTTCGTCCTCGCCGGGCCGGCGCGGTATCGTGCGGCGCCTGGGGAACGAGGAGGTACCGATGACCGAGGAGCGGGTACGGCGGCGACCGCGACGCGCGTCGGCCGGCGTCGGCCAGGCTCCGTGGCGGACGCTGCGCAACCCGTACCGCCCGATCGAGATCCTGAGCGCGGACGAGATCGAGACGATCCATCGGGCGTCGCTCCGGATCCTCGGGGAGATCGGCGTCGAGGTGCTCGGCGACCGGGCGATCGACCTGTTCCGCGCCGACGGCGCGGACATCGACGACGCGACGCGCCGCGTCCGACTCGACCCGGATCGCGTCCAGGAGCTCGTCGCGCTGACGCCCCGCGAATTCGAGCTTCACGCCCGCAATCCCGCACGGAACGTCCGCCTCGGCGGCGACCACCTCGTGTTCTGTGCGGTCGGCGGCCCGGCCTTCGTGACCGACCTCGACCGCGGCCGGCGTGCCGGCAACCACGCCGACTTCGTCGACTACGTCCGGCTGATCGGCAGCCTCGACGTCATCCACCAGGAAGGCGGCGGACCGCTCGAGCCCACCGACCTGCCGGTCGCCACCCGCCACCTCGACATGTACCACGCGCTGGCGACGAACCTCGACAAGACGTGGCATTGCCTCGGGTTCGGGGCGACCGTCGTGGACGACGCGCTGGAGATGGTCGCGATCGCCCGCGGCGTCGACCGGGAATCGCTGGTGGATCAGCCGAGCCTGATCACGATCATCAACACGAACTCGCCGCTGCGGCTCGACGGCCCGATGTCCGAGGGCCTCGTCGAGATGGCGACATGGGGCCAACCGGTGGTCGCGACCCCGTTCACGCTGGCCGGCGCAATGACCCCGGCCACGCTGGCTGGTGCGATCGCCCAGCAGAACGCCGAGGCGCTGTTCTGCATCGCGCTGTCGCAGCTGGTTCGACCCGGGACGCCAATGGTGTACGGGGCGTTCACGTCGAACGTCGACATGCGCACCGGATCGCCGGCATTCGGGACCCCGGAGTACGTCAAGGGCGCGTTCGCGAGCGGCCAGATGGCCCGCCGCTACGGACTGCCGTGGCGTTCGTCGAACGCCACGGCCTCGAACGTCGTCGACGCCCAGGCCGCGTACGAATCAGAGATGGCGGTGTGGGGCGCGGTGATGGGCGGGGTCAACCTGCTCTACCAGGGCGCGGGCTGGCTGGAGGGCGGCCTGACGGCCAGCTACGAGAAGCTGATCGTGGACGCGGAGATCCTCCAGATGATGGCCGAGGTGCTGACCCCGTTCCGTGTCGACGAGGCCGAGATCGGCGTCGACGCCATCGCGGCGGTCGGGCCGGGCGGCCACTTCTTCGGCTCACCGCACACCCTCGAGCGCTACGAGACCGCGTTCTACCGACCGTTGCTGTCGGACTGGCGAAATTTCGAGACGTGGCAGGAGGACGGCGCGCGGACCGCCACCGAGCGGGCCAACCTGATCTGGAAGCGGCTCCTCGCCGAGTTCGAGCCGCCACCATTGGATCCCGCCGCGGCCGAAGGACTGGCCGACTTCGTCACACGCCGAAAGCGCGAAATCGGCGCAGCGGGCTGACGTCCGCAGCGGGCTGACGTTTCAGTCGAGCTCGTCGTCCGAGTCGAGGTCGAGGATCGGCAGTGAGAACCCGAACTCCGAGCCCACCGTGTCCCGTCGCTTGGCCCAGATCCGGCCACCCATCGACTCGATCAGCTGACGGCACACGAACAGGCCGATGCCGGCCCCCGACGCCCGCCGCGTCGCATGCGGCGAGCGGTAGAACAGTTCGAAGAGCCGCTCCGGCGCTTCGCCCGAGATCCCCATCCCCTCGTCGAGCACGCGCAGGCTGAGCTCCCCGCCGGCCTGTTCGACGACGACCCGCACCTCGGACCCGGCGGGGCTGTACTTGGCGGCGTTGCTGAGCAGGTTCTGGACAACCTGCTCGACGTACATCTCCTCGCCGAGGACCAGCCCCAGACCCGCGGGAAGATCGGCGACGAACCGGTGATCGGGCCAGTGCGCGGATTCGTCGGCGACCCGCCGCCGCACGAGGTGTCCCATCAGCAACGGGTCGAGCGTTACCTCCAGCCGCCCTGACTCCGTCCGGCTGAGGACGAGCAGGTCCTCGGCGAGCCGGCGCAGCCGATCCGCCTCGCCCTCGATGTCCTCGATCATCTGGCCGAGGGCGATCGGATCCATGGTCTTGTGGCGCTGGCGGAGGACCTGGCTCATGCCATAGATCGTCGTGATCGGCGTCCTGAGCTCGTGGCTGATGACGCCGCTGAACGCCTCGCGGAGCGCCTGGGCGCGTTGTGCGGCGAGATATTGTTCCGCGACGTCGATCGGGCCGGCGAGCGCCTGGGCCACCGTTGCGACCAGCCGCTCATCCGCATCCGAGAACCACGCCGGCGTGGTTGACTCGAGCTCGAGCAGGCCGAGCGCCTCGTCGCCCCGGACGATCGGGGCGCCGAGCCACGAGCGGGTCAGGCGCGATGCGGTCGAGCCACGACGACGGACGTCATCGAGGCGAATCGGCTGAAGCTCGCGGATGACGGTCCAGCGCGGGCTCGTTCCCGGCGCGATGCGCGGACCGCGGGTGCCGCGCCGCCGGTACCCGGTCGACGCGCGCACGATCAGCGTGTCGCCATCGACGAGCGACACCGAACCGCTGCTGAACTCGACGACATCCCCGAGGCGATCGAGCGCCATCCGCAGCACGGGGTCGAGCTTCGGTTCGGTCGACGCGGCCGTCGCGATGTCAAGGACAAGCTGGGCGGCCGCGAGCGTCCGGGCGACCTGCGCCTCCTCGACGTCGGCCATGAGCCGGTCGATCCCGGGAGGCCTCAGCCGTCCGCTGGTCTGCGCCATGCGGGAATCGTAGCAGTGCCGTGCTCAGCGCCCATTCCAAGGTCGGTTGATGAAGACGCTGGTAGGATCACAGCCTGCTCGCAGGGGGGCTGTGGCGGCCGAGGGTTGAGGGTGGAGTGACCCCCAGGCTCTATGACCACATCATCGTCGGCGGGGGGTCGGCGGGAAGCGCACTCGCCAACCGGCTCACAGCCGATCCGGCGAACCGTGTCCTGGTGCTCGAGGCCGGCCGGCCCGACTGGGCGTGGGACATCTTCATCCACATGCCCTCGGCGCTGGCATTCCCGATCGGCAGCCGGTTCTACGACTGGAAGTACGAATCCGAGCCGGAGCCATTCATGGGCGGCCGCCGCGTCTTCCACGCCCGCGGCAAGGTGCTCGGCGGCAGCAGCAGCATCAACGGGATGATCTTCCAGCGTGGCAACCCACTCGATTACGAGCGCTGGGCCGCGGATCCCGGCATGGAAACGTGGGACTGGGCCCACTGCCTGCCGTACTTCAAGCGGATGGAGACCTGTCTCGCTGCCGCACCCGACGACCCCTACCGCGGCAAGGACGGGCCGCTGATCCTCGAACGCGGCCCGGCGACGAACCCACTGTTCGGCGCCTTCTTCGAGGCCGTTCAGCAGGCGGGCTACACGCTCACCGAGGATGTCAACGGCTACCGCCAGGAGGGCTTCGGCCCGTTCGATCGCAACATCCACCGGAGCCGTCGCCTGAGCGCTGCGCGGGCGTACCTGCACCCGGTCATGGCGCGCAAGAACCTTCGCGTCGAAACCGGCGCGTTCGTCAGCCGGCTCCTGTTCCAGGGGAACCGCGCGGTGGGCGTCGAATACACCAACGGCGGCCCGCGAGTCCAGGCCCGGGCCGGCGAGGTGATCCTTGCAGGCGGGGCGATCGCGTCACCACAGCTCCTCCAGCTGTCAGGGGTCGGGGCTGCCGCGGAGCTGCAGCGGCTCGGCATCGACGTCGTCGCCGATGTGCCGGGCGTCGGCGAGCACCTGCAGGACCACCTCGAGGTGTACGTCCAGCATCGCAGCCGGCAGCCCGTTTCCGTGGCGCCCGCCAAGCTGTGGCGGAACAGGCCGTGGGTCGGCTTTCAGTGGCTCTTCCTCCGGCGAGGGCCGGGCGCCACGAACCACTTCGAGGGCGGCGGATTCGCCCGCAGTAACGACGACGTGGCATACCCGAACCTGATGTTCCACTTCCTGCCGATCGCGATCCGCTATGACGGGTCGTCGCCCGTGAAGGGCCACGGCTACCAGGTCCACGTCGGGCCGATGTACTCGGACGCGCGCGGCTCGGTCCGCATCAAGAGCACCGACCCGGAGGAGCACCCCGCGCTCTGCTTCAACTACCTGTCGACCGACCAGGACCGGCGCGAATGGGTCGAGGCGGTCCACGCCACGCGAAACATCCTCGGGCAGCCCGCATTCGAACCATTCAACGACGGCGAGATCTCGCCGGGTCCGAGCGTCGCGACCGATGCCGAGGTCCTGGAATGGATCGCCCGCGACTCCGAGACGGCGCTCCATCCCTCGTGCACGGCCCGGATGGGCATCGACGAGCTCTCCGTCACCGATCCGGCGACGATGGCAGTACGCGGCACGAGCGGGCTCCGCGTCGTCGACGCCTCCGTGTTCCCGTACATCCCGAACGGCAACATCTACGCACCGGTGATGATGGTGGCCGAGAAGGCCGCGGACCTGATCATCGGCAACGAGCCGCTCGCACCCGAGCGCCTGCCGTTCTATCGCCACCAGGTGCCGACATGAGCGCGCGCCTCGTGACCGGCATCCAGCTCCGGACCTTCCCGTCGGCCGACCTGGTGTTCCATGCCTTCGCCTGCGAGGCGCTCGAGGCGTTGCGGAAGCCGACGACCGACGCCCTTCAGGACCGCATTCGGGTGCGCTATCCGACGGCCGTCGTGCGCGCTCAGGAGGATCTGGCACGGCGCGGTGGCGAGCCGACGGTCTGGTACGCCTTCCGCTATGGGACCGTTGCGCACGGGCCGCCGGGGCTGCCGGTCATCGACTGGGATGGCCCGGACATGGCCTGGGCGATCCTCGACGAGGGCCGCCAGTTCGTCGACCTGAACGCGGCCCTCGCGGCCATCATCGAGCTGCCACCCGACCAGATCCGAGGCCGTGCCGTCGAGGAGTTCACGAACCCGGAAGACCCGTCGATCCGCGAGGACCTCGCAGCGCTGTGGCGCCAGTTCGTCGAGACGCGCTGGGCGGAGTCGACGATCCGCTTCAACCGCATGGACGGCCGGCGCCGCCAGTTTGCGTACCGCATCGTCGCCGACGACCCCGAACCCGGGCTCCACCGGCTTCGTGTCGCGGAGATCGATCCGGGCTGACCCGTTTCGTAACCCGTGTGTTACCGTAACGCGGTGGTTACCCAACCAGCTCGGGCCGTGGACCCGTTCGAAGCTCTCGGCGACCCGACGCGCCGCGAGCTCCTGCGCCAGCTGTCCGGAGGCGATCGGTCGGTGAGCGAGCTTGCGTCAACGCTGCCGATCAGCCGGCCCGCCGTCTCCCGCCATCTGCGGGTCCTCAGGGAGGCCGGCCTTGTCGACGAGGTCCCGCGTGGCACGCGCCGGATCTACCACCTGCAGGAGCAGGGGATCGAGGCGGTCCGCGCCTACCTCGAGCAGGTCTGGGGTGACGCGGCAACCCGGTTTCGGCTGACGGCCGAGAACACCCGCAAGCGGGCACGATGATCGAGCCGCTGCGCCTGTCGTTCGACCTCGACGCCCCCGCCGACCACGCATTCGCCGTGTGGACCGAGCGGATCGGGCGATGGTGGCCCGGGGACCACACGCACACGGGTCTCAGTGGACTCGAGATCGTGCTCGAGGGTCGAGTCGGCGGCCGGATCTTCGAGCGGACGGTCGACGGACGCGAGTGGGACTGGGGCCGTATCCGCGTCTGGGAACCGCCCAGCCGGTTCGTCTACAGCTGGCATCTCAAGCGGACGCCCGAGGAGGCGACCGAAGTCGAGATCCGGTTTGTCCCGCTCTCGCCCGGTGAAACCCGGGTCGAGATCGAGCATCGGGGATGGGAGCGCCTCGGGTCGGAAGGCCAGACGTGGCGCGACCGCAATCGTGGCGGCTGGGAGACCCTGCTGCCGCACTATGTGGGGGCCGTCCAGGCGGCCTGAAGGAGGATCGCATGGCAACGGGAAGTGGTACGCGCGAGGATCCCTGGCAGCTCAAGACGCCGCCCGGGACGTCGGACTACACGATGTACCGCGACGAGGCGGCGGACCCGCCGGCGATCGTCTGCCAGGTCGGCTCGACGACGTTGAAGTACCACCTCAGCGCGATCGACGACCTGCACGCGATGCTCAAGGCCCACGGCGACTGGATGGACCTGGGCGCCGCCGACGAACAGAAGGACGCGAAGCCGGGGACGGTCGAGGCCTGGGGTCGCGACGAATCGAACCCGGTTGGTGGCTGGTACGGGCTGCGCAAGGGCTACCGCGGGCGGTTCGGGATGTACATGCCGCCGCTGCTCGAAGCGCTCGGCCTGGCCGAGCTGACGCACGACGCCAAGAACAACCGGATGCGGGCCCGCTGACCCGGGCGAGCGTCGCATCGTGCGCGACGCTCGCGGCTCGATCCCGGGACCGCGTGGTAAGGTCGCCGAGTCGCCAGAAGGCGCGTTGGGGGAAGTCCGCAGGGTGGGGCGGACGCCGACCAGACCTTCGATCCGCCGCAAAGAAGCAGCGGATCGCACGCAGCCCCCGACGGCTCTGCCAGCTTCGCGCGCCACCTGTGGCGGTGCTCTTGAGCGCCCCCTTTGGCGGATGCGAATGCGACATCCTCTCTTCGAGGTCGTCCGACCCGGTGTCCGGCCGTCTAAGGCCGCCCACCGGGGAGACCATGTCGAGAGAGCGCTGCCCCACCTGCGGACGTCAATTCGCCAACCGTCTTGGCCTTGGAGTCCACCAGTCCCGATCCCGCCACTGTCACGATCGTGACGCGAGTCGCCGCCGCGCCCGCGAGCGCGAGGCCCGGTACCGGGCGCGGCATCCCGATCGCCGCCGACGTCAGGTGCGCGAGGCGCACCGTCGCCTGCGACTTCGGACCCCGGACTATTTCCGCGCCTGGCGCACAGCTCACGCCGAGGGCGAGCGCGGGCGCCGACAGCGTTGGCGCCTCGCGAACCCGGAGTTGCTGCTCGCGCAGCGGCGTCGGCGACGGGCACTCAAGCAGGTCGAGCAGGTGCCCCTGCCGCCGTCACACGCGCATCATCCTCTGTTCGACGAGGCATGGAAGGTGCTGCACCCCTTGGGCATCCGCCGTGACGCGCACCTCGTCGCCATCCGCGATCCACGCTGGGAGGACGCCTGCTCGGAGGTGGTCCTTGCGCTGATCGAAGGGCGCGATCCGGTAGCGGCAGCCCGCGAGGTCATGGCGACAGAGAAGCGCCACGCCGTGCGCGCTGTCGAGCTCCGGAACCTCGATCAGCTCGCCCTGGCGGGTTGACTCCCGGGTCGAGGCGTTGCCGCGCGTCCAGGGCGTCCGTGGCCCGTGGCCTAACTCCATGACACCGGTGCGAGCGATATACGGGGCGTTGGAGCGGTCATACGCGCCATCGCTCCGGTTCCTGCGGCGGCCTTAAGGCGACGAACGCCACCGAATACCGGTGCGAGCGGTATCCGCAGAGATACGGCCCGCCTCGCCCGGGCTTATTGCCGTCGATGGGCCGGATTTATCGCTCGCACCGGTATGGACTGGCAGAAGCTCTGACCGTCAGGACTTCGGCGTCTCCTTGCGCGGATCAAGGAACGGGATCGCGGCCGTCGTCGCCGGCCACAGCCCGCCGTCGGGCGCCTCGATCTCAAGGGCCGTGCCGGGCTTCGAGAGCCCGAACGGGACCCAGACGTAGCCGATGTTCCGCTTGAGCCGCGGCGACCAGATCAGGTCGGTCACCGTTCCGACCGTCTCGCCGTCGTGGCGGGCAGCGAGCTTCCGGGAGATCTCGAACGGCAGCGCGTCACCCTCGAACTCGATGCCGACGAGCTTGCGATCGACGCCGCGTGCACGGATGTGCTCGAGCGCGGCCTTGCCGATGTAGTCGCCCTCCTGCTCCTCCACGAGCCGTTCGAGGCCCATGATCTCGAACGGGTTGTTCTCGATCGTCATGTCGGAGCCGTAGTTGAAGATCCCGGCTTCGATCCGGCGTGCCTCGCATGGGGCGATCGGGCGGATGGCATGCGGCCGGCCGGCCTCCATGATCCGATCCCACAGCTCGCCGCCTCGCGACGGGTCGCGGAGGTAGATCTCGTAGCCGACCTCACCGGTCCAGCCCGTCCGGCTGATCACGACCGGGATGCCGTCCAGCTCGGTCGTCAGCGTCCAGTAGTACTTGATGTCGAGAACGGCATCGCCGAACAGCGCGACCATGACGTCCTTCGACTTGGGGCCCTGGACCTGGACCGGGTAGACCTCGGGCTCGCGGACCTTGACGTCCATGCCGCTGTTGATCGCGACGCCGCGCGCCCAGAGACCGGCGTCGCTGTCCGCGAGCGCGAGCCACCAGCGATCCGCCTCGACGCGGAGCAGCACCGGGTCGTTGACGATCCCGCCGTCCTCCGCGGTGATCAGCACGTACTTGCCCTGGCCGACGGCGCACTTCGTGAGGTCACGGCAGGTCAGCATGTTCGTGAACGCCGACGCGTCCGGTCCGGTGATCTCGACGATCCGCTCGACCGAGACGTCCCAGACCGTGACGTCGTTGAGGAGCGCCCAGTACTCCTCGATCGGGTCGGCGTAGTAGCCCGGCAGATACATGTGGTTGTAGATGTCGTAGGCGCTGCAGCCTGCCTCGAGCGTCTTCTCGAAGAACGGCGAACGCCGGTACCACGGCCCGAAGTAGAGCGTGGACGAGTCGGACGTGGCCGGAGTCGCGAGCGGCGTGGTCATGCGCTGGGTCCCTCCTGTTTGCGCTGGCGGCGGGGATTGGCCCGACGGGTTGGACCGGTCGCGATCGGCTCCGACGCGTCCGGCGGTGGCGGGATGCGGGGAAGGTCGGTCTGCTCGGTCAGCCCGGACCGGATGAGCTGTTCCAGCTCGGCGACGATCGCCGGGTCGGTCTCGACCTGGCGGTAGGCCGCAAGCCGGCGGTTCGTCTCGTCGACCGCGCGTTGGTACGTGTCATGCGCTCCGGCCTTCGTCCAGTTCTCGCGATTGTCGCGCTCGACGATCGCGCTCGGCAGGTAGAGCGCCTCGGGCCAATGGGCCGTCGTGTGCGGGGCCATGATCAGGTGCTGGTCGGCCATCAGCCGGTCGATCAGGTCCTGCGCCGGCAGATCGTCCTCGGGCTGGACCTCGCGCACGAAGCGCAGCGCCTGGCCGCACATCTCGTCGTCGAAGACCAGCTTCGGCAGGCTGAACACGAGCAGGAAATCGAGCATGCCGGGGCCGCTCACGCTGTTCACGCCGGCGAGCGCGGCGAGCAGCGCGCTGCCGAATGTCTCCGCGCCGGCCTGCGCGTCGAGGATCTTCGCGTCGGACAGGGCCATGTACGACTGGCACGGCAGGCCGAGCCGCTTGGCGACCTCGACGTAGGCGACGTCGAGCTGGAGGGCCTCGATCGCGGCCATCGGCGAGCTGGCGATCTTCATGTGGAATGTCGCCGGGGCTCCGCCGAACAGGACCGGGGCGCCCGGGCGGATCACCTGCGCCATCGTGATCCCGGCCAGGACGTCGGCCGTGTGGAAGACCGTGGCCCCGACCGGTGTGACCGGCGCGATCAGGCCCATCAGGGTGACCGGCACGATCTCCACGGGGATGCCGGCCTCGACGCAATCGATCAGGTTCTGGCAGGAGTCCTCGCTGTAGCGGAAGTTGCCGGTCGCCGTGATCGTGAAGATCGACATCGGGCGGGCGATGAGGTCCGCCCGATCCTCACGGAACAGCTCCATCATCGCGGCCATCCGCGGCACGCCGTGCTCGGTGAAGGCGCCCGACACGACCGGCTTCTTCGAATTGGTCAGAACCAGGAAGAGGCGCCATGCGTCCGAAACCTGCGCCTCGATGTCCTTGTTGGTCGAGAAGGCCGTCGCCAGGTACGCGATGTGCTGCAGGCCGTCGCACAGGCGGACGTATTCGACGAAGTCGGTCGTATCGGCCAGGCGAGTCTCGCCGGTGCGGTGATCGAGCACCCGCAGCCCGCTCGAACCGGGCACGAAGTGGACGCGGTCGCCGCCGAGGTCGGCGAAGGGGTTGCCGTCCCGGTCGTAGAGCTGGAACGACGACGGCGCGGTCTCCACGGCGCGTTCGACGAACTCGCGCGGGAACAGGACCCGGTCGCCGGCCGCGTTCGTCGGCAAGCCGGCCTCGAGCAGCCGCCGTCGCATCTCGGGCCCACGGATCTCCATGCCGGTCTCGGCAAGGATCCGCATCGCCTCGTCGAGCACGCGTTCGAGCAGGTCGTCGGAGAGGACGGACAGCCGTGGTCGCATCGCGTTCGAGCGTACGCGCATGGCCGTCGGCCGGCAGGGCGCGGTCCGCCTGATGCGGCTCACTGTCCCCTGCGGGGTCCTCGTCCTTCTCGTGGCGATGCAACTTCCCGGCATATTGATGCCGGGAAGTCGCATCATGGAAGGGAGTGTGTTTCCGAGCCGCTGGACGTCAGACCACGGACGCCGCGAGCCGGTCGCGATCGGCCGCCGAATCGAACTCGAGGACGATGTCGGAGCCCGTCCCATGGACTTCGATGCCGGGACGGCACCCGTTCGTCCGGCACACCCGGCCGACGACCTTGGGCGTGGACCGCCGGACCGCTACGCTGCGGACGCCGCCCTCGTCCCGGATGCGCACCCGCGCAACCTCCCCCTCGTCGTCCACGGCGACGGAACAAGCCCTCGCCTCGCCCAGGGGCAGGTCGTCGCTGCCGATCTGCCCGTTCCAGCGGGCGCCGATTTCCTCCCCGGGCCGCAGGGGAGCGGCCGCCAGCAGCCCATTGCGCGACTCGCCCCGCATGACCGGGTAACCGATACGCTCCCCGAGCAGCAGCAGGAGCCCAAGCAGTGCCGGCAGCGCGATGAGCAGCCACGGGTCGTGGCGGGCCGGCTCGGCCGTCGGGTCCGCGTAGAACGCCTCGAACGTGCCCGGCGCGCGGACACCCCCGAGTGGCTGGCCGGTGACGTCGGCGCGGCCAGTCGGCATCGGCGAGGACGCGAGGACGGTCACGGCCAGTGACGGATCCGAGGTATCACGCAGGACGTACGCGGTGTACCCCTCGGTCGTGACGTCGGCCGGTTGCAGCTCGCCTTCGAGCCGCAGCCATGAGGTGCGCGTGGGATAGAGGCCGGCCCGCAGGTCCGCCAACGACGTCTCCATCGGGGTCGGAGTGAGCGAGATCACGAGCAGCCAGATTGCAGTCACGGCGAACAACCCGATCACCAGGAGGCGGACGCGTCGGCTCGACCGGCCGCCCCGGCTTACCATGGCGTGCGAGCGTCCCGCCGCGGCGAGCCCGAGATCGAGCGGTGTCATGGTCGTGCCGTCATGAGATCGGGCGGAGCCTAGCGCAGCACGCGGCGCGGAGCCGAGAAGCGCCTCGTATCCTCAACGCGACAGCGTCGGCGCGGCAGCGAGGGACCACTGCGATGCAGGCTCGATCGATCACGATGCTCGGGACCGGGCTCATCGGCGACTTCTACACGATGACCCTCCACGGACAACGTGGCCGCGACGCCGTGCGCGTGGTCTACTCGCGCAGCCCGGAGCGTGGGGCCGCGTTCCGCGAGCGCTGGAGCGTCCCCGAATCGACGACCGATCTCGACGCGGCTATCCGCCACCCGGACACCGATGCCGTGGTCATCGGCGTCCCGAACTTCATGCACGAGGAGGCCGTCGCCATCGCGGCCGACGCCGGCAAGGCGATCCTCTGCACGAAACCACTCGGGCGGACCGCCGAAGAGGCAAAGCGGATGCTCGACACGGTCGAGCGCGCGGGCGTGTTCGCCGGCTATCTCGAGGACCTGTGCTACACGCCGAAGACGCTCAAGGCGATCCGCTCGGTCGAAGCCGGTGCGATCGGGGACGTGACCTGGGTTCGCTCGCGCGAGACCCATCCGGGCCCGCACTCGGCGTGGTTCTGGGATGGGCGGTTGACCGGTGGCGGCGCGATCATCGACCTGGGCTGCCACTGCATCGAGATCATCCGCAACTTCGTCGGCAAGGGAAACCGGCCGGTCGAGGTGCTGTGCCACACCGACACCCTGGTCCACCCGATCGCTGACGAGGACAACGCCGTCGCGCTGATCCGCTTCGAATCGGGCGCGATCGGGCAGTTCGAAGTCAGCTGGACGTTCCGCGGCGGCATGGACCTGCGCGACGAGGTGGCCGGCACCCACGGGACGATCTGGCTGAACCACTTCCTGCGGACCGGTTTCGAGATGTTTACCGCTGGCGGCGGCGAGGGATACGTCGCCGAGAAGGCCGAGACGTCGGCGGGCTGGCTCTTCCCGGTCGGCGACGAGGTCTCCGAGCTCGGCTACATGGACATGTTCACCGACATGTTCGGCGCGCTCGACGAGGGCCGCCAACCGCGGGAGACGTTCTACGACGGCTATGTCGTGAACGCGATCATGGACGCCTGCTATCGATCGGCGAAGAGCCGGCTGTGGGAACCGGTTGACCTGGACTGGCGTGGCGGGGTCACGCCGCGGATCGGGATCGCGCCCGAGACCTACGAGGGCCACACGGTCATCAAGCGCGAGATGCTGCCCGACGGTCGCCAGAAGCTGATCCTGAAGGACGCCCAGAGCGGTGACTTCATCGACCGGATCGTCGCGGGCGGATGACCGTCCGTCTCGGGCCCCCCGCGTAACCCTGGGGATAGCCCCACCCTCACCCCGGAGGCAAACACCGGACGGGACATGCCCGGTACCCGGCTGGCTGGACACGGGCTTCGCTCGTAGCGTCGTACCCATCGAGCGATACCGCCCGACCAAGCCACACCAGCCGCGGACCTGAACGGCGCGGCGCCCATCGAGGTAATGCCCATGCGAGTGAACAACTCGTACCTCTACTGGGGAGTGTTCCTCCTCGCGCTCGGCGGCGCGATCGCCGCCGTCACCTACCTCCAGCCCGAACCGGCCGCCGTCGTCGACCTTCTCCGGTTCTGGCCGCTCGTCGTCATCGCGATCGGCCTCGCCCTCGTGCTGCGGCGGACCCAGTTCAACGTCGCGGGCGGCATGCTGGCTGCCGCGGTGCCCGGCCTGCTGCTTGGCAGCGCGATCGCGGTGGGTCCGCAGGTCGGTTTGGACTGCGCACACCACGACGCCGACCTGACCTCGGTGCACGCGGATCAAGGCACCTTCAGCGCTCCGGCCCGCGTCGACGTGACCACCGGCTGCGGGACCCTCACGATCACGACCCGTGCGGGCTCCGGCTGGGACCTGCGGGCGGCCAACACCCAGGGCTATGCACCCGTCGTCGACGCCTCGACGAGTGACCTGTCGCTGCGAAGCGTCCGCGACGACCGCTGGTTCGGCGACTACGGGCGAGACGACTGGGGGCTGACCCTGCCGACGTCCCGCATCGACGACCTCAACGTGGTGGTCAACGCCGGGGAAGGTCAGACGAACCTGGGCGACGCCGACATCGGGGCGCTGGCCCTCACGACAAACGCCGGTCGATCGACCGTTGACCTCGCTACGGCGCGGGTGGAGTCGATCGCCGCCGCGGTGAACGCGGGCCAGCTGTCGATCGACCTGCCGACCGGCGATGACGTCCGCGGCACGATCTCGGTCAACGCCGGTGACGCCGAGGTGTGCGTCCCGGACACGGTCGGCGTGCGCGTCCGCTCGACCGGAACGTTCAGCTCGACGGACCTCAACGGCCTCGTGCAGCGCGATGGCGCCTGGGAGAGCCCAGACTACGCATCGGCGGCACACCACGCTGACCTGACGGTCAGCGTCAACCTCGGAAGCCTCGACTTCAATCCTGTTGGAGGGTGCTCATGAACCGCCGCAGTCTCTATCGTTGCCGCCATGACCGGCGAATCGCAGGCGTGGCTGCCGGCGTCGCCGAGTTCTTCGACCTCGACCCCACGCTCGTCCGCCTCGTCTGGTTCCTGTCGATCTTCTTTGGTGGGTTCGGCCTGCTGCTGTACATCGTGATGGCGCTCATCGTCCCGAACGAACCGCTGAGCGAAGAGGAGCTCGCTGCGCCGGCCAATGCCGGCTCGCCGCACCGCCACGCCGGCCGATCGGGGAACGGGGGTCTGGGCCTGACGTTCGTCGGCCTTGCCCTGATCGTGTTCGGGGGGCTCGCCCTGGCGAATACGTTCTTCGTCGACTGGGGCTACAGCGGCACCTTCCTGTGGCCCGGCTTCATCCTGGCGATCGGCGTCCTGCTCGTCGCGGCGGCGTTCCGTCGCGGCGATCAGGAGCCGACCGAACCCGGCCAGCCTCCGGCTTCGCCGGCGCCGCCGGCCCCGCCGGCCGCACCGGCCGAACCGATGAACGCAGGTCAGTGATCGCCGCGCCGATCCTCATCGTCGGGCTCCTTCTTGTCCTGACCAGCCTGTTCTCGGCTCGCATCCCCGGCGAAGCGTCGTTCGCTTCGTCGGGGATCCCGTTTGCCCCGCGGCACGACGGAACCGGCGTCCGGAACCCCATCCGGGCGTTCCTGCTGTCGCCGTTCCATCCGGCGACCTGGAACGCGATCGCGTTCGTCCTGATCGGGTTCCTCGTCGGCGTCGTCGCGTTCGCAGCCATCGTGTCGGCCTTATCGGCGGGTGTCGCGAGCATCCTCGCCGGGATCGGAATCGTCCTGATCGTCCTCGGCATCGAGGGATCGCGGTTCGTCGCCCGGCTCGAACGACGCCGGGCGCGTCTCGCCGATCCGGTGCTCCTGATCGCGCATCCCTACAAGCCGCTGCGTGGCGGCTTCATGGACCTCGTCCGCGCCGAGTTCGTCGACGAGGCGCGCTGGCGCGACGTCCTGTATGTCGGCGTCAACTTCCCGCTGGTCATCATCGAGTTCTTCCTGGTCGTGGCGATCTGGGGCGCCACGCTGGCCCTGCTGTCCGCGCCGGCGTGGGAAGGTGCGACGCTTCAATGGTCCTGGCTCCTGGTGCTCGGCGGCGTGGCCCTGCTGCCAGTCGCCGCGTCCCTGACCCAGCTCGTCGCGGTGCTCCATCGGGCGGTGATCTCCGGCCTTATCTGCACGTCGGAGACCCGCGAGCTGCGCCGCCAGGTGGAGACCCTGCGCGAAAGCCGCTCGGCGGTGCTCGACGCAGAGGCCGGCGAGCTGCGACGGATCGAGCGCGACCTGCACGATGGGGCCCAGCAGCGGCTGGTGATGCTGACCATCGATCTCGGACTGGCGAGCGAGCGCATCGACACGGACCCGGCGGCCGCGAAGGAGCTGGTCCTCGAGGCCCGCGCCGAGGCCCAGCAGGCCCTGGCCGAGCTGCGCAGCCTCGTCCGCGGCATCGCCCCGGCCATCCTGCTCGACCGCGGGCTGGTCCCCGCGATCGAATCCATCAGCGCCCGTGGTGCGGTGCCGACGAGCGTGCGCAGCGACCTGCCGGCCGGTGGTCGCCTGCCGGAGGCGGTCGAACGGGCGGCCTACTTCGTCGTCGCCGAGGCGCTGGTCAACGTGGCCAAGCACAGCCGGGCGACCCGCTGCGAGGTGCGCTGCCGGCGCGAGGGATCGGACCTGGTCGTCGAGGTGTGGGACGACGGCGTCGGTGGCGCCTCGATCGGGCTGGCGGGCGGGCTGACCGGGCTGGCCGGCAGGGTCGAGGGTGTCGACGGCACGTTCAGCGTCTCGAGCCCGGCCGGCGGACCGACACTCGTCCGCGCCGCCGTTCCCGTGCCCGAGTGGCGAAACGCCGGTGCAGAGGTTACGACTCCAGGTACGTGAGCACCGCCAGCACCCGGCGGTGGTCGTTCTCGGAGTCGGGCAGCTGGAGCTTTCCGAAGATGTTGCTGATGTGCTTCTCGGTGGCACCCTCGGTGATCCCGAGCAGCGTGGCGATCCCGTGGTTCGTTCGCCCTTCGGCCATCGCCGACAGGACCTCCCGTTCGCGGGGCGTGAGCACCTCGAGCGGGTCCTCGCCGCGCCGCGGCGTCATCAGCTGGGCGACCACCTCGGGGTCGAGGGCCGTGCCGCCCCGGGCCACGCGCCGCAGCGCGTCCATGAACTCGCGCACGTCGCCGACCCGGTCCTTGAGGAGATAGCCGACGCCACCGGCGCGATCGGCGAGGAGCTCCGTCGCGTACTGGCGCTCCACGTACTGGCTGAGGACCAGCACCGGCGTTCCCGGAACCTGCCGGCGAGCCTCGATCGCCGCGCGCAGGCCCTCGTCGCGCTGGCTCGGTGGCATCCGCACGTCGACGACGGACACATCCGGGCGATGCGCGAGGACGGCGTCAACGAACGAGGGCCCATCGCCAACCTTGGCGACCACGGTGCCGCCCAATTCCTCGATGAGCCGGGCAATCCCCTCGCGGATGAGGGCCGAGTCCTCGGCGATGACGACCCGAAGCGGCGCTGCGTCCACGGACGGATGATGCACCAGGCGAGCGAGTCGGCCGCGTCGGGGCTGGTTCGTCAGCGCGTGCCAGCCGTCGAGCGCCGAGCGCACGTCCGCCAATCCAGACCTGCCGGCAGACGGAGACGAATCCGCCCGAAGGGCCCCGAGCATCTCGCGCAGATCGACGTTGGCCGTTCGCGCCGCGACCTCGATCACCGCGAGCGCCTCCCCGGCACGCTCGGGCTGCGACGCGAGGACTCGTCGGGCCGCGGCCGCCTGGACCCCGATGAGCGCGACCTGACTGGCGACGGCGTCATGGAGATCGCGGGCGAGTTGCAGCCGCAGGTCCGCTGCCGCCCGATCACGTGACTCGCGCTGCCGGCGCTCCCTCCGGACGGAGTACGAGACAACGAGCCCCAAGGCAAGGCCGAGCGTGACACCACGCGTCCAGCCACCGTCCGTGGGCCCCCACTGCAGGAGCGACAGGGCGAGCACGGCGGTGCCGGCCAGGAGGCCGGCACCGCCTTCGACCACGTCCGGATGCGCACGCGCCCAGGCGGCTGCCCTGGGGGCCGTCATCCGGTTAGCCTATGCGCCTCGAATAGCTGCTCGGGAGCAGGCCCGGCGAACCTTCGTGCCTGCCGTGCGACGACCGTCGCGACGACGACGCTGAAGGTCAGCAGCTGGAGGGTCGCGTACGCTGCCAGCACCTGACCGAGGTCGATCTGTACGAGGATTTCCCACGGGGCCGCCAGCGTCGCCGGCGCGGTCCACAGGACCAGCACCGGCAGCATGAGCCGACCCCAGATGGTCAGCGCGGCGCCGAGCCGACGGTGCCCCAGGACTGGCCGAACGACGGGCTCGCCACGCGCTGCTGCGCGCATGACGCGGGCGAGAGACCGAAGCAGGAAGCCCAGGAGCAGTACCGTCGCCACGGTGAAGATCGGGTACAGCCCCACCAGCGTGCCGCCGGGAGACTCCCCGATCATTCGGGCGAATGCCGCTTCGGCGATCGCTTCCGGCTTGTGCAACAGCTCGTAGACAACGCTCTGCCCGTTGAACAGCACGACGAGTCCCGTCCGTTGTTCGGGCGAAAAGTAGATCGCGGAGGCCATGTCGGTCGTTGAGCCCGAGTGACTGACGACCCGGGTGCTTCCCAGCCGGCCGTCGCACCATTCGTTTGCCGTTACGGTCGTGGGGTGCGCGCGATGCGGGCTTAACGCGCGGCGACGGCAACCTCGGGCATGCCGGACGGGCCCCCGACGTCCATCCAGCGGGCGATCGACTCGCGCGAGAACAGCTGGTCGACGACCATCGACGACGCGCCGATCACCCCGGCGAGCCCGCCGAGCGAGGACCGCTGGATGAGGAGGTCGCGCGTGGCCAGCGGAAGCGAGCGCCGGTAGACGGTCTCGCGGATCGCGGCGAGGAGCTGGTCGCCGCTCTGGGCGACGCCGCCGCCGATCACGATCAGCGACGGATTGAAGAAGTTCACCACGCTCGCAAGCATCAGCCCGACCCGCCGGCCTGCGGACTGGAGCTCCGCCACAGCGACCGCGTCGCCGAACGACGCCGCGCGCGAGACGTCCTCCGCGGTCACCGTTCCGTGCTGGTCGAGGGCCGTCCTCAGCCGCTCGCTTCGTCCTTCGCGCGCGGCGGCGATCCCGGACCGGGCCAGGGCCGCGCCACCGGCCAGTGCCTCGAGGCAGCCGATGTTCCCGCAGCGACACACGACGGAGGCATCGTCGACGACCTGGATGTGCCCGACGTCGCCGGCCGATCCCTGCGCGCCGCGATGGAGGCGGCCGTCGGAGATGATGCCGGCTCCGATCCCGGTCCCGATCTTGACGACGACCACGTTGTCGTGGCCGACCGCGATCCCGGACCGCCACTCCCCGAGGGCAAGGACGTTCACGTCGTTGTCGACCCAGACTGGCGCGTCGTAGCGCGCCGCGAACCGCTCCCGGACCGGATAGCCGTCCCAACCGGGCATGATCGGCGGCGATATCGGCCGCCCAGTCGAAAACTCCACGGGCCCGGGCACGCCGATCCCGACACCCCACAGGCGGCCGGGCAACGAACGCGTCGACGAGCGCAGCTGGTCGAACAGCTCGTCGACGCGCTGGAGGCAGGCCTCGGGGCCGGCCGCGATCTCTGCGGGCTCGTCGTGATGGCCCAGGATCCGGCCGTCGAGGCTCGTGACGGCGACGTCGATGCTCGTCGCGCCGAGGTCGGCGACGAGGACGTGGCCGGCATCCGCGGTGAAGGCCAGCTGGCGGGGCGGCCGGCCGCCCGTGCTCGGCCCGGTTTCGCCCTCTGCCACGAGCCCGCGGTCGATCAGCTCACCGACGCGCTGCGCGACGATCGCCCGCGACAGGCCGGTGCGGACGACGAGCTCGGAGCGCGACCGCGACCGGCCGAGCCGGATCTCGTCGAGGACCGTGACCAGCGCGTCGAGCGCCTCCTCGGGGAGCGGGCTGCGTTCCGTTCCGCGCTGCGCGTCCGACCCTGACCCGTTGGCGCCCGACGAACCCCTCCGCGTGATCGCCATGCGGCCGATCATAGCAGCATGAGCGGCTGAATTCCGGGACTTTTTCCGTTCGCCTGCCGAAGTCGCCGGACCCGGCGCTACTCGGTGGGCAGCGCCTCTGCGGCCGCCGCGGCGAGGTCCGGCGAACCGCTGTGAATGATGATTGCGGTGTCCCCGGAGCTGTAGACGTAGGCGCCGGGGGAGTCATCGCCGTAGTCGACATGCGTCATCGCCTTGCCGCCCAGTTCCACCTGCTCAGTCGTCACGCCTTCGGCGTCAGCAACCAGCCAGCTGTTGAGGACGAGGGACTGGAGCGCCTCGGGGTCGGCGCCTGGGAGCCGGAACGCGAACAGGTACAGGTCGAGCGACTCATTCTGGTCGTACGCCTCGGCGAGCTCGAGATCTGCCGGGGACTTGCCGAGCGCCCGAAGCCCGGCGGTCACGGCACGGCTCCCAGCGTCGTTGCCGAAGGCGTCGGCCCCGGTGAAGCTCTCGACGATGTACGGCGTGCCGCCGATCTCGGTGGGCATCAGCCGTTCCAACACGGGAGAGGCCGGGGAGGCGTCGGGACCCTGGGAGCCGAGCGGCGCTTCGGATGGCAGCGCGGACGGTTCGATCGGGAGCGTTTCGATAGCGGAACCCGGCGTGACGGCGGGGGCAATCGAGGGCAGGTCCCCGGCTTTCGCATCGATGATCGCCTGGTCAAACGCCGTCGCAGTGGAGCGCAGTTCGTCCGGCGTGACGTTGCCCGCGATGACGAGGTACGAGACCAGGTCCCCGCGGCGGAAGTGCAGGGCCGAGAGCCCCGTGCCGTCCTCGATCGCATAGCCCTCGTCGCCGATCCCCTCGAGGTCCGTTGTCGGGCTGCCGGTCGAGGCATCTGCTGCGCGGGACCGGGCCAGCGCCTCTGACCCGTCGTCGCCGTAGCACGTCACGGTGGCGTACACCACACCTTCGCCCGTTTCGGTATCGGCGGCCGGCCCTTCCAGGGTGACCGTCGAGTTGCTGACGAAGAAGTTCGTCGCGGTGACGGCCCAGCCGTCGGGCAGCGCCCGCTCTTCCGGGATCGAATCCCATGCGCGCGCCTGGCAGTCCGACGCGCCGCGGCCCGACGCGAGCAGCGTCCAGCCGAGGGCGACGAGACCCACGGCGAGCGCCGCGAAACCGAGTGCCAGGGGCCACGGGAAGGTGCGGCCGGCGGCCGGCGCGGTTGTCGCGACCGGTTGGACCGGAGCGGCCGTTGCCCGGTCTGACGGCTCGAGTGGGTGCGGGACCTCGCTGGCATCGCGAGATCATCGCACCTCTAGGCGGTTCGCCAGCGCAAGGCCATCGAGGCGGCCAGCCGGTCACCTGCGCCGAGGATCGCGAGACCGGTGTCGGGCACGCCGGCCGCGTCGAGGGCGATCGCGGTCGGCCACGCGCTCTGGGGCTCGATACAGAACGACGTCGCGCGGGTATGGACGAGCGTGGACGTGAGCGGCTCATCGAACGCGATCTCGAGGACGAAATCGGGCCACTCCACGAGGGCCGGCGCGCGCACCTCGGTGTAGCAATGGTCGAGGAGGCGTTCCCCGATCTCCGTTCCGTGGCGCAGGTCGGTGGTCCCGTCGACGGGGAGCCGCCGCCCGGTCGGGATCAGGTCGCGCGTCTCGAGCGTGTGCGAGCTGTGGATCGTCAGCCGGGGGTCCTCGTCGGTTCGGTTGAACCAGGGGTGCCAGCCAAGCGCCGCAGGCATCGGCTCATCGGCGAGAACCTCGCCGGACGTCACGAGCTCACCGTCGCGCAGCTCGAACAGCTGGCGAGCCAGACCGGCGAACGGCCAGCCGCCGGGCTCGAGGCGTGCCGAGATCACGGCCGTGTCGTCCGTCACGGCCTCGACCGTCCAGGCCTGGTCCCAGAGCACGCCGTGGATCGCGTTGCCCTCGTCGGTCATGGGCAGCTGGTGGGTGCGTCCGCCCCACTCCAGCACTCCGCCTTCCACGCGACCGCACCACGGGGCCATCAGGAACGAGCCCCACAGGATCGTCCGATCACCCTCGTCGGGCGGTCCCACGATCACGTCGCGGCCGTCCACGACGAGCGAGGCGAGCCGTCCGCCCCGTTCCGCGTCGATGGTCGCGACGGAAGCCCCGTTTCGGAGCTCGATCACCTGGTGCTGCCGGCCAGCGCGGGCGACTCGATTACCGCGTTCCGGAGGGCGCCGATCCGGGCCAGCCGCTCGTCGTCACGAGGGACCGGCTCGAGCAAGGTGCCGGCACTCGTGCCCCAGCGGGCTGCCACGGCCGCCGGGTCCTCCCCGCCGAGGATCGCGGCGGCCTGCACCGCCGCGCCGATCGCGACCAGCTCCTCGGCGTCGGGGATCAGGACAGCGCGTCCCGACAGGCGACGGACGACGTCGACCCACGTGCGGCCGCGCGCGCCGCCACCAAGGACGACCAGCGGCGCGGTCTCGTCGAGCCCGCCCGCATGATCCGCGATGGCGTCCACCGCATCGAGGAGCGAGGCGATGGCACCTTCGTACGCGGCCATCAGCACCTGCTCGGGTCGCGTGTCGTGGCGCAGGCCGGCGAGCGTGCCGGCGGCGTTCGGCAGGTCCGGCGTGCGCTCCCCGTCGAACCACGGCAGGGCGACGACCTCGCCGCTCGGGGCTACGTCGTCGCGGTCCAACCCGAACAGGCCGGCCACGCGGTCCACGGCCAACGTGCAGTTCAACGTGCAGGCGAGCGGCAGGAACCGGCCCGTCGCATCGGCGAACCCGGCCACGATCCCGCCCGGGTCACAGGTCCGACGCTCGGACACCGCGAACGCCGTCCCGGAGGTTCCGAGGCTGATCGCGACCTGGCCGGCGCGGAGTCCGAGACCGAGGGCCGCACCCATGTTGTCGCCGGTTCCCGGGCCGACCAGGGCGCCCACTCGGAGCCCGGTCGCGTGGGCCGCGTCCGCCGTCACCTGGCCCGCTGTGTCCAGCGGCCCGAGCACGCGGGGCAGCATCCGTTCGTCGAGCCGGAGCAGGGGACTCGCGAGGATGTCCGCCGCATACGCCTCGTCGCCGGTCGACCACCACGCCGTCCCGGACGCGTCCCCCCGGTCGGTCACGCCCTCGCCAGTGAGGCGTTCGGTCAGGTAATCGTGGGGCAAGCGGATTGCTGAGGTTGCGTCGGCGGTCGCCGGCTCGTGCTCGCGCAGCCAGGCCCACTTCGTGGCCGTGAACGAGGCCACCGGCCGGCTGCCCACTCGGTCCGCCAGCCGTTCGGCGCCGATCGTTTCCGCGAGCGCCGTCGCCTGTGGCGCGGAACGCGTGTCGTTCCAGAGCATCGCCGGGCGCAGGGGTTCGCCATCCGCGCCGAGCACAACCAGCCCATGCTGCTGGCCCCCGATCGCGATGGCTGCGACGTCCTCGGCGCGACCCGTCTGCGCGAGCGCCGTCCGGAGCGCCTCCCACCATTCGCGCGGATCGGTCTCGCGCGCGCCGCGTTCACCACTGACCGTGTGCCCTGCGCGACCGCTGGCGACGACGCTGCCCGTCTCCGAATCGACCACCAGCACCTTCGTCGCCTGGGTCGACGTATCGACGCCCGCAACCAGCGAGCCCATGCCGTCCTCCGTGGAATTCGCACGAGCGACCGCCACGTCGACCGCCCGTTGTGCGAGGCTACACCACGGGCATGGTGACGACCGAGCGGTTCGCGGCGACCGTCGAAGGGCGGCGGAATGGCGGCATCGCGATCCGCCTCCCGTTCGACCCGGACGACACGTGGGGCGCGAAGGACCGCCACTACGTGTCCGGCTCGATCCGCCGCATGCCCTTCCGCGGCAGACTCGTCCAGCGAGGCACCGATCCGTACCTCGAGCTCGGCCCATCGTGGTGTCGCGCCGGAATCGTGACGGCCGGTGACCGAGTCGCGGTCATCATCGCGCCCGAGGGTCCGCAGTTCGACGACCTGGCCAAGGATTTCGGGGACGCGCTCGCGGCCGATCCGGCGGCCCGCCGAGCATTCGAGTCCCTCGCGACTTTCTATCGGAAGGGCTACGTCCGAAGCATCGACGAAGCCAAGCGGCCCGAGACCAGGGCACGCCGCATCCGGGAGACGCTGGAGGCGCTTCGGGCCGGGCAAGACGGCGAATGACCACCCTCCCCGAAGGTGGTGGCGACAGGGCCCGGTCGGTTCGTCAGCGGACCGTGGTCGCTGGGCTACCCCCCAGCCGCCGCGCGTTCCGCGCCGCGACGTCTACGCCGGAGCCCTGTCACCCGGGGCGCCGCTCACAAAGCGCCACCTGTCGGCCGCCCAGACCCCCAGGTTGAGGGCCGCACCATGTCCCGAGGCCGCCGCTGCTGACATGCATCGGCGCGATCGACGTGCCGGAACCGACGACCACGGGCCCTTCGGTCCTGGTCGAACGGTGGGAGCGGCGCATCGATGTGAGCCTTCAACGGAGACACGCGCTCACTCTGAAAGCGGGGTGTGTGTCCGTCATGACGGGCCGTCATAACAGGTTCAGTCGGGTATGCGGTCGTCCTCGTCGAGGCCCTCCGCCCACCCTCGATTCGAGTACGTCGGGATGAATCGGTAGCCTCGGCCGGGCACGGTCTCGATGAACCGGGGGTGCTTGTAGTCGTTCTGGAGCTTGACCCGCAGCCCTCTGATGTGCCGATCGACAATGTTGCTCTCGGCGACGAAGTCCGTACCCCACACGCCGTCGAGGATCTCGTCCCGAGTGATGACGCTTCCCGCGCGGCTGGCCAGGAGGTACAGCAGCGCCTGTTCGATGCTGCTGAGGTGCACGACCGAGGTCCCAGCACGCACTTCGCGGTTGAGGATGTCGATCTCCATTTCCCCGAGCCGGATCGTCGGCACGATCGGCCGGTCGATGCCCGACGCGCGGCGCGTGATGACGACCGCCCGCGCGAGCAGCTCTTCCGGCGAGAAGGGGACAGTCACGATGTCGTCGACGCCGAGGTCGAATGCACGGAGCTTGGTCGCCAGGTCCCCGCGCCGGGTGAGGCCGAGGACCGGCGTGACGGTCGCCGCCAGCTTCCTGGACGTGCCGAGCCGGCGAAGCAGCGCGGCGCTGTCGTCGTGCTCCATGTCGACGAGCGCAAGGTGCGGCTGCCAGTCGGTGAGGAGGGCCTCGACCTCGGGCAGGCTGGCAGCGGCCCGGACCGTGAACAGGCCGTGGTTCAGCGTGAGCTCGATCAGGTCGACCATCGCGCGGCGGTCGTACAGGACCAGCGCGCGGCGACCTTCATCCTCGTCTGTCTGACGTTTCGCAGTCGCTGACCGCCGGGCCATGCACGGAATCTAGCACTGGCCGCCTTGCATCGGCATTGCATCCGAACGGTCGTGTTCAGCTCGCTCTGGAGCGAGACGGGAGGGCCGGCGCGCTCCCGCGGACGATCAGCTCCGTCGCGAGCGTCAAGCTGCGGACCGACCGCTGGCCCGCGTCGTCTCCGTTGATGGCGAGCACCTCGCGAACGGCCATCTGGCCGAGCTCGCCCAGCGGTTGGCGAATCGTCGTCAGGGGCGGTGTGAACCATGCCGCCTCCTCCAGGCCGTCGAAGCCGACGACCGCGATCTGGTCCGGGATCTTGATGCCGCGCGCGTGCATCACGTGCATGGCTCCGAGCGCCATCTGGTCGTTTCCCGAGAAGACTGCGTCCATCGTCGGGTCCTCATCGAGCATGCGCGCGAACGCCTCGGCCCCGCTCTCCGAGGTCCATGTTCCCTGCGCGAGCGGCCCCGGGGCGAGGCCGGCCTGGCGCAGCGCGTCGCGCCAGGCCTGTTCCCGGTCGCGCGCCTCGTGCCAGTCAAGCGGCCCGGCGAGGTGCCCGATGCGCCGCCGCCCGAGCGCGATGAGATGCTCCGTCGCCGCCCGTGCGCCCCCGTAGTTGTCGATGAGGATCGTCGTGAACGCCCGCGACGGTTCCGACTTCAGGAACACCATGGGCGGGACGCCGATGGGCAACCGGGCACGAAGCGAGGTCAGGCTCTCTCCGAGGTCGGGCGCGGCGAACACGATCCCCTCGACCCGACGGGCCATGAGGAACTCGACGATCGGCGCGAGGGACGTCACGCCGCCATCCGGGATCTCCTTCAGCAGCAGGCCGTAGCCCTGTGCCTCCGACTCCGCGGTGATCCCGTTGAGCGTCTGCGCGACACCGAAGTAGGGCAGCCCGGCGGCAATCACGCCCAGGGTGTAGGACCGCCGCTGCACGAGGCTGCGCGCGACGGCGTTCGGCTGGAAGCCCGTCTTGGCGATGGCCGCCTCGACCGCACGACGAGTTTCGGGAGCCACGTCGGGGCGCCTGTTGATGACGCGCGACACTGTCTGCACGGACACCCCGCACATCCGGGCGATCTCTCGGATCGTCACCCGGTGCTCGTCGCTCCTGGGCTGGGGTCGGGGGGTCACGAGGGCCTCGAACTCGAGCGGCCGGGCTTGTGTCCGGAGCGCCTGGCTGGTAGGTTATCGTTCCGGTCGTGAACGTTAGCGGGAACGCTAACGCAACGCAAGGGTCCCGTCGCTTTCGCGTGATCCCGCGACGGACCTGGCGCGCGACGCAGCCCGAGCGGTCTCGAACAGGGGAGGGACGTTGAGCAGGTACGCCATCGGTGTCGACTTCGGGACGGAGTCCGGCCGTGCGGTCCTCGTCGACGTCGGCGACGGCACCGTCCTCGCGACTTCCGTCCACCCGTATGCCAACGGCGTGATCGACCATCGGCTGCCGATCGACGGCCGCGATGTCGTGCTTCCGCCCGAGTGGGCGCTCCAGGATCCCGAGGACTACCTGCGGGTCTTCCAGGCCGCGATCCCCGACGTCCTCCGGGCGGCCGGCGTGGCTCCCGCCGAGGTCATCGGCGTCGGCATCGACTTCACTGCGTGCACGATGCTCCCGACGACCGCCGACGGCACGCCGTTGTGCCTCCTGCCGGACCTGCGGGCCGAGCCGCACGCGTGGGTCAAGCTCTGGAAGCACCACGCCGCCCAGCCCGAAGCGGACCGGATCAACGACGTCGCGCGCGCGCGCGCCGAGCCCTGGCTGGACCGCTATGGCGGGAAGATCAGCTCCGAGTGGTTCTTCGCCAAGTCGCTCCAGATCCTCGACGAGGCGCCGCACGTCTACGCGCGCGCAGAGCGGCTCCTCGAGGCAGCGGACTGGGTGGTGTGGCAGCTGACCGGTCGGGAGACGCGCAACGTCTGCACTGCCGGCTACAAGGCGATGTGGTCGAAGCGCGACGGTTTCCCGTCGAACGACTACTTCGCGGCGCTCGATCCACGCTTTGCCGATGTCGTCGACACGCGCATGTCGCGGGACCTCATGTCCCTGGGCGAACGCGCCGGCGGGCTGACCGAGCAGGCTGCCGCCTGGACGGGATTGCTTCCGGGGACGGCCGTGGCGGTGGCGAACGTCGACGCCCACGTCGCCGTGCCCGGAGCCGCGGTGGTCGAGGCCGGGCGCATGGTGATGATCATGGGCACCTCGACGTGCCACATGGTGCTGGCCGGCGACGAGCAGACGGTGCCGGGCATGTGCGGCTACGTCGAGGACGGGATCCTGCCCGGCTTCTTCGGCTACGAGGCCGGCCAGTCGTGCGTCGGCGACCATTTCGGGTGGTTCGTGGAGCACGCCACGCCGGAGCCATACGCCCGCGAGGCGCGCGAGCGGGGCATCGACCTTCACGTCCTGCTCGAGGAGAAGGCCGCGGCCCTCCGCGTCGGCGAGTCGGGGTTGCTGGCGCTGGACTGGTGGAACGGCAATCGATCCGTGCTGGTCGACGCCGGGGTGAGCGGCCTCCTCATCGGGGCGACGCTTGCGACCACGCCCGAGGAGATCTATCGCGCCCTGATCGAGGCGACGGCCTACGGCACACGGGTCATCATCGAGACGTTCGAGGAGCACGGCGTGCCGATCCACGAGATCGTGGCGGCCGGCGGCCTGGCCGAGAAGAGCCCGCTCACCATGCAGATCTACGCCGACGTGACGGGTCGCCCGTTCCGTATCAGTGCCTCGGACCAGACGCCGGCGCTCGGGTCGGCGATGTTCGCGGCCGTGGCAGCGGGGCCCGACGCCGGCGGGTACCGGACCATCGAGGACGCGTCACGCGCGATGGCACGCGCGGGCGACACGGTCTTCGAGCCGATCCCCGCCAACCGGTCCATCTACGAGCAGCTCTATCGCGAGTACGTCCGGCTGCACGACTACTTCGGCCGCGGCGAGAACGACGTGATGCGCACCCTCAAGAGCATGCGCGCGGCAGCTCGCGGCGAACGGACGGCAAGCTGACCGTGCTCGAAGCGATCCGGGAAGAGCTCGTGGCGTTGCACGCCGAGCTGCCCCGCCACGGGCTGGTCGTCTGGACCGGCGGCAACGTCAGCGCGCGCGACCCGGAGACCGGCCTCGTCGCCATCAAGCCGTCCGGCGTCCGGTACGAGGAACTCACCGCCGAGTCGATGGTCGTCGTCGACCTCGACGGCCGCGTCATGGACGGGTCCCGCAAGCCGTCGTCGGACGTCGCAAGCCACCTGTACGTCTACCGCCATCGGCCGGACGTCAACGGGGTCGTCCACACCCATTCGCGCTACGCCACGGCCTTCGCCGCCGTCGGGCGATCGATCCCGGTGTACCTCACCGCCCAGGCCGACGAGTTCGGCGGCGAGATCCCGTGCGCCGGGTTCGCCATGATCGGCGACGAGCAGATCGGCGCCCAGATCGTGGAGACCATCGGTCGCTCGCCTGCGGTCCTGCTCAAGAACCATGGCGTCTTCACGGTCGGCCCGTCGGCTGCGGCCGCGGTCAAGGCGGCGGTCATGACCGAGGACGTGGCCGCGACCGTCTGGGCTGCGCTCCAGCTCGGTCAGCCCGACCCGCTCCCCGATGACGTCGTGGCGCGGCTCCACGAGCGCTACACCACGCAATACGGTCAGTAGTCGAGGTCCCCGCCAGATGCCGGACATCAGCGCCAACGAAGTCTGGTTCGTCACCGGATCGCAGCACCTCTACGGTCCGGAGACGCTCGCGACCGTGGCGGAGCATTCCGCGGCGATCGCGGCTGCCCTCGACGCAGCGCCCGGGATCCCGGTCAAGGTCGTCGTCAAGCCGGTCCTGACCGGCGCCGACGAGATCCGGAGGCTGTGCCAGGAGGCGAATGCGAGCGACGCGTGCATCGGCCTCGTCACCTGGATGCACACGTTCTCGCCGGCCAAGATGTGGATCGCCGGCCTGGGTGGCCTCCAGAAGCCGTTCCTCCACCTGCATACGCAGTTCAACGACGAGATCCCGTGGGCCACCATCGACATGGACTTCATGAACCTGAACCAGGCCGCCCACGGTGACCGGGAGTTCGGGTTCCTCGCGGCACGGCTTCGACTCGAACGCACCGTCGTCGTCGGGCACTGGGCCGATGCATCCGTCCAGGATCGGATCGGCGTCTGGGCACGAGCGGCGAGCGCCCGGAAGGACTGGCTGGGCGGTCGCATCGCGCGCTTCGGCGACAACATGCGCGAGGTCGCCGTCACCGAGGGCGACAAGCTCGAGGCCCAGCGGCGGCTCGGGTTCAGCGTCAACTCATACGGCGTCGGCGACCTGGCCGCCCGGGTCGACGCGACGTCCGACGCCGACGTGGACCGGCTCATCGAGGCGTACTGCGACGAGTACGACGTGGCACCGGAGCTCGTACCGGGCGGCGAACGCCACGGCTCGCTGCGCGACGGGGCGCGGATCGAGCTGGGACTGCGCTCGTTCCTCGGCGACGGGGCGTTCATCGCCTTCACCGACACGTTCGAGGACCTGCACGGGCTGCGCCAGCTGCCCGGGCTCGCCGTCCAGCGGCTGATGGCCGATGGCTACGGGTTCGGCGCGGAAGGGGACTGGAAGACCGGCGGCGATGGTCCGCGCCATGAAGGTGATGTCCGCCGGGCTTGCCCGGCGGCACCTCGTTCATGGAGGACTACACGTACCACTTCGGTCCGTCGGGCGACCGGATCCTCGGCGCCCACATGCTCGAGGTGTGCCCGTCGATCGCGGTGGCGCGGCCTCGCCTCGAGGTCCACCCGCTGTCGATCGGCGGCAAGGAGGACCCGGTGCGCCTCGTGTTCGACGCCCACCCGGGGCCGGCGATCGCTCGCCTGCGTCACCGACATGGGCGATCGATTCCGGATGGTCGCGAGCGTCGTCGACGTCGTTCCGCCGGAGCAGCCGCTTCCCCGGCTGCCCGTGGCACGGGCGATGTGGACGCCGCGCCCCGACCTGCGCACGAATGCCGCCGCCTGGATCCTGGCCGGTGGCTCGCATCACACCAGCCTCGGCTACGCGATCACCGCGGAGCACCTGCGCGACTTCGCGGCGGCCTGCGGGACCGAGCTCCTCGTCATCGACGAGACGACCGAGCTCGATGGCTTCCGCGACCAGCTTCGCTGGAACGACCTCTACCACCACCTCGCGCGAGGGTTGTAGACGCAATTCTGTTACCGAGCAGAATGCATCTTGACTCCGGACCGACACCCCGCTAGCATCCCCGTGAACGTTCACGGGAACGCTCACGACACCGCACCGCTGAGGGGTCTGACCCGGCCGACTGCCGACACCACGATTGTCCCCACCCCTCGGCCGAGGGACCGGCCGGACTGCCGGACGCCCGTCGTGTCGATCGAACTGGAGGAGTGCTGTCCATGAAGAGACTGTTGGCCTTGACGGCCACTGCGCTATTCGTCTTTGCGGCGTGCAGCTCGGGTGGTGCCACCACGGCCCCACAGAGCGCTGCCCCGGCCGAGAGCGCTGCCCCGGCCGAGAGCGCTGCGCCGGCCGAGAGCGCCGCGCCGGCCGGAAGCCCGGCCGCTGGTGCCGGTGGGCTCGTCGGCATCGCGATGCCGACCAAGTCGTCCGCCCGCTGGATCTCCGACGGCGACAACCTGGTCGCGTCGCTGACTGAGCTCGGCTACGAGACCGACCTCCAGTACGCGGAGGACGACATCCCGACCCAGGTCTCGCAGGTCGAGAACATGATCACGAAGGGCGCCAAGGTCCTCGTGATCGCCGCCATCGACGGCACCACCCTGACCGACACCCTGCAGAAGGCCGCGGACGCGGGCATCAAGGTGTTCGCCTATGACCGCCTGATCCGCGAGAGCCCGAACGTCGACTACTACGCCGCATTCGACAACTACGACGTGGGCGTCGCCCAGGCGAACTCGATCATCGACACGCTCGACCTCAACAACGCCGCCGGCCCGTTCAACATCGAGCTGTTCGCCGGTTCGCCGGACGACAACAACGCCGGCTTCTTCTTCAACGGCGCGTGGGACACCCTCAAGCCGTTCATCGACAGCGGCAAGCTGGTCGTCGAAGTCGGGTGAGACCGAGTTCCCGAACCAGATCGGCACGCTGCGCTGGAGCGGTGAGGCCGCCCAGGCCCGCATGGACAACATCCTGGCGACGCACTACGCCGACGGTCGCGTCGACGCCGTGCTCTCCCCGTACGACGGCATCAGCCGCGGCATCATCGCCTCGCTGAAGCAGGTCGGCTACTACACGCGCCGACAAGCCGGGTCCCGTGGTCACCGGCCAGGACGCCGAGGAGCCCTCGGTCAAGTCCATCCTCGCCGACGAGCAGACGTCCACCGTGTTCAAGGACACCCGGACGCTTGCCGCGCAAGGTTGCGGAGATGGTCGACCAGTTCCTCAAGGGCGAGGAAGTCGAAGTCAACGACACCGAGACGTACGAGAACGGCGTGAAGGTCGTCCCGTCGTACCTGCTCCCGGTCGTCAACGTGACGAAGGACACCGTCCAGAAGGAGCTCGTCGACACGGGCTACTACACGGCCGAACAGCTCGGCCTGTAACCCTGTAGCGTGGCGGGTGTGCGAGGCTACGTCTCGTACACCCGCTTTCGTTTTCGAGAGCCGGTGAGGGCAGAGGAGAGGGACGGGCGGTTCGCTTGAGCGACGTGCTGCTCGAGATGCGCGACATCACGAAGGAGTTCCCGGGCGTCAAGGCGCTCAAGAACGTGAGCTTCTCCGTTCGCCCGGGCGAGATCCACGCGCTGGTCGGCGAGAACGGTGCCGGCAAGTCCACCCTGATGAAGGTCGTGTCCGGCGTCTACCCGTACGGGTCGTACGACGGCGAGTTCTTCTACAAGGGCGAGGAGTGCCACTTCGGTGGGATCCAGGACAGCGAGAAGAAGGGCATCGTCATCATCCACCAGGAGCTGGCGCTGATCCCGGAGCTGTCGATCACCGAGAACATCTTCCTGGCCAACGAGCAGGCGACACGCGGCGTCATCAACTGGGGCCTGTCCCATCAGAAGGCGATCGGGCTGCTCGAGAAGGTCGGCCTCGACGAGACGCCCGACACGAAGATCAACCGGCTCGGGGTCGGCAAGCAGCAGCTCGTCGAGATCGCCAAGGCGCTGTCCAAGAACGTCGAGCTGCTGATCCTCGACGAGCCGACGTCGTCGCTCAACGAGGCCGATTCCCAGAAGCTGCTCCAGCAGCTGCGCGAGTTCCGCGCCCAGGGCATCGCCTGCGTCCTCATCTCGCACAAGCTGTCCGGAGGTCGAGTCCGTCGCCGACACGATCACGATCCTGCGCGACGGGGCGGTCATCGAGTCGCTCGACGCGAGCGGCGGCGACGTGAACGAGGACCGGATCATCCGCGGCATGGTCGGCCGCGACATGACCCACCGCTTCCCGCCGCGCGAGGCCGAGATCGGGGAGATCGCCTTCGAAGTCCGCAACTGGCATGTCGCCCACCCGATCTACACGGACCGGATGGTGATCAACGACGTCAGCATCAACGTCCGCCACGGCGAGGTCGTCGGCATCGCCGGGCTCATGGGCGCCGGGCGCACCGAGTTCGCGATGAGCGTCTTCGGACGCTCCTGGGGCCGCTTCGTGAGCGGCCAGGCGCTCAAGCACGGCAAGGAGATCGACGTCAGCACGATCCCCAAGGCCGTCGACAACGGGCTCGCGTACGCGACCGAGGACCGCAAGACCTACGGCCTGGTCCTGATGAACTCCGTGAAGACGAACATCACGCTGGCCAACCTCGCCGGGGTGTCGACGTCGGGCGTGCTGATCCCGCCGAAGGAGATCAAGGTCGCCAACGAGTACCGGGACGGCGCTGAACATCAAGACGCCCGAACGTGAACCAGCCGGCCATGCAACCTGTCGGGCGGCAACCAGCAGAAGGTCGTGCTGTCCAAGTGGCTCTTCTCCGACCCGGACGTGCTCATCCTCGACGAGCCGACGCGCGGCATCGACGTCGGGGCGAAGTACGAGATCTACTCGATCATCAATCGCCTTGCCGGCCGAGGGCAAGGCGATCATCGTCATCTCGTCCGAGCTGCCCGAGGTCCTCGGGATCTCGGACCGGATCTATGTCATGGCGGCCGGCCGGATCGCGGCCGAGATGCCCGCATCCGAGGCGACCCAGGAGTCGATCATGAAGGCCATCATGCGGCTGAGCTCGTGCCGGAGTTGAGGAGGTCGTCCTGTGAGCGCGCCGGCGGAGAGCCTTCCCACCGCCCCTGCTGAGAAGCGCTCGTTCGACGCCCTGCTGTCGCGGCTGGGAGGCCTGCGCAGCGCCAGCATGCTCGTCGCGCTCCTGATCGTCGTCGCCTTCTTCCAGGTCACGACCGATGGCGTGATGCTCAAGCCGCTCAACGTGACGAACGTCTTCCTGCAGAACGGCTACATCCTCGTGATGGCCCTCGGGATGCTGCTCGTCATCGTCGTCGGGCACATCGACCTGTCGGTCGGCTCGGTCGCCGGCTTCCTCGGCGCCGTCGCGGCCGTCCTGATGGTGAAGATCGGGATCGACCCGATCATCGCGGTGCTCCTGACGCTCGTCGCCGGCGGGTGTGATCGGCCTCTGGCAGGGCTTCTGGACCGCGTACCTGCGCGTGCCCTCGTTCATCGTCACGCTCGCCGGCATGCTCCTGTTCCGGGGCGCCACGCTGTGGCTGCTCGGCGGCCAGCCGGTCGGGCCGTTCCCCGAGAGCTTCCGCGCGATCTCGCTCCGGGTTCGTTCCGGAGCTGATCGGGACGTTCCCGGACCCGTTCGGCACCGGCGAGCCGCCGATCATGCTCGGTCCGTTGGCCGTGCCGGTCGGCGGGGGCGCCGCTCCAGCTGACCACGCTGCTGCTCGGCGTTCTGGTGTGCGCAGGCCTGGTGCTGATCGGCTGGCGGTCGCGGTCGGAGCAGCGCAAGTACGGGTTCACGACCGGGTCGACGAACGCGTTCGCGATCCGCTACCTGCTGATCGTCGTTCGGCGTGATGTTCATCGCCTACCGACTGGCCGGCTACAAGGGCCTGCCGATGGTCGCGCTGCATCTCGTTCATCCTCATCGGCGTCTACATGTTCCTGACGTTGCGGACCGTCATCGGCCGGCGGATCTACGCGGTCGGTGGCAACGCCAAGGCGGCGATGCTGTCGGGCGTCAACAGCAAGCGGATCGTCCTGTTCACGTTCGTCAACATGGGCGTCCTGGCGGCCCTCGGCGGGATGATCATCGCCGCGCGGTTCAACTCCGCGACCCCCAAGGCCGGCTACGGCTTCGAGCTCGACGTCATCGCGGCCACGTTCGTCGGCGGCGCGTCGGCCTACGGCGGCGTCGGCACCGTCGCCGGGACGGTCATCGGCGCGCTGTTCTTCGGGCTGCTCAACATCGGCATGGGCATCATGTCGATCCCGATCGACTACCAGTACATGATCAAGGCGCTCGTGCTGCTCGTCGCGGTGTACTTCGACGTCTCGAGCAAGCGGGCAGAGGCATAAGTTCCCGCCGCGGGCCGGGCCGGACCTCCTCCGCGGCCCGGCTCGCGGATCTCCCCAACCACGACAGGCGCGACAAGCCCGGGCGATCGCGTGTTCCGGCATGCGCGGATCGGGTATGAACCGGTGATCTTCGAGCGATAAGCGTCGGCTAAGGGCGCCGGGCTACGGTGGCGGAGCCCGCCATGACCCTGAGGTGTCCCTCGGAGGGGCAGAGCCATGGCCGATGCCGCCTACCACCGCGCGTGGCGCGCCGCCCATCCGGAGTACCGCAAGCGGCAGAACCAGCTTCGCAACGAGCGTCGCCGCCGCAACGGGCGAGGCGATCGGTCTGCGGAGTACGCCAGGCGTCGCAGCCGCGCGGTCCCGCCACTACCCGGGCTGCACGTCGGCCACGATCTGTTCGAGAGAGCTCGACAGGTCGTCGGCCCGAGGCGATCGACGCTCGTGATGCTCCACGACCCGCTCTACGACGACCTCGTGTCCGAGGCGACGCTCGCCCTGATCGAAGGCCGCGACCCTGGGGACGCCGTCCGCTCGTACGGCGCCCGCGAGCGCGCGTTCGGCCGGGTCACGTGCCCGTTGCTCGAGGAGGCCGCATGACCGTCGCCGGTCAGCGGAGCTGGTAGCGCGACAGACCCAGCCGCACGGCGACCGCCGTCTCGCCCGGACCCAGCGCATGTTGGCGCACCCGCCACCGCTCGCTACAATCACGATCTCCCGAGCGGGAGTAACTCAGCTGGCAGAGTGTCTGCTTCCCAAGCCTCCGGCCCTAAGCGCTGTGGCACCGATCATGGGAAGGCTAGCGTCCGCGGTTCAGTTATCCGCTCCGGAGTACCCGCCCCAGCGGCCGATAGTCATTCCGGTCGATTTGAACACGCGTTGCGATGCGACGCCGAGTTGAACTCGATGACGGGACCTTGCTCCCGGTGTTCCAGAGGGCCGGATCTTCGGGATCGACGGCGATGGCCTGACGGAGCATCTCGACCGCTTCAGTGAAGCGGCCCTCGGTACGGAGGTAGCGAGCCTTCGCGATGATCGCGTCGTTCGCGCGAACGCGCCTCGGAGACGGGCGGCTTTCGCTCCACAAAGCAGTCCTCATAGCTCGATGGGCGTCCGGCAGCGTCCAGACTTCACCATCGCTTTCATGAGTGCGCCGAAGCGGGCGCGCTTGTCCGGGGGAGCGAGGGTGTCGACACGGCAGGCCAGCAGTCCATCGGCCTCGCCGACCGCCCAACCGGCCGAGGAGCCACTGGTGATGCCGTCTCGATCTGTTGCCCCGTCGCTAGAACATCCGGTCTAAATGAGCCCGGGGCAGAGCCTTCCCGGGCGCCCGGCAGAGGCCCCCGTCGGCGCGATCTGGCCAAACCCCAAAAGGGATCGCCGTCGACGTGCGGAGCGGGGGCCATGCATATCCTAGCCCTGCAGCCAAATCTCATGACAGCCCCTTCGGTCAACCAGTCAACCCTGATGGCCGGATACCTCAGGAACACCACAACCCAGGCCGCTGTCTCGCCGAGAATGCCCTGGCGACCACCGGCCTGGCCGCGCTGACGTGGACTTGCCTGCCGCTGGGCGCTCCACTGGTCGAACGCGCGAAGCCCGCAGCCTGAGGTGTATAGCCAAGAGGCAGCCGTGCTGGCGTGACGCGTTGGCCCGTGTCTGGTCGACCCGAGCCGCCCCTTCTCTGTCAACAACCATAATCGGTGTCCACCGAACCAGGTCAAGGTCACCGTTGAGCACGACACACTCGAGCGTCACAACACCCTGACCACCACGGCCGGGACCAACTAACCCGCAGTCCTCTATCCCGGGGCAGCTCACTCGGGGCTACAGCAAGGAAGGAGATCGAGAAGATGCAGACGTCCCGGCTTGTGGTGCTTGCCGCCGGGGTTGGGTCGCGCCTCCAGCCCAAGGTGAGGGCGAAACCTCTGGTGCGGGTCGCGGGTATGACACTCCTGGAACGGTCAATCGTCGCGGCGCACGAGGCCGGCTTCGACGACGTCGTCGTCGTCACTGGCCACGAACACGAACGTGTCGCCCGGGAGGCCCTGGACGTGAGCCGTCGCCGAGGGCTGCGCGTTGCTGTCGTCCACAACGCGCGCTATCGGGAGGGCAACGGACTCTCCGTCCTCGCTGCGAAGGACATCGTCGGCGACGCACCGTTCGCGCTGGTGATGGCCGATCACGTCTTCGCGTCGGCACTGCTGCGCCGGCTCCGGGCGACGTCGGTGGCACCGGGCGAGGTCGTCGTCGCCGTGGACCGCTCGCTCGGACGGGCCGCCGGTGTGGACCCGGCCGACGCCATGAAGGTTCGACTCACCGGCGACGGCGTCGAGGCCATCGGCAAGATGCTGCCCGCCTACGACGCGTTCGACGTCGGCGCCTTCGTCTGCAGCGCCGCGGTGCTCGACGCGGTCGAGGAGGTTGCTGCATCCGGCGACACCGCGTTCGCGGGTGCCGTGCAAGTGCTCGCCGGCCGCGGCAAGGCACGCGCGCTGCCTCTCGAGGCCGACGAATGGTGGTTTGACGTCGACACCCCGACCGACTACCGCCGCGGCAGCCGGTACCTGTTCCGAAGCACCGGTAAGGCACTCGACGGCGCCGTGGCGACGCGCATGAACCGCGCGGTTTCGCAGCGCTTCGTGACCCCGGTGCTGCTCGGTGTCTTCCCCTCGATCACCCCGAACCAGGTCACGATGGCCGCGTTCGCCGTCGCGCTCGCCGCCGCGGCGGCCCTGGCCGCCCACGCCCCCGTGGTAGCCGCGGTCCTCATCACGGCGGCGAGCGTGCTCGACGGCAGCGACGGCGAGATCGCCCGCCTGGCGCACCGCTCGTCGCGCTTCGGCTCGTTCTTCGACGCGGTCCTCGACCGGGCGGCGGACGGCCTGCTCTTCACCGGCGCGGCCATCTACCTCGCGACCTCGGGGGACCTCGCCGGCCGTCTTGGGTCGGCGCAGGTGCCGGTCGTGATAGCCATCGCCGGCCTGGCGCTCGTCGGGCACCTGCTCGTCAGCTACACCACGGCCAAGGCCGCCGTCGACCTCGGCCACACCTACCACGGCGTCCTCCTCGCGGGCGGCCGCGGGCGCGACCTGCGACTGCTGATCCTGACGCTCGGCGCCTTGGGCGCAGCCGTGCATGCCAGCTCGCTGCTGGCCGCGCTCGCCGTCGTGGCCGTCCTCTGCGCGGGGATCGTGAGCGTGCGGCTGCGGGCGTCCTGGTGGGCCGGCGGACCGGGTGCCCACTACATGGGGCGTGCGTGCCGTGGCGTTCGACTTCGACGGCACGGTGGCCGACTCCATGGGGACGCTCGCGAAGCTCGCGGCCGAGCTGCTCTCGCGCGAGCTCGGCATGCCGCGCGACGAAGCCACGAGCCGCTACCTCGCGACCGCGGGCGACGACTTCCGGACCCAGCTCGACGTCATCGCGTACGGCCGCCCGGGCCTCGACGAGATCGCCGTCCGCTTTCGAAGCCGCCAAGGAAGGCCTCATGGGAGGCTTCCGACCGTTCGCGGACGCGGGAGCGGCCATCGAGCGCCTCGGGCACGCCGACGTCCCTGCCCTCATCTGCAGCAGCACGCGCGGCTGAGCTCGTCCAGGAGTTTTGCCGGCGCTTCGGGCTGGCCCAGCTCGCTGCTGCGGTCGACGGCTGGCGGCCGGACCATCCCAAGGTGGCGCAGCTCCGGGCCTGGGCGGCCGCGATTGGCGTCGCTCCGAACGACGTCCTGTTCGTTGGCGACGCTGCGCGTGACGCTGCGATCGCCCGGGCCGCGGGGGTCCGCTTCGTCGGGTCTCTCTCGTCCCGGCCATCCGGACGCGTTCGCGGGGAGCGGCGTCCCCGTGGTGACGTCGCTCACCGAACTCGCCCGGCTCGTCGGGCGCGCGCGCCGCTCGCCGCTCACCGGTGACCGTCCGATCCCGGCCGGCGCGGTCAGGCCGTCCGCGCTTGAGCCGTTAGCAGCCCTCGCGACCGAGCCCTTCGAGGTCGCCGACCTCGTTGGCCCGCACCAGCCGGCGCACGCCGTCGAGGACGCGTAACGTCGTAATGGAGCAGTTGGCGACCTCGACGTGCCGGTAGACCTCGGGTCCCGTCCGAAAACGCCCCAACAGCAAGGGCCAGAGCCGTAACACGGTTATCCGTTCTTTGTTTCCCCTCCGCGAGGCTCCTGCTCGACGACTACTTGACTTAGTCGTTGACCCTTACGTCGCCGAAGAGCCCCCATGCCTGAACCTCGAACTCCGGACCCTCCCCGGCGTCCACGTCGACGCGTTGATCACCAAGCAGCGTGGTTCCGCTGATGGTCACCCGAGTGCCGGCAGAGACCCGCAGCCGAACATCTCCCATCAGGTGGAAGACGCGAAGGATCGCTCCTTCACCGGGCTGCCGTTCGCGCAGGTCCATCCTCACGTTGCCAACGAGGACAACAATCTGCTCATCGGTCCATCCGGCGGAAAGGGCACTCTCACTGACATCGCCGAGGAGAGAGAACACCACGCGTCTGGCCGAAGGCTCTCTGAATCTGCGCGAGCGCCTGACCCACAACCAGCCCGCTGCAGCTCCCACGAGGACTATCCCCAACAACACCCAGAGGATCGGGCTAGGGGAGAAGTTCACGTCCGGCATACACCCGGGAGTGTCGCCTTGTGAGCCTAGCAAGGTCAACGTCCCGAGTTGACTCATCTGGTACAGCCAGGAACTGTCACCCCGTGTGAGCGGATACACCGATGGACCGCGACTGTCGGAGTGAAGCGGCCGATCGAGGGACCGATCGGGCATCCTCGTGGTGATGGCACCGCGAATGGCGCTCAGCTGGTGGAGGTACCGCCTGACTTGTCGCCGCCGGGCTCCCGGCGGGCCGTCGCTCTTGCCGCCGGCCGTCGCCCGACCGATCTCGGCGGACCGTCCTGACACCGATCGCACCCTGTTGCCTGATCGGGTCCTCGGTGCCGGCTGGCAGCGCTCATCGGTGCAAAGTGGCCCGGGACCGCTGGTCCCCGACTCGCACCGAGCGGAGAGCGCCTTGGCGGCGGCGATCGGCTTAGCGATCCTCCGGCAGACCCGTGCCTCCGCTCAGAAGGCGAGCCTAGACCGGCCCGAGGGAGACGTGCCACGAGCACCGAACGATGAGCGTCCCGGGTGGGTGCGCCCAGCGGCGAGACGAGGTTTCGCAGCCACTGTGGGCCGGTGTGGGTCGCGCTAGAATGCCCCCACGCTCAAGCAGACGCTGTATCTGAGCGTGAACCCGAGCGGGAGTAACTCAGTTGGCAGAGTGTCTGCTTCCCAAGCAGAATGTCGCGGGTTCGAATCCCGTCTCCCGCTCCATTCTCATTTCTGCGGCCTGAAGCGCCGCCGCGATCGCCAGGCCGACGACAGGCTCGCGAGGCCGACTTCAAGAGTTCGTTCTTGGCGGAGCCTGAAGCCCCTCCCGCCTGTTTCAGGATTCGCCGGAGAGGTCGCGGTCCTCCATCTCCCAGGCATGATCGAGCATGTGGTACGCCGAACGTCGAATCGTGAACTGGACGGTCCACACGCCCGCGGACGGGCCGCGCGCGTTGAACTCGCGAATCCCCGCGCAGTAGGCGTCGCGGTGGGCGCGGATCGCCGCCGGGTCGCCCAGGGCCTCGAGCGGTGTCCGCACCCCGACCTTCTTGGCGTGCTCGTCGATCTCGGCGCCGTTCGCGTGACGCACGAGCCGGTCCCGATCGCGTCCGCCGCCACGCGGCCCCTTTCGCAGCTCGGGCGTGACACGCGCGGCGACCGCATCGAAGTAGGCCCAGCACGCCCGCAACAGGGCGATCTTGCGCTCGCACTCGGCCTCGCTCATCTGCTCGTACTCCGGCGCGGCCGTCCTGCCCGAGGTCCCGTAGAAGTCGCCCATCCCGGTGCCGTCGAGCCGTTCGACGACCTCGAGCTCCCCGGCGGCAGCGAACGCGTCACCGAGGCCTGCAAGCGCGGCCACCGGCGCGTAGCGCGGTCGATACGTCGCGAGGACCGGCAGGACGTCGATCCCGTTCTTGGCGCTCCGATCCCAACCGGGCCAGTCGAACGCCGAGGCCACGGCGCGCTTCTTGCCCTGCTCGACCATCACCCGGATCGGATCCGCCATAGCCGTGAGCGTACGCCGATCCCGGTCCGCGCGACGAGACGTCAGCGGGGCGGGAAGGAGCGAACGCGCTCGACGCGGAGCACGTGTGGCAGTGCCGCGATGTCGCGGGTGCCGTCGGCACGCGGGAACTCGTAGACGTCGAGCATGAGCTGCACCGGGTAGTCGATGGACTGGACGACGGTCTTGACCCAGTGGCCGTCCACGAAGAACCGCACCCGCTCCGGCGTCCACTCGACCGCATAGTCGTGGGGGTCCGTCAGGTCGCCGGCGATTCGGACCTTCTCGAAGTCCGCGCGCAGCCGCGGGTCGTTCTGCGGCTTGACGCCGATGCCCACCCAGCCGCCGGCGTCGTCGAGGTCGCTGCCGAAGATCTCGGCGATGCACAGCTCCCCGCAGTCGTCGGGGTCCGCTTCGAACCCGATCGGCCAGAAGGCAACCATGGCGTCGGGGTGCCGGATCGCCGCCAGGCGCACCTCGATCACGCCGTGGCGCACGAGCCACCCCCGGTGCGCGGGCTGCTCCTCACGCACGACGAGACCGGTGCGGAACCGGTGCTGGCCGATGCCGCTGCCGAGCGGCCCCGAGAGCTGACCGGTCTGCAGGTGCGAGACCCGGATGTCGCCGTCGAGGTCGGGGGCCCAGGGTGCGGTGTCGGGCTCGATCCGCAGCTCGAGGCCGCGCTCGCCGACGCTCCAGCGCGCGGCGGCGGCCTCCCGCGACGACCAGTGCGGCGTGTAGAACGGCAGCCAGCGACGGTCGTCGAGCGACGCGGCGTCGAATCGCTCGTCGACGTCGGCGACGCGTCCGTCGAGATCGAGCGGAGACACGTCGAGCACCCAGGTGTTGAAGGTCAGCTCCCCGCCGCGCCAGGGTGCCGTCGCCGACCCGCGATGCTCGAAGCCGGCGCCGCGGCAGAGCGCGTTCGAGGCGGGATTGTCGATGCCCGGGTAGGCGACGAGCAGCGCCCGCCTGCCGTCGTCGGCCACCATCCGGGTCAGCTGGCGCATCGCATGCTTCGCCACCCCCCGCCCCTGCCACTGCGGCTCGACGCTCCAGCCGGCCTCGAACGCCGGCTCACCGTCGTGCTCCGTCTGCCAGTAGCCGATCCCGCCCGCGGGCACCCCGTCGACGTCGATGCGCAACATGCACGCATCGCCGGTCTCGTTGAGGCGGAGGTAGCGGGCGTGTCGCTCGCGCAGCTGCTCGCCGCTCTCGGGGCCGCCGAGGTTGGCCGTCATCTCCGGCGTGTTCGAGCGCTCCAGCACCGGGAGGTCGTCGGGTCCCCAGGGGCTCAGCGTGATCTCCATTGGATCAATTCTCGTACGCGAAGGGTGGTGGGCGGTGGAGTGTCTGGGCAGGGACGCGCGAGCGGGCTCGATCGGCGGGTTCGCCGCGCGTTGACGCGGAGCAGCCTCGCCGCCTACCGTCGCGCGATGCCCTGGCAGGACGATCTGACGGCGCTCGCCGAGCAGGGTGGCTTCTCGGGGGCCATCGCCGTGTCGCGAGATGGCACCCGCGCGTACGAACTCGCCCGCGGCTTTGCCGACCGGGCGAACGAGCGCCCGAACACGATGGACACCGTGTTCGCGACCGCGAGCGTGGCCAAGAGCCTGACCGCCCTGACCGTTGCGTCTGTGATCGAATCAGGCGAGCTGTCCATGGACACGACGCTGCGCAGCGTTCTGCCGGACCGGCTCGACACGGTGGACCCGACGGTCACGATCGGGCAGGTGCTCGCACACCGGTCCGGCATCGGTGACTACTTCGACGAGGACGAGTACGACGACTTCGACGACTACGTCCTGAACATCCCGGTCCATCGCCTGGCCTCGCCGATGGACTACGTGCCGGTCATCGAAGGCCGCCCCCAGCGGGCGACCCCGGGATCGACCTTCGCCTACAACAACGGGGCGTTCGTGATGCTCTCGATCGCCCTGGAGATCGCCACGGGTCGGTCCTACTACGATCTCGTCCGCGAGCGCGTGACCGCACCGGCCGGGATGGAGGACACGGAGTTCCACCGATCCGACCGGCTTCCGCCCGGAACCGCCCTCGGTTACCTCCGGGACGGCCGGTCGAACGTGCTCCACTTGCCCGTCCGTGGCGCCGGCGACGGTGGCGTGTACACCACCGTGGCCGACCTCGAGCGGCTGTGGGCCGCCCTGTTCGCCGGCCGGGTCGTGCCGCTCCCCGTTGTCGACGACTTCGTGACCGCACGAAGCGACGTCCCCCGGGAGGGACGCCGCTACGGTCTGGGCTTCTGGCTCGCTGCGGATCGTGCGACTGTCCAGGTCGAGGGCATGGACGCCGGCGTGTCGGCCAGGTCCGCCCACGACCGTACGACGGGCCTGACCTACGTGGTCATCGCGAACGACTCGGAAGGAACGTGGCCGATCGCCAGGTTCCTCGACGAGCGGATCCCGCTCATCGCCGATTCGATCGAAGCTGCGCGACGGTCATAGCCACCCGCGGTCGCGGGCGAGCCGCGCGGCGGCGGTGCGGTTCGTCACGCCGAGCTTGCCAATCGCCTCGGACATGTAGTTCCGCACCGTCCCGTCCGACAGGTGGAGGCGTTCGGCGATCTCGGCATTGGCGAGCCCCTCGCCGGCCAGGCGCAGGACCTCCCGCTCGCGGTCTGTGAGTGGGTCGGCCTCGCCCCAGGCATCGGCGGCCAGCTCGGGATCGATCGCGCGTCGGCCGGCGTGAACGGCGCGGATTGCTTCAGCCAGTGTTGCGGACGGCGCGTCTTTGAGCAGGTACCCGGCAGCGCCGGCGTCGAGCGCGCGGCGGAGGTAGCCGCTGCGTGCGAAGGTCGTCAGGATCACGACGCGGGTGGGCATGCCGCGGCGCCGGATCTCGGCGGCGACGTCGAGGCCGGATCAAGCCGGGCATCTCGATGTCGGTCAAGAGCACGTCCGGGGCGAGGGACTCGACGAGGCGGAGCGCCTCATCACCGTCGAGCGCGGTTCCGACGACTGTCAGGTCGTCCTCGAGCCCGAGCAGGACGCCGAGCGCACCGAGCATCATCCGCTGATCCTCGGCCAGGACGAGGCGGATCGTCACGGCTGCCCGCTCGACTCGGAGGCCCGCGCCCCTGCGATCCCAGTCGTCCCCTCGACCGGCAGGGACACGCGCACGCGCATGCCCGACCTGCCGTCGCGTTGGACCGTACCGCCGAGGGCGGTGATCCGCTCGCGCATGCCGGTCAGGCCCGCGCCCTCGGGCCCGGAGCCGCCCTGGCCGTCGTCGGTCACTTCGAGGACAAGGCTCGACCCCTCGACTCCGATACGGACGGCGGCATGCCGCGCTCCTGCATGACGCACGACGTTCGTCACCGATTCCCGAAGCGCGAGCGCAAGTGCCGACTCGTATGCGATCGGCAGCGCCGGAAGCTCGGCCTCGACCGTGGCCTCGACCCCGGCCGCGTCGAGCGCGCGCCGCGCCCCGTCCAGCTCGCCGCGCAGTCCCTGGGCGCGGTAGCCGACCACGGCGGCTCGAACCTCGGCGAGCGCCTCGCGACCGATGCGCTCGACGTCCCGCATCTCCTCGCCGGCGCGCGGCGGATCGCTTTCCGCCAGGCGCGCAGCGAGCTCGGATTTCACGACGATCAGCGACAGCGTATGGCCAAGGAGGTCGTGCAGGTCGCGCGCGATGCGCTCCCGCTCGGCGAGCGCGGCGAGCCGCTCGATCTCCTCGTCGGCGCGTCGCAGGCGTCGTTGCGCGCGCTCGCGCTCGGCATCGACGATGTTCGCGGCCCCGGTCACGATCGTGAAAACGAGGGCCGGTATCAGCGCCACGACCCGCCACGGGAGGGGGGCCGTCGACAAGGCCAGGATGAGCACGAGGACGCCGACAAGCGCAGTGATGACCACGACCGCGCGCCGCATCGGCTCGAGATAGGCCGCGATGGCGGCCGCATAGATGACGAAGACGCTGGCTCCGCCATTGATCAGCGAGCCGGCCACCGCGAGTGCGGCCATCGCTGCGACGATCGACAGCAGTTGGCGATCGTCGACGGCCCTTTGGCCCGCGACGTAGAGCGGCAGGAAGACGGCGATCAGGGCAACGGCCGCGAACCAGTCGAACGGGCCGGCCGCCGTGTCGAAGGCGGGCTGGAAGAAGAGCGCGCCGAGGTAGACGAGCCAGATGTAGCGCATCCACCTCGTGCGATCGGGCGGCGGTCCATTGGTCACCGCGCCGTTCTCATCCGCAGGTTCGTCCCTCGTCGCGGCGGTAGCCCAGCCCGCAACCGCAAGGATGCCGACTGTACCTCTAGGCGAACTCATCGTCTGCTTCCAGACGCCACCGCGTCGACCAGTACAGGGTGGGCGTGATGGCCACCCGATCGCGCGCCGGTCGGGCGAGGACATAGAGGACGACGATCACGACCGGCAGCAGGAAGTCCCAGACGAGAATCGGGCCCGCGTTGTTCGACGCCACGTTTCCCGTTCGGACGATGTCCAGCACATGGGTCAGGCCCGCACCCCAGGCGAAGACCGACTTGGCGACAACGGCCGGTAGCCAGAAGTCGTAGCGCCAGAAGCAGGCGAAGCCGACGATCCCGATCGCGAAGTTGGCGAAGCCGACCTCCGTCTGGAACGGGTTGCCGGCAGGCCACCCGATCGACGCCGCGACGTCGCTGGCGAAGACCGTGTGCGCCACGACGTTGAACATCCCGATCGCTCCAGACACGCCGAGGACGTACATGAGGACGACCTCAGACCGGCGGGAGCGATCGCGGTACCGGCCTGCTCGCAGGTGAATGGCGGCCGGCAGGCTGATGGCAAGGATCCACACGTAGACCTGCCAGCCTGGGATGGATGTCAGGGCGCTCGTCACGGCGACGTCCCCTTGATGTGTCGGTGGCCTCTGCTCAGGCTCGCTCGTAGGCCTCCCGGAGCCAGCCGATGACCTCGCCGTCGAGCTCGTCCGTGGACGACAGCCGGACGCGGTGGGTGCACATGCCGCCGCCGGCCTCCAGCCGTCCGGCGGGCTCCACGCCCTTGAGATTCAGCCCGATCTCGAGTCGTCCGCCAGGACCGGGACCGACCGTGCCGAACTGCTTCGAGCGACGCAGGCTCACGTAGGCTTGCTTCGGCGCCAGTTCGACATCAGGGCCGAAACCTCGCGCGAGCTCGATGACCTGATCGTGGAACGGGCGCAGCGTCGCCTTCGGACCGGCGTACATCGTGTCGACCAGCTCATCGCCACCGGCGACCGAGCCACGCTTCGCGGTCAATGCCACGAAGTTGGCGTTGCCGTGGCTGAACCCGTGCTCCGCCTTCAACCACGCCACGATCTCGCCGTGCCGCTCCGCGCCGCTGGCCTTGACCAGCGCCACCCATTCGTCGATCGACCGGCCGGTGGCCTGCTCGATGTTGCGCGCCTGGCTCTTGGCTGCGTCGTCGATGGTCGCCATGGAATCGCCTCCTCCTGCGGTGTCGGTTCGTCTCAGCGGTTTGCGGCTGGTGGTCGTGCTGCCCGGCTGAACGTCGCGTCGCGAATTGTCACAAGGAGGCCGACCAAGTCGGCGACGGTCCAGCGGCGGCGACCTGCCGAGCGAGGCACCGGCTGCCGCCGAATTCCTTCCAGCTGCCTGTGGATGCTCCGCTCACGGAGATGGCTGCGGACGCGGTCCTCGTTCAGGATGACCGCCAATCTGTAGTCGAGCATGTCCATGGTCCCTTCGTTGCTTTCATTCCTTCGGAAGATGGCCCCACGGTGGGTTCCGGGCGACGTCGTCAGTAGTGGAATGAATCATCGAATCGCGGTGACAATCGTCATGGCGCCTTGTCGATGAACAAGCCAGCGAATCCGAACGGCCCGGGCGATGCCCGGGCCGTTCGCGTGGGATCGGTGGTGGTCGATCAGTTGACCGTGGGGCCGTGCTCGTGGACGTGCTCGTAGCCCTGGTGCGGCGTCCCGATGTACGGGAAAACCGACAGGAACGGCAGGTCGTTGGCATCGACGCCATCGCCGATCATGTTGTTGGGTGAGCGGTTCGGCACGCCGAGGACCGCGTTGAGGGTCGGCCCGTAGCCCTCGATGAGGGCGCGGACCTCGATGTCGGTGACATCGTCGAGGAGACGACGGCCGTTCGGGAAGCCGCACAGGTCGCCGTCGATGGCGCCGAGCCTGCTGGGCATCCCGCCATCGGCCACACCGAAGACACAGGCTCCGGCCGCGTTCGGCTTGATGCCGGTGTTGACGCGGAGCATGTCGGCCTGGGTGGAGCCGGTCCGGGTGAACTGGAGGCCACCCGGGACGGTCGCCGAGTCCGGGATGTTGAGCCCGGTCAGCAGGATCGCCACGAGGTCGGCGCGGTTCGACGTGGCCGGCGTGTCCAGCGCGTCGTACAACGCGTTGGCCACCGCCGTGAGCTCCGGCGCGAGGTAGTACTTCGCGAACTGGGAGTCCTTGTACGGCCGCTGGCTGTTCCAGTAGTCCTTGCGGGTGGTCGGGATGATCACCTCGTTGATCAGCGGGTTGCCGAGTCGCGACACCTGCTGCCAGGGGCCCCAGGACGACATCGAGCCATCCGGTTCGAGGATCCGGAACTTCTGGCGGCTGGCCGTCGCCCAAACGCCCAGAACGGCGTCGGGGTCGTTGGGTCCGGTCGGCAGCTTGTGGTCATCGGTCAGCTTCTGGAGCGGGATCTGCAGCGCGATCGAATTGGTGTTGTACCCGTCGACGTCATCGATGCCCGGCGCGGCCGCCAGAGGGATGGCGTGGAGATCGTTGAACGGTCGGAGCCCGGCCAGATCGAAGATCGAGCCGAGGTCAACGAAGAAGGCGTCGTCGCGCTGCCCGGCGAACACCTTGGTGCCGTCGTCGAGGGTCTTGACCGCGCTGGCCGCGAGATCGGCGTAGTTCGGCGTCGAGCGCGGCCCGATGTTGACCGGCGGTACCGGGACGTTGTTGGCGACCTGCTTCCCGTTGCGCCACACGTCATACGTCTGGCGGGCCAGCAGGTTCGGATCCTTCAGCGACGTGACCGGCCCGTCGTTGTAGAGGAACGTCGGGATGCCGGCGAAGTTCTTGGCGGTCCGCTTCGTCGAGAAGCGGAACGAGTAGGTGACGTCGCTCTTGGCGTCGCCGTCGTTGTCGATCCGGATGGCGTATTTGACGTCAGGATCGAACGGAAAGAAGTTCGGCCCACCGGCCGGCTCCTCGAGCGGGATGTAGTTGGCGATGATGGTCAGGCTGTTCGGGTCGTCCGGACTGACGAACGCATAGAGGTCCGTGTTGTCCGCGCCCGGGTCGCCGGCGATGGCCGGGGCCTCCCGGTGACTGGACGCGAAGACGCCGCCAACCGACGTCGCCGCGATGAGGAGGGCGCCGGCGACGCCGACGACCCTGGAGCGTGTTGCCACGGTGATCTCACCTCCTGAGATGCGGGCCGGCAGATCCACAACCTTCCCGGGGTCTGCCGTTCGGGTGCAGCCAGAGGCGGGTCGCGACCACCGTCCTGTGCTGTCGTCGGGGTATGCGTCGCGGCGCGGCGATCGGATGAATCCGACCGATGACTCGATGCGGATCGGGTCAGTCGCCCAGCGTCGCCAGGAGCCGGCGGGCCTCGGCCGCGTGCGTCGCCGAGAAGCCGGCGTCGGTCGCCAGCGCCAGTTCGAGGTCGCGTCGAGCGGCGGCGTCATCCCCGAGCGCCGCCTCGATCGCGCCCGCGTGGAAGCGAAGGAGCGGGTCGCGCGACCCGAGCCGGAGCGCCTCGTCGGACCACTCTCGCGCGTCACGGTCACGACCGAGCTGGTGCAGCGCCCAGGCCCGGGCATCGGCGGCACGGACGTTTGGTGTCGCCTCGTAGGCGGCCTCGGCGAATGCCAGCGCGCGATCCGGATCGCCGTGATCGGCCTCGAACAGGGCCAGATCGAGGTCGACCATGACGCCGGTCGCCTCGAACAGCTGGATCTCGGCGCGGGCCAGGTCGACGCTTCGCGCCGCCTCGTCCGAGCGTCCTGCGGCAGCCTGCGCATCGGCCAGGGCGATCACGTACTCGGGCAGCGGCACGACATCGGCCGCTTGCTGGAAGCGATCGATCGCCTCGTCGAGACGGCCGTCGGCGACCGCCAGGCGGCCCTGACCGGCGAGCGCCGGGGCATGGCCCGGGACGAGTTCGAGGGCGCGGTCATATTCCGCCGCCGCGGCCCGCGGGTCCCCCGAGTAGACGAGCAGGTTGCCGAGCTGGACGTGGGTGAACGCGAGGTTCTCAGGGGCTACGCCCTCTGACTTGGTGGCCGCCCGCATGGCCGTCACTGCGACGTCGAGGTCGCCGCGCAGCTCGGCGAGGTACGACACGCGCGACAGCGTCGTCAGGTCCGATCCCAACGCCAGCATCGCCGCGGCCGCGTCGTCCGCCTCGTCGTACCGTCCGAGCTCGACGAGGGCGTCGACCTCGATCGCGCGAGCGATGGCCGTCCGCGGCGCCAGGTCGATGGCGCGCCGCGCGGTCTCGAGCGCGTCCGCGAAGTCGTGCTTGCCGAGCTGGAGGCTGCCGATCCCGACGAGGACGAGCGGGTCGTCCGGCGCCAGGCTGCGCGCCTGTTCGAACGCCGCTTCGGCCGGGGCATACAGCGCCGGATCAGCCGTCTCGCGGACTCGCTGGAGGAGGGCGAAGCCGAGGTCGCGCTGGGCGCCGGCATCGGATGGATCCGCGTCGATGGCGGCCTGCAACCGTTCGATCTCGTCAACGGTCGCGGACCGGGGAGCCGGCGAGTGGCTGGCGGGTGGGTCAGTCGCGTCCGCCTCGCTGGTCGGCTGGACCGCCGGGTCCGGCGAGACCGGGGCAGTGAACGAACAGCCTGCGACGAACAGAAGCGCGACCGATGCGAGAGGCAAATAGGCAGTCTTCGTGCTGGAATGAGCCATGAAGCGACCTCGCTGTACTGGGGCGCGTCGGGTCGGCCTACATGCCCGAAGGCAGGTCCAAGCTCAGCCGAAAGGCCCGTCACTTAGCCTGCGTAATTCGCGGCACTCCGGATGACCGGCTTGATGGAAGCGAACATGCTTCGCGCGTTCCAGGTAGGGAAGGCTCGGACGAGCCACGCGGGCCCGTCGAGTTGGATGGCGCCGTCGCGAGTCGCGGCGGCCCAGGTGAGCTGGCCGGCGTGCCATTTGACGAAGGCTTCGGCTTCCGCCGTGACGTACAGATCCTCGTCAAGGCCGGGATACTCCTTGCAGATCTCGGTTTCTCCGTGCTCAATCAGGAGCCAGTACACCTCGCTCCGCTGGCGGCCGGTGAAGTCGAACCGGATGACGACGCGTCGATCGGGGAGCCGGTCCCGGCGCAGCGCGTTGCACATTGACCACAGCGCAACAAACGGATCGAGGTGCTCGGGAGCGATCTCAAGCCAGTGGGCGCCCCACTCGCCGAGCGACGCACAGACCTTGAAGAGGTCACGACCGGCGGCCGTGAGCTGGTAATGGCGCCCGCGCCCTCGGGGTTTGGGTGCCGACTCGACGATCCTGAGGTATTCGAGCTCCTTCAGCCGCTCCGAAAGCAATGTGCGGGAAAGCCCGGGCGCGCCCTCCAGGATCTCGCCGAAGCTTCCGCAACCCAGATACAGGTTGCGGATGATCACCGGCGTCCATCGCTCGGCGAAGATCTCCGCACCGCGGGCTATCGGACAGTACTGGCCGTACGTCCTCATGACGTCATCGTCGCCGACCCCGCGTCGTCTGTGAAGTCCAGAACTGAGACTACACAGACGCGGGCCACGGTGGTTTCGTCACATGATCAGGATCGACGCCGCCGACCGCACGAGGTCTGCCGGCCCAGCCAGGAGGCACCCCGCGATGGAAATCAACGGGTTCCGGGGCCAGCTCATCACCGCTGACCACGCCGAATACGACGACGCCCGAGCAATTTGGAACGGCGCCATTGAGCGCCACCCTCGACTCATTGCCCGCTGCCGCGGCGCCGCCGACGTGGCGGCCGCGGTGCGATTCGCGAGTGACCACGACCTGGAGGTTGCCATTCGAGGCGGCGGCCACAACGTGGCCGGCACCGCCGTGTGCGATGACGGGATCGTCATCGACCTCTCGGAGATGCGAGCCGTGTCGGTCGACCCTGAAAATCGCACTGCCCGGGTGCAGGGTGGTGCCCTGTGGGGCGAAGTCGACCACGCGACACAGGCCCACGGCCTGGCAACGACCGGCGGCATCGTGAGTCACACTGGGGTCGCCGGACTCACCCTCGGCGGCGGTATCGGCTGGCTCATGCGCAAGCACGGCCTCGCGGTCGACAACCTGCTCGCGGCCCAGATCGTCACCGCAGCGGGCGACATGTTGCGGGCGTCCGAAGACGAGCATCCCGACCTCTTCTGGGCGCTTCGGGGAGGGGGCGGGAACTTCGGCGTGGTCACCTCGTTCGACTTCCGACTCCACCCGGTCGGACCTGAAGTCATGGCCGGGCCGATTCTCTGGGACGCAGACGACACGGACAAGGTCCTGCGCTTCTACCGCGACTTCGTACACGACGCACCCGACGACCTCGGCACGGTGGTGCGGTTCGGTACCGCGCCACCGCTACCGGACATCCCCGAGGATCTGCACTGGCGCCCGGTTGTGATCGTGGGAAGTTGCTATGCAGGACCCATGAACGAGGCCGAGGCGGTGCTCCGCCCGTTGCGCGCCTTCGGAGCTCCCCTGCTCGACCTGGTTGCGCCGAGGCCATACGTGGACCACCAGAGCGGTATCGATTCCACCGTGCGTCACGGCTGGAACTATTACTGGAAGTCCACGTACCTCCCCGAGCTCAACAACGATCTTGTCAGCGTCATCACCGAGCATGCGTTCGCGGCCACCTCGCCGCGCTCGTACGCGGCCCTGTTCCACCTGGGGGGCGCGGTCAGCCGCGTCTCCGGAGGCGACACGGCGTTCTGGCACCGACAGGTGTCGCACGCCATCACGCTCGATGCCGTGTGGCAGCCGGGCGAAGACTACGGCGATCAGGACATCGCCTGGACGAGAGGCTTCTTCGCCTCCCTCGACCGCTTCCGCGATGGCGTGTACGTCAACTTCCTGGGCGGCGACGAGCATCCTGACCGGGTCCGCGAGGCGTACGGAGACGCGGTCTACGACCGGCTGGCGGGAGTAAAGGGCAGGTACGACCCCGACAACGTCTTCCACCACAACCAGAACATCCGCCCGCTCACCACATCCCCGGGATAGATCCAGGGCGGCTCCGAGCTCCGTCCTTGCCGTAACCGTGCGCAGGCACGGATCGCAGGAGGGACAGGAAGTGCCCCGCTCACGAACGTTCTCCGGCGAACGGCTGCTCGGCCGTCGGGCCCGACGGGCCGGCGAGCCTGGATCCAGAGAGCCGGACGTTCACCGCGCTGGCAATCGCGGACGTGGCGGGCGCCGAGATTTTGGTGTCCGACGGTGACACGGTCTGGGTCTCGACCCCAACCGGCTCCTGCGGATCGACCCGGCAAGCGAAGCGACCGTCGCGACGCTGGACTAACCGGGCGAGCCGCGCCGCACGGTCCCCGTGCCCGGCGATCCCCTCGTGCCCCATGTGTCCGGCGACACGCTCTGGGTCACGGACTTCACCAACAGCCTCCTGTGGCGGGTCGACCTGTAAGCCGAACGGGTTGTATCAGCAAGATTCGCTAGTGAAAGACTTGACACCCGGAAGGCGCCGTGTAAAGGTAGCGCACGTTAGATTTAGAAGGCAGGCCGAGCCCCGTCAAACGACCGCGTCGGCCATGCCGCCCAGTCCACACGAGGTGATTCCATGGCGACTTCCCGAGAACCGGTTCGGCTCGCGCTCCGCAAGCTGTGGTCCGATCACGTGATCTGGACCCGGGAGTACATCGTCGCCGCCGTCGCGGGCACGCCCGATGCCGACGCCGCCGCCGGCCGCCTGCTGAAGAACCAGGAGGACATCGGCGCCGCCGATCGCCGGCTACTACGGCCAGGCCGCCGGCGACGAGCTGACCGAGCTGCTCAAGGAGCACATCATGATCGCCGTCGACCTCGTCGCGGCCGCCAAGTCCGGCGACCAGGCGCGCGTTCGCGACGCACGACGCGCGCTGGACGGCCAACATCGAGGAGATCGCCGCCTTCCTCGCCGGCGCCAACCCGAACTGGCCCGAGAAGGATGTCCTCGATCTGCTGGCGCTCCACCTCAAGCTGACGAAGGACGAGGCCGTCGCCCGGATCAGCGGGACTGGGCGGCCGACGTCAAGGCGTTCGACGACATCTTCACCGAGATCATGGTCGCTCGCCGACGCCCTCCACGACGGGATCGTCGCGCAGTTCCCGGAGCGCTTCGCCGGCATGCGCGACGGCGTGACGCCGCTCGACCTGCGTGGAGGCGTCGCCCGCAGCGGCGACCCTCCCGGTCGGTGCCCCGGGCCCGGCCTTCGAGGGGCTGCTGGGCACCGATGGCCAGCGTTACGGCTTCTCGACCTTCGCCGACCGCGACGCGCTCGTGCTGATCTTCTCGTCGAACCGCTGCCCAACGGCGAAGGCCTACGGCGGAGCGGATGAACGCCCTCCAGCGCGACTACGGCTCCGCGAGGCGTGCAGGTCATCGCCATCAACTCGAACGACCCGCAGCTGTATCCCGACGAGAGTTATCGCGCGGATGGTCGAGCGGGCCACCGAGGACGCGCTACGCGTTCCCGTACGTGGTCGACGACGGCCAGCGGGTAGCGAGGGATTACGGCGCGACCTGCACCTTCCACGTCTTCGTGCTCGACCGCGACCGACGGCTCCGCTACGAGGGTCGTTTCGACGACGCGCGCTTGCCCGAACGGGTGACGAGCCACGACCTCAGGAATGCCGCTCGAAGACGTGCTTGGCGACACGCGACGTCCGGCTCACGACGACGCGCCCATTCGGTTGCAGCACTCGACTTCGTCTGAGGTCAGCACCATGGCCGCGTTCGAGAGCCCGCCATTCCCTCGTCGAGTCCCCGGACTGGACGCGGCCGCTTCGCTGCTGCGAAGCCCCGGCCAGCTCGACGTCCCGTTCTTCGTCGCCGGTTGCTGGGCGATCCTGGCCGTCGCCGAGCTGACAGGCGCCTCGGCCGAACTCCATCACCACGCGCTGATCGAGGGCGGTCTGCCCTTGCGACAGCCGTCCCGATGTTCCTCGTCGGCTGGCTCGTGATGGCGGCCGCCATGATGCTGCCGGCGAGCTTTCGGACCATCCAGCTGGTGGAAGCGTCGGCCTCCTTGATCGGTTCGCCGCGACGCGCCCGTTCCGCGTTCCTGGTTTCGTTCGCCCTGGTATGGACCGCCTTCGGGCTGGTCGCGTTCCTCGGCGACGTCGGCCTGCACCATGTCGTCGACAGCACGCCGTGGCTCGCGGGGCGGCCCTGGCTCATCGAGGCGGGGATCCTGGCGCTCGCGGGCGGTTACCAGCTCGTCCCGCTCAAGAAGCGCAGCCTCGCTGCCTGCCGTCACCCGATCGAATCTGCCGTCACGGCGTCCGCGGGAACCATTGGCCGCCTTGACATCCGCCACGGCCTCGCCTGTCTCGGCAGCTCGTGGGCCCTGATGCTGCTCATGTTCGCGGAGGGTTTCGCAAGCATCGGATGGATGGTCGCCCTGACGGCATTGATGGTCTACGAAGCGACCGGGCGTCACGGCGAGCGGGCCGCCTCGGTCGCCGGTTACGCGCTGATCATGGCCGCAGTCGCCGCGCTCTCTGGAGCCTCCGCCGGAGCGTGATGTCGCATCCGCCGCGGTCGCGCCGCGTAGAGTACGCCGATGGAGGGGTACGACCCGGCAGAGGCTGCCCAACGAAGTGGAATCGGCGTCGAAGAGCTGGACCGGCTCGTCGAGCTGGGCATCCTAACGCCCGCCGCCGACGGCCGGTTCACGCCGGGTCATCTGCGCCGCGCTGCACTGGTGAAGAGCCTCGCGGCGTCAGGTATCCCGCTCGATGGCCTCGGCGCCGTCATCCGGCGCGGCCAGGTGTCGCTCGACTTCCTCGACGCACCCGCGTTCGAGCGGTTCTCTGCGCTCAGCGGCGTCACCTTCGATCAGCTGGCTGCGCGGACCGGCGTGCCAGTCGAACTGCTGATGCGTATCCGCGAGGCAACCGGCTCGGTCGCGCCGCACCCCGATGATCGCGTTCGTGACGAGGAGCTCGCGTGCGCCGAGATGATCGAGGCGCAGGTCAAGGCGGGGTTCCGCGAGGCCGCCATCCTGCAGCTCCTCCGCGCTCAGGGCGACAGCATGGGGCGCATGGCCGAGACGGAGTCGGCCATGTGGCAGTCAGAGGTCATCGCTCCAGCCATGGAGGCGGGCAAGCAGCCCGACGAGATCCTCGGGGTCGACCTCGGCGATCAGCTGAGCGCCCTCACCGAGCGCGCGGTCATCGCGATGTACCACCTGCAGCAGACGCGCGCGTGGACCGGCAACATCATCGAAGGCTTCGAAATGATGCTGGCCAATGCCGGCCTGCACAGCCGTCTCGAGCATCCGCCCGCGATGTGCTTCCTGGACATCAGCGGCTACACGAGCCTCACGCAGGAACGCGGCGACGCGGCCGCGGCCCGCCTGGCCGAGGAGCTCGGCAGGGTCGTCCAGCGGGGCGGCGGTCAAGCACGGCGGCCGGGCCGTGAAGTGGCTCGGCGACGGCGTGATGCTGCACTTCCCGAACCCCGGCAACGGGGTCGTCTCGGCGCTGGAGATGGTCGCCGGCATCGTCGACGCAGGGCTGCCGCCGGCCCATGTCGGCCTGCATGCCGGGCCGGTGATCTTCCAGGAGGGCGACTACTACGGCCAGACCGTCAACCTCGCGTCGCGGATCGCGGACTATGCACAGGCCGGCGACGTGATCGTCAGCCAGGAAGTGGTCGACGCGTCGAACGACGCGCCGGTCGCCTTCCGTGATGTCGGCGCCGTGGAGCTCAAGGGAGTGTCGGGAGCGCGGCGCCTGTTCGCTGCGGCCCGCGCATGAGCGGGCCGTCGATTGTGGCGCTGGGGCGGCTGACCGAGGCCGCCATCGAGCCGATGCGCGAGGCCATCAGGACGATCGGCGGCAAGGACGTGTCTGTCGACGACGTTCGACGTCGAGTGGCGGCGTCGGGCGAGTGGGCCGATCACGGCATCGAATTCGGGGTGTCGCGTGGGGATGTGCTTCTGGGCGTGGTGCAGGCCGTCATGTGCCCCTTCCGGGATCCGCTCGATGTGTACGAGGTCGGAATCCTGATCATCGATCCGGACCAGCGCGGGCAGGGTCTCGGATTCCAGGCACTCTCGCTGCTCCTGGCGTATCTGTTCGACGAGCGACGCGCGCTCCGCGTGTGGTTCACAACGGACGAGGACAACGTCGCCATGCGTCGCCTCGGCGAGCACCTCGGTTTTCGACTCGAGGGCACGCTGCGCGGGGGCCGCGAGGTGGAGGGCCGCC